>BQJD01000018.1 GCA_021604525.1 marine bacterium B5-7 | reverse complement strand
CGGTGCACTGTTCAACAACTGCTTTTTCCAGTCCGTGATCTGGTTCGCGTGCACATCGAACTTCTTGACCAACTCGGCCAGGGTCAGATCACCCTGGATCGCTGCCAACGCTACCTTGGCCTTGAAGGCCGGTGAATGGGTACGTCGCTTTCTTCTCATCGCTTTTCTCCATAGGTACTATGCTAATAATGGAGGAAAGCACTTATCTTCGCCCATGGGCTGTCCAATCAATGGGGGCCATCTCTGCTCATCATTATATGCAGACATGTTGTTATTGAAGTATCAATCCATATTGTCAAACATCAAGCCAAGGGGTCATAAGGTTTGATTCTCTATGTCGGGCTCGATGCATTCGAGCCACAGCTCATGAAGCAGTGGAGCCAGGATGGACTATTGCCGAATATAACGGCATTACTCAACACCAGCACCATCTCTCATATGTGTAATGATGGCGCATTGGAAAACATCGCCACCCGGTCTTCAATGATGTGCGGTAAACCCTTCGGCGATCATGGCTTCTTTGAGTTGTATGGATGAGATCCCGAAAATTACCTGGTGACGAGATATGACTCGGACAGAGACTTTCCTTACAATCCTTTCCGGGTGTTCCTCGGCCAACAGGGACTAAGAAGCATCGTTATTGACTGGCCTCGGGCTCCTTTACGACACGGCAGGAATGTCCGACAAATCGCAGACAGGATGTCACATTATCGAACTGAACCTACTCGCGCCACTTCACTCACAACGCACGCTAAGATGAGACGGCTGAATATTCGAAATTGTCGGACAATATTTTCTGTAACTGTTGTTCGAAGCCATGCGTAGAAATACTCTCTAAATGATTCGCTACAAAACACACAATTAAGGTAACAACTTTGGGCACGATAGTTTCAAACCCGCGGATACTGATTTTTGATTCGTCTCGATACGCGCATTCGGCAACCTGTTTACGGTTACTGCAGGAATACTGGATTGAACATGTAAGCACTGGACAGCTTGATATCGTCGTTTGGAATGAATTTTTTCACTCACATCCCGATGTTGTAGAACTTGCAAACACCGCCCCGAATAAAAATATTCGATTCCTGGCCATCAGCGAGGGTAAGCAGGAGAAGAAGAATGCCCATGATTCAACCACCGACAAAACGATAATAACCTCAGAAGCTCATCAGCTAAAAGAAGGCACTGGAACATACAGTGCTACATGGTTTGACTGGCATCTGTTCCAAAACTACGCAAGTAAGCTTGACGCAACCATCGGCTTTATTCCCAATATCAACGAATATCTGCCTCAACTGGCTGCCGGTGTGGAATCATCCGTACCGATTACCGGAATCTTGTTCAGTCCCACCTTCCACGATGGGGAGTGGGATATCTCTGACCCAATCGCTCCTGATGGTGTTTTGCCTGAAAAACGCATGCTTGTCCAGGCACTACAAAGTGAAGCCCTGGATAGCTTGTTTGTTCTCGACCCGTATGCGGTACGTCATCTGAATGAATCCTCCAGTGGCGACAAAGCCATCTACCTGACTGACCCTGTAGAAGCCCCGCAAGCATCTTTGCAGCAATCGATGCGGTTGAATCTCGAGCTCGAGATTCAAGGCAATCGTCGCATGTTCCTGGTATATGGTGATTTGTCGCGACGAAAAGAGATCACTCAAATAATTACCGCACTGCGTTTATTATCTGACACCATCTGCAAGAAAATTTGTCTGACACTGGTCGGTAAGATCAGCAGCGAATTCAGGCAGCACCTGGATGTCGAGATTATGTCATTGAGATCCGCACGACCCATACAAGTTGTGACGTATTATCAATTCATGACTGATAATAAACTTGGCTCATTGTTCTCAATGTCGGACGTCGTCCTTATGCCTTATCAGACTTATCACGGCATGAGTAACGTGACGTTACTTGCCGCAGCAGCAGGCAAGCCGGTCCTGGCCTCCAAGGCCGGATTACTTGGCAATCTGGTGGAGCAAAATAAATTGGGCATGACGTATGACAGTGATTCGATTCAACAAATTGCTGATGCTATTCAAAATTTTACTGAACACGATCCCCAGTCATTCCTTGATCCAGGGTTATCAAAGAAGCTCGTGTCTCAGCACAGCCCACACCATTTCGCAGCAACCCTGTTCAATCGCCTGGGCGTGACCTCAAATTCATAACAGTGTATATAGATATAAAGACATGCTGTGGTTTGAATCTGTGGTTAATCACTGACACTCAGGGTAATTTTTGATTGAACGGAGTAGGCAATTCATAATTTCTTATGAAAATACCCTCAACCGTTGTATGTTCATGTGAAAATCTTGGTTAAAGGTCAAGAAAATAGTTAGCAGTGTCTTTTATATTCAGACAGTCTCAGTCTGATTTGTAAAGTGTAATATTGAAGTGGCCACGTTCTGAAATGGTACACGAGAAATTGATATGATTTTCATGTTCAACCTGTCACAAATATTCGTACATATCAAGAACAACTTTATCTGTTTCCTATAAGATGAGTAATTCTGCAAATCAAGATCATCTTGCCGCATTCAAGCGCTCAAAGGGCTCTCTTTATGTCCATATCGCATCATTACTTAGACGTAGAATTCATGCAGGAAATTGGCCACCTGGGACTAAACTCCCTTCTTTGGAAAATCTGGCTGCGGAGTTCAATGTAGCGATAGTCACTGTCCGCCAAGCTGTTTCAATACTTGAAGAAGAAGGCCTGGTTACTAGACAACAAGGACGAGGCACCTTTGTGTCCAAATTAATTGCCGAGAGAAGATGGGTAACGCTTGAGTCTAGTTGGGACACAATGTTAAGAAAATGGAAAGACAGCACTGCAAGAATTATTAATGAGAAGGATACCGTCGTTAAACCTGTCATGGATACTTCTGATGGTGTTCCAGCACCTGCCTATCATTTTCTACGTAGAGTGCATCTCTCCAACAATATCCCCTACGCTGTAATCAATATATATATTGATCAAAGATTGTACTCCTTGGCCCCAAACCGATTTGAAAAGGAAATGGTGATTTTGGTATTGGAATCTCTCGAAAATGTTGATATCTGCAGTGCGACGCAAACCCTGACAATTGATACAGCCGATGTTGAGGTCGCAAATCTTCTCGAAATACCGATAAATTCGCCTGTCGGAGAAGTCAGAAGGGTCATTACGGATCACAACGACGTGGCAATTTATGTCGGCGAAGCAACCTACCGCGGTGATCTGGTCAAACTTGAGAGAACTTTAACTCCGTCGAAAACCAGGAAATAATTAGCTGATATTATTTCCTGAATCACAGCTTTCTTGACTTGCCGTTAAAGCGTTCATATCCATGACAATATAAATACCAACATACTTACTTTAAATATAGTCGGGTGCGCTTAATAATAATATCAAAAAGCATTTGCGTAAGTGAACCCAGGACACCGAGTAGAACAATTGCTGCTATCATTTTGGAGGTTTGTAGCGAAAATCTGTAGTCCATAATGAGATATCCAATGCCGGTGTTTGCGCCAATGAGTTCTGCTGAAACAAGCGCCACATATGCAAATCCAATCGCCGTTCTCATGCCCAGGAATATGTAAGGCATGGCCGTGGGCAATGCAATCTTCATGTAAATCTGAAAGTGTGAAAGTCCCATGATCTGACCAATTTTGATCCGTATTGTTGGAACCTCCCTGAGTCCCGAGAGAGTGCTTACCGCTACAACTATCCACACGATATAAGCTATAACAACGTATTTTGACATCTCGCCAATACCGAACCACATAATAGCAATCGGCACTAGCGCTATGGGTGGCAAGCCCTTGAAGAAATCGAACAGCGGTGACAATAATTCAGAAATAAGCTTCGATCCACCAAGGATCACCCCGGTCGATATACCTGCCAGTGTTCCTATTAAATAACCAATGATGACTCTACTCGCACTATCGAACACCGACTGATACAGATCTCCCGTCTGAGTCATTTCTGAAAACGATTTAAGGACGGAAACTGGCGTTGGCAGTAAAGCAGAATCCGTATACCAGGCAGCAATCGCCCAAATCGTGAGCCCGGCTACTACCGATATCGCACCGAGAAGGTAGTGGGCCGACTTACGATGCTCAGAAGGCACTTTAAGTTAGTTTCCAACTCGTCGCTTCGTTGACCAACGTGGCATGACATGCTCAACGATATAAGTAAATGATCGATCCAGAAAAAGACTGAGCAAACCGAGTCCCAGAATACCGATAATCATGCGATCGACAGCAAAGTGCGAACGACCTTCCATAATCAGATATCCCAATCCATCTGATGCGCCAACCATCTCTGCCGCCACAATTACCATCACACCCAGACCAATTCCTGTACGCACCCCTGAAAGTATTGATGGAAAAACTGCGGGGATTACCACCCTAACAAACATTTCTTTCTCACCGAGTCCGAGCGACTGCGCCGCTTTGATCTGTATTTCGGAAACACTTCTTACACCCGCTCTGGCGCTAAGCAGGACACACAACGACACGGTATAGAAAATTAACGCATATCTTGAAAATTCTGAAACTCCAAACCAAAGTAAACTGAATGGTATCAATGCAATCGCCGGAATAGAGTTCGCCATCCTGACATAGGGATCCAAGAGAGCGTTTACAGTTGGAAACCAACCCATGGCACAACCGATCAATGCTCCGACTGGAACACCTACCGCCATTCCGACGATCAGTCGTTTAACACTGGACCCTATATGTATCAGGAGCTCACCTTCATATAACATGGACATAGCCGAATGAAATACGTCAGTGGGTGATGGCAGCAGAATCGGCGTGTTGAATAAAGTCGATGCGATGGACCAGATCACAACAAATACCGCCACTGATATGGCTCCGGATACAACCCGGTAAATTATTTTTTTTGGTGCTGTCATGTTTTCAATGAGCTTTCGATACTATTTTCGATGCGTCGGTATGCAGCAGAAAATCCTTTATCGGAAGGATCTTCAAAACGGTGTTCCTGTTTAAAGTCCTCAACAATTTCAGCATTGGGCCCAGATGAAAGCACCAACACCCTATTGCTTATCAAAAGCGCTTCGCCAATATCATGTGTGATAAAAATAATTGTTTGGCCTAACTCCTCCCAGATCTTAACTAACTCATCTTGAAGATGACGACGTGTTATTGCATCCAGTGCACCGAATGGTTCATCCATTAAAAGAATATCCGGATTCATAACAATTCCGCGGGCAATTTGCGTCCGCTGTTTCATGCCTCCAGAAAGCTCAGAGGGAAACTTGTCAATGTGATCTGAAAGCTTCACCATCCCCAATGTATCCAAAACTTTACGACGTCTGGCTGCCTTGTCACCAATAATTTTCTTTAACCCGAACTCAACGTTCTCGGCAACAGTGAGCCACGGGAAAAGTGCATTACTAAAATCCTGGAATATCACAACCCGATCAGGTCCAGGTCCAGTTACTTTTTCGTGGTCAAGTAATATATCGCCAGTCGATGGCTTCACAAACCCAGCAATCAGGTCGGCAAGCGTACTTTTTCCACTACCACTTGGACCAAGAACACAGACAAATGATCCTCTGGAAATTCTGATATCAATGCCGGAAAGTATGCATGGCCCACTGTCAAACCTCTTTGTCACATCCTTGATTACAAGATTCTTCCATTCAGCCATGCATTCTCTCCAAATCCCCGACTACAACATTTAAGGATCGATTACTGAATATCACCCTACTTCATAAATGACGTATCAATGGCGCTATCCCAATCGATTCGATTTTTAATCAAGTCGAGGGAAACCAGAAAATCTTCGATTTCCTTCATCATCGTTATGACGTCTTCATTTACGTTCACATCCCATGTATTGTTCGCGATGACGTGAGATACATCATCAGGAGAATTCTTAAGGTACATGGAAAGTGTTTTGCTCACCTCTTCAGGAGCCGCGTTCGATAACCAGTTAGCAGCCTTGGTCAAAGCTCGTACAACTTTTTCGACCGTATCTGGATTCTCTGCAAAATAATCTGATTTGACTACGAGTCCCGAGTAAAGAATATAGCCGTCATTCCCATTCCAGGATAACGTATGGAACTTATTCCCCGACAATGCCGCGATCTTGTTATCGAACGGTTTCCAGCTCGATAATGCGTCAACATCGCCATTGGTTAATGCCGAGACCTGCTCGAAGGGGGCAATATTCACGAGTTCGACATCTGAAAGACTGACACCCGCTTTTGACAAGTGTTTATACAACAGAAATTCCGATGCAGATTTTCGCACCAGCCCGATTTTTTTACCAACAAGATCTTCAGGACCTTTCATATCCTGATTCCCGATTACGAGCAACATATCGGGGTTTGCGGAAAACTGGGCAACCATCCTGGCATCCCCTCCAGCGAGGAGATAGAGCATCGGAACATCAGCCGCAACCAGAAACTGTGCAGAGCCTGCTCTGAAGCCTTCCGTTGCCTCGGCGCCACTGGTAAATGCCTTTACGTCCACATCAAGCCCTTCATCCGAAAAATATCCTAGAGTATCGGCAATGAAAACCGGTGCAAATATTGGGCTGCTACCAGAAAATATGTTCACGGTACTTGCGTTCGCAGGCATTGTAAGAACTGGAACCAGAACACTGATAATTGAAATGATTCTTCGCAATTGAACTATGTTTTTCATGATTAAACCTCTCGTAAATTACTCCTTGGGTGTTTACAGTTGACGCAACGAAACTATCTCTATATCTGCGCTCTCAAGCCCGTTACGTACAGCGTGCGCTATCTGCAAAGCATTAGGACCATCCCCATGAACACAGACGGACTTCACAGGTATGTCCTTCCACCTTCCCGATAACGTTTTACGGCCCTGTTGATTAACCAGGTCTATTGCTATTCGTGCTATAGCTTCCGGATCTCTTTCCTTCTTTTCCTTTTCTATAACGAGCATTCCATCGTCGTCATAATCCAGATCGATATAACCTTCCTCGACAAAGCGTATGCCTTTCGACTTGCATGCAAGCGCAGGAATTTCTCCCTCCATAAGAAGGATGAGACTGGAGTCGACATCTCCGATCGCATTTACCATTGCATGAGCACTTTCGCTTTCGTTCTGTGCTGCCATGAATAACTGCCCATGCGGTTTGACATGACATATCTTCACATTATTGACTTTACAAAACCCTGAAAGCGATCCAATCTGGTGAACTGTGATTTCATAAATTTCGTTCGGAGATAGTTTCATATATCTACGACCGAACCCGACCAGATCAGGGAATCCGATGTGTGCACCGATATCTACGTTGGTATTTTTTGCTAGCATCACGGATTCGTTCATCGTCCGTGAATCGCCAGCATGATAACCACATGCAATATTTGCGGTAGTTATTACCTTCATTAATTCAGCATCATTTCCCAAAACATAACGCCCAAATGATTCGCCCAAATCAGCGTTCAAACTTATCTTTCGACTCACAACATCACCTTTTACGATATAAAATAGGATGTATTGCAACCCTGTTCATGCCGATACCCCATAACTAGTTGTCCATCAGTATTACCACGGGTTTTTCAATTGTGTGTTTGTCTATATCGGTGGAATCTCCAGTTCTATTCATACTGTCAATAAGCAAAGCGCCTGTTTCAAGATCGATCACCTTTCCATGACCAGCACTAGATAGCGATTTAACCTGGTCAAAAAACTGATTTATCAACAAGGAAGCATTCGGTAAAAGTACTGTCATATTTAGCGTCTCCCCATCCAGGAAATATGCAAGGAATTCTTTTTGTCGAACTAATTCTGATTTGTTCACCCTGCCGATTGAAACCAACAAGGAAACAAGATTCTTGAATATCTTGCCCGAAACGTTTGGATTAAACCGTCTGTCGATCAGACCGTCTCGCGGAAAGTATCCCCTATCGTTATCAACGAATGAGTCAAGGAAAGTACTAAATCGTCCTGCTCTGTTATGTGTTTCCACCAGGGATTCAATTACCCTACCAAGATGCGCCTTTTCATCCGTCATTATTGTCGCGGGGTTATCACTTGACAGGCGCACATGAAGCAATGGTTTAAATTGATGTCGGTTGGATATCTCGTCGATCAATATCATTGAAGATGGTACATCCAGTGAACAACCGATTCTGAAAACAAACCCATCGAACGACTTCGGATCGAGTATATCTACGATCGCATTTATTGATTCTGCTTCGTTGGGCAAGAATCCATGATTCACGAAGTGATTGAATTTTTCACTATCTCTGGATATCGTCGCGGAAGTACGCAACTGTGAAATATAAATCGGAGTATTCAGCTCTTGACGAAGGCTCATGAGAGATGCTGCCTCTTTCCGACCAATGTCTGCCAACACCAGCTCCAGCGATTCATATAGATCACGTTTACTTTTCAATAGATGTAATTCGCTACTGGAAGGCAACCCGAATCGAAAGATTGAAAATCGGTGCCCCAAAGTCTTGAGGTCCGACATTCGTGAACATCTATCTGTGCTGTTCAGATCGGAGGCTGGTATCCGAAGATCACGTAATCCAAGCTCCTGTAATGCGAGCAGTAGATAGTCGTTTCTGACTTTCTTGCGCACGAACTCATCTAACGCACCGTTGTATGGTAGATAAAAAACTTCAGCCCAGTCCTGGCGAAGATCAATACCAATAGATGCGAAGTCACCCTTTCCTATACTGGGGCTTTTAATCGTATATGAGTTGAGATTATTCGAATCTCCCTGTTTTATTTGTTTACCATACGTTCTGATAGTGGTTGCAACATGGTTTTCCGGGAAAACATCAACAACCATGAAACCGAGCTTTGGTAAATCATTCCGACCATTTTCCTCTGCAGGTGCTATGCGGGAAAGCTCGCTGTAATCATGTCGAACGAATGAAGTGGATGGCAAAATATAATGAGACGTTTCGCCGGTCCGATTGTAGAAAAAGTTATGCACGTGTCCTGCAAACACCGCCTCTACTCGACCCTTCTGGATCTGCTTCAAGAGCCAGCCGCGACCCGGTTCATCCAGATTGTCATAATGACCTTCTTCATCTTTTTCGCAAATGAACAGAGGATAGTGCGTGAATAAAAAACAACGTTTTCCATTATTTTCTTTCAGAATTTTTTCCAACCATATCCGTTGCTCCTCTTCCACTGAAAGTCCGGAGTTAATTAACTGACAGTTAATAACGATAAATACTATATTGTCGTGTTCAAACTTATAGAAATCTTTCCCAAAATACTTTCGATATTGATTAACGTATTCTTCTTTTATCGTTCCAGCCGGCATCCAGGGTGCAGGTTTATCACCCACATCATGATTACCCGGAACAAGGTATAGCGGACAATTCAGATCTTCAAAAGTATCGCGAAACCTGATGGCGGCATCTGCATATGAATCCAACTCTGGAACGGGATGGATCAAGTCTCCAAGATGCACGACAAAAGCGGGCTGTAGAGCATTCAGATCAGCAATAACACTTCGAGTCCTCGTGTTTGAAAGTTTGTTCGTCTCCCACGGGGAAGATGAGCGATCATCTTCAGGATTCATATGGGTATCGGCAATTACCCCAAATCTGAACATGATCCGTACACACATTGAGTATCAATCGAATACATCAACTTTCTAATCTTTTCCATGGCAGGTGGTCGATCACTCATCTCTGAGACAAGGAGTTGGCGTGTTGTTATAGATGATTAAGTTTCTATCATACTAAAGATAGAATGTATTGCAAACAAAAGTACCTTCAAGGATTTTCCACCCAGCTTGATTAAGCATTTGGCTTGCGGTGTACTACGAGCCTACCTGTCCTTGGTGACATGTATCTCCTTGTGGACTCAATAGGAACAATTGACTATGAAAATCAGCGGTAGGTGCCATTGTGGCGCTATCACCTACGAAGCCGAAGTTAACATGGACAATGTCGGTATCTGCCACTGCACAGATTGTCAAACGCTATCCGGTTCTGCCTTTCGAACCGTAGTTCTGACAGAACCTGGATCATTTCAACTCCATGCAGGTTCACCGAAGATTTACATGAAAACAGGAGAAAGCGGCGCAAAACGTGAACAGGCATTTTGTTCTGAATGCGGATCTCCAATTTATTCAGCTGCACCGGGTGACGCCCCTAAAGTCCACAGTATTCGTCTCGGCACCGTTACTCAGCGATATGAACTTCTACCAAAATTCCAAATTTGGCACCGCTCTTCCCAACGGTGGTTGAATGAATTGTCCTCTATCCCAGCCAAAGCAAAGCAGTAAACGTTTCATGCGAGTCTTATGAGCTAATTGCAAATCTGGACTCATATCATGTTCCTGACATCAGTTGATTGGATGCAATACGACCTGACAAACAATTCTAATCACTACTGTATCATCAGTAATAAATTCTTCATGGCAATATGAAAGTCTTACGTTGATCAGCCGCTGGATGTCTGGCAGCTAATCGTTCTATGCACCATACGCAACGGATAATCAAGTCGACCTCACTAACCGACCTCACGCCAATTTGAATCAATAATATACTCGCTCCCCTCGAGTCGACGATCTCTGTGGTTCCATTTCAGGTAGTCGACATAACAGGATATAGATCTCCTCAACGTCGGAAACGCTCTCTGTGATAGCGGAGTACTTCATCATGCTCGAGACCAATATCACGCAAGGACCGTTCGTTTATCATGAGCAGTCGTCGACGAGTTGAGCGAGTCAAACGCCACCGTTGGATTGGTACGGAAATTCTCGTCCATATTTGGTTGCAGATATTGGTGTAATGGGTGACATCTACACGCGTTAGAATGTTTTGCAGTATAACCATCTTGCTAGTTCTTCCTATAAAGTGATAGATAATTCATTCTAGTAACGAGAAATGAATAAAAGCTTCGATCCGCATCGAAGCTTTTCCATGGCGATTCCTGACCAGACACGCTACATTGATACCGTTACTGGTAGCCTGGATCCACTCGATGAATACTTCTCCGAATCTTGCAGCCATCGGCGCACTGATTGGTCACCCCACCCGAGCTGTAATACTTGAGACCTTGATTGATGGACGTAGCTGGACTGCAGGTGAGTTAGCCAGGCAAGCGGGCGTCACGCCACAAACCGCGAGTTCGCACCTCCATCGTCTCGTGGAAGGTGGATTATTAAAAGTAGATGCTCGCGGCAGATGCCGCTACTTCAGTCTCGCCGGATACGATGTGGCTGATGCACTTGAAGCTCTTGAGGTGCTGGGTACACGGCGTGCCGCGCGTCCCGGACTTGTCTCAGCGAGGTCGGAGCCGTTGATTGAGGCACGTACCTGTTACGACCACTTGGCAGGTCGCCTGGGCGTTGGCCTGGTCAAGGCAATGAAGAATATGCAGTACATTAGAGAGCATGACGATAGCTACTCAATCACCTCTATGGGTACAACTTTCATATCTGACCTGGCGATAGATATTGGCGAGGCACGTAATCGTCGGCGTGCATTCGCACGTAAATGTTTTGATTGGAGCGAACAACAGTATCATCTCGGTGGCGCACTGGGCGCTGCACTTGCCGAGCGGTTATTTGAACTGCGATGGTTGCGGAAAGCACCTAAAAGCCGCGCTGTAACAGTTACTTCTCTCGGATCTCGTCATCTGCATAAACTCGGCCTCATCGAAACAAAATGACGATCGCAGTCAATCGAGAACCATACACACCAACGGTTACTTGAAAAATATTTCATGAGCCTACCAATGAGTGATAGCTCCCGCTTGGCCAACTATATATTCTGAAATATTATATTTAGCTGCCAAGTAAATTTAATTGGATAAGTCAGCCTGACCCCAAGGTTCAAAACAGTAAACGACAGGAAGGTTTGATATGACTTTTGCTGACAACGCAAAAAGGGTGTTCGATCTATGGGTCGAAAAATATATCGCAGGTGATATCGAAAGCTGTGTTCAACTGTACACCGAAGACGGCACGATCTACTCGCCATATGGATTACCGGCTATAGGTCGAGACGCCCTTAGAGAAACACATCGTACATGGCTTGCATCCGGCGAGACCAACAAGAAGCTTAAGGTACTCGAGTCGAGGGGCGAGAAAGATTTGGGATATTGCGTAGCCGCGTATTCCGGTGAGTATCGAGATGAAAATGGTTCAACCTTTATAGAAAGTGGCACGTCGTTGAATATCTTCGCGCGACAGCCCGACGGGTCGTGGAAGATTCACATCTCAAGCCTCAACAGTGATAAACCACCGCTGGTAGACGGATAGATTTTCAGATCAAAAACCTGTTGAGATAATCACGAAATTCGAACGTATAAAAACAGCGTAATCTACGACATGCAAACAGGTAGTGCTTTAACCAGCCTTAACTGGCCAAATAAATAAAATTCTCGATGAGTTGACGCCCGTTATCGTCATCATCGTATCGCCCCACCAGCTCAGAATAAGAATCCCGCCAGGATCGACTGAGCGTTGCCACCGTTGCTTCCGGATGGAACTGTGTCGAGTACCAACCGTTTTCAAATGACAAAGCCGCATTCGTAACTCTGGGATGGGTTGCCAACAGCGTGCTGTTGGCAGGAGGATTCAGGACATGTTCGTAATTGGCAAAGTGGAAACACGGCATTGGCGGGATGCCGGAGAATAGCGAGCTTTCAACTCCACAGGCTGTCAATTCCACGGCTTGCGTACCCGCCATGGGAGGGTCGTTCAAGTAAACGACATCGGCACCGAAATAGGCTGAAACAAGCTGGTGTCCTCCACAGATAGCCAACAGAGGTTTACCCACGGCGTGCAGTTTGTCGAACCACACATAGAGTTCGCGCTGCCAGCTATAGTCATCATGAACGGAGTTGTAACTGCCACCCAGAATAAAACAGTCTGCATCTTCAGGATTCAGAACGGGTTCACCGTGAGAGACTCTGGTGCAGATAATTTCCACATCCTGTAAGTCGCCAAAGGTGTTTTTGAACCAGCAACATTCATTGTCGCCACCAATGTCGTCATACACCCAGGTGCTATAGGTTCCCGGTTCGCCGAGCATGGAAATAAAGCCGAGACGTTTGGCAGACATGACTCTATCAAGAGCCTCAGGAGGGAAAGAAGCCTTCCATGTCTTCCAACTGGACTACATGACAGTAAATCATGTTGATGATCTCAAGTTCATGCCGGTGTAATTTCATGGTGGCCGCAGCGCAGCAATCATCCACCACGAGCACGTTAAAGCTCTCGTCGGCAAGACTGCGTACAGTGGAACTGATGCATTGATCGGTAAATATGCCCGCGACAATGACATTGGTGATGCCCATATTATTGAGCATCAGTCGCAGGTTCGTTCCGGTGAGTGCGCTGTCCGTGGTTTTAAGCACGGTGATCTCATCGCCTTGTGGGGTGAGTTCCGAAACGATTTGGCTTTGTGTCTGATCCTTGGGTAACAGCAGATAATTGAAACCGGGTTTTTTCTGACTCAGTGAGCGATCGCGTCCATCCTCGGTTAGACAGGCGATCCGGGCATACATCACCTCAACACCTTTGCTTCGTGCGAATTCGGCGAGTCTGGCCGTATTGGGGATGACAGTATTATTCATCCGCTCGAAAAACGGCGCCCATCTGTTGGCTTCAGAAGTCTCGGCTGGAACTTCCAAGTAAGTATTCTGAATGTCTATAATCAACAACGCCGTGTTGGCAGGTTGCAGTACGACATCTTCCGGTTCTTCCGCCTTTTCGTAGTAGAAACTGCGATATGCCGTTTTCCAGTTACTCAAGTAGATCTACCTTTAACCGATTTCAGTGCCTTACTGATTGCGTCGCGAGCGGATTTCATCTCATTCAGCGAACCGGACATAAACACCCGCCCGGACGCACCCATCATCTGTATATCGTTGATGACAGAGTTGGGTGCTGCCCTTTCCGCCTCATTGGCGGCAACACAGGCAAACAACGCTGGCTGCATTTCGTAGATCAACAAGGATACGCCCGGCACCAGAATCGACGCATCTCGCGTTCTGTTGAGGATAATCGAATGTTGGTCACTGATCTCTTCGATAATGTCGTGAAACAGGGTTGTCGGCGTCAGTTGATCGGTCGGTTTCGCACCGATACCTTTTAGTATCGTTTTACCGGCCGCTTCAACTTCAGGCATATTATCCGAATGCAGCTCCAATAACCCAAACTGTCGTTCCGTGAACAACAGACCCAACTCAAGGTCGGGGGCCGCTTTCAACGCGAGATCGGCAATTCGATGAATCGCCAATGACGGCGCAACCTCTATGATGAGACTGTGCTGACCCGCAAAAGGAGGATAACCACGCGCCCTGGTTGGCGTTGACAACCACGCTGCAAACTGTGGCATCAAGTCCCGAATCGGCAGATATACTCGAAGATCGGTCACAATCAACTACTTCCACATCGATAGCAATTCACGATAGCCATTCACGCAGCATGCTATTTGTCAGGGGACAAATTGAAGTGTTGTCCAAGGTCGTTGTGAGGACGCGGAATAACATGAACCGCTACCACCTCACCTATTTGATTCGCTGCCTCCGCGGCGGCTTCAGTGGCAGCCTTGACCGCACCGACATCGCCTTTGACGACAACGGATACCAGGCCGCCACCGATTTCATTCTTCGAGACAATTTCAACGTTCGCAGCTTTAACCATTGCGTCCGCGGCTGCCAGGGCTGGAACATAACCCCGAGTTTCGATCATACCTATTGCTTGATTTGCCATTTTCTACTCCTGCAGTAGTGTGACTGGTTCTGATTGGACATACATGGCTCTATTCATCTATCGAGCCGACAATGAGAGCGTCTATAGGCGCCTTCAGTTTTGTAAAGTAAGCAGCGGCCACCGAACCTTGCGTGATCAGAACAGACTCATCGATCGCGCAGCCGAGTGGATCGAATGCCACCAGTTTGTCTCCCCTGTCGGTTTCCACCTCAAGGAGTCCGCCGTTCGGTAAGGTCTCTATATGTTTCGACGACCAAATTCGGCCGGTAACTTTTCCGCGAATCATTGAGAATTCCTCTCGATCTTGATTCCCCGTCGACGAATCTCATCCCTCGCCAAAGGGGTAAAACAAACGTTCTTGCCCGTAGCTATACTTCGGGTACCCGCATCCAGTCTGGCGATATCCTTTTCCGTAATAAGTCCCTTCTCAAAACGGGATCCTTCGCACCGCGATATATTCGTCATCGGCGCTGTCCAGGTTTCACCACGGACACCCCCATTAAGAACGAACTGAAAATTTCCCGATTGAATATCACTTTTAAGATCACGGTTCTTCGATAACTCAAGTACTTTCAAGGCGAATGCTTTAAGGTCTTCATTACTATTAATCGCTACTGCTTCAAGCTGAGGCGTTCTGAAGGTACTACCCTTCTTTAAACCGGCCAGTTCCTCCATCAGGATTTCCCTGATCAGGGCGCGCATGTCGGACATCAAGCAGCAGCTCCAAGGCCATACAACGCCGCTTCCGCCGCTTGTTTTGCGTTTCGCACTTCAGCCTCGTCACCGGCAAGATACAAACGCCCGTTGGCACCGATCATCCGGTAATCGATCAATTTTATATTGGATGTTTTTTCTGCTTCGTTACTGGCCAATATGGCGTAGGAAGCCGACTGACATTCAAGCAAATAGAGACTCTCGCCGCCCAGTATCATGGATCCCAACTTGTTTCGATTGATTAAGAAAGCGTGTTGCTGATCGATTCGGGTAACAATTTTAGAAGCGAGGATCTTTGGTGGCGCCGCATCATCCTGTGTTGCATCGAGTTCGTCCAGAATCGCCTGCCCAGCCGCCTTGACCTCGGCGATTGACTTCGAATGTAATTCCACCGTACCAAACTGTCTTTCCACGACCAGCATACCCGGATGAACGTTCGAGCCTTTCAAGGCCACATCCGTAAGGGATTCTATATCGAGACCGGGGGCGATCTCGATCACCTGCGCCGCCATATTGGCACGTGGTAACGTACCCCGCATCCACGTCGCCATGTACGCGAGCGTTTGCGGCTGCAGTTGATCGATAAAAATAAACGAGCGCAGTTCAGCCATTTTATTTCTTCAAAATGTCCCGCAATTCTTCGGCGATAATCCTTCTGATCTGTTCACGAGTAGTCGCATCCACCTGATTTGAATTCTGGCTATGAACGGTTGCAGTCACTACCCGCCTGGCACTAGCGGAACCGGGCACGCCATCGGATGGAGCTGTCGGCAACGGACCGTTAAAACCCTGGCTCAACTCGCGATACCGATCGACATTCATCGACTCTTTCGTGTTGTATGCCATCCTTGTCCAATGAACCAGGTGATGTGGGCCTATATTTTCACCTACGGATGACCGACCGAAGTAACCGGTTCCGATGGTGAATGTGGGCGGTAGATGCGTCTCGTAGCCAGCGGCGCCCTGGGAACATGGCGCGTTTACAACCACCCGGTAGACTTCCACAGAGTTGGCGAATTTAATAGTCACTTGTTCGTCTTGTGCGTGTATGGCCGCGGAATGGCCGGCACCGGTCATGCGCAATGTTGCTTTAGCCAATGCAATCGCCTGGTTGCGATTGCTTGCAACATGCATCGCAAGCACGGGACACAGTTTTTCGCGACTGAGTTTTTCCTCAACCCCGATATGCGTAATGGGTGCGATAAGTATTCTGGTATTGCCTGGCACCCGAATACCGCATTCGTTTGCGATCCAGGTAGCATCCCGACCGATACATTCAATATTGAAACCCCGTTCGTGAAACAACAGACGACGCAATCTTGTGACGTCGTCTTCGTCACAGATATACGCATGAGCCGCACGCAGGGCCTGAATCAGTTGTTTTTCGATTTCAGGGAGTGTGATCAACACGCTCTCGTTAGTACAAAGAATCGAGTTATCGAAACTCTTGCTGTTAACGATGTGCTTCGCAGCTTCAACGACATCCGCAGAGCTATCCACGAACACCGGTGCATTACCCGGCCCGACACCGATGGCCGGATTGGATGACGAATACGCTGCGCGCACCATGGCTGTTCCGCCAGTTGCCAATATGACATTGGTTTTTTCCGATGCCATGAATGTCTCCACCAGCGGTATGGTGGGCTTATCGATAATCTGGATAACGCCTTCAGGAGCACCCGCCGCCACTGCTGCAGCCGCAAGCTTGTTGGCGGCGTCGACACAGCATTCCCGCGCGGCGGGATGCGGGCTGATCACGAT
Source organism: marine bacterium B5-7 (assembly GCA_021604525.1). Lineage (GTDB taxonomy): Bacteria > Pseudomonadota > Gammaproteobacteria > Arenicellales > CAJQKF01 > BQJD01. The sequence goes on along the minus strand of BQJD01000018.1, from coordinate 61,270 downwards.
GGCATTTCTTGTCATCAAGGCGATGATGATTTTATAGTTAACCGTTGCAATCGGATTGGTGGACGGAGTAAGGGCAAACACCACACCTGCCGGTCTCGGTATCTCGACAATCTTCCTGGCCTCGTCGATTTTGAAGTTGACGTAATCCTCATCCCGATAGTAATCAACCAGCGGATAAGCAGTCAGCTCGTTCTTCAGCTTCTTATGTTCGACCACACCAAAGCCGGTTTCCCTGACGGCCCATTCAGCATAATAAGCGGCATTTTCATGAGCTGTCTTTGCCACTGCGTCGACGATATTCATGGTTGTCTGCCGATCGTATCGCTGGAAAACCGTGGTGGCCCAACGAGCACGCTCAAGAAGTATGTCTGCATGGCCTTGCAGAGCAGCCGCTGTTGACGATATATCGACCAGATTTCTGATTTGCGGCTCCATCACGTCCACCTCTGCTTCTTGCCCATGACTTCATCCCTCGCCAGGGACACAGCGATCTCCACTCTGCGTAGCAGATCTTCGGCGTCCTTTTGAGTGAGCAGGACACCAGGCTTGAACTGCAGTACCCGTGGATCCAGCGTTGAAAAGATGGCCCAGACGCCATTGTCATAAAGATGTTTCATGACGGGCTTTGCACCCTGCTCATGATTGAATTCCAATCCCATGATCAGCCCGTGCTGACGGATGCCAACAAAGAAATCCGGATAGGCAGACATGATGTCATCAAGCCCGTTGCGGATGTAGTCGGCAACGTAGCGCACCATGGTTGATATTGCCGGACGTTGCAGAATCTCCAGTGTTTTCATTGCCACGACGCAACCCAGTTCCGCGCCACCCATTGTGGACATATGGGCAAAGCCATCCTCTTTTAGCCAGCCGCCGCATTTTTCAGAAACCAGCACGCAGGCGATTGGATACATACCGCCGGAGATGCCTTTCCCGGTCACCATGATATCGGGCTCGACACCGTACCGGTTACAGCACCACATCTCGCCGCTGCGCATCAACCCGGTTTGAACTTCGTCGGCAATATAGAAGACGTCGTAGCGTTCGCACAGTTTCTTGACCCCAGGCAGGTAACCTTCATGGGGCATCGGGAAACCATAGGTTGCCGGAATAGACTCCATAATGACCGCAGCGACGTCACGTTTTTTCAAGGCGTCTTCCATGGCATTCAGATCATTGAATGGAACCTGGACAAATTCACCTTGGGTGTCCTCGGAAAGGAAGATTTTCGAGAACCGTTCATCGCCGGTTTTAACCGACAATCCCGAGTGTCCGTGGTAAGCCTTTACGATGGAGACTATCTTGCGTTTCTGGGCCGCATGACGGGCCGTCTTCAAGGCAATATCGATGGCTTCCGCGCCACCAGCGCCATAGATGGTGTACTTCATGTCCGGGGCAGGCGCACATGCCGCGAGCGCTTCGGCCAGAGCAGTTCGCGCCAGCGCCGGGAAGTGATGATTGCCCATATCGAAACGCGCAGTTCCCGCTTTCAACACCTCCACCAGCTCCGGGTGCCGATGGCCCAGATTGTAAGTCCCACCATTTAAGTGGACGTCAATCAGCCGACGTCCATCCATGTCATACAGGTAATATCCCTCGCGTCGATCAATGACCAGATCGATGCCCATATCCTGCCAATCCTGAGTCTTGCCGGGATTCCAGAAGTATTTGGATCTTTCGAGAAATTCGAGCTTTGCCTGGCTCATGCCATTCCTCTTCTCAATTGGTAGCGGAAGAAGGAACCAGAATTACCTAAAAGGGTTCACCGTGCTTGACAGTCTCACCGATTTGGTTGACAGCGAATCAACCGTAGCGCTGTAAGTATGCGGTTCCCAATTCCGCCGATACCCTGGCAAAATCGGGCGCCAGCGCTTGTGGCTCCGGCGCCTCTATGTGACTGCCGATCCAAGCCAGCAAGGCCAGTCTGCGTAACATGACGACCGTGTCGATCTCATTCACATCCTCGTCGGATAACGGCCGCAATCTTCGATAGCCTTTAACCCAGGATTCCTTCAATGCCGGTACCTTCACGTGGTCTTCCATGAAACTGATGCCGGTGGCGAAATCATAGAGAAACCAGCCGAAGCCGCAATCGTCAAAATCGATAAGACGTGTGCCATCATCATCGATCAACAAGTTGGCGAGACGCATGTCGGCGTGTATCAATCCATAGCGATCCGGTTGCTTGCCGAATTTATTGAGGCGGCGGATGACGGTATCCTCAACGTCCTTTAGTACCGTACTGATTTCCTCGGTCACATTAGGCGCGTCACGCCAATGACCCCAGGTTGGCGTGGAACCAAATACCGAATCAAGATCCCAGGTCAGTCTCTCGAAAGGTTCAGGGCGTTTCCATTTCATTGAATGAATATGTGTCCTGGCGGCAATCTCTCCCAGCTCTTCAAACGCACCAACCAAATCGTGGGTTTCATCTGGCTGCGTACCTTCAACGAAATGAAACATCACCATGTAACGAGGCGCCGGCAATCCATCCGTTATTCCCGACTGAATGACTTCGCCATCCCGACCTGTATAGGTGCCCGGTGTAATAATCCCGCCTTCATCGTTCAAGGCCCTGGACCAGGTCAACTCACACTGTATCGCACGCTTCGAATGATAGTTCTCGCGATGGATACGTAATATGGATTTCCAATCGGTACCTTCCACCAGGTAAGTTGCGTTTTCAGAGACATTGATCAGCCTTGCCACGGCGTCATCAGGCAAATCCCAAAGGGACAATGACCGGTTCGCAAGCACACCCAGGTGTTCAAGCAACAATTCCATTGGAATATCGTTGCCGGACATATCTTTACTCGTGTTGGTTTCAATCACTATGCGGTTGGAAGAATTTTTAAATTTCTTCCATGGCTTCCAGGGACTCCGGCAGAATCTGACCGCCATCGACGATAATTGTCTGGCCGGTGATATATGCCGCTTCTTCAGATGCAAAAAACAAGGCAGCATTGCCGATATCTTCAACCGCCCCAAGGCGCTTAAGCGGTATGGATGCCGCCATGGTATCCAGATAGTCCTGACCCAGATCCTGCAATCCCTCTGTATAAATATTGCCGGGCATGACGGCATTGATCGTCGTGTTGTATTTGGATAACTCCATGGCCGCCGTTTTAAGGAATCCCAATTGACCGGATTTCGAAGCACCGTAGTGAGCCCAGCCGGGATAACCAGTAACGGGACCTGTTATTGATGAAGTCAGAACAACCCGACCCTTGCCGGCTTTTTCAAAATAAGGAATACAGGCTTTTACTGACAAAAAGGCAGAGCGAAGATTGGTACCCATGACCTGATCCCATTCATCCGGCTCCATGTCGACGATTTTGGTCTGCGGAAAGGCGCCGGCGTTGGCGCACATGATATCGACACCGCCCTGGGCCTTGGCAACAGCATCGACCATGCTCTTTACGCTTTCCCAATCACTGACATCACACTGTTGAAAGCTTGCGACACCTCCGCCATTGTTGATCTCGTTACAGGCATCCATTGCTGCCTGCTCGCCTCTCGCGGCGATTGTTACCTTGGCTCCCTGTGCAGCAAAAACTTTTGCGATACCCCGGCCAATACCTTTTGAACCGCCGGTTACGATAACGGATTTATCCTTGATTGATGTAAGCATTTGACCACCTCTGTCGAATATTCATGCTCTATGATTTACCAATACGGCTGATGAATCTTTTTGCCTTACGAGCGCGCCTTCCTCGTCAATCGCATACCCCACATGACAACAACCGCAATCAGAACGATACAGAAGGATGAAAGAATGGATATCACCCCGACCGTCGGCACAAGGGGCGAGTAGCCAGAAACCATTTTTGCGTAAAGCCATTCAGGCAACGTCGAATCGGCGCCGGTTGTAAACAGGGACAACGGAAAATTGCCCCAGCTTAGAAGAAATGCAAACAGACCCGCAGAGACAATACCGGGCATGAGTAATGGCAATGTAATCTCGCGCATAACAGTCCATGTACTTGCGCCCATATCTCTGGCTGCTTCTTCAAGTGAATGATCGAACGAGTAGGCGCGTATGGCGATAATCAATGTGGCTATGGGTGATATCCATACCAGATGCGCGACCACTGCGGTCTTCCAGGTTGGAATAATGCCAACGGAGTTGAACCACATCAGTAGCGCCAGACCCAATACCGTTTGTGGAAAGAATATCGGCAGCAGGATCAATTTCTGAAAGATACGGCGATAGCGCCATTGATACCTGGCGAATGCCAAGGCACCAAAGAACCCGACTATCATCGATATGATCGTGACAATGATAGCGACCTTCAGCGATGTAGATACGATATCCCTGACCGTATCGCTTTCCACTGCTTTGGCATACCAGGCCGTTGAGTATCTCTTAATGGGAAAGGTAAGGTATCGCGCCTTGGAAATAGACGCAAAAGTTACCGACACCAGGGGGATATAAAGCCAAACGATGACGAGTACGCCATAAACATATAATGCAACACGAAGTATACGGGGCGTTTTCATTCAGCCTTCTTCCCCATGATTGCATCCAGATCCACCTTGGCAATTCCATAGATTGCCAGGACCGCGATTATAACAATCAACACCATGGACAAGGCCGAACCGAGCGGCCAATCCTGTCCATAGGTGAAAGCCGTTTCAATCTCGTCGGCTATGACGATAACGGTTTGTCCACCGAGTATTTTACTTTCCGCCAGTGCACCCGCCGCCAGCACAAAACTCAATAATGAACCAACCACAATGCCCGGTGCAGCAAGTGGCAAATCGATCTCGAACAACACGCGCCAGCGGGATGCGCCGAGGTCCGCTGCAGCCTGCCTGGCATCGTCAGGAACCATTGAAATTCCCTGGGCCAGGGGAAATAACATGAAAGGAAAATAAACGTACACCAGACTGAAAATGATGATCGGTACGTTATAAAGCGGACTTTCAAAACCTACCCCTGTCAAGGCCCTTAAGTGTCCTTCAATCAATCCGCCCTTCATAATCGTTAGGACCCAACCGAATAAACGGATGTTCTCGGATACAAAAAGGCTGATAACAACGGCTATGGTGATAACCAGCGTGAACTTGCGGAACACCTTGGCCATACCGTATGCCAGAGGCCAGGAAATGAGAAAAAGTATTATCGTGGACACGAATGCCATGCCCAACGACCACAGCAATGAGCGATAGTAACCATGCTCGAGTAACGCAGCGTATGCCGATAAGTCGGGTATGTTGAAAAGGGAGAAAACCTTGCGTGGCATTATCGAGAAAGCAGCCACCACCAGCATCGGCGCCACAAAACTGATAAGTAGAATCGTTAATATGGGTAGTGAGCTTAACGTACCGTGTTTTCTGTCGAGACGTTCCATAATGAGTGCCTATTCAACAATCATATGGGTTGATTCGATATCCCAACCGAGAATTACCGAATCCCCGACGTGTCCCTGATAACGATCTTCACGCAGATTTTCAACAATAAGATTCGATCCATCCGCGCTTTCCACCTTGTACTGAATCCTTGAGCCCAGCGCATATTCCGCCCGCAACACGCCACGAACAACAAAATCGGATGTTTCACCCGAGGACAGAAATTTCACGAACTCGGGCCTTACCATCAAGGTGCCCTGTTTACCGGGCGCAAGCGCTATGCCAAATTCATCGGCTCTGCCATTGACGTGAATCTCTACACCATTGCCATGTAATTCACCGGAGCCCGTACCCTCCACGCCAAAAAGATTCACCTCACCCATGAACTCTGCAACGAACCGGCTGTTGGGCCGTGCATAGATATCATCGGATTCAGCAATTTGAACAAACTGACCCGCGTTCATGATCGCGATCCGGTCAGACATCACCATCGCCTCTTCAAGGCTATGGGTGATGTAGACAAATGTTTTCCCGGTACGCTCGTGCAAGTCCTTCAGTTCCTTCTCCAGGGCTTTTCGTAATCGAAAATCAAGCGCCGATAAGGGCTCATCGAAAAACAGGATTTCCGGATCGAATGCCAGCGCTCGTGCCAGGGCAATGCGCTGTCGTTCACCACCGGAGCACTGGGTGACTCCCTTGGTGTAATAGTGTTCCGGCAAGCGCAACAGAGCCATCAGCTCAAGGGCTCTGTTGCGTCTGTCTTCAGCGCTCTCGCCTCTGATCTTCAGTGGAAACTCAATATTCTGTCCTACCGACATATGCGGAAACAAAGCCAGGGACTGAAACACCATACAGGTTGGACGTTTGTTTGCAGGTGTTTGGTCGATACGCTCACCACGCAGCCAGAGACTACCCTCGGTCAGCTCATCCATACCGACCAGAAGCCGAATGAGTGTCGACTTGCCGCTACCGGATGGACCGACAATGGTAAGAAACTCACCTTCGTATATATCGAGGCTGACACCATCGACGGCAGTAAAGTCGCCGAAGCGTTTTACAATGTTGTCGAGACGCAGAATGGTTTCTGATGACATCTTTATAACTGCTTGGTTGGCGTGTCCCGGAATGACACCGGGACACGCGACACATTAGTTATCCGCGTTGTTATCCGCGTTTCGCGCTATTGTAGATTTCAATCAGCTTGTCGTAGGAAGCAATCACCTGATAGTCGAGCGACCGTGACATTTCTTCTTCCAGACTATCCCACTGGATTGCATCCAGTTCGTCTTTATCGAACTTGCTCATGACTTCCTGACTACCCATCTGACAAACCGGGTTGTAGGTGCCTTCAGCAAATGCCGCCGCCTTGCAGATGTCCGGACCTTGCACGAACTCAAGGAAATCCTCCGCAAGCTTTGACGGGTTCGGATTGTTCACAGCCGATGTCAGCTCGATCCACACGACACCACCCTTGCCATCAACCGGACCCGAGTTTGGCGTAATGCCTCGTATGTTAGTAGCACCATCAAAGCGCGCGGGAGACGCAGTATAGGTTCCACCGGTAAAGTAGGCGTCAATCTCGCCATTGATCAAGGCGGTGTTCATCGCTACCAGATCGTCTGTCAACAGTTTGGCGCCGCCGAAGATTGTATCGGCAACGGCTCTGAACTTCTGTTCATCGTCACCAACCACTTCATTGAACGGATTCAGGCCGGCAGTCAGACACATATGCATAACATTCCAGTTGTCATAGGTCAGAACACCGTAGCGGTCTTTCATTGCCGGATCGAGAAACAGATTCCACCCCTGGTCCTCCGCCATCTCCCGACTTATCTTGTCGGTGTTCACAACGAAGCTGAAAGGACCGAACCTCTGCGGCATGCCGATCAGATTTCCATCGTCGGCGAACGCCAATGGATATGGCTTGGAAAATTCAGGCATCATCTTCTCGAAGTACGGCATGAACCGATCCTTGTTCAAGGGCTTGATCAAGCCCTCCGGATACAACTGGTCCCTGGCCCACGGCTGATTCAGATTAATGAGATCCCAGACATTGACCTCGCCCGCGCGCAGCTTGTTAATCATGTCCGGATCCGATGTACCGCTCTCGGCTCGAACACTGGCGCCATTATTGGCACGTCGGAATGGGCCGAGAACCTCATCAGAGTTATAACCTTCCCAACAGAGGATATTCATTTCGTTGTCACGGGCTGCGAATGCGTTTCGCAGCGGACCCATTGCTGCCAATCCAGCGGCGCCGGCCATACCCAATGAGAATTGTCGTCTGTTAATTTTCATGCTTCATCTCCTGCTTAGTGAGTACTACTTTGGTATCGTGTTCGTTATATCCGTACATTTACCCTACCAAGTTCCGATTTGGCATTAGCGGCTACTATTTCCAATTCATACCGCTTACACGGCCTGTATCGATGCACCATTAATAGCCATTAGTGAAGGCAACTGAATCCGCTTGACACATCAGCGACACATCACAAGGTGCACATCACAAATATAGTATCCGCCCTATTTCCTGCCTTCGCTTGACATCAAATTCCTGTTTCAGTTGGGAAATTTTTGATAATCCAGTACATTTTCAGTCTCGAAGTATTTGATATCTTACTGTTTTCATATTTGACATTTATTTTTGTTGTTGACATTATTGATTCCCAATGGTCAGTTTCCGCAACTGATGATATGCACCCAGAAGTCAACAATAGTTTTCTCCCGCCATCCAAGGTGCTCGCCTCCGCTGCCTGTGGCGTCGTCACGCATATAGAAAAGAACAAGGGCGATATCGATAGCATTTTCGGTCAGGTAGGCATACGCGAGAAGGACATCAACGATCCGATTAATGAGTTGAACCTGATTCAATATTGCAACTTGTTTGAAGTGGCTGCCAACAAGACAGGCAATCACAACATCGGTCTGGAGTTCGGCAAGCATTTCGCTCCCAAGCAGTTGGGGCCCATCGGTTATGCCGCCATCACTTCACCCACGCTATCGGCTGCCTTGCGAAACATGGAGCGGTATTTTTCCGCGCATCAGGAGCAAACGAGCTTCGGGTTACTGCAAGACAGCGACATACTCTGGCTTAGTTATCGAATATACGATCCGAGAATTACCTGTCGAAGGCAGGATGCGGAACTCTCCCTCGGCATGTTCTGCAACATCTTCAAGAATGCATTGGGTGATGATTGGTTCCCGCTTGAAATAAGATTCGAACACGACCGTCCTGAAGGCAGCTATAGTCACGAAGCCTGTTTTAACGCGCCGGTTAAATTCGGCCGCAGAACCAATGCCATCGGATTCAGACGAAGTGATCTCGATACGAGAATGCCTGATCAGGATCCCTACCTGTTCTCGATTATCTCGTCTTATCTCGAATCCCGATCACGCCTGGTTGGCAACCCTGAAGACTTCGCCACCATTGTCAGAAACCAGATCAAGCTTCATCTGGGTGAAAAGATACCAACGCTATCCGAGATTGCAGGAATATTCGGATTACATGATTCAGCGTTCCAGAAGCAGTTGAAAGCACATAACCTGCTCTTTTCCGATCTGCTTCGTGCGGCGCGCCAGGAACTGGCGTTGCACTACATGAATGAACCTGAAATGCCGTTTACGGAAATTGCCTATAATCTGGGTTATTCCGAGCTGAGTGCCTTCTCGCGTGCATTCAGATCTTGGACGGGCATGAGTCCCCAGAGATACCGACGTATCAATCAGAATTAACCCATAGCCCGTTAAACAACCAATTGGAATTAAAGCACCCGATCGGATGTTTCCTCAACATTGTCTTAAGGATGTTCAGTGGTTGTCAGCGCTTTGGGTAAGCCCGTAAGCCACCCCATAGCGGTGACCGAGAGTCCCTGCCACATTACCACGCCCGATTCCACTTACCATCGACAGACGACCAAGCGTCGGCAATAGTTCATCGTCAGCAGCCGGTCCGCCGACGATGACAAGATTAACCGATTCCTTCAAAGCGATCTTTTCCATGTAAGTTGCAAGAATGCGGGACACGTTTTTGGCGATGACCTCCAGCTTGAGTGATTGCCTTATGATTCGCCATTCCGCAGGCTGCATTTCCCGTGCAAAGGGCATCAGTCCACTTGGCCCCTTAACAACCAGTCTACCCGTCAGGTTGGCGGGCAGCGGCCCATGATCGCTACTGACAAAATCATAAGACCCGTTTTCACTCAGTAAAACCTGGGATGATTCCACCCGTTGCGCCGGGCCTCGTTTGATCCAGTCGGCAGCACCGCGTGAGGTATCAATCACCTGTGCGACTGCCGCAGTCAGAAGGTCTCCCGCTCCCGCCGCAGTAATGCTGCCGACATTACCAATCAGATCGATCGTCCCGCCACCGATATCCAGAATGAGTGCATCATCCGACAAGCCTGGCGTCGTTCGTGCACCAATGGATGCCATGTCTGCCTCTGAAGATACGACCGATACCGGTTTGTCGAATAGCTCATTCAAGCTGATGGAAGACTCGCTGTTTGCATTGGTCAAACTCGCCAGCGCCAGGCTTTTAACCTTGCTTGTTGCACGAGCACCACGTTCAACCAGGATAGCGGTGACATCGACACCCCATACATCCTCGGTAATCACCGTGTGCTGCAAGGTCAGTGAACGGACCGCGCCAACCGGTTGTTGACTAAACACAGGAATGGCATCGGCCAGCGCGGATGCCTGACCGTTATGCCAGGTCACCATTGGCGTTTGCGCCGATGAAATTACCGTTTCAGCGTTGTCGAATTTTGCAATGACGATGGCACGAAGATCCTTTGACCACCGCGCCACGACACCCAAGAATTCTGTCTCATTGCTTTCAGTTTCAAACGCACTATGCAATGCCCAAACATCCGTTGCGACATTCACACACTGGCCAGGGGGCCGAACCTCGATGAAGAGTCTCTTCGCCTCAAGCGCCGATGAAACATCAACGCCATCCACCACGGGTATTTGTGCTTTGATCCGGCTGGCAATCAGCACCGCTTCGTCATCGGCTACGATCACAGCGGTTATCGGCATGCCTTGCCGTATCGCGTCGCTGATGATCGAAGCTGCCTGTTGATATCCGGTTCCGGTTGCAACCACCGCTATCAGGGAATCCGCCGCAGATGGTTGCTGTGAAATGTTCCATGGTTGTCCCACTGCCCAACCATCGCCCATCACACTGTGGTCCGCGCACTCAAGCAGTTTGATACGACCAGTATCCGGAGGCGGCTCTTTATAAGCGGTAGCCTCTGTCAGCACAGGTTTCCATGGCGCCACTACCACCCGTTCGACGGGAGAACCAATTTTTCGCTCGATGCTGCGAAGCAGTGCCGCAGCCGCACGAATCGAAGATTCCGATCCCTTACGACCACGCGTCGGTCGACGATCCCAGGCGATGGGCGACTTGCCATCCGCCACCACGATTTCGGTGGTTGAGTTACCGATATCCACCCCCGCTATCAACGACATGTCTGCGATCTATTTTCTCGCCAGACCACGCCGCTGATAAACACTCGCCGCTTGGGCAAACAATGCGGCATTCAATGGCGCATCGCGAGATTCAAGATCATCTGCAATAGTTTGTAGTTCCTCCACGGTAGAACGATGTGGGCGCAATGCCTCGTACAACTGCATGATTTCATCGTCCTTGAAGCGGGTAAGTTCCGCAGCCCGCCGGAAATTGCTGGCCAACTGCGGATTACCATGTTCTTCAGCCACCTGTGCCTGATGTTCGAGTGTCTCCGGATGGATTCTGATGTCCTCGAGGGTCAGATCCCCACGGCGTACATCATCGACTGAAATCCGATCCACATCGATTCCTGAATATCCACGACTCATTTGACCATCTCCAGCATCTCCGATGCACTGTTTGAACTGCACTCCCGCTCTATCGCCACCAGTGCAACCACCTTGGTGTGATACCTCGCTTCAATCGCTTCATCGGAATATGGATTACGCATCGGTTCTGGCGTCATGCTCTTGGCATGTCTGCCGGCATTAATGCCCATCAGGCGATAAAGCCGGGCGGTCAAGGTTGGTGCCACCGAATACAGCTCGAGATTAGCCAGCGGCGCCAGATCGTGGCGGTGGATTAACGCCGTGCCCTTACCCTGCAGACCGATACCGATACCGGAGCCGGACAGTTGCGCTGCGGCCAGGCCAATCTTGCCCAGATCGATTGAATCATTGATTCGGATAATCCTGCCGACGCAACCCTCCTCCTCGAGTCCTGCCATTAATTCTTCAAGGACATCACACACCAGCAACCCTGACAGCGTTTGCCATATGTCACGACCGGTTGCCGGCGATACGCCGATGACTACGTCACGGGGATCGTGGCTTGTTTCTGCCGTGCCGATCACTCGTAATTCAAAGGTTCGATATTGTCTTTGTTGCACCCGCAGATCGTCGACCGAAACCTGCTGGCGAATGGTATCTATCTCTGCCTGCCGCGCGATGGAAGGCTTGTAGCCGGTTCCGGGACCGGCATAGTCATTGGGATCCGTCACCAGAGACAGGACATTCATATCCTCATCGAATATGGCCGAGGTTTGCAGATAGTCTCCCTGCACCCGGGCCTTCAACATATCAAGGCAACGTTGTGCCTCGACATCAAAACCGTTCTCTGCCAGGGCTGCGATCACATCCAGCATGGTCACATTGGTATCCATGATGGTGGCCGAGGCATTCACCGGTAACATCAAATCGGCATCGGCTATATCCTTCGATCCGGCTGCGTCTACTGCCTGCTGTGCCCAGGAAGCTGTAAAGTCACCGAGTCCGAGCCAGCCATATACCGCTGACACCGCTTCGGTTGCTCTGCTCCTTAAACCCTCAACGTCGTCTTCGCGCGCGGTTTTAAGGCCACCGTCAACACCCCAGTCACGTTGCATTGCCAGGAAATCGTCGATGTCTTCGGCATTCCACTGACTTGGACCGAACATGTTGTCATATCGTTGTATCGAACCAAAACCGCTGCAAATAAAATCCGATCCGGCAATGAAAATCGGGTGCGTGCGCGAGGTACGGCGCACATGCGATTCACTCATCAATGCATCGTTACCCGTGCAGGATTCAAGATTCCGTAACATCACCATTAAATTTTCCGCCATCAGGGATCGCACCCCACCTGGCACCGAGCCGGCTACAGCCGCGGAGTCGATGCCACCGTTTTGTACCCCTTGCGCCCCCATCGCCCGCGCCAGTGCAACGCATCTCGCCTCCAGATAGAACATGCTGCATCGCTCGGCGCCACCCATAAGCGCTTCCGCTCCGCCACCTGAAGTGACACGCATCTTAATCCCACGCGATGCATAGGCACTGGTTAAAAATGCTTTCGACCAGGGTGTATCATCGCCTTCGATAAAAATCTGTTCCGTGCCATAGAGAGATACGGTTTCTGCATAGGAAACCAGTCCACGCATTCCAAGAGCAAGTTCCATGGCCTCCTCAACTGAACACTGCACCAATACACCGGGCGATCCCACTGCCGCCCCCACGGACACCGCCACTGCGTTGGATGGCGCGTCGGCCAGTACCGGCACGGTAGTCTCAATCTCGCGGAAGCCGAATGCGGCGGCCGTTGCAGCGTCCGCCGCCAACAGCAAAGGGTCGTCGGACCGATTGGTGACATGCGCCTGATTGCTGGGCGTTTTACGCGCACGCATCTTGGTCATGGCAATAACCAATTCCGCGGCAGTCAGGCGGGCGAGTACCTCGGCAAGTTTGGCGGGTGTCATACCTGATGCCAAACGGACCAAGGATTCACGACTCTCGTATGGGTCTACCAACTGGCGCGCAAACTGAAGGCTATCAATTGCCATCGCCTCCTCAGCGATCCCGATATCGATGCCATGTCGGGCGATGAATTCGTCGAGGGCATCGAACGCATCCTCACCACGTCCATCCATCTCAACCACAACGCCATCCCTGATGACGATTGATGGAAGCGGATCGTGCGGACTGTCGAAAGCGATTAAACCCAACTCCGGTGCCGGTGTTGCAAACCCGTCCAGGTTCACCGCCTGCTCGTTCATGAATCGAAACCGGCCGATCACGCGCTTCTCATTTTCATTTATTGTCATGACTGATCTGTCTGAATTATTAGCCTGGGTATTGTGTGATCATACACACCCACTCTAGCGACACCCCATACCGGAAAACAAAACACCGACTAAATACCCTGGTGACGATGCCTGTGCATTATCTGATTGTAACCATCACGAGAATGATTCGATATGAGTTGTCATTCCTGTCAGTGCATCGTCGTCCAGATCAATACCTAATCCGGGTATATCGGAAACCGGCAAAAATCCGTCTTTAACTTTTAGCCTCCCTCCTGCAATCACATCGTCGTCATGCAGATAAAGACTGGTATCGACGCCGTTTGTCATGTTTCGGGAAGCTGCTGCCAAGTGTAAGCTAGCGGCAGTCGCAATGCCCAAATCAAAGAAGTAGTGCCCAAACACATCGAGATGGTAGGCGTCACATATAGTAAGCCCCGTTTGCGCCCCCGTGTAACCACCCCAGCTAAAAAGATCCACGCCAATGACATCGATAGTGTCATTCCGGATCGCCGGTGTTAGATGATCCGGACGAACGATACACATGTTGGTTGCCAGTGCAGTTTTTAGCGTGCGCTTTAAACGCCGAAAATCATCGATGGAACTGACTGGATCTTCAAACCACTGCAATCCGCACGAATCAAGCTTTTGATATAGTAGTTGGGCCTGCGGCAATGCATAAGCGCCGTTCGGGTCATGACGTAATTGAATTCCCGGCCCTGCTTCTTTTCTTAACGTGGTCATCACCTCAATATCCCACTGTGGGTCATGGCCAATGGATTTCATTTTGAGCGTTTTGTATCCGTACCGGTCTATTTGCTGTATGGCAGACTCTACCACCCGGTTTTTACTCGTTCCGGATTTGAAAAACTCCTTGATTTCCGACTCCGAAACATCACACCCCAACGGCGCAGCGGATAATTCGCAGACCATTGGTATTTGCGTTTTGACTGCACCCCCCAATAGTTTGTAAACAGGCAATTCCAGATATTTACCGAGCAAGTCGAAATACGCAATCTCAAGTCCGCCTTTAGCTATATTGAACGCCCGTTTATCTGAAGCCGAAGCAGAATCCAATTGATTATCGGGGCATGCTGTCCATTCAAGAAGGTCTTGTCCAATCATGTTTTGCGACAGGTATCCAAGGAAATGGAATACCCTATCGGAACCGTCTGCTTCTCCATAGCCACAAAGTCCTTCATCGGTCAGTATCGTGACAATGACCCTGTCATAGGAGCGAAGCAGACTTCTTGAGCTTAAGTAAATCTTCCTTAGTGGAACAGTGATCTTGTTAAGGCGTATCGATATAACTCTCATATTTCATCGTGCTCTATACAAACGTCTACTCGGCACACGTCATCCCCAATCAACTTTGGTGTCACGAAGAGTGGATACCCAAAACAGTACGGCGTCTTCTTCACCCACAGATATACAGGCATGACCCATGGTGCTATCGAAATAAGCACAGTCACCTTCACCCATATAACGGGTTGTATAGTGTTCCGTATGTAGTTCAACCTTTCCTTTGAGCACCAGGAATAATTCTTCACCAGGGTGCGAAAACAGTGGCCCAAATTCTTTCTTGCTGTGCGCCTTGAGCTCGGCAATCAATGGGTTCATTTGTTTGTTTGCCAGATCACTACAGAGCAGTCGATAGTTGTAATGGGGCATTTCATGTACCTCTCCATGCCCTCTTCGTGTAACAGACAGTCTGGTCAACGCGGGTGGTAACGCCTCACGTTCGAGCAAATCCGGAATATCCAATGACAGTCCTTCTGCCAGCCGCATTAGCGTTTCAAATGTCGGTGAAAGTTGACCATTTTCAATTTTCGAAATAGTGGATACCGCGAGTCCGGTACGTTTTCCCAACTCCCCTTGAGTCCACTTTCGTCGTTTTCGTATGTCTCTCACTCGCACACCGAGCTGTGAAGAGCTGGATGGCGATAGGGAATGCGCCTTGTCTTCAACGATATTTCCGTTCAATGATGCGTCTTTCCTCATTGCTCAAAATTTTCCTATTGACTAAATTTAATTACATTAGTATAAATATACTGTAGTCGAAATTCTACTCAAAAAACCAGACCCTGTCGTTGAAGTTTGTTGAGTAGATCCTCCGGCTTTAAACGGCAATAGTTGCACCCCGATAGCAACTAAGCATCCGTGTCGAATGTGGCGTGACGATGTTCGCGGCACCCGATCCAACTACGAGGAGGTTGATATGAGAACGATTAGTTTTGCGGCAGTTTTAGCCGTAACCCTGACTACCATTGTCCCACCCATTGCAATGTCCGCCGATGGCGACAGTCTGAAAACGATTCAAGCACGAGGTGATTTAATTTGTGGAGCGGATGGTAAACGCCCCGGATTTTCTGCGCCAAACAGCGAAGGCGTCTGGCAAGGTTTTGATGTGGATTTTTGTCGGGCTGTAGCGGCTGCAGTCCTTGGAGATGCGGACAAGGTGAAATATATCGCATTGAGTCCTGCACAACGCTTTCCGTCTTTACAGTCTGGAGAGATCGATATGCTTTCCCGCGTAACGACACTCACGCTGACTCGCGCAGTAACTCTCGGCATTAACTTTGCACCGGTAAATTTTTATTCCGGCACAAAGATCATGGTGCACAAGGCTTTAAATGTTGACAGCGCTCTGGATCTTAATGGCGCATCAATGTGTATTCCTCCGGGCTCATCTCAGGAACGAGCCATTGCTGACTTTTTCAGAAGACACAACATGGAGTACAACTCGGTCGTTATCGACAATATAAAGGAATTGGGTGATGCATATCTCCAGAACCGTTGTGATGGAATGGCGAGTTTCGAACCGGGTCTTGCCCTTACTCGTTTGCGTGCGGGACAAACCGATGATCACGTTATTCTCCCAGAAGACATCGAAAAGGAACCGCTTGCTCCTGCAATACGCGGCGGCGATGACCAGTTCTTCAATATCGTCACCTGGGTGGTATACGCCACCTTCGAGGCGGAAGAATGGGGCATTGATTCGACCAATGTTGACGACATGTTGAAATCTGATAACCCGAAGATTCAACGCTTTCTTGGGGTATCCGGTGATCTGGGTGAAAAGTTGGGATTGTCTAATGATTGGGCTTACCAGATTGTTAAACAGGTAGGTAACTACGCAGAGATCTTCGAAAACAACATCGGCGCAAACGCACCACTAAAGCTTGAACGCGGATTAAACGAACTTTGGTTAAATGGCGGACTGCATTACCCTCCACCATTCCAATAGACTGATATCAATATGACGCGCAGCTCTAACGGCTGCGCGTCATCCATGAGCTATCAAAATTTAGTGGTTTACGTGTGGTGGCAGTCGATTAAATGATTTCATCCAGTGTCTTGTCCCGGAACAGGTTGATAGATAAGGCTGAAAAGTTTGATCTGAAACGTTTCGTCCTTGAGACACTGACGCTTCTCACCACCGGCCTCATCCTCTATTACTTTGCCTCGACAGCCACTGAAAACCTGGTTGATCAGGGAATTGCCTCGGGGTTTGGGTTTCTTCATCAAGAAGCCGGTTACGCCATTGGGGAAACGTGGATTACCTACTCTCCAAGTGACACCTATGCACGTGCACTACTGGCAGGTTTTCTTAACACCCTCTATGTAACCGCCATCGCGATTGTTTTTACAACGATCATCGGTACCTTAATCGGGATTGCACGCGCCTCATCACACTGGTTGTTGAGTCGACTCAGTGCTGGATACGTCGAGATTTTCAGAAACACGCCGCTCTTGCTCCAGGTCATGTTCTGGATCGCACTGATGCGGCAACTTCCCTCACCCCGACAGGCATACAACCCGGTCACCGGCCTCTTTTTGACGAACCGTGGAATAATCCACACAGTACCGGTTCTCAATGATTATTTATATTCACTTATCCTGGCTTTCATTGCAGGTATCGTCCTGGCGACAGGATATGCTTTATGGCGCAGGAAACGACTCTATGCAAGCGGACGATCGTTACCCTTCATAACAATCGTACTACCGCTGATTATCGTTCCTCCTGTTTTAGTCTGGCTCTTGGGTAGTTCCTCACTGGAATTCGAACAACCAGTTCTGAAGGGATTTAATTTTGTTGGCGGTTTAACGTATTCTCCAGAATTTCTTGCTCTGGTTCTGGGTCTTGTCGCTTATACGTCTGCATTCGTCGCCGAGATAGTCAGATCGGGAATTCAGTCGGTAGATGCAGGCCAAAAGGATGCTGCACGATCTCTTGGGCTGCGTGGCAGTCTGATTCTTCGACTCGTTATCCTGCCGCAAGCATTAAGGGTGGTCGTCCCACCCATGACAAATCAATACGTCAATATTGCCAAAGACAGTTCACTTGCCGTGGCAATCGGTTATCCCGATCTCGTCAGTGTGGGAAACACTGCCATCAATCAGACAGGGCAAGCAATAGAAATCCTGTTTCTTATGATGATTGTATACGTTGGCATCAGCGCGAGTGTCGCGTTAATTATGAACAGGTATAACAAGCGAATCGCACTGGTTGAAAAACCATGACGGCGCTTAACGTTGCCCCAACGGATCCTGTCGTTATGCGTGCACCACCGATTGAACGAATCGGAATCTTGCGCTGGTTGCATAAAAATCTGTTTAACAACTGGATAAATACATTAATCACCACGGCCCTCATGGTTCTTCTGGTGATTTTAGTCCCACCGCTCATTAGTTGGGCATTCATTAACAGCGTGTGGAACAGCACGGACCCACAGGCCTGCGTTGAAGCGGGTGGAGCATGCTGGGCGGTAATTGCTGAAAAGCATCGCGTCATGCTCTTTGGATTCTATCCATATGCCGAACAGTGGCGACCCTTTCTCGCTGTCGTGATCTACCTGGGGGTACTCGTTATTACTGCCCTGCCCGTTTTCTGGAATTGGAGAATTCTTTTGCCTTTGTGGGTATTTGGAATTATCACAATCATCACTTTAATGCTTGGCGGGGTATTTGGTCTTCCAGTTATTGAAACAGCCCAATGGGGAGGGCTCCCACTAACAATGATTGTATTTAGTGGGCAGGTGTCTGTTGGAATGCCCCTTGCTGTTTTGCTGGCACTCGGCAGGCGATCTGAAAAATTGCCCATTCTTAAAACCATCTGCATTGTAGTCATCGAGACAATGCGTGCGATTCCACCTGTCACGGTTCTCCTGATTGCAGCCGTTATCTTTCCGATATTTCTGCCCACAGGTTTCGACATCGACAAAATGGTTCGAATCGTGCTTGCACTCGGATTTTATTTCGCCTGCCTGCAAGCTGAAGTTATTCGCGGAGGACTACAAGCAGTCCCTGTGAGCCAGCTAGAGGCGGGAAAATCGATCGGATTATCAGCATGGCAAATTAACTGGCTTATTGTTCTTCCACAGGCCATTCGGATCGTAATTCCAGGTCTTATGAATCACATTATCCAGGCCTTCAAGAATAGTACGCTGGTCATCATTGTCGGCTTGTTCGATATCCTGAATGCAACCAGCGCATCAGTTGCAGATCCACAATGGATTTCCTATTTCACGGAGGCCTATCTTTTTGTTGCTCTGGTTTATTTTTCAGGAGCATATTCTTTATCAAAGTACAGCAAGTACCTGGAGAAAAAGTTCAAGGTTGTTTCACATCAGTAATATGAGTTGTCTGGAGATTTTGCGATGACATTCGAAGGTATTTATACGCCCGTAATCACGCCATTTAGAGCAAACGGGACATTGGACCAGGATGCCTGGTCAATCATGGTCGATCACCTGATTGACAGCGGTGTGCATGGCATCGTTGTTTCAGGAACCACTGGTGAATTTTATGCACTCAAACGGAAAGAGAGATTAGAACAATTCGAAATAGCAAACGCAGTTATTAATCGTCGTGTTCCATGGGTGGCAGGCGTCAATGACTTTCGAACTGAAGATTGTTGCGATTACGCTCGCGCAGCACTCGAACATGGCGCACAAGGTTTATTGATCGCTGCTCCTCCTTACTCTCAACCATCTGCCGAGGAGCTTATACATCACTGTGTGAAAATCGATAACATCTGTAACTTACCAATCATTTTATATAACTATCCGGGACGAACCGGAACAATGATGGGTGAGGATTTTTTACGAGGAATCGTTGAGCATAAGAATTTCAAGGCGATCAAGGAAAGCAGTGGCGACTATAGTCGAATCCAGCTTCTGTCAACGCAGTTTCCGCAACTTGAATTAAGCTGTGGTGCTGATGACCAGGCATTGGAGTTTTTCGTGTGGGGGGCAAAAAGTTGGGTGTGCGCGGCAACGAACTGTCTGGCTGAAGAGACATTGGCGCTCTATAACGCCTGCGTTATAGAGAATAACTATGAAAAAGGTCGGAAGATCATGAAAGCTTTGCTCCCGGTCATGACTGTATTTGAACGTGGCGGCAAGTTTGTCCAATGTGTCAAATATGTTTGCGAGCTGCGAGGACTACCTGGCGGTCATGTACGACAACCACTACTACCCATGAGTCACTCATTACAGCAACAAATGCAATTGGCAGTGGAATCCGCCACATCAACAATCGAGCAAATAAATAATCAGGGGGTCTGAACAACTGGGATTTTGTTGTTCAAGGGGCATGTGAGTAATAATCGAGCATAAATCTGGCAAACAGGATTAATTAATTATGCTGATGGCGACTATTTCCCCCTTCTTGTGCACACCCATCCTGCATGGCCATAGCTCGTGCGTTGATCCTCCACTCCGGATTTATTGTATGTGATGAGGCGGTCTCTGCCCTCTACGTCTCGATACAGGCCCAAATTCTGAATTTGCTTAAAGACCTGCAGGCGCAGCTTGATCTGACTTATTTATACATCTCACATGATCTCGCCGCCGTTGCCTGCGCCTGCGACCGGGTTGCTGTGATGTATTTGGGGCGAGTCGCAGAGATTGCCTCCACAGAAAATTATACTGTTCACCCCAGCACCCCTACACCGAGACCTTGGCGCCTAAGGGCGCTCATGAACAAGGTCAGGGTACAAAAACAACCTGTTGAACGATTGAACTTGATCTTGATCTAATTTGCGATACAAAATCACAGATGGGGATTATCTTGATCGGAGACCCTGCTCAAGCGCTTTTTCTTCGGTCAAGTGAAAGTCGGTAAGGGCCGTTGCGTCATGCTCCACGCGCCAACTCAATAGCTTCCCGACGTAATCGTGAGCAATTGCCTGATAGGCTGGATCATTCGCAAGGTTGTTAAACTCATTCGGATCTTCCTGCATATCGAACAGCAAGGGCGGAAGCGCTACAAAGTGAATATATTTATAGCGCTCACCGCGAATAATCGTTGCTATGCACTGGTTCATTCTTAATCCGCAGGGTAACGGACTTTCTCCATCATAAGGTGCGCGGATATCGAACTCCATATGCGCCTCTTCTCGCCAAAGCTCCGGCACTTCTCCTCGACAGAACGGCAGCAATGATCGTCCATCACATTGATCAGGTACCGCCAGGGAAATTCTATCCAGAATTGTTGGCATGATATCGACGCTCTCTGTGAACGCCTCGACAATGGTTTCGCGGGATGAATCAGCTTCAGCGGCAGGATCACGGATGATCAAAGGAACATGGAATGTTTGATCGAAGTAGGTGTACTTTGCAAAAGCCCAGTGATCGCCCAGGTTCTCACCATGATCCGAGGTAAATACAATCATCGTATCCTTATAGGCACCGGTCTCCTTGAGATAGTCGATCAGCCGTCCAATTTGATCATCAACTTCTGAAATCATACCGTAGTACGTCGCCTTGACCTGGCGGAGACTCTGATCATTTAAACGAATGTTGTCACTTGATTTGGAGCCCTCGGTCAAGGGGGCTCCTCCTGGGTTAGTAACAAAGTGTTTATGCCAGGGGTGTTGCGCAATCTCTTCCTCCAGGGTCGCGCATCGAACGGGCAGCGGCATCCTGGTTTCTTCATACATACTGTTGTATGGCTCGGGTACGATAAAGGGCGGATGCGGAGACACAAACGATAGGTGCGCAAACCAGGGGGCGCTCTTCTGCTCCGAGATAAAACGCATCGCCTCATCAACCAGAAATGCTGTATTGCTGTCTTCGGCAGAATACACGGGGGCGGCAAATGTTTTACCTCTATTTTCAGCGCCAGGATAATCTTTTTGAGGAGACATTACTCCGTTCACGCCATTGGAAACGTCATAACCTTTATCCATTAATCGAGCCAGCCACGGCGCGCCATCACTCAGGAGCTTACAAACGGGGTCCATGCCAGGCAGAACGCCTTCATAGCCATCGGAAATATCCTGGGATCGAGGATCAAGACTAACATCCGTGTAGCCAAACAAGGCTGGCGCATAACCCGCCTTCCTGGCCTCAAGTGCAATATTGGTGTGACGCGCGTCGAGCGGCGTACCGTTCATGAGGGATCGGTGATTGTGCAAGTACATGCCCGTATACAAGCTCGCCCGCGAAGGCCCACAAGGCACCGCCTGCCCATAATGATTTTTGAAGATCACGCCATCAGACGCCAGTTGATCAAGGTTCGGCGTTTTTACATGTGGATGACCCAACGCAGACAGGCATTCACCACGCCACTGATCCGCAGTTATGAATAGTACGTTCATAGTGAATGCTTGAGTAATACTGGACTGCGTGTTTTATGGAAGCAAACCTGAATAGTTAGCCCCCAAATGAACCTGGATTCTACTCCATCTACATGACAATGATGCGTTCGCGACGTCATAACATCAGTCAATGACTGGAATGGAGCAAACCTTATTTTTCATTACATGCCTCAATCCGGAGTGTAATACCGAGACGAACAATGTTGGCGTCAAACTTCATGATTATATCCATACCAAAATTCATACTGTTACTGTTTTCCACTAGCATTCTTTCAGTGTAGTCGTACTACTTGAAGAAGTAGTCACTTTGTCGATATATTTGCGAGCCGAGGAAGCATCAAGCGCCTTTGAATAAAGTTCGCATTGAAGCTTGCTGGAATTAATTCCAAGTATTATGTCTTTCAGCGCCAACATGAAAAGAGGTTGCCGTGAACTTCACTGCCAACGATTTAATCAACCTGCAAGACTACCCAATTCATGTTAAAGGGCAGCGACACCAAAAACTGATTGAACGGATTCGTACTGATCTTGCAGCAGATGGCTGCGCGATTGTTAAGCGCTTTCTGACCGACTATGGGGTATGTGCTTTAAAAAACGAAGCGGATTCCGTTTCCAGAAATGGCCATCGCTCGTTCAGCCGAACGAACCCCTACTTCACGCAAGATGAGCCATCTCTATCGGAGGATGATCCTCGCAGAGCTTTTTTTGACCGGTCCAACAACTTTATTTCCGCAGACAACTTTGCACCTTCAGGAGCGCTGCGTACAATTCATGATTTTCCGTCATTTGATCCATTCATCAGAGACTGTTTACAAGAAGAAAATTTTTATCGATATGCTGATCCATTAGCTGACGTCATTATTAATATGGCTGAAACGGGTAATGGATTTCCGTGGCATTTTGATACCAATAACTTCACCGTGACATTGGCTATTCAAAACGCAACCTCTGGTGGTGAGTTTGAATATGCGCCGCATATTCGCGTCGACGATGAAAATTTTCCAGAAGTTAAAAAAGTCTTGGAGGGGACATCAAATAGGGTTAGAACCATCAATCTTGAACCCGGGGACCTGCAGTTGTTCCAAGGTCGTTATTCATTGCATCGAGTCGCCCCGCTTTCCGGATCAATCCCAAGATACGTTGCTATCTTTTCGTATGTGCAAAAACCTGGCATGGTCGGCACACCAGAGCGGTCCAAACAGCTTTATGGCAAAGCGTTACCTATACACTTCGAGCGTGCCGGGTGGCGCGAAGATTCCTATCTTGATTAACCCGGCGCCGTTTGCATCTCTGCATCCGGGTTTACAACGATGCACAACGCATCTCCAATAAATTGCCTTTAAGGTTTAACTTTTTTGGTTTTGATAAAAACTTATAAACCTCTGAAGCCCCACGGTGCCTTGGCCGGTTACTCTTGCAGATGAAAGTTTGCGTTACTGTGCAACCTTGTCTGCGATGGCGCGCTGCACAAGGAATGCTTCACACCAGTTTTCGCTGCTCACGCGAGCATCGCTACTTAACTGCACGACAACAACGTCTTGATCCGGGAAGACATGCATATACTGCCCACCTGCGCCGTAGGCAGTGAAACCATTTCCGTCACCTGACAAAACTCGCCACTGATACCCGTAGCGAATCTCTTGCTCCATGGTCTTGAATTTACAACTTTCGTCGGTTTCTCGCGAATCACTTATGGACTGCCGAATCCAGTTCGCTATCTGATCCTGTCCTGATTTGTATTTCTGAAGGACCCACTGCCCCAGAATTGCCAGGTCTCCCGCTGATGCGTAGAAACAGCAGTGCGGTGACGGGAACCTGTCAGCGTCTGCTTTCCACTCCGCCTTTTTTCGCATACCTTGTGGTTTCCAAACTTGTTCTTCCAGCACCTTGTCAATCGACTGCTCCAGATCCCAACGACCTGCGATTACGAGTCCCAATATCGTCGTGTCAAATCCCGAGTAGTTGTACTTTCCAACATCCTTGTCTTTGAAAACAGCATTCTCAAGTCTCCCGGCAACGACTTGCTTCAAGGTATCCGGGTCACTATGTTCATTGATCCGAATCGATTCTTTCTCACGTTTTTCATTCCAATTCATACCCGATGACATACGGAGAAGATCGCGAATGGTTACCTTCTTATTCGGATAGTTAATCCCGATACGTCCGAGTTCATCAGAGATTGTGGTTTTCAGATTCAAATCGGTGCTTAAAATTACATATCCAAGAATCAAGGACGTGATTGATTTGGTGATGGACGCAATTCCGTAGCGCTCACGGGATACTTTTTCTGCACAATCTTCGTTCTCACTGGCGACGCGGTGTAGTACAGGCGTTCCTTTGTGCAATACGTAAAGTGCGCAAACGTCCAGATGCTCCATGAAGTCATCGAGATCACAGTCGGAACTCTTCCATTTGCAAGGGTAGGAAATCCCAAGATGCTCACCTGGTTGTGGCGTCTTTAATTCTGTGGTTGGGTGTATGGTGAGCGTATACGGCCAATCACCATCTTCAGCAATTGCATCCAACACAGTAAGTGAAAAAGAAACCACCAGGATAAAAGCACCCAAAGTCATAACCATGGTTTTCATTTATAACCCCCCTCTTATCGTTGCATTCAGAAGTAAACACTTTGTTGCTTGTCGTAACTTCATTCTTGAGGATATGTTGTCGAAGCCATATTGCACCGTTTGTTATTGTAATACCACAGCCATCGGCTCGCCATTACTTCGGCTTGCACGATTGATTTGAAGCGTACATAAATACTGTGACCAATCCGGAAGAGCATTGGCAATGTGTGATGTATATCAGCCGATATCAATAACTGACTGAAAAACGTACAAGAGAAGTATCTCGTAAAGCAGTGTGATGACTTTTAGTATATTTCTGTACCTGATAAACGTAACATGTTCTTTGCTTAATTCGATCGACGCTCGCCACTTGAACCACTTGCGCCGTTACCATTAGACGAAAAGAAATTGTCGTTCGCCGAGCAGTGATGGAATTAACGCCGCAGGCAATCGTAAACCTTGGCGTCTATCTTGCATCGAACGTGGGTAACGTCGCGAATGAAGAGAAGATATCGGACCAGATCCATTGTGAATAGACACATTCCGCAAATCAATGAAAAACTATAATGCCTTTACTCGACTCTCCAAATCCGGAGGCCCTTCAAAAAGCAACGCGTGACCACTCTTCCTCAGGGTCAGCAAGTTCAGGTTTGACAAACCCAGAAGATCGGATCGCGCAGTTGCGTATGCTACCTCGTGACTATTTTGATGACTTTTAATAGTATATGACGTACCCGGGTGACAAATTGCATGACCAAGCAACGCCAGTTGACGATAATTGAAATGCTTTTTGTTCTTCAGTAGTTTCTCAATCCTTAGCACTTGCTCCATCTTTTTGTTCAAGTACTCGTTCAATCTATCTATTGCTTTCCGAATTGTTTCCAGTTGATGGATTATAAAATACGTCAGATCCTGATCATCGGTTTCTGTGTAGAGAAACGATCGGTAATATTTAGCAGGCGCCTCAAGTAGCAACGCTGATATGGGTAGAAACTCGAAAAGTTTGTAGTCGTGCTTGAGAACATACCAATAAAATATTGAGCGTGAAGTTCTACCGTTGCCGTCAACAAAAGGGTGATCAAATGCCAGCCAAAAATGTAGAATAATCGCGCGAATCAGCGGGTGTATCCAATCACTTTTGTCTTTATCGTTCGCGAATTTCAACATTTCCGTGAATCTGCGAGGCAGTTGTTCTGCCGGCGGTGGTAAATGCAACAAATGGGTAATTGTCTGGTCCATGACCTTTACTCTTTCTTCTCCTGGTATTTGGAGCCGTCCCGTATCTCTCGGATCATCAAGTGTTCCTGCTGTAAGTATCTTATGAAGATTCAGCACACGCTCCTTTGTAAGCGGGTCGTTGCACAAATCACTTATTAGTCGCATTCCTCTGTAATTGTTAAGAATCATGATCTCCGACTTGTTTCTCGGAGCCCTTCCGTACCTCAACATTTCTTGTGCGACCAGTCGTGTAGTAGAAGCCCCTTCCAATTGCGAACTCGTGATGGATTCTTCCATTAGCGCAGAAACAACAAAACGTCGCCTAACCTCATCCGTAATAACCTCCTTTGCATCCCCCATCGATGAATGCCTGTCAATATAGTGCAAAAGTTCCTGGATCTTTTTTGGAAGAAAGAATTTGAATTGCTTTCCCTCAGCGTCCGTCAATGGAACTTGTGTAGCCGATCCCCGAGATAGTTTGATCGCTAACCACCACTGTTCATGATCCAATCCGTCAGGTGGGTCTCTACGTCTCAGTTCATCCCAATGCAGATATCGTCCTTGTAGAGCAGTATTTCCCGTTGACATGATCCGCGGGATATCGGAATTATTTTTAGCAATCAAGTCCGAAAGCTTAGGTGGTAAAACAGGTAATTTCATCTTTATCTATCATTTTCTGTAAAATTGATAGTTATATTAATGACTCCAACTCTATGCATCAAGGAATAAGTTTTCTATCACTTAGTATCAATTTTTAAATAATTGATAATTTACTATTAATATTGATAGTTTCCTGCGACCGCTCCGAATGTAGTGGGCAAGATCTGATCAAATTTCATCTGATAAAAGTAAACCAGAATCAGGAAACGATGTCCCTGAGACCTTGGACAAGACAGATGCCTAACATTATATTGGCTAGCAGACTAAGTGGAGGATAGCGGTCAAAACTTAACAGCGGTGCAGGTTAGAGTGTAATGACGCTAATTCATAACAACAGTCATGGCACAGCCATCATTGGGATTCTATCTGGGAAATTGTTCTTCTACGAAAGAGCAAACGAGGATTGTGCCCGACTCATCGGTATATAACGATGTCACTACTCTGGCGTAGCTGGATTGCGATCACAGCCATGACAGCAATTGTTCTTACTGTTATGACTATCCTGTCAGTGTTTCAACACAATGCGATTCTCGCAAACTGATTCAACAACGGCTATCCGTAGTAGCACTGTCTACGGCGGCTTCATTTCGTCCTATCGTTGACCTTGGACCGCCGTTGTCCTCCGTCAGAAATGCCAAAGACATTTTGATTCGCGCACGGAGTCTCGATGATGCTATTACGAAACTTACCGTATTCAATCCGACAGGAATCGTTGTTCATTCTCTCGGCGAGAAAAATACAGAAACGGTATCTGATGAAATCCTTCTTGCGATGAGGCTGCACGATCTCTGTTGCACCGGCGGTACACATAAGCAACAATTCCTGGAATTCGAACATCGTTCAAACAAGTGGGGGTAGCAAGTTGACTGATATACCAAAAGAGATGACTCATATCGTCATAACTGAACCTGGTGGGCCGGACGTGCTGCAGGCCATTCGAACCCCAGTGCCGACGCCGGAATCAAACGAAATATTGATCAAGGTCTCGGCCGCCGGCGTTAATCGACCGGACGTTATTCAACGCCAGGGGAAATACCCAATGCCGGATGGCGTGACACCCGTGCCTGGCCTTGAGGTTGCCGGGGAAGTCGTGGACCTGGGCAGTGAAGTCACATCTTTCGCGATTGGCGACGAGGTTTGTGGGCTTACTAACGGTGGCGGTTATGCAGAGTACTGCCGTTTGCCATATACACAAGCGCTGCCGATTCCGGATGGCATCGGCATGATTGAGGCAGCAGCAATTCCAGAAACGTTCTTCACCGTGTGGGCGAACCTCTTCGACATCGGTTGCGCCAAAACGGGTGAAACGGTGCTCATTCATGGTGGTACGAGCGGAATTGGAACCACCGCGCTGATGTTGTGCAAGGCGTTCGGGATTCACACGATCGCGACCGCTGGCTCCACAGAGAAATGCGAGGTCATTGAAAAGCTCGGCGGTCGCGCGATTAATTATCGCGACGCCGAATTTGTCGATGTCGTCCTTCAAGAAACCAACGGCAGTGGGGTCTCGGTGATTCTCGACATCATGGGTGCCTCGTACTTTGAAAAAAACATGAAAGCGTTAGCCCGGGATGGCCGATTGGTGATCATCGGATTTCTAGGTGGCGTCACTGCCAAAAGCTTCAACCTGCAAGAGCTTGCACTCAAGCGTGCGCTTGTGACGGGTTCAACAATGCGGGCGCGAACGACTGCAGAAAAATCGGTAATCGCTGAAGAATTACGCAACAAGGTCTGGCCAATCCTGGCTGACGGACGGATTCGACCAATAATTCACGAGACCTTCGATCTGCAACAAGCATCGCAAGCACACGCATCATTGGAAAGTGGTGAGCACATCGGCAAGCTTGTCCTGGTGGTTAATCACTGATACAGGTGATACTGTCGATCACAAGTCTACGTACCCCCAGTCAAGTGGCAATTGGGAGCTAGAGATTTTCAGCATTCTGATTATGCAAAAAGCGGGCGGCGGCCCACCTGATGGATAGTGTCAAAGTGCTTTCGGATCCTGGTTGGCAATGGCCCCAAGATATCTTTTTATATAGTTACCAAGAAGGTTTGCTTGGGCAGCATTCGCTTTCGATGTGGGATGTTTGTCCAGTTCATGTATGAAGTAGTCCGCGCTTAGATCTTCGATATTATCCGCAAGAGTAAGGTTAATCACATGATGTCCTGCTTTCACCATTTGATCCTGAATCATTTTATTGGATAAGTCTTGCTCTAAAGAGTCTCGCTCTGCATCAATAAATCCCACAATCAGCAATGATGCTATAAGACCGATCTGGACATGTGGTCGTTGAATTTTTGATATCCTGTCACTGCACATTTACTTATTCTTATCTAACTCAACAATCTTTTAAAGCCGCATGATGAACTGAATTTTTTGAGTAAAACCGAGCATCTTGATACCGTCTGACGATATGAATACAAGGATACGATTGGACGAGGCCGATCTACGGTATATGGCACACCATGTACTTGTAAACGAACGTCACCGGCTCGTTCTATTCACCATACCGAAGGTTTGCTGCACACAACTGATCAAGCTCATGCGACGTATGAACGGATCAACAAACTGGCGTGATAATCCTCACTATACTTCCGACCGACCCTTCCTGAATAAATTGGGCCTGGAACGCGTTGAGAAAATAGTCAACGACTCTTCATGGACGAAAGCACTCTTATTGCGAGATCCAGCGGAGAGACTACTTTCCGCCTACCTTGATAAATTGATTTACAACGGCGGCTATGCAGCAAACGTGTTTCGTGCTGGTGGCCGAGGTATGCCGTTCACCGAGTTCCTTGGCTACATTCTGGAATCAAATGATGATCCGCGCAAACCAACCGGTCTGCATGAGAACACCGATCCTCACTGGAGATCCCAGCACCTCGTAGGACCTCTTGAAAAAGTGGCTTCGGCACTCGACCCTGTGGGTGACTACCTGGATCGAGTATCCTGGATTCACAACGTACTCCATGCCGCAAACTGTTGGCACCCCTACGGCGTAAGCGGCTGGGGAGCCGATGAAAACCAGGTGATCTTTGAGCAAAATATGCTACCCACACGTACAAACGCCGCGGAACAAATGAGCGAGTATTACGACCCTGATACTTTGGACGCCGTTTACCAGGCATATGCAGGCGACATAGCATTTGCCAAACAATGGGGGATTGATCTGGTCAAGCACGCGAACCTGTTCACTTGATCATTTCTTTAACAACCCCACCGATCAATGTTCATCGGTGTTGAACGGCCTGGATGACTGCAAAAATGCAACGAAGATGGGGGCTGATTGGCACCGGTTCGAAGAATACGGAGTCTTCACGTCGTGCTCGTCAACAGGTTTCGTAGTCGCTTGATATATTCAAGTTGCGTACCACACTCAAAGTAGTCGTCGTGGCTCCATACTTCGGGCAAGTCCATGATGGCGAGCTTATGTGCAAGCAGGTAGCGGGCCTCGAAATCATGCTCCAACGACTCTTTGCTAACACTATCAAATTCTACAACCCTGTTAATCTTGTCCAGAAATATACGTCTCAGCGCCGGTAAATTAATCCCGGCCTTGAGATCCGGCAGAACAAGGTCTAATTCCACCGTGGGGAACGTGCGATAAAAGTGCATCATCAGGCACTTGGTGGGAATGTTCGTCCAGTTGGGATCCCCCGTCAGAAAGTCGTGGAGTCTCTGTCTTTCGATGGGCCCGTTTTTCGCGTTGAAAAATCGATGGTCAATAATCCGATTCAAAACATCGAGATGACCCCGCGAAAAAAAATGCAACACGAACGGGTGCTCTTCATAATACCCCGGGTTGTCGAAGGCGAACTGATGGACATTACTTGCAGGCAATTCAACCGCGCCGCCAGAGATGTTCTTGAGGCCATGTATTTTATGAGAGTGAATGCCGAGTCCACTCACATGCTCCCGCCGGACGAGACTCTTTACATGATTGGAAACGTACTTTTTTGATTCATTTAGCACATCAAAAGTACACTCATGAAAGTAGCTGTCTGAAAGCACGTTTAACCAGGGAAGCTGAACCTGGCCTGCATCGCCGGGCACGGCATCGAGGAAATCCTGTATGGTTTGGTAAACACTCAGATAGAGGAATTCGTCGACATCCATTACCAATAACCAGTCCTCCTTGATGAAGGGAAGACAGGCGTTATAGCATCTGACCTGCCACCCCGGCCTGAAGTCGTCGAAGTGATACAGCTCGATGCTCTCAGCAAAGCGGTATCCATTTGCGAACGACTCAAACTCGGTGACGGAGTCATCCGTGCTGACGAGATGGATCCGGTCGAATCCAAGGATAAGGTGGTATTCCAGCCACTCCTCTATAAAGGGTGGTTCGTTTCTTGCGACACAAAGAATCGAGACTGTCGGAGTACGCATGTCGACCCTGCTTTATTTAAGGATCAATTGGCTCACGTGGGCCACTAGAGATACCACAAATTCTCGCGCTTGTATTTCAACAGCTTGTGCTCGCGATTGCTGGTCCAGCTACAGTGAATGACGAACGGGTCGGCGGGTAGCCTTGACGGTTGGTTAACGCTAAAAAGATGGCCGTTGGCGAAGTGCTCTTCGGGCAGGATATCGACCCTCAACCCCCCTTGGGCGAGTAAAGAATTGATCACGGACTGCTGGCTGCCGCGGCGAGCCATCTCGGCGAAGCTTAACACCGCTTCGTCCCAGAATTTCCGACTGGCCGGACGGTTGCGCAGCAGAAAGAAACCGGTATTGGCGTGGAGTGGTTTGTGAAACCGGTTACGGCCGTCATACATAAAACGGGCATCGAATTCCACTGCCCCCTCATCCAGCAAATAAGTTAAAGGATCCTTTCGCCAGACCATGTCGACATCCTGGAACAAAACGTCATAGCCAAGACTCAGGACGTCTCGAACGATCGCTGTCTTTTGGAACATCAGGAGGCGAAAGTCCCGATCACCGAAAGCCTTAACAGCTTCTCGTGGCTGGTCGCCATATGAGATGGCATCAATATAGTTACGAAATCCCTGACGCTCAGCGTTGGCGGCGGCCTCCTCATCGACTGCGAAGAGAATGGACCAGGAGCGCACCTCAATGCCTTTTAAGTCACACGAGCGAACCCAGTTGTTGAACAGGTCGTTGTATCCCCGGTTTGCCATCATCACCAATACAACGTTGTTACGCGAGCCTCCCGCCAACAGCGCATCGAGTTTGTGCCGACGATTTTCTTCCTCGGCGACGTATGCTCGATGCATGTCGACTGCAAGGGACGACAACTTTTTGGTTGGCGTCTGATCCGTCAAGTTGTCCTCCGTCAGGTGCAGGTCTGCGGCGTGATCCGTCGCCTATTCCAGGGCTCTATCATGACGCATTACCCCCCTCATACATCATAGGGACTGTCGCGTTCTTCGGGAGCGATGTTAATGCGAAGTCTCCGGCATAAATTGTCTTGATCCGCTCGATTTGTTCGCGGGTGAAATACTCGTCAGGATCCCGGATCGGCGGCGTCTTGATATTGTCTGCACGCAATCCGAAAGGCTCGAGAAACAACGCAAAGTCCTGTGGCAGGACCTCGTAGCGGAGAATTACGTCCACCAGACAGTTCCCCGAATCGTCGAGAACAAAATGGTGCTGCGGACGAACATGAATCAGGAAGTTTGCCCACTTTTGATCGGTGCCCTGGATATGTTTTGACCAGCCACTGTTGATATCGTCTGGAATCGCATCCAGAAACTCATCGAAGGAGTCGAAGAATTGCGTAGGCGAATTCGGATGTGCTTCCTGTATCCAGCTACGCCAGATAAAATCCGAGATCAATCGCGTCAACGGGTCGCGTACGACCGCAAAAGACGTGAAACCGGGAAAACGCGTGCCCGCAAAGTGCCACAGTTCTTCCAGGGAAAAGTGTTGATATTCATACCACCGTTCGTCATGCCGTTTTTGGCCGAGCCATGATTTCGTTCCCCATTCCATATCACCTATACGATGGAAGAACCGTTCGATTGCCGTACCCGCCGTCTTGGGGATGTGAATGTGGACCAACTTGTGCTTGAAATATACCGGCATAACTTCCCGTCCGACTCAACAATGAAAACCCGTAACAACAGACGCGGTTTTCTCGAAACCGAACGAACGCGCTGTGGCAACTGACATTACGACGAACGGGGTATCGCGGAATTATACGCGTCTCACAGCGTCCCGGGTTCGGATCACCCCAACAGCCCGTCGACCACTGTATCAATCCTGTTCACCCTGACGCGCCACCTCCGCCTGAGTCCCTTTTCGTTTGCCAGCCACCCTCTCGCGATTCGATGACGGGCGTTACTCGCTACAATCGTGTCGCTCGCGAAGCTATACTGTGACCCGTCGGAAAGTGACCGGTAAAGTAAGAAGAAATTCAGCCCGATTACCATCCGCAACCCGGGGCGGCGGTTAAATAGTGAAGGCCGCGGCAGCGATCAGCACCGACAGCTTCGCGGATGAGAACGTCTGATACCCGGAACATGGCCAATCACAAACCATTCCCTGGTAGGCACAGAAGAATACCTTGATATATTCCTTGATCTGCACGGACACGTCCGACCTGATTCATTGGCAATGCGAGCTGATCGAGTACTCGTGGAGCAAGTGCGAGCAACCGGGTGAGCTTATCAGACTGGTGGCATGCCCGGATTCGACGCCGCTTCCTGTCCACCGCCACGCCCAGGTGATTCGTACGCGATTCACCAACACCGATCCGGATACCGGGGACACGTACCCACCGTATAACAGACTGTATTCACTCGACGAATGGCTATCGAAACACCAGCCGTCGGGCACCGTGCTGATTCTCGATCCGGACTTCCTTTTCCGTAAAAGTCTGGCAACGGAGGTCGTACCAGGCAGTCCCCGATGTCAACACTGGCTGGATTTCGGCTTCACCGATTCCCGAAAGGCAATTACACGTGAGTTCAGCGACGTTGATTACGCCGCACTTCAGCCATGTACATGGCCGATGCTTATTCACACCGACGACCTCAAACGCTTGATGCCACGCTGGATCGAGCTTACGCGGGAGTATCGCACCCGAACCGGCGGCTGGGAGAGCGACATGTTCGCTCTCGTAGTCGCTTCGGCGGAGCTTGGGATCGTTTATTCCCTGGAAAATTTGGCCGCCTGGATGCCTTGGCCCGAGGAACGAGTGAAAGGCGCGCCAATCGTTCACTACTGTCAGATTATTCGCGCTCGCAACGACCGCAAATTGTGGTCAAAGTACAGCTATAAGCCTTGGCGTCGTGTCGAGTTGCCGGAGGCGCCGGCGTTGGATTACTGCCGCGACGTTATCGGACTTGTTAACGAGTATGCAGAGCTTCGACAGACGGCAGAGAGAACGAGACACAGTACGATCTTTATCGCCATCGCGGCCTATCGAGAGCCCGAGTTGGTGTCGACAATCGAGAATTGCCTGGCCAAGGCCGCGCAGCCTGAGAATCTGCGATTCGGAATCTGCTTGCAATATGACGACGATGGCGGGCCCGATGTTAATCGGTATTGTCTGGACTGTTTCTCATCCGACGACAGGTTTCGGATTCTCAACTTCGATTACACTGAATCAAACGGTGGATGCTGGGCAAGGCACCAGGTCCAGGGATTGTATCGGGACGAGACGTATACCCTGCAGGTCGACTCCCACACGCGTTTCATCGAGAGCTGGGATCTGCTGCTGATACAGATGCTCGACGACCTGCCAGGCGACAAGCCGTTGATCACCGGGTTTCCGCCGCTTTATACGCGGGATGCAGACGACAATATCAAACTGACCGACATCGACAACCCCGCCGCTGTACCGACCGCGATCGCCGAGTCATGGAGCGTGGAAGGCTGGATCCATCATCCCCACAAACGCATCACTAATAACACCGACTTTCCAAGGGCCACCCGATTCCTGTCCGGCGCTTTTGTTTTTACGCTCGGCGAGTGGAACGAAGAGGTCAGGCAGGACCCCGAGCATCTTTATACCGGTGAGGAGTTCGCGCTCACCCTTCGGTCTTACACCCACGGCTATGATCTTTTCAACCCGAGCCGGATCGTAGTTTGGCACCGGTGCCATTCGAAGCCCAACCCAAAATTCATCAGCGACGGCGCGGATGAGGTAGTCCGGCGAAAACACGAAATCGCCGTGGATCGTTTGCGGACGCTGCTCGAAGGAGACCCTGATGGAGTGCTAGGACGCTACGGTCCGGGACAACAGCGCACGCTTGAAGATTTCACGCGCTTCTCCGGACTTGATTGCCGTACGTACAGCATTCATCCTGATGCCGCCAACGGCGTGCCACCGTCAATTCCGGCGTTACGCTCGAAGCCTGGATCAATACACGAAAAAAAATCTGGAGTAACACCGGTGACCACGAATTCACCTCCAACCGAGCTGGAGCTGACCATACGGCTGCGCGACATGGACGCCCTGGAGCTGGCATGCTCCGAGGATAATCCGGTGCTGGCGACCCTGTTCAAGGCGCTGTTCAACCAACAGGCAGGCGGCGCCGGTGACGACGTCATTTACCTCGAGTTCGGTGACGATCCGCCGACAGCTTTTTACTTCAGGAGTTCACAACTTCTGATGATAGAGGCGTCGCCGCCGGTCAGTCAGGCTTTCCTGTCGCAGTGTGCAACAAGCCAGGTGTCTCCGGCAGCTGCTCGTTTCGACGACACCTGGAAGCACTGGATCTGGGACAACGTTAATCGTGGCTGTACGCGGGACAGCCTGTTCAAAGTACTTCTCCACAAAGGATTTGCCTACGAAATGATTGCCCGGGAACTCGGCCACGAACTCGCCGAGCCACTGGAGCGGATCATCGGCGAACTGGAGTTTGAAAGACCAGCAACGGAGGACCATTTCATCGCCAATGGCGAACGGCTGGATACGCCGAATGCCGAGATCTACGTAGTCGATGATTTCCTTAATGCCGAGGAATGCACCGAGCTGGTCTCTGCCATCAAGGCCGATCTGGAGCCGTCCACGACGGTCAGCGGGCCCGGTGCGGAGACCGGTCGCACCAGTAGTACCTGTTATTTCAAGGACGTGCCGCTGGCCGATAGTGTGCGCACGCGACTTTGCAAGTTGATGGGCATCAACCCGAACTACGCCGAGCCCGTGCAGGGTCATATTTACTTCCCGGGTCAGGAATACAAGGAGCACTATGACTGGTTTGACCCGGGTACAGAATCCTTTGAGACACATGCCAATGATGCCAAGGGTGGGCAAAGGACCTGGACCGCTCTGGTCTATCTGAACGAAGTGGCCGAAGGCGGCGGGACCGAGTTGGTTCGCCTTGGTCGAACTATCGAGCCAACGTCGGGACGCGTGGTTCTGTGGAATAATCTCTATCCCACAGGGACACCGAATCCCGACGTATTGCATCGGGCCCAGCCGGTGATCTCCGGCGAAAAGGCCGTGTTGACGTTTTGGTTCAGATCGAAGGGGAGCGGGGAGATGTGGTGCCGGGAGCCGGCCGAGTGTTTACCAAACCATACTCGATTGGGATACAAGCAGGAGCAAATGCCATCGGACCTGTTGTCACGCCTGCAACAATTCTACACGCAGCAGGGCGCGTCGGCGTTCGATGAATCTATTCCCGGCTATATCAGCAGTGAATCGGGAACCCCCAGCGAGCTGATCGAGTTGCCTCGGTCACTTAAAATCGAAGTGAGCAAGGCCTTGCGCCCGATCCTCGAGAGCTGGTGCGGTCAGAAACTCGAGTCGACTGCTGTGTATGGAATTCGGCGTTACAGGCGCGGCGCCACACTGACATTACACCGTGATCGAATCGATACTCACATACTCAGCGCCATCCTGAATATTGAACAGATTGTTGACAAGGACTGGCCGCTACACCTCGAGGATAATTACTACCGTCCGCTAAAGATCAACATGCATCCCGGGGACATGTTGCTATACGAGGGAGCACGTTTGTTGCACGGCAGGCCCGATGCGCTCGCCGGCGACAGCTACGCCAGCGTTTTCGTGCACTTCAGACCGGGAGACGATAGCAATAAGACCGATGACGAGTTCGTTGTCTAGAACCTGATCTATCCACGGAAGATTA
Source organism: marine bacterium B5-7 (assembly GCA_021604525.1). Classification (GTDB taxonomy): domain Bacteria; phylum Pseudomonadota; class Gammaproteobacteria; order Arenicellales; family CAJQKF01; genus BQJD01. The sequence continues at coordinate 24,734 of BQJD01000018.1, read as the reverse complement.
AAGACCCTCCCACAGCTCGGGTGATTCGTGCAAGTAATCACGACCACGGTGGGGCGATGAGGGTGCGTCTGCCGTATCTGACCGATCATATCGGGTCGTATGAAAATACGTGTTTCGATCCGGCGACGCCATGTAGCCCCTGAGTCGCGTGATATAGCCTGAAAAAGTTGAAAGCTCCGTTCCAATAAATACGCGACCCGTGGCGCAGATGACCTGCTCTACTGGACCGACGAGCTCATCCCTCAGCTTTTCGTGGTTTACAACCTCATCGCAACGCGGCGACCGGAAATCGGCCCAGCTATAAACCGGACGCTCCCGTCGAAACAGATCGAGAAACGATTCATCGGACTCATCAGTCGCAATGTAGAGCGGCTCGCCCTCTTTCAGGAGAGCGCGAATATTGTCCAGGGTACGTCCCGCATCCGCACGCGAATTCGAGTACTGGAAATCGTTGCGCCGAATATGCAGGGTGGAGTAACCAGCTTTGGGAAGCATCGCGACACACCTCGCCGCAACCTCGAAAACGCGGGACACGTAGCGCACGTGGTGCTTGAGCAGCAAGCGTATATTTTTCAAAAACTGTGGATCACTGCATGCCAGCATCGTCGCGATCTGCCCGAGTTGACGGTAGTGGTTGCCGGACGGGAAATGAATCACCGGCGCAGCGTCCATGGCCGGCGTGAACTCGACCAGTTCCCGACGGTCGATGAACGGCTCTGTCAGGACGTTCGCACGCATCACTGCCTCGACGCCCGGCAGGCAGATCACGGTGTCGTACGGGTTCCATGACATGACGCGCGTGCTTGCAAACAGCCAACGCTGCCATTGCCGTATAAGGTCGATGGGTACAGGAGCCGTCTCCTGCAAAAGCGGACTTGCAGGGTCCGCAAACGAAGGCTCAATGTCCAGATGGAGATGTTCGGCGCGTAAAAAAGCGGCAGTGGTGATGGTTGGTACAACCTTCGACAACGCATCGATGTCGAACACGTCCTCGAAGCCACAGTAACCGCCCGATTGTTTCTCGTGCGTCGGTCCGTGATGCAGAAGGTACCATGATTGGGGCGGCGGTAGAACGAGGGTACGTCCGGTAACTGCGGCCACGACGACCACGTATTCGAATGCCATGCGGATGTTGTTTAGCCCACCCCGGTCGACTTCAAACGTAAGGTACTTCCGCTGCCTGGAAGACGGCAAATAGTCCCGACACGACTCATCGTCGGCACACCAATAGACAATCAATCCAGAAAATATCCGGTTTAATATCCGCCCTAAGCACCTGTCGTCGAAGGCGTCGTCGAAGGCGTCGTCACGGGTGTTGGGCTAGGGCTTGGTTGTGGTGTCGGCGGCGGCACGTCGGTGGGTGGCGGTGTCGGTGCCGGGGATACGGACGGCGTTGGAGACGGCGACCCGCCGGTCGTTTGCGCATGCGCGGGCAGTAGAACGGAATCGACCACCGGTTTGGTCCAACGGCCACCCGCTGCGCTGGCGCCGGTCACGATGCCACCGCCGGTCAATAGCCGACGGACCGTCTTGCGTTTATCGGGTTGAGCGCTTTGCTTGTTTTTCTCTTCGGGAGTCTTGTTTTCTTCGTCTGACATATCGTGGACCTCAAGGCAAAGCTTGCGCGAATTTGCCGTAGCCGTTAGATTAATTGAAGTCTATCTGTCTATCACTACATAAGTCAATTCATGTCAGGTCGGCTTCGACGGCAAGAGATGGCGCTTCGCCAATCGTCAACCGCATATTAAATCCCTTCGTCATGTTCGCCAGGAATTAGCCATGCAATTGATCCTGTTGTCGGCACCCGGCGGAGATGCCGAGTGGCACGCACGACTCGTCGACTCGACAGGCTGGCCGCTGGAATCGGACTCGGGTGAAGCCGATGCAGCGGGTACAGCAGCCGGCGACGCGCCACCTGTTAACCAGATTCGTCTCATCAACGAACAGATTTTTTCAGCCCTGCAATCGACCTGGTACCACGTCGAAAATTTGCCCCTTGGCGGCGAGCCGTCCACCCTGCCCCATGACCTGGATCGCCAGTTAAAAAGCTGTGGCGACACCCTGAACCATCTGGAGCGCTGGACCTGCAACGACCCGGCGATGTGTGTCCTTGTACCCTATTGGAGGCAGTACATTCCCGGACCAGTGTACGTGATTTGCGTCGAGCACCCCTGCGACGTTGCCTCCCGGCTTCAGCAAACATGGCGATTCCCCATCGCATACGGGCTAGCGCTTTGGGAGTACTACCTGCGCGCCGCCCTCGCGAATACCCGTGACACGCGGCGCCTGCTCATTTCCAAAGAATCCAGCGCGACCAATCTTGAAGCATCCTTGTCGAGATTGTGCAAACTACTGGGCCTCGATTTCAAAGTTGCCTTGCAAGTCGAAACCGCGCTCAAGCGGGTCATCTCCTGTGCTCCCGACATCTCACCCCGACACGACCCGGATCAACTGGCTTTCATGAACAATAGCCAAACCGACTTGTACCGCGCCTTGTGTGAAGACACAGTCGACACGTCTGGCGGGGCACTATCACATACAGCCCGAGACATGCTGCAACACTATGGACGCCTGCGTGCTGGATTTGACGAAGCGCGACAGGAACGCGACGCGCTCAGGCGGCGAGCCCTGACTGAGGCACGCCCGGCGGAGCCGGTCGAACACCACCACTGTGCCGATTCACCAGCAACGACCGACGCCGAGATCGTCGACGTTACCGTTTACCTGCACGGGATGGATCCGCTGGAGCTGTCCTGCCCTTGCGATAATCCGATCCTGGACCAGTTGTTGCTGGCATTAACCCGCGCCGGCAACGCGAATACCGCCGACAACGAGTTGTTCTACCTCGAACTTGGGGACAAGACGCTATATTTCCCCCTATCGCAACTCGCCGCGGTTGAAACAGATCACAAACAACCCGAACCCGTCGATCAAGAAGAATCGACCAGGATCAGTATTGCCGACAGCCGTCCGTTGGCGCTTGTGCCTGACAGCGGTGTCCGCGGCAAGTCAGTCGCAGTCCTCGTTCTTGGCTGCCTTCTACCCCAATACGTGACCTGTCTCGACGTCATCGAACGGACCTGGGCTTCCAGACGATTCACCGGTATCGACATCTTCTACGCAATCGGATCACACTTCGACCCCTCCGTGGTCAGTACGAACGCCGTCGAGAAATACATCGGTCGAGACGCGCCATCCTTGTCCGCTTTCCAGACGCGTCAATCGGGAAACGTGATTGCCTGCGGCTGTGCTGACGCGATACACCTGCAAAACGACAGTTTGCTCAGAAAGCGCCTGATCGCATTCAATCATCTCGCCAGCACCAACAAGTACGACTTTGTCTACACGGTGTGTGCCTCCAGCTACGTCGATCAATCTCGCTTGCGAGATTACGTGGAGTCAGTCGAGGACGACATGCTGTTTCATGGACCGGTCGCCATCTGCGAGTTCACCGGCCGCCCATACGTTAGTGGCGCATCGATGCTTTTCTCCATCGACATGATCAAGCGAATTATCGCCGACACCTACCGCATCATCGGGGATAACGAGGGTCGGTTCGCGGACGACGTTGCGATTAGCTCGTGGATCGCGCGCCACTTCAGCGATACACCCGAGGAACAAATCGTCGAGAACATTCTCGCCGATCGGCGCCCAACCGAGGACAACACATTTGTCAGGCCCCCGTCAGTTTGGATGATCGATTACGTTGACAAAGACCCGGCCGTCCAGGTGCCCGTCGAGAACGCTTATCACTATCATTTCAAAACCGACATGATCGGGCAGATGGCCGAGTTCCATCAGCGGTTTTTCGGATAGGCTAACCAACCCGCACGGCCGACATCGGTTACATGGATCGCATATTCGTTCAGATCGCTTCGTACCGCGATAAGGAACTACCGTTCACTATCGAAAGTTGCCTCGATCGCTCACGCTATCCTGACAGGCTGTCGTTCGGCATTTGCTGGCAATATGACGAAGCGACCATGCTGGATCTGGATCAATGGATCGGCGACAACCGCTTTCGTATCGAACCGTTCTACTATCGGGAAAGCCGCGGCTGTTGCTGGGCACGGCATCGTACTAACCGCTTGTACCGGGACGAGATGTACACGCTTCAAATCGATTCGCACACGCGCTTTGCCCAGGACTGGGACGAAAAATGTATCGAAATGCTCGGTTCGATCGACCATGACAAACCGCTACTGACCATCTATCCCCCACCATACCGGATCATCGACGGGCGGGAGGAGCTGACGCTCGACCGTGGTATTCAACGGCTCAAGATGGCGAAATTCCGTCGCAACCTGACCACCATGCAGTCGACGATCCCCGCCTGTGATACGACCGCGCCGGGGAAGAGCCCGTTTCTGGCCGCCGGCATGATCTTTACGCTCGGACGTTTTTGCCGCGAGGTGGAATACGATCCAAACATGTACTTCGAGGGTGAAGAGATTAGCCTGGCCGTTCGAGCCTACACCTGGGGCTACAACTTCTACTACCCGAACGAAGACTTGCTGTGGCATTACTACGACCACGATATGCCGCTCCACTGGTCTGACCATGCATTGACGCACACGACCTTAAGGAAGGGTGCGATCGAGCGTCTCCAACATCTGGTCCTGGGACGAGACCACGAACTCATCCCATACGGTCTGGGTCCGAATCGAACGCTGGAAGAATTCGAGACATACGCCGATATATGTTTCCGGGAGCGTGCCGAGAGGCAGAGAAATCCGGTCGACTACCTAAAGACCCTGCAACTGAATACCAGCGAGATCGACGCGCGTGATGATTATCAGTACTGGATATTTTGTCTTTTGGACGAGGACGACGAGGAGCTATACCGTTACGACATCAAGGACGACAGGATACTGACCAAGTGCGCGGACCACGTGGAAATACAGACCCGTCTGACCGACACCCCCGTACAATACCTGCTATGGCCATACTCCAGTCGCGACGGATTTGGGCCGAGACTCGTCTATCCGCTGGAACCTTGAGCCTCTCTGTTTCGCGCGGCTGCCTCGACCTGGCTTTTTATCCACGGATAGGTCAGCTTCAATCCATCGACCAACGGTTGGGAAACCTGCCACCCGAGCTTCTCCTGGAAAAGTCGATTGTCCGAGTTGCGTCCCCGCACCCCAAGTGGTCCAGGGATATGCCGGATCCTTAGAGTCTTGCCGCTGATAGCCATAATACGTTCGGCAAGCTGGTTGATGCTGACCATTTCGTTGGAGCCTATGTTGACCGGACCGATCCAGTCCGAACGCATCAGGCGCAAGGTTGCCTCGATGCACTCGTCGATGTACAGAAATGACCGGGATTGATCGCCATCACCCCAGATCTCTAGCTCGCCACCTTCCTGTGCCATGGCCACCTTGCGGCACAGGGCTGCCGGCACCTTCTCCCGGCCGTCGTTCCAGGCGCCCTCGGGACCGAAGATGTTGTGGTATCGCGCTACCCGAGACACGATTCCCTTATTTCGGGCAAACGCAAGATAGAGCCGCTCGCTGAACAACTTCTCCCAACCGTATTCGCTATCCGGATCTGCCGGATACACCGTATCCTCGGTACAGTTCGGGCTGCCTGGATCGAGCTGGTTGTACATTGGGTAAACGCAAGCTGAGGACGCATAGAACACACGCCCGATTCTCTTTTGTGCACATACCCTGAGTACATTAAGATTGATCATCACCGAGTTGTGCATGATATCGGCATCGTTGTCGCCGATGAAAAGATATCCCGCGCCGCCCATGTCCGCTGCAAACTGATACACCTCGTCAAACGGACGATCCAGCGCCAACTGACAAAATTCCGGCTCGCGAAGGTCACCTAAGAGGAACTCATCAGCAGTCGATTCCGAATACTCCGGAAGCTTCAAATCAGCGCCCCGCACCCAGAAGCCCTCGGACTTGAGCCGCTTGACCATGTGCGAGCCAATGAAACCACCGGCACCACAAACCAGTGCGCTTTTCTTCACATCATGTCGCCATGTTCGAAAATGAATCGTCCCGTTTTTTCCATAACAATGCCTGGGACATCACAAGTCAAGCGTTAAAGTCCCCGCAAGTCGGCTGACACGCGGGGCAAGCCTTCGATCAATACTCGGTGAGTGGGCAAGCATGTCAATCGGTTGCATAGTCAAAAGCATCAAAATCTGACTTGAAGTATTCCCGTACGACCACACGTGACTCCTTTGAGTAGTAGGTGTTGTAATCCCGCTTTCGGCTGGAGTAGTTGTGGCGAACGAGTTGCTCATTAATGCCATGCTTTCTGGCGAAAGATTCCCAGTCATCGTCAAGCGTTTCATAACGCAATGTCTCATCCACCAGGAGCTCGCCATTCTCGCCTGTGAGCCAGAGCGTTTGCGGCAGAAACCAGATCAGGCAATCGTCGATCATATTGACCGCATTGTATGGCACGCCATGTTCTTTGAAAAAGCTCAGGGTACGATACTCGCCGTCGCGGTAAGTCGACATTACCCACTCATCGAATGACTTGTCCAGGTTGGCGAGGTGTGGATTTTTTTCACCTGCCAGATAACGCGAGTGCCGATAAAAGTATTCGGACACCACACGATCGAACGGATTACGAACTACAGCGAAAAGCGGATCAGACCGCCCGTGCTGCGAGACCCAGCTCGCGGCCGTTCGATGCCCGGCAACCTTGATTGCCGAACCCGCCGTCCTCCTGATGCTGGTTCCCGCATTCTTACTGATATGGACAAAGACCGGTTTCAATGATGGCACAGATTCACACCACGTAAGTTCCGACGAAATAATTTAATGCAGGTCATGTTCAACATGAATTTTCAAAGTGAACAGAAGTATCTGACTCGCCACCTTCAAGCCATTGTCGACAATTCCACCCGAGGGTTTCTTCCAACCTATGGATTTCCGATCGATAAAATTCGCATAGGATACGTCGTGCTTCCGTACCCAACGGTTTCAGGTAGGGCGTCTCGTGTTCCCGCCTGAGCTCAACGTTCTCCAACGGCGAGAGTTTTAGAAACTCACAGATATTATTAATCACTGTTTCTGGATCGTGTTCTAGCCGTTCACTTTTCTCGACAAAAACCTGGTCTTTTGGAAAGTAACGATAGATCAGCTCGAGCTGCTCGCTATACAACCCCCGTCTGATATACGCGGTACGACTTTGACATGATGGGTTTGGGTTGGACATGTCTTCCAGTTCCATCATCAGTGCATCCATGAATTCATGCGTCTCCATGCCCCGCCGATGATCCATGTTCCAGTGGGAATACGCCCGTGTAATCGGGTTCCGCAACAGAATGATCCATTTCATTCGGCGGTTGTATTGAAAAATCCTCGCAGGAACGGGTCTCCAATACATGTAAATCGGAGTGGCTTCCCCAACCACTTTGACTCCGTACCCAGGGTTCTCGAAATCCGCATGGTAGATTGAGTAGTCCGGCTCTCCCTGTTGAAATAGCTCATCGTTGTCGAAAAAGTGCAGTTCCTTACGCGAGGTTGGCATGAGTACTTCACGATGACATTGAAGGTATCTTCCAAGCGCGGTCGTGCCAGACTTTTGTGCGCCTGCAATCACGAAATTGACCATTCTATTTCTCATATGAAAAAGAAGGCAGGAAAACAACACTTATTGCTCTTGTCGAACCAACAATACTCGTGACGACATTCAACTCGACATGGAGTATTAAATAGAGCTTTCCGGCAGGGTTCGAGTTTGTAGTCTGGCGTGCTAAGTCTGTTGTCCATCACCATTTACTCCAGATACTAATCCAGGTTACTAATCTGGTAACTCGATCGTTCAAGCCAATCCGTATTGATATCTACCCCCCAGCCCGGCCCTTCGGGAATCTGTACCTTGCCATCGCGAGCCGTGAGAACCGGCTCGTAAAGACCTACCTGCCAGGGATAGTAATCGGCGCCTTCAATGGAGAACTCGACGTAAGGACCCACCGCCTTGATGGCACCCATGAGGTGCAGCGTGAAAACGGTAACCAGGGAAAGGTTGGCCGAGTGAGGCGTACAGGGCAATCCGGACTGTAGCGCCAGTTCCGCTACTTTAAGCGTACGGTTGATCCCACCCAGATAACAGATATCCGGTTGCAATACATTGACAACCCCCATGGCAACCATGCGCCGCCATGTTGCCAGATCACAGTCCTGTTCACCGCCTGTGACATCGATATCCAGCGCGTCGGTTACCTGCTTGATCCATTCCAACTCCCAGTACGGGCAAGGCTCTTCGTAGTGACAATAGTCGTTGTCCTCGAGCATACGGCCAACCTTAATAGCGCGGTCGACGGTATAGCAGCAATTGGCGTCGGCCAGCAGATCGACATCATCGCCCAGAACCTTGCGTACCGTCGGTATTACGGATTCGGTACGTCCCGGAGATTCGTCGACGTTATGACCGAACTCACTACCCACCCTGATCTTGAAGGCATCGTAACCACAGGTGTCACGCAGCCGGACGAGCCGATCCGCCTCGTCCCTTGCGCTAATATCCCGACGCATGCTGGAGGCGTAAACCCGGATCGGCCGAGGAGTGCCGCCCAGCAACTCACACACGCTCTTGTTTTCAAGCTTGCCATAAAGATCCCACACCGCTGTGTCCAAACCGCTCATGGCCCGGCGAAGATAGGAACCCGGAAACTTGTGCTCGCGATCGGGAATCAGCTCCATCAATCGGTCCAGCTCCATAATGTCTGTACCGAGAGCATAGGGTGCAACCTGCCGATGGAGCACCAGCGCCGAGATGTCCGCGTTATAGGTCGACACCTGACCCCACCCATGCTGACCATCGTCCGTGGTTACCCGGACGAAACCGACAAACTCCGTACTGAATGTTTCTATGCTTTTTATTTTCATGTTGTCGCCAGCTTGTTTTGAATGGACTCCGAAACTCATCCGCATCTCACCATGGTTCGACATATTATTGTCTTGGCATTAAGATCGATTTCGAATAATTTTCCATATCAATTTATCAGGCACACTTTTGCAACACAAAAGACCGACAATCATCCATGGTCAAACGAGTTGGTGGAGCGCTGATGGATACGATAACACTCGATAAAATGGAATACTTTTGGTGAACGCATTCCGCATCAAGTTCGCGCTTTCACCACAGCGTAGAAAAGGATATCAGGTCTGCGCCGACATTCAGACTTGTCTTTATCATCACAGTGCATCAACAACCCATGGCTGCCACCCATGAGCCTTGCCCAGCAGGTTTTCACCGCTTGAAATAGCGGAGAACACCGAATCAACATTTTAGTTCCGTACCTATCAAGGAATCGCGAACCCATGGATGCAGAGAATCATACGCAGCACATTGCAGTGATCGGCGCGGGAATAATCGGCCTGTCATGCGCGCTCTGGTTAAAACGAAAAGGTTTTCGCGTTACGGTAGTTGATCCGCAGCCGCCGGGCTCAGGCACGTCCTCTGGCAGTGCCTGCACGATTGCCGAATACGGTTGTATACCCGTAAACAGTCCTGACCTGTTTCGACGGCTACCTTCGCTGTTATTTGCGAAGAACAGTCCCCTGACGGTGAACCGTATCTACGCTCTACGGCGTCTCGGCTGGATGGTTGACTTCCTAATGCACTGTCGCGCCCATCGTGTAGAACATATTATCAACGAGCTTGGCGGACTCCTTGCACATACATGGGATGGCCTGACGCCTTTGCTCGACATGACTGAAGCGCGAAATCTTATAGAGGAACGCGGGTTCATGCATGTCTACCGTGATCAAAGGGAATTTGATCTTGCGTGGTCAGCAAATCAGGTTCGATCAAAACATGGAGCACGTTTTACTCCGCTTGATTCCAGAGACATTAACGATCTTGAACCCAACCTGAAAATAAAGTTCGAGCGCGGACTGTTGTTCGACGGCATATACCAAGTGCTCGATCCACTTGCTTTGTGCGAGCGTTATGCGACCTACCTTGAACAGAATAACAGTCAAATTGTTCAAGCGCGTGTGGTCGCACTACGCGAATATTCGGACAACGTTAAGCTCTCACTGGACAATGGTGAAACGATCAAAGTCGATCAAACTATCGTCGCCGCCGGCGCCTTCGCAAAGTTTATTGATGGCATCGGAAAGCTCACCTCAAAACTTGATACCGAGCGCGGATATCACGTCCTGTATCGCGATCAACAACACCTGTTATCCAGACCGGTAAGCTGGCATTTCGCTGGTTTTTATGCCACTCCCATGAATCTTGGGCTTCGATTAGCGGGCACGGTTGAGATTGCCGGCTATCATAAAAAACAAAATGCACGCATCACTGCGTATCTCGCTCGCAAAGCCCATGAGATGTTCGATTTACCAGAGACACCGGATCAAACCTGGCTGGGATTTCGACCAACGTTTCCAGACTCGCTACCGGCTATCGGCTATGGTACGGATTCAACACGTGTGATCTTTGCTATCGGGCACCACCACTTGGGACTGACTCTATCTGGCATCACCGGTCAACTCGTAGCTGAATTGGCAAGCGGCGATGAACCTGTCCACAATATTTCAGCGTTAAGCCCATCGCGGTTGGATCAAGGTAATTCGTGAAGCTCTGGGGCTGGCAACGCGCCAGTAAGGACTGCGACCTAACGTGCAGTAAACCAGTTGATGTCGTGAACTTCCTCCAAACGTACATACCAAAGGGTAGGCTGAATACTTAAAGTGGAAGGTTCGCCGAGGTCTAGTTTAAAGATACAAGACTAACTTTCTCGGACACGCAACTGATCGCGAGAAACTTGCTGCTTTTCGACCCCTTCATATTCGCGGAGATCATTATAAACGAAGCAGTCGTTTAGTACGTTATGCCAGCGCATAAAGTCAGATAGCAGGTGACAAGACCAAGGTCTTTAGTCTTCATTCAGTGTTAAGGTTTCAGCTGTTGAACCGGGTATTTGATCATCCATTGCATTAATAAACATCGTCGCGCGCGGGCGCGACTCAAGGGGAGAGCCGGATCGTGACAATCATCCACGCAATGCGCGGCGTGCGCTCGCAGGTCGACCCACGTCGCCTTGCGGCGGCCGCGATTCTAGCCATTGCCTGCACTACGGTCACCCCGGTTTTCGCGAACCCTGACAGACCGATGATTGGACTCGTATTAAGCGGCGGCGGTGCCCGTGGCGCCGCTCACATCGGCGTGCTACGCGAGCTTGAGCGCCAACGCGTGCCTATCGATTATATCGCCGGCACCAGCATGGGCGCGATCGTCGGCGGGTTATACGCGTCGGGCCTTGGCGTTGACGAAATCGAGGCGGCGCTTTCGAGGATCGACTGGGACAACATCTTTGACGACAGCACTGACCGGCGCCATCTCTCCATCCGGCGCAAGCGCGACGACGACTTCTTTCTCGTTAACAAGGCAGCGGGGCTGCGGGACGGCAAACTGGAAGCGCCGTCGGGAATCATCAAGGGGCAGAAGCTCTACCTTGAACTGAAAAAGCTGACCCTGCACGTCTCAGGGATCGATAACTTCGATCACCTCGCGATACCATTTCGCTGTGTCGCCGCCGACATCGCAACTGGCGAGTCCGTGGTGATCGGCGATGGCGACCTCGGGGCTGCGATTCGAGCAAGCATGGCAGTGCCGGCGGTATTCTCGCCGGTGGAACGCGACGGTGTGCTGCTGGTGGACGGCGGCATCAGCAATAACCTCCCGGTGGATGTGGTGCGGGCGATGGGGGCCGACGTCGTCATCGCCTCGGATATCTCGTCGCCGCTACTCACCGGGCCGGAGCTTGGTTCCGTGATTTCCATCGCCTCGCAGCTCAGCGGCCTACTCACGCGCAAAAACGTCGAAATGCAGATCTCCACTCTTGGTCCCGACGATATCCTGCTGATTTCCGAGCTCGGTGATTTCAGCGCAGCCAACTTCGCCGAGGCCCTTACAGTCGTCGATGCCGGAACCGATGCTGCACGCGAAGCCGCACCACGACTGAGCCACCTCGTCCTTGACCCGGAGCACTATGCTATTTACTCCGGGGCACGACAGATCAGCCAACCCGCGTTGACTGAAACCCTCGCCTTCATTCGCATCGACAACGACACTGCAGTCGACGACGATGTCATACGCACGCAGCTCGGTGTCGCCCCCGGCGATGTTCTCGATCTCACACGCCTTGAGGCAGGCATCGCCAACGTCTATGGACTCGACATCTTCGAGAGCGTCACCTACCGGATTGTGCGTGAGGACGATGAAACCGGCCTCATGATCTCCGCCCGGGAAAAACCATGGGGGCCAGACTACCTGCAGGTCGGGTTGCGGTATGCGACCGATTTTGGCGAATCCGGAGGCGCTACTCTGGGGCTGAGTCACATCCGCCTGCCATGGGGCGAGCGCGGCGGTGAGTGGCGTACGGCACTTTTCCTGGGCAGGACCCGAGGCATTGCCACGGAGGTCTACAAACCCATCGCCCAAGGTTCTCCCTATTTCGCCTATGGATCGATTTACCATACCAGTGATCTCTACGAGATTCTCAAAGATGGATCACCGATAGCCGAAAATCGTGTCCAACGATTTGGTAGCAGTCTCGCGTTAGGCCGCGAATTCGGCTCGTGGGGCGAAGTAAGACTCGGTTACAACCGCTACACTGGCGACATCGAAACTCAGATCGGCTTGCCCACTGCGGAAGACGACGATCTCGACGGAGGCCAACTGTTCGCCCGTCTCCTCTCCGACACCCTCGATAAAACCAGTTTCCCACGTGCCGGTTTTAACTCACAGGTTCGCTTGGGCTGGTCGGACACCCGGCTGGGTGCCGACGAATCGTTCAACCAGGCGCTTGCCCGATTCACCAGCGTGCGCAGCATCGGCCATCATACCCTGCGCGCCGGTCTTGATTTCCTGACGACCTGGGACGGCACCGCGCCTCTACCAGACCAAGGCCGGCTTGGAGGCCTGTTTAGCCTGCCCGGTTTCGGTAATGACCGCCTCATCGGCGAGAACCTGCTATTGCTCAAGGCTGGTTATATGCGCCAGCTCGACAGCGTCACCTCGATGGATACATTTGCCGGTTTGAACCTGAGTCTCGGCAACGTGTTCGAGGATACGAATATGATTAGCTTCACAAACCTGTTGTGGGGTGTCGGCGCATGGGTCGGCCTCGACAGTCTCGCCGGACCACTATACTTTGGCTACGGCATCGGCGAGAACGCAAACCGCAGCGCTTATGTACTCCTCGGTGGGCAATTCTGAGTGATAGCGGTATTTTGCAGCGAATATAGAATCGCGGCAGTCCGCCCGGTTCGTCCCGTTGTTGTACAACATCCATATTCCGGTTCCAATCAACGTCCGCCTTCGCCTAATCAAACGTTGCATCCGGCTACGAGGTGATTCCAATAGCTATTTTCTAATCAGCCCAGACTCCGGTCACGAACTATGCTCGTTCATCCATTGATAGGCGTGACTATGTTCAGGCCACATGTGCCTGCCGTCCCAACGCAATTTACCGATACGTTCCATGTGCTGAACGGCGAACTCTGTCTGTATACTTCAAATTATCACAAAGGATATAGACACCCATCAATCTCGCACGCATGCCCCCTAATGAAAATCCGTCAGCACCGTAGGTCAGTGCAACTTCCTACGACTTTTGCGCCAACGCAATAATTGAACCTGGAGCGACTCTTTACTGCCATCGTGCCAACTGCCGGATAGCTTGTCGAAAGGCGTTGGTGTATTACCAAAATTCAAGTTGAAGTACTGGTGGTGCAGTTGATGAAACCAGTCGCCTGTCTTCAAACGAAGCTTGCCGAGACTCAGGTAATCGAAGCCGGAATGTGATGATGTCGGATGCAATCCCTGATAAAAACCGGTCAAGATTATTATCACCGGGTGTACCGGCATGAACCACCAGAGCACGAATGGCGAAAAGTAAAACAGGTGTTCGAGCGGATGCATGGATATCCCGCTCCAGGGTCCGACATCGACGTTGCGATGATGCAATAAATGTACGTGCTTGTAGATCGGTTTAAAGTGGAGTACACGATGTATTGCGTAAAAATTCGCTGTTGACCATAGAAATAGCAAATACATGCACGCAACGAAATACCAGGGATTGTCGATGATTGGTAATCGACCGCTAGCGTAAATCCAATAGCTGATCGCCTCGAATCCGGTCCAGATCGTCACCCCTGATGCAATGCTCCAGAACATGTTGTCCTTGACCTGGTCGTTCCAGAGGAAAAGCTTGTTGTCACTGGACAGGTTCTTGCGATTGAGCCGATAGGCTTCGCCCTGAGCTCGTCGTCGATGCAGGTACCAATGCTGCCCACCGGCAAACAGGAACAGGAAGGCACAGTTACGCAACCATAGTAACGCGATCCAGCCAGGATCAATGTCGGTCATAGTTTCCAGACCCGGGGTCAGGTACCACCAGGTGGGAAAAGCCAGGATAAGGTAGATAAAACCCCAGGGATAAAGTAAGTCAATAAACAGATATCGCAGTGCGGCAAGCGGTTTGGGTGGCCAAGCATATAGCGGCGGCACCATTACGATTTCTGGCTGGTAATTTTGTCCAGCTGCGGTATTGAGATCAGACATCTTTTACCCCTCCGAAAATGGAGTGTACTCCGACCCGATCTAAAGAATCGTTACATGGCACGGCGAGAATATTGCTGGGTGTGTTTAAGTCAGACCACCGAGACCATAATTCCGACATCGGCCACATTGAGATTTGTTTATCTTCTTTCGTGACCACATTTTTTTGCTTTGTCTGTTGTCTACCACAAAGCGTTTACCTGTATTGCCGATAAATTCTTCCCGAATGATACAGCCTGACTTCCAGTGTATAACACGATCCCGCGTACAAACCGTTTTGCAGCACTTTTGATAAGCGCGTCAAATCCGGAAAATCCTTCCTCACCACCGTGGCAGATGGCTTCACTTCAATACCAATCAGGCGTCCCGCCGCGTCCTATAGCAGGATATCCACTTCCTTTCCTGCGGTCGTCCGAAAGTGATAAATGCTAACCCGTATACTCGACCAGCCGATTTGCTTACGCAGCTCACTGACAACAAAGTTCTCGAGCAGATGCCCGAAAAGCATTGGCATTCGTTGCATACGTTCCTTTGAAATCCCTGCCAGGTGGGCCGCCAATAGACAGTTACAGATGCCATAGAGAAAGCGAGGTGTATTCGTTTGCGCGAATCCGGCGAAAAGGAGATTTATGAGAATCGCGAACAGCCCTGACTCACCGAAAAACATCGCGAAATTATGGCGTTCTCCTCTTGGTTAGCACATTTAGCGGTCGGCCCTTTCGGCCTGGGTGGCCAGCTTCAGTTTTATTGTATGGAATTGGATGGATAATTGGATGCTTCTGTGTCATGATCCAAATGGATGGAATTAGAGGTAAAAATGGATAGAGGCATCCGTACAGACACACTAACGATCACCCCAGAGATCCTGAAGCTGATCGCCGAGATCGACCAGTTCAAGGGCGCGTGGACGGCCATCGGGCGGATTTCGCCTGATCGTCTGACCGCGCTGCGCCGTGTCGCGACCATTGAAAGTATCGGCTCTTCGACCCGTATTGAGGGGTCCAGACTCAGTGATAAGGAAATCGAGCAACTACTGGCCGGTCTGGATATTAAGGAATTTGCCTCGCGGGACGAGGAAGAAGTCGCGGGTTACGCCGAGACAATGGAAACGATCTTTGCGCACTGGCAGGACATTCCGCTCAACGAAAATCACATCAAGCAATTGCATCGCGACCTGCTGCAATACTCAACAAAAGATGAGCGGCATCGGGGTGAATACAAGACACACAACAATCATGTCGAGGCGTTCGGACCCGACAGTAAGAGTATCGGCATCGTATTTAATACAGCAACGCCGTTCGATACACCCCGCCTGATGGAGGAACTGATCGCGTGGGCGCAAGCAAACCTTGACGGTGGGGAGTTACACCCGCTCATCAGCATCGCGTTATTCATCGTCGTCTTTTTGGAAATTCATCCGTTTCAGGATGGGAACGGCAGACTCTCGCGGATATTGACGACGCTACTCTTGCTGCGCGCCGGGTATGAATATGTGTCTTACAGTTCTCTCGAAAGCGTCATCGAGCGCAGCAAGGATTCTTACTATCTCGGTCTGCGTCAGACGCAGGGCACAACTCGGACCGATGCGCCCAATTGGCAGCCCTGGCTGACATTCTTTCTCAGGTCTTTGCAACAACAAAAAGCGCGGCTTGAAAAGAAAATAGAGCGCGAGCGGTTAATCCTTGGGGATTTACCGGAACTTTCAGTGCAGATTCTTGAACTGTGCCGCGAGCGCGGGCGCGTAACAGTTGCGGACACGGTAAAAGTTACCGGCGCAAACCGCAATACGATTAAGGATCATCTAAAGGCGCTGACAAAAGCAGGTCATATCGAGCAGCGTGGTGCCGGACGCGGCACCTGGTACGGGCTCGCATTGTGACCATTGGTTGCTGTGGACAACGGGTCCAACGAGCTGACACGAAGAGGCTTACGACCGGACACGCATGATATTTGATCCGTCGTAATGGGGGCTGTTACACAAAATTATTCAGGTTCGACTAATTAACCAATCAATATTCTATGCATGCAATATCAAGTATCCCGAATGTATTATTAATTCAGTATGCTGTCCCTGAAACTCAAGGTTACTGCTGTCCAGGCAACTGCTTGCCTTTTAGTAAAATAGCCTGATAGCTGACTTCCTCGTTGGACAGTATTACTCGGTCGTTAGTATTCATGATTTCCACATAAGTACAGTGTTCGTTATCTTGTTTACCAACAGTCCGGCAAAGTAGTCCATTTTGGTTTACGAACCATTTTTTCCTGATCTTATTACCCGGCCTGTCAGATAAGACGACGACAGCGATACCATTTTGCGCAAAGTAAATTGATGTCTCTTTTCCGTTTTTCGGGGCAATAAATTTGAGTGTATTCCCGACGACTATCGAAGTTACATTGGGTTCACCCTGCGCCTTTGAAGATGATAATTCCGAGGCTTCAGTCTGGTTGTCGCTTTCACTAACGGCGGAAGGCTTGTCATTAAGACGAAATACCCGTTCAGCATTTGCATAAGCAACTTTTTCGGCCGTGGCCGGTGTAAGAAATTTCAGCCAGCGCTGAGAAGGCCCCACATGATCTCCCGCATCACAGTTTGGGCGACAAGCATTCATACGTTTTTTTTCCTTTTCATAGTAGAACTGATCGCTGCCAATAAGAAATCGGTCCGGAAATTCTTCGATTAGCGCCTTCCAGTCAGAATCAATCTTTCCAGATGCTCGTAACGGAAGATTCTCTGAAAACAGGAACCCGGGAATAACATTGAGACTCATGTAAAGATTCGAATGCCTCTGCATAAGTCCACGAATTATGGCAGCAGTTCGGTGGCCAGTTGAATCAACGGAGTGATCAAGGATAACCCTGGTTTTGGTGTTGTAGGAGAGAAGTCGTTCCAAAGCAGCAACATTAGGACCAATGCGCGCAGGGTTTTTACTACTTTGTATGCGGAGCTTCTCTGGAACCGGAATTTCCTTCACGACGAGTTCGTGATGGAGATCGATGGGGACATCGTGTCGTGCCGCGATATCGGCCAGTAGCAGGAAAAGTGGATGATCCGGCGGTGAATTTTCGAATGGATGTTTTTCAAAATATGAAAAATGCAGGCCAGCCATTTCCCCAAAACCTATTGCACCGCCGCGCAGGATACTTTCAGCCCGTTCTTCAAATATTTTCTTCTTTGCACTGGTCACCTTGTCGGGTGGTGTATTCTGGATTATTGGATTGAGCATCGCTCCACCGCCAAGTACTGCGAACCGGCCCGGATGTTTCCTGCTCTGTTCGACCAGGCTCTCGTAATTCAATTTTCCATTGATTGTTGGAGTCGGCATGATAATCGACAGGCGAACATTATTATTGTCCATTTCCTGAAGCGCCAGTTTGGCAACGCGTTCGCGATTTATTGCCAGCCGTTCTTGCATGCTGGTACTGGGATGACCGCTTAAATGAGTGTGAACATCGATTACCGGGATTTTTCCGGATGCTTTGGCCTGCATGAATATACTGCCAGCAACCAGGAACAGAATTATTAATCTGAATACTATTGTCATGTGATAACCCCATGGTCGGGTTTCAGAACATGAATATTGGTAATATAAAATACGCTATCTTGTGTACAAATGTTTAACTAATTGAATACTAACAGAATAATGATTACTGGAATTATCACAAATCCCCGTTTTTCATCGATCCATTATGAAAGAGGTATTAAACATGTACAGTGCAGCAAAAAAATATGGGTAGCATTTAAACAGTACGTGGACGGATTACAACCAAATCTCAACTGTTCGACCCAACCTGTAGATATCTTGTCCTGACATGCGAAAACTGACAACCATCCTGGCTGCAGACGTTGTCAATTACAGCCAAATGATGGCGGCAAATGAAGAAGAGACACTAAAGACGCTCAAGTCGTTTCGTGAGCAGGCGGAAGCGCTGATTAACAAACATAATGCCCGAATCTTCAATACCGCGGGAGATGCTTTTCTCGCGGAGTTCGGAAGCCCGGTACAGGCTGTTCGCTGCGCAATTTCACTTCAGGAGGATTTCAGGGCCAGGAATACACAATTACCTGAAGAGGTCCAGATGTGGTTTCGCATGGGTATCAATGTTGGCGATGTGCTTGTGGAAGGCAACGACTTGTACGGGGATGGTGTCAACGTTGCGGCTCGACTGGAAGGCCTCGCCGAAAAGGGTGGAATCTGTATTTCCGGAAGCACTTTTGATCAGGTGAAAAATAAACTCTCGATCACCTTTGATGATATTGGTGAACAGAAAGTCAAGAACATTCCAGAACCGGTTCCTGCATTTCGACTGGTCCCGGGACAAGTAAAGGTTACCGACACCGGGACAGATTCAAAATCGCCTAGCCATAGGCTCTCCAGTGGCAGAAATATAATTCTGGCTGGGGCTGCTCTTCTCCTGGTGGTTGCTACAGGTTTATATTTTTTGAATCTATCTCCCGTCGCGCCGATATTCAAATATCCGTTTGATGGCTTGTGGAAAGTATCCTTGAGCAATCTTTCCGGATGCTTAAATAATAATGCCCGTACTTTCTCTATAAATGTAATTAACGGGACTATAAACGAACCAGGTCACCCCCAACCGAAAACCGGTTCGGTGTCACAAAACGGGGAATTTATCATTACTGTTACGGACGGATCCGGAAATTTCCGCGCAACGCAGAAGGGCACACTAAGTGGAAAATATGGGGAAGGTATTTTACAAGGGAAGAAGCCCGATTGTAGCGGCAAGATATCCCTGCAAAAACAGGACTGAAAATAAATTACTCTTGCCAGGGAAGAGACTCGTTATAGATATCCTTTGATACGTGTTGTTTTAACAGTCATTAGCTTTCAATTAAAAGCATTCTGTTTAAACTTATAGGGTCTTTAATTTACATACGCGAATTTAAAAGTTGTCGGCAGTATAGGCTCGATCCAACGTTCCCTGCTTTGCTGTCACGGCGGCATCAGCGGATCGATCGTGAACTAGAGAATAACTTCATGCATCTGCCCAACAGGGCTGTAGCATAGAACTTGAGCGCGTGGCATCGGGACTACAATGAAGAACGACCACACTCAATGCTCGTGTATCAACCCCCCCGAGGTGGCCAAACACTTACAGCAACAAGGCACAATCGAACTGAACCAGGGAGGTATCGGTAGTAATGATGGGTGCAGGTCAGGTTGCCTGGATTTGCATAAGTTACAGCTACTGCAAAAACCCCCCATGCCACAGTCCTGGAAGACATCGCAAATCATCGCGAACGAGTAGATTAACGTTCGCATAACGAATCACGACAATGCACAACGTATCTCCCCGATATTCCCACCCAATTGCGGAATCGCTTCCCACCGTATCCTATGATCGATCTTACGAGGCGTAATGTTGAGACGCGAGTCACGGCGAACACTGCCCGGGCGGCATTATGCCGGGCACGCCCTCTTCCTCCCACTCATCCGGATAGTGAGTGGCCGAGTGGTTGAACCAGCCGATGTATTCCTCTTTGATGTTCGGCGCGGCGGGGAACCTGTTGCCGCCGCCGTCGGCCAGCACGACGAGATCCAGTTTCACACGTATGGAGAGAATCGGAGTGTCCGGGTCGGTAGGATATTTCGTCTTGTGTGACGGGGTCGAGAGCACGATCAGGCGACCGTAGTCCAGTTGCGATGCAGCGATGAACGCGGCGTTGGCGCCGTGGCTGTGGGCGATGATATCGACGCAGGTTTCTCCGTGAGCGGTCATCCACGACACGAGATCGCTGGCCGCCTGAACGCGCTCGTCATGATCCCAGTCGCCCGACCACGCGAAGGGGTCGTCGCCGAGGAACAGATCGTCGACCGGCACGTCGTGCTGCAGGTATTCGAAGAAATTGCCGTCGTCCTGCCACCAGTCATTATTCCGCGCCCAGGTGCCATGAATGACCAGGGTTGTGCCTGGTTCTTCCATCTGGCCCGGGTCGGTCGGTTGCGTTTTACGCCAGGCAACCAGTGCCGAATCACGCGGGCTGTAGCGCGCCAGCAGAGTCAGGGCGAGGGGGCGGATGCGGGCGTCATCGCTCCGGGAGCCTTCGCGCAAGGTATCGAGAGCTCGATCCCGCCCATCGGTTGTGACCAGTACGAGCGGCGCGGCAGCGACACGCACCAGTGGGTCCGGGTGGTGGAATGAAATCACCGCAAGTTCTGCGATGTTCGACAGATTGGGATCCTCACTGATTTTTCTGGCGACTTCCCGTTGCCGCTGCAGAAGGTCGTCGGAGAAAGGTGCGAAACGTCCGGGCTCCAGGCCGTAACCACTTGCGAGTTTCTCGAAGGATTGTTGGCGGATGGATACGCCGAGGACATCATAAAGGACTTTTGACAGGCCGATTTCCTCAAGGTGTTCGGGCGGCGCCACCTCGTCCGGGTCCACACCCTCGACCGGGTCGACCAGGTTCAGCAGTACCAACAGATAGGCGGCCTGGGTCTGGTCTTCCACCGGGCGGATATCGGGATAGTAACTTTCGTCGTAGTGCGGGGGCGTATCAAGTGTAGGGTAGCCGGTACGCTCCGCGCTTTGGGCCTGGAGTGAGAAGGCAGTGCAACTGGCAGCGAGGAAGAGGCAGAGGTGTTTGACGTTCATGTGCGGTCTCCACAGACTTTTTCCGGTTGGCGGCCCACGCATGCGGAGCCGGCCTATTCCAGATTGGTCGCGACTCGAGAGATTGGCCGAGTTGTATGCCACCCCGAGCTACTTGTGAGTATAGGCCATTAGCGCGCCTGATATTTCTGGGGCTCCCAAAGTTGACAGATTTGATAGACCTGGTGTAGTGTATCACATATAACTATCTATTTAGTTATGCTACAGGTACCATTGCAGAAAGCTTCAAGTTGGGATGACTGCGATGAACCATTCAGCGAAACGCTTGGTACTGTGCGATGAAGATCGTGACGTTCTGGAGTCTTGGGTATCGGCACACAACACGCCACAGGCGCTGGCATGGCGTGCGCAGATTGTACTGCATGCGGCCGAGGGCATGGCCAATACTCACATTGCTGAGAGTATTGGTGTGACCGTGGTTACGGTACGCGAGTGGCGCAAACGATTCGAGGCAGAGGGTATTGGCTCGCTTAGCCAAATCAAAAGCGGTCGTGGTCGCAAGCGGGTGATCGATGCAGCGAAAGTGAAACAGATCATTCACGACACACTGCATACGCTGCCTAAAGGTGCTACCCACTGGAGCTGTCGCAGCATGGCTGATCGTCACGAAGTGAGCCCAGCAACCATTCAGCGTATCTGGGATGCGCATGGCTTACAGCCGCATCGTGTTGAAACCTTCAAGCTTTCCAAGGATCCTGAGTTTGTCGACAAGCTGACGGATATCGTTGGTTTGTATATGAACCCGCCGGATAAGGCCGTGGTCATTTGCATGGACGAGAAAAGTCAAATTCAGGCACTGGATCGGACGCAACCGGGGTTGCCGATGAAGAAGGGACGCTGCGGCACCATGACGCATGATTACAAGCGACACGGTACGACCTCATTGTTTGCCGCGCTCAACGTGCTCGATGGTACCGTCATTGGCAACTGTTACGAACGACATCGCCACCAAGAGTTCCTGAAGTTTCTGCGCCAACTTGATCGTGCATTTCCCAAGCGCAAGGCTTTGCATCTGATTCTCGATAACTACGGCACACACAAGCATCCGAACGTCAAGGCCTGGCTCAAAAAACATCCCCGTTTTCATCTGCATTTTACGCCCACCAGCTGCTCTTGGTTAAACCTCATCGAACAGTGGTTTGGTCAACTTACCGACAAGCAACTTCGACGCGGTGTTTTCATGAGTGTTGCTGAGTTGGTCGATGCAATCAAACAGTTCATTGATGCGAACAACGAAAATCCAAAACCCTTTATTTGGACCGCCAAAGTCGAGAACATCATAAAAAAGGTGGGGAAATGCAAAGCTATTTTAGAGACAGTGCACTAGCTCCCAGCCCGACTTGTCAAAATCAACGGCCAGAAACCAACACGTCTCGTCCTTCAGAATTGGATAAACTCCAATTGTGTATTTACCCGACAAATGGCTATGTATGACTTCAGCTGAAACAGGAATGAATTGTCTGTTTTCACAATTGGCACACTTCACTCGTGGCTTGCCGCAAAGCAGTCTATCCCACTCGTTCGCGCAGGCAGGAGAATAACCAGACTTCCCACCTCCGCCCTCCCATCTCAATGGATAGACATCATCCCGGCCTCGAAACAGTTTCTGAAAAACTTCGATCTTTTTTCCAACAGATGATGTTTTATCCAGAGACGCGACCGTATCGAAAGAGGTCGGAACCTGGCCTTTTTCTTCTGAAAGACCGAGCTGTTTCTTTAGTTCGGCATTTTCATCCCGTAACTTTGCACATTCGGCCTCAAGATGCGCAAGTCTTTTCTCGAGCTGTTCGTGAGCCCGACACACCAATCACCTAACTCACCATAGCCGTATAATATCCGTCGCATTTAGACGAAATCTTGATTTCTACTGCGGCGCTCATCCCATATGCGAAGCACTTCGACTCGCCCCCCCTTAATCCGATATATGACTGAAAATGGAATATTCGGTATCGAGAACTCTCTGACTCTGTCCCACTCTGTGGGATGACCAATCTCTGGATTAGAGCTCAGAATATTTTCAGTGGCACGAAATTGTATCTGGGCCTTGGACGCACCCTCTGGAAAAACCTCGACATAGTAGCGGCGCATCCATACGAGATCGTCTCGCGCACTGGCCAGATAAACGATCTCCACGAATGGCTTACCTACTGATCACCGCCGACCGAAATTTCAGGTTCCGGGAGATTATCCTCTTTATCCGTACCCCATGCATCCACCCAGGAATTCATCGCCTCGCTGGATATGAATACTCCTTTATCTGCCTCAGCGAGCGCTTTCGCGATGGCATGGCGCTTCTCTTCGCATGCATACAAATAAGACTCAATGGCTTTGGTGGCAATCCAGGATGCGGAACGATCCCGCCGCTTAGCTTCGGCTTCCAATCTGGATTTAATATCCTCATCCATTCGGACGGAAAACGGGACATTGGGCATGGTACGGAAAAACCTCTATAACTACACTGCATTCTATTGTATTACAGTGTATTCGCAGAGAGAATTCAAGTCAAAAGGCAGCGCTACGTAGTACTTCAATCAACGAAGTTGTGACCACCGTTTTTTAGGGATTTTCGTAAGTTATTGATTAATGGTGGCCAAGGACAGAATCGAACTGCCGACACGCGGATTTTCAGAACTCATGCGACTTCTGGCATAGTTGAACATACTGCCCATTATTCTTCAGTAATACAATAAGTTAAAAACTTCTCGTTATAGGCGTCGATGCAAAACCCTTTCCCAAATTTCGGAATCGAAACCCATGTCAGAATTTTCTTCTAACCCATGGCGGCGAGCCGGGCATACACCCTTCCATCTTGATCATCCCTATGGTGACATTAATGAATCGCAGGCTATCTCACTCAGGTGACGTTGTTGATAGCGATGGATACGTGCAACCACAGATACCTTGCATATACGAAACGGTATTGATACTTAACGACGCTTTTTATCCGGATGCTGGGATTCGTGGAAGATGGTAATGATCTCGACCCATTCATCTCGTAGGCGATAGATGACCGTAAAGGGGAGAGAAGCAATCGTGTACTCGCGGGTATCGGGAAACGGTGTGACCCGACCGATACGTGGGTGGTTG
This sequence comes from marine bacterium B5-7, assembly GCA_021604525.1. GTDB lineage: Bacteria > Pseudomonadota > Gammaproteobacteria > Arenicellales > CAJQKF01 > BQJD01. The sequence continues at coordinate 467 of BQJD01000018.1, read as the reverse complement.
GAAATGCGTTCGAATGACTGCTCTATTTGCCGAACCACTGCGGCGGCTGTTTGCGGCCGTTGTTGTTCGTCTGCGATGTATGAGTGGATATTATCGAGGTCAGCGTACGCTTCGGGCGTGAGGCGTAATCTCATACATTCCGATATTGGGCGAAAAAAGTCTCAACCTGCGCGTCGGATACAAAATCACCCGCATCTGCTTGAGCTAAGCCGCGCTTGATTTTATCGGTTTGCTCGGCGGTGTAATCACTATGCGTGGTCGCCATCTGCTCGACCACTTCCGCGATCTCATCTTGACGTTCCGGTGGGAGCGAACGAACCTTTGATAGCGCTTGTTCAAGTAATTGTGTCATGGGTTATTTATAGCATATTCCAGGTGGCTCATCATCAACGAAACAGGTGCCATGTCCCTTTGATGACACGCCTCATAAAGTCACTCAATCCCTCAAGGGTCATGTCCTCGGCCTC
>BQJD01000017.1 GCA_021604525.1 marine bacterium B5-7 | reverse complement strand
AGCATTCAATGTTACGCCGGCACATGCCACCAACGCTTCAAGCAACATGTCGCCCGAACAGGCTGCTTGACCGCTTCCACCTGTAGCTGGATGTAACCCGGCTTCAACAAGTGCTTTCCCTGTTTCTATTTTGCAACTAACGCCTTCACCGATGCGGCCTTTCGCATTGAGAGTAATCAGTGCCGCATCTGGTTCTTCGCGATAATGCTCCTTTAAGGGAGTCTGGATTGAGCGTAATTCATCTGCATTCATACTCATCACCTCGCGTTAGTGAATGTGCCGGATCATGTGCAAGTATAACTGGTCGCGTGAATTGCTACGACGGGACTATTCTTTCAAACCTGACCCGGAATTGCTGTTAAATGCAGTCGCTTGTCAGGCATTCATTCCCACCCCCATAAGGACTTCCATTTCACCACCTTCACTTACCAATGAAAATGGCGTGGATACGGAGAGCATTGTCATGCCTGCCTGCTTGAATGCCGATAACAACTGATTCTCGGTAAAACCAAATGTCTGACATTTGTCAGACTTGAGCCAGTCCCACTGTACGAAAAGTCCATTCGGCTTCAGCAGACGTTTGAGCAATGCCAACGTCAATTGATAGTCGTCAAGAAATGCACAAACCGAAGAGGCAACCACCAGGTCAAAACCTGAAACCAAGCCTGGCCTTAGATCAAATATTTTCTCGGTTATTTCTCCAACGATAGTATCGACGTTGGATAGTTTCTTGCTTTCGAGGACGGCAATCATTTTGGCGGATGGATCGAGTGCAGTTATGCGTTCAGCATATTCCGCCATTCGTTCTGTCAACAGTCCGGTCCCGCAACCGAAATCGAAAATCCGGAGCCCCGTAAGATCTACGACTTTGCGAAGCGACACAAAGGCCTTTGAGGAATAATTGATGACATCTTTATTGTCATCCCACCCCGCGGCGCAGGCATCCCAACTTTCTGTCATGACTCTGGTTCCCGCTGTTATGGACACTGATAAATCGGGGCCTCAGCCGATTTATTGATCGACTCTCCTGCGCATTTTCTTTCCAATTAATCAGCGCATCGAAATCAATCGATTCAAACTAATCTTGCATGTCCTACCTGGGTCGTTCGAATGTCAAGAGGAACATTCCAGCAGAAACGAAAATACCACCGGTGAGACGATTGAATATTCGCATTCTTTTGGTAGAGCGAGTGTATCTGTGGATTTTTTCTGCAAAGCCAGCCAGACAAATCTCCAGTGTGACCTCAATCACAACAAAGGTACCGGCCATTACGATGAACTGCCACCAGAACGATGATTCCTGAACGTAAAACTGGGGCAGGAATGCCGTAAAAAATAACAAAACTTTCGGGTTTGTGGCGATAACCAAAAACCCCTGAATAAATAAACCCGAATTGGACCGATCGGATTGTACATGTTGGTTACTGCGTGCATTCTCAAGTGACGCATCCGATCTTATTAACAAGATGCCCAAATAGATTAGATACCCGGCACCCAGCCACTTGATGACCATAAATGCCAATTCTGAAGTTGACAGGATAAACCCCAACCCCGACAAACAGGCAGCGATAAGTACCGTCAGGCCACAGGCGCATCCGAGCGTTGAAAAGAAAGCCTTACGTACGCCATAACGCAAACCATTTGTTATTGCCAGAAGACTATTGGGCCCAGGCGTCAGACATAACAAAACAACGGCAGATGCATATACGCCAAACAGTTGAATATTCATTGTTGAAAACCTTTCATCAATCGTTGCCAGGGACGAGCAGTCTGATAGTGGATCCCGTTACCCTTGATATAAACCGCCTTCAACCTGGTGGCCCAATATCAAATTCACGGCTGGTTCCATAAGTTCTGGCTATCCATTCAGGATCTCATCCAGCGCCCCTGTCAGACGGGCGACTTCATCAGCGGTATTATAGTGAACCATGCTGGCGCGAACCACGCCGTCGGCAGGATCGATGTTCAATGCTTCAATGCATCGAATCGCATAGAAGTGTCCGCTACTGACACCAATACCGTGCTCACCCAGTCTACTGGCAATATCGCTTGATGCAACCCGGTCGCTGGTAAAGGCAATAGTGGATGCGCGGTCGCCGCCGGCGACATCACTCTTACCGATAATACGCACACCATGTTGTTGATTCAGGAAGTCGAGCAACTGGGTGGCCAGTTGTTGTTCATGATCATGGAACAAGTCATATACCGCTTCTGACCGCTGCCTGAAATTGTCAGATGGAATATTGGCTGATCGATCCTTGAAGTGATGCGCATACAGTTCTTCGAAGTAATTACGCAGACCACTTAACGCGGCAATCTCGGCGTGCAACGGTCCGGTGGGATTCATGCGGTAACGCGATAAATCGCTATTGAAGAAATGCCCTTGCGCCGGCAGCTCAGACAGTACTTCGGAGCGACCCCACATAACACCGGTATGGGGTGCGAATGTTTTGTAGGTACTGAAGAAGAAAAAGTCGAGCCCGGATGCACGTACATCAAGTAATCGATGCGGCGCGAAAGACACTCCATCGCCAATAGAAAGTGCACCAGCCTGTCGTACCATATCGGTAATCCGCCTGATGTCATGAACGCAGGCGACGATGTTAGAGCACAGGGTAAAACAGACCAGACGGGTGCGATCGGTTAACAGACCGGCGAGATCGTCGACGTTAAGTAGTCCACTCACCGGATCGATCTGCCATTCGATAATACGCGCGCCACGGGATTCAAGACGCCGCCAGCAACCGATGTTGGCTTCATGATCCTGATTGGTGACGATTATTTCGTCACCTTCCCTGATGCTCGGCGCCATCGCATTTGCCAGCACATAAGTATTCAGCGTCGTCGAAGGACCGATCGTAATCTCGTCCGGCTGTGCACCCAGCCACTCGATGATCGTCGCATAACCCTGATCCATGACTTCGCCGGCACGCTCGGAGGCGGCGTAGGGTGCGTATGGCTGAACTTTGTAATCCGTCAGAAATTCAGAAAATGGCATAAGCACCTGGCGGGGAATACAGGATCCGCCGGCGTTTTCAAAAAACGCCGTGCCGGCATAGGCGCCAGTGTTGAATGCGGCATATTGTGAACGAACAAAATCGATATCCAGCATTACCTGCTCCTGCCCTTGTAATAATTGCAACAATGGTTTTATATGATCAACGAATATCGCACACCCTAAGATCGGGTAGCAGAAAACGGATTATACAGGGATTCAAATAAAGGCTGATCTACATCAAGGCACACAACAGGTTCCTGATACACAATATTTTAAAGAAAATTTCGCACTTTACTGTCACTATGGAATAACGACATGTATAAAGACATTCTCATTCAAGTCGATAATGCTCGCTCAGTGCAGGTCCGCATTCAGGCAGCCAGGATTCTCGCTGAAAAATTTAATGCCCACGTTACCGGTCTTTATGTGATCGAACCCATACAGCTTCCTGCATACGCCGAAGTGGCAATCGGCGCCGAGCTTCTCGAGCAAAGCCATCGTGAATACGAACGTCAGGCCAAAGAAGCCGGTGTAACCTTTCGCAAGGAGATGGATAATGACGGGATCGCCAATGAATGGCGCATCACGGAAGGCCTGACCAGTGCCAGGGTGATAGACCAGGGTCACTACAGTGACCTGATCATCCTCGCACAGGCTAACAGCGACGACTCGGCCGATATCAGCGCAGGTTTGGTGGATGACGTCGTCATGGGCGTTGGCCGGCCGGTTCTTGTTGTTCCCTACGTGGGTACTGCCGACACGATCGGCAAGAAGATACTGCTGGCGTGGAATGGTTCGCGTGAATCGGTTCGCGCCCTGCACGATGCCATGCCGCTGTTACGAACCGCCGACAAAGTCGTTGTAATGGCGGTTAATCCGCCCGACGACGATAACGAGCGCATTGCCGGCTCTGACATCAGTCTTCACCTGGCGCGCCATGATGTGAATACAGTAGTTAACAGCACCGTATCCCGCGATATCGATATTGGCGATACTTTGCTATCGCGTGCCGCTGACGAAGGGGTCGATCTGATCGTCATGGGCGGCTATGGTCATTCACGTATCCGCGAGCTGATACTCGGCGGCGTCACCCGGCATTTGCTAAACCACATGACAGTACCGGTATTAATGTCGCACTAACCTTCTTCATCACCACTCCTCTTTTTGCCGGCCTCATGGCCGGCATTTTCTTGGTGCATGACGACGATACGTACCATAATCGGGTTGCTTAACCACCACCATGAGATCGTCACTCCATGAATCAGGACGCCTCCAGGTCATCGCCTGCCATCCTCCCATTGCAAGGCATACGCGTACTCGAATTGGGGCAACTGCTGGCAGGACCTTTTTGCGGCACGATCCTTGGTTATTTCGGTGCTGAAGTCATCAAGGTCGAACCGCCGTCTGGTGATCCGATTCGCACCTGGCGAGTAATGAAGGACGACACGTCGTTATGGTGGCGCAGTCTGGCACGTAACAAAAAGTGTATTACGGTGGATCTCAAAAACCCGCAAGGTCAGGCGCTGGTCAAAAAGCTGGCAACCGATTGCGACGTGGTAATCGAGAACTTCAGGCCCGGTACCGTAGAAAAGTGGGGGCTTGGGCCGAAAGAACTGCGGGCCATTAATCCCGGCCTCGTGTATGCGCGCATATCCGGCTATGGTCAAACCGGCCCGTATGCCTCGAGGCCGGGGTTCGCGTCGGTTTGCGAAGGCTTCAGCGGATTTCGCTATATCAACGGATTTCCGGGTAAGGCGCCGGTTCGGCCGAATCTCAGCATGGGCGATTCCCTCGCCGGATTGCATGCCGCACTGGGCGTTTTACTGGCAATCATCGGACGTAAAAAAAGTGGTGTTGGTGACGTGGTAGACGCCTCGTTGTTCGAATCCATCTTTAACCTGATGGAGGCTGTTATCCCGGAATATGATGGCGCCGGGGTAGTGCGTGAGCCGTCCGGATCGACCCTGACTGGAATCGTGCCCAGTAATACCTATCCATGTCGCGATGGTAAGTACATCATCATCGGTGGCAATGGCGACTCCATCTTCAAGCGTTTGATGGAGGCCATAGGACGTACCGATCTCGGTGCCGATCCGCGACTTGCCGGCAACGATGGACGGGTTGAGCATCAGGGATTGATCGACGCCGCGTTGGCCGCCTGGACCACCGCCATGGACAGCGCCGAGGCACTTGTCATACTTGAAGCAGCGCGAGTACCGTCGGGTCCGATCTACAGCGTGCGTGAAATGATGACCGATCCGCAGTTCATTGCCCGCGGTTTATTCGAGCAAGTAGAGATCAACGGTGAGCCGCTGAAGATTCCAGCCATTGCGCCACGACTTGAACAACAGGCCGGCACGACCCGCTGGCCCGGCCCTGACCTTGGCGAGCACACCCACGAAGTACTGATGACGCTGCTTGGTCTTGACGATGCCGATATCGAAAGACTCGCCAACGACGGCGTGATCTAGTGACGTAAAGATCTTATAAAACAAAGTCACCAACCGGCAATCCCATCAACTGTCATCGCTGGCAGCCTGGACAGTAGAAAGTCGCTCGCTGACCGATCACAACCTGACGCACGGGTCGTCCGCAGTCGAGACATGGCAGTCCACCTCGACCGTACACCCTTAAAGTTTGCTCAAAGTAGCCGGGATCGCCGCCCGGATTGACGAAGTCGCGCAGGGTTGTCCCGCCCATTTCGATGGATCGGTTCAGCACGCTGCGTATGGCTTGCACCAACATCTCATATCGCCTGTGCGATATTCGACCGGCGGCGCGCAGGGGATGAATCGCTGCAAGGGATAAAGATTCGCTGGCATAGATATTGCCAACGCCAACGACTATGCGGGCGTTCATGATAAACGACTTGACCGCAACCGAACGTCGTCTGCTCAATGCGAAGAGATGATCGGCATCGAATTCGTCAGACAGCGGCTCCGGCCCGAGGAATTTAAGTAGCGGATGCATCAGGGGATCTCCCTCGACCCACAGAAATGAGCCGAAACGCCGAGGATCGTGATAGCGGATAATCACACCGTCGGCCATCACAAGATCGACATGGTCATGGGGCCGTGGCACGACAGGCACTGTCAAAACCCGCAAGCTGCCGGACATGCCGAGATGGATCATCAAACAACCGCGCCTGGTACGCATCAGCAGATATTTTGCACGCCGATCGATTGACTCAACATGATCACCGGCAAGCCGTGTCTCGATCCCGGCTGGCACCGGCCAGCGCAGACGCCGATCGCGAACCACCACTGTCTTGATGCGCCGCCCCTCAAGATAGGGCGCGATGCCCCGACGCGTTGTTTCTACTTCCGGCAGTTCAGGCATGCTGCACTCTTTGAGGGCGCGTTTTAAACTGGTTAAGCATCCATAACCATGGCAGAATTCGCGATCCTTTTAATGTCACCGACACGTTACTCATGAGCTTTAACGCAACCAATCGCAAGACCGGCAAGCAATTCGAGGTCAACCCCGACGAAACGCTGCTCGATGCGGGATTACGAAACAGTATTGTATTCCCTTACAGTTGCCGTGGCGGCACTTGTGGCACCTGCAAGGCAACGCTCATATCGGGTCAGGTCGACTACGCCCATCCACCCAAGGCACTCAGCGAGGAAGAACTGGCTCAAGGCAAGGTACTGCTATGCCAGGCGCTCCCCATGAGCGATGTTGAATTCGATGCAGCCGAACTCGCCGCCAGCGGCGAGATCCAGATAAAGATCCTGCCGTGTCGAGTCAGCCGCCTTGAAAGAGCCGCCCATGACGTAATGATCATGCATCTCAAGCTGCCCGCCAGTCAGCGCTTCGAATACTTCGCCGGGCAGTATATCGACATTCTTTTGCGTGATGGCCGCCGGCGCAGTTTTTCCATGGCGAGTCGTCCGACACCCGGACAGGAACTCGAACTGCATATCCGCCATGTTCCTGACGGCCATTTTTCCTCGCGCGTATTCGAATCAATCAAGGAAAAAGATCTGCTGCGATTTCAAGGTCCATTCGGGATCTTCTTTCTACGTGAGGATTCGAATCGGCCAGCCATACTCATGGCCGGTGGCACCGGCCTCGCGCCCATCAAGGCATTACTGGAACGGGCGCTTCACAACGGCGTGGAGCGCGATTTTCACTTGTTCTGGGGTGTTCGCAGCGTTCGCGACCTGTATCTGGACGCAACGCTAAAACAATGGGCAAATGAGTATCCCAACCTCACCTACACGCCGGTTCTGTCAGAACCTGATCCGGTGGATGAATGGAGCGGCGAAACCGGCTTTGTTCACGAGTCCGTACTCCGCGCCTATCCGGATCTGAGCGGTTTCGAGGTGTATGCCTGCGGCCCACCGGTTATGATCGATGCCGGCAAAATCAACTTCACCGCTGCCGGGCTGGACCCGGAACGTGTGTTCTATGATTCCTTCGAATTTGCCGTCGATGATTGAACAGCCCGCTTGACGTTGCCAGTACGGCCGGCACGTACCTCGAGTCCGCGACGATAGCAACGCATCGCCTCGGCGGATTCACCGGCACGTTCCAGTAGCGCGCCCAGTTCCAGATAAGCCTCTTGAGGCGCGCCATGGCGGATCGCCTCGGCATAGTGCTTCTGCGCAACCTCACGTTCACCGACTTCGTTTTCCAGATGTGCCAGACAGTAAAGCAGCCGGGCGTCGTCCGGATGCTGCTCCAGCCACACCTTGAGCTGACGGATTCGCTCGGACCGATCAATAGATAATGCAGCGTAGCGTGGCACCAGTTCGGAATCCCAGTGATGGTGCAACGTGACCAGGATTTGATCTGCTGCTTGTTTGGCGTTGCCAACCTCCGCCAATTTACCGGCATAAGCCAATACCATCGAGGAATCCGCGCGTTGTGATTTGGGCAGCGACGACCACACACGACCCAGTTGTTTCGAATCTCGCGCCGGTGGCGAGTCATGTGAAATCAATCCAGCGAAGGTTTGTCGTTCCAGATCGGCCAATTCGCTTTTTTCGAATGAGTTGTGTCGACGATATAGCGGCAGACGTTTTTGCAGGGTATCGAAATCATTCTGAGAGCGCAGTACCTCGGCCTCCATGCGTTCCACCACACGACGTTTTTTGAGTGACGATGGCATTGAATCAATGGTCGCGCGTGCATCACCGAGTTGACCCGCCTGATATTCAAGACGCGCACGGGTCAGGGCAATGGCATCGCGATATCCGCGTCCGCTGGCAGCGGCCTGATCCAGGTAGCGATCACGGCGCACATAATCACCCTGTTGCTGGGCGGCATAAGCCGCGCCCAAATGATTGAGCAAAGGCGTATCGCTATTCTCCACATGCAGCGTCAACTCGCGCTCGGCTTCAGCAAAGTCGCCCTCGATAAGACGCGTATACCCTTTAAGCATATCGCGGCCGGCACGATCACGTTGGCGTCGTACACGCCAGCGGTGCAAGTCTCGCTTCGCAGAAAAAGTTCGCAACAACATTCGAACCAGCAGGTACAGACCAGCGAACAGCAATACCGTCAGCAACAAAAACAGCGCCAGGGAAATTTCGATCTCGTAGGGCGAACGCGAGATCAACACATAGCCAGGGTCTTGCATTGCAACCAGGCCAAGTCCCAGGGCAACGGCCAGAGTGACCAGAATAAATATCAACGTATTCACTGGCTGGTGCGCTCATCGATGTGGCGACGCAGGAGCTCTAACGATGCGCTGATTGAAGGTAACTCGACCGCCATGGGCTGACTTGCCAGGTGATCAAGTTCACCAGCAAACTTGATCACCGCATCGTCACCGACATCAAAATAACGGTCGAGCCACTGACGGGCGGCATCAATTCGATTTTTAAAGACTTCGATGTCTCCTCTCAGCAATGCGTACTGGGCGGCATTCAACATGACACGCAGATTTTCATCTACCAGGAAACGTTGCACGGGCTTGAGTTTTGGCAGGCGGGTTTCCTCAACCTTGCGGACTCGCACCAGTTTTTGGAGATCATCGAGGATCTGGCGACCCACTTCGCTGAGGCCGGTGTCAGCGGTATCGTCAGTACTTGCTTCGCCGGTCTGCCATTCGGGTCGATTCATATCCTCCGACAGCGGCAGTCGCGGCACTCTCTTGGCCAATGCGTCGAGCGCCAATACATTGCCAGCCACATCAATCCCGGGCACTTCAGCCAGGGCCGCCAGTTCATCAGCGATTTGTCGACGAACCGGCAGCAAGGCAGGATCACCGATCTCCTCGAGCTTGCTGTCGGCCAATCGTAACGCGGTACTCGCCAGGTGGACATCGCGAACCAACGACAGCCGTTGATTGGCCAACAATAAAAGTTGTTCGGTCTCTTCAAGGGACCAGGTGTCCACTGAACGACCAAAGTCCTCATAAACCTTCTCGACCGATCGCTTTAGCGTATTGAACTCCTCGCGGAAACGATCCAGATTTTCGTCCTGCAAACGCATCCCTTTATCGACAGCGTCACGAGTTTCATCTGCAACCTTGGCCACTTCTCCGCGAAGCGCTGCAATGGCCTCGTCCTGGCCGGTTTGGTGTGACTTCATATCAGTGAATTCCGACACCACGCGATCCACGCTGGAGCGCTGGGCGCCGACTTCCAGACGGCCAGTTACGGCCACCTGATACCAGGCAAAAATTGCTGCGACCAGTGCAATGATGGCAACAGCGAGCGCGGCGATGGACAGCCAGTTGAACCCTGTTGGGGAACGCTGCGGAGCCTTTGTGCTACTGGAGGTCGTAGTTGGCGGTACAGCCGGCGATTCGACGTTACCGGGCTGGTCTGATACAGATTCGTCTTTGCCGGAGGATGAGGTGTTATTGGCCATCAGCTCATGTGCTTCAAGTTAAGTTGGTGTAGCGCGCCTAAAGTTGCCACGATGCCGGCGTCGCTGGTGCGCTCCGATACGCCGATGGGACCCTTCCAGCCGGCGTGCCGTAAGCGCTCGCCGAGGCGTTCGCTAAATACAACCAACGGTATTCGACGCATTTGTGTCGCCAGGTCCTCGGGCGTGCGCTCCATTAAAACCTCGGCAGCAGCGGCACTGGTCAGTACCAGCATGGGTTGATCACATTTTAGCCAGGCCTTCAACGATATCCGAATATCAAGATGTGTGGCAACGCGTTGATACACCGACGCATATTCCACTACAGCGCCACGCCGACGCAGGCTATCGGCTATCAACTCGCGACCTTCCTGACCACGGAATATCAATACAGAGCGACCGGCAACATGCTTTAGTGCTTCACATTTTAACAGCTCTTCGCTGTTCGACCGGCCTTCGGGACGAATTACATTTTTGAAATCCAGATTCTCAAGTGCCGCAGCAGTAGCGGAACCCACCGCTAAAATGATTGCCCGGGGCGATGGCGTCGCCACAAGCCTGCGCATCAACATCATCCCATGGTCAACCGCATTGCGACTGACAAAAATCAATATATCGAAGCGATTGATTTCATTGAGTAGCCGATCGAGCTCGATACTTTGCGGCGCTGCGACGATATCAATTAGCGGCAGCACGACCGCCTGCCCACCACACTGTTCGACCAGTGTCACCAGACGAGCAGCCTGTGCCTTGGGTCGAGTCACCAGTATCGTTGCGCTAGCTAAAGAATCTCTACCAGGAATATCTGACTGCATCACTGCGAGACTGACGGGGCTGATCAGGCTGTGGCGTAGACATCACGAAGAATGTCGCCCGCGCCTTTTTCAAGTAATTGTTCTGCGACGTTCCTCGCCAGATCATTGGCTTTGTCGATCTCAGCGACACCTCTGGCGGTCAGTAGCTGACCACCGTCGGGATCGCCGACGAGTGCGCGTAGCGCAAGCTGATTTTTATCAATGGTCGCGAAAGCGGCAATGGGAACATGACAACCCCCATCCAGCGCTTCGTTGACTATTCGTTCTGCGGCGACACAGCGCGCAGTCTTGTCATGTGAAAGTGGCGCGATGAGTTGGTTAACACGCGCATCATTGATACGACATTCAATTCCGACAGCACCCTGACCAACCGCCGGCAGAAATACATCCGTATCGAGCGGTGTGCGAATTCGCTCTGCCATATCAAGACGCTTAAGTCCGGCGCAGGCAAGAATGATGGCATCGTAGTCGCCGTCATCAAGCCGCTTGAGACGGGTGTTGACGTTACCACGCAGATTCTCAACCCGCAGATGGGGATAATGATGACGCAGAATACTTCGTCGACGCAAGCTGCAACTTCCGACCACCGCGCCTTCGGGCATTTCCTTGAGCGACGCATAACGATTCGACACGAAGGCATCTCGCGGGTCATCGCGTTTGCAGATTATGGGGATATGCAGCCCGTCGGGTAAAGTCACCGTTACGTCTTTCATCGAATGCACAGCGAGGTCGATTGAGTCATCCAGCAACGCTTCTTCAAGCTCTTTTAAAAACAGACCCTTGCCACCCACCGCCGACAACGGTACGTCGAGGGTCTTGTCTCCCTGGCTTGTAATCTCAACGAGTTCAACTTGAATTCCTGAATGGATTCGCCGCAAGTTGTTGGCCACGTAATGGGCCTGCCAGAGTGCAAGCTGGCTCGCCCTGGTACCGATTTTGATCAAATTCATGGTGCATTCATACAAACGGAATTATTGTCGATAATGACATATCGCGTCGTGGGCCATGGACTCTAGCAACGAACCGCTCGCAGACTCAAGGACCGTTTATCAGTTGCGCCCAAATGACATGTCAAAAAGGCAAAAAATTACCAATGGTCTTTTAAATCGCCACACGCGTAACCATGACAAACACGAACTTATAAAAGAGGACTTATCGATGATTTTCAAGAATATTCTCACTCGCACCATTGCAGTATTTGGCGTTGGCCTGTTGTTAACCATGACGCTGCCGGCGATGGCAGATGAGGCCACGGCAACCGCGACCACAACGGAAACCGGCGAATCGACAGTTGGCTCTAAAGTTGACGCCGTGATCGAAAAAACCAAGGATGTTTCCGGCAAGGCCTGGGACAAGACCACTGAGGTTTCGGGTCAGGCCTGGGATAAAACCAAGGAAATATCCGGCAAAACGTTGGATAAAACCGTCGAGGTATCGGGTCAGGCCTGGAATAAGACCAAGGAAGTATCGGGTGAAGCCTGGGACAAGACCAAGGACGTTTCCGGCAAGGTATGGGATAAAACCACCGAGACAACCGAAAAATTAACCAAGGCCGTCAAGGAAACATACAGCGGCAGCGAATCGGCGCCCGTAGAATCGGCGCCTGCCGGATCGACAAGTTCTGAATCAACGACTCAATAACAGTACCGCAGCGACAAGCGCGTCTTCAGGCCGATGACGCGCTTTTGCTTTGTTCCGGTTGAGATGACGAATTCATATGCTCACCGGTCGGCTGTTTCATGAATTGAACAATCCAACGGAAAACCTCGCAATCATCGACGCGTAAATCGAGCGACTTCATGCCCGCGTCGATAACATCATCTGCAATCAACCCGCGACGCATCTCCATCAGGGCTTTTGAATAGGCACGGCTGAACTCGGGATGACCTTGAATAGTGAGTGCCGAATCGCCTGCCAGACAAAAATATACCGGGCAGAAATCACTGCCGCCCATTACCGTCATGCCTTCCGGTACTTCGGTAACCTGATCCTGATGCGAGACGATGAGATTCACATTCGTCATTGCCTCATCGCCCATCCAGCCTGCCTTTTGATTGACGGTATTTTGTGATACGCCAACACCCCAGCCGACCGATGCCTTCTCCACTTTGCCGCCCATGGCCTTGGCCAGCAACTGATGGCCAAAGCAGATACAGACCAATGGCACACGCGCCTCTACCAGTTTAACCATGAACTTACCCAAGGCATCGATCCACGGATCGTCATCCAGGGCGCTGTAACGAGATCCGGTCGTGATAAAGGCATCACACTCATCAACACGCTCAGGAATCTCGCCGTCCAGACATCGATACACTGTAAATTCGAGATCCGGGTCAACCTCATGCAGACGCTGCTTGAACATTTGCGGATAGTTGTCGAATCCCTGCTCACGCAGTTCCTCGCGCACATCGTCACATTGCAATATTCCGATTTTCATAAGTTGTTCCTGAACGTGTACTCGTTACAGATTGCCATTTACCGCGTTATCGAAAATCGCGGCATATTGATCAACGCTAAAATTGATCGGATTGGTGGCCGCCGTCGGATCGGCCACTGCCATGGTCGCCACCTCGTGTGCCCGTGCGGTATCGATGCCAATGTCGGCGAGGGTCGCCGGAATACCGATTTCGGCGCGCAATGCCAGTACCCAGTCGATCAATGCATCCAGACCGGTTTTATCCAATCCGACATATCGTGTCAGGCGTTCGGCCACCGGTTTGATGACGTCGGCATTGGCGCGTAACACATAGGGCATAACGATTGCATTCAATGTGCCGTGATGGGCATCGTACAACGCACCCAATGGATGAGACAACGCATGCATCGCACCGAGGCCGCGCTGAAACGCCGTCGCACCCATGGACGACGCCACCAGCATCTGCATGCGTGCTTCGATATCGCTGCCATCGGCAACCGCACGTGGCAGATATTGCTGTACCAGGCGCGTCCCTTCCATACCGATACCTTCAGCCAGCGGATGAAACAATGGCGAGCACAATGCCTCGAGATTATGCGACAACGCATCCATGCCGGTGGCAGCAGTCAGCGACCGTGGTAAACCGGTTGTCAATTCAGGATCGAGAATGACAATGGCGGGTAACATTTTTGGATGAAAGATGATTTTTTTAACATGGGCCGATTCATCCACGATGACCGAAGCACGACCTACTTCCGAACCGGTACCTGCTGTGGTCGGCACCGCTACGATGGGAGCAATGGCATCGCTGTCGGCTCGGCTCCAGTTATCGCCGACATCTTCAAAATCGAATACCGACAGTGACTGACGCGCCACCAGTGCGACCGCCTTGGCGGCATCGAGCCCGCTACCGCCGCCGAAGGCTATGACGCCGTCGTGTCCGCCATCGTTAAACACAGCGACACCGGCAGCAACGTTGGTACCGCTGGGGTTGGGCTTGATCTCACTGAACAGACCGGCCTCAAGTCCTTCACGACGACATCCGGCGATGGCTTCTTCAACCATCGGCAGGCGTGCCAGTCCCGGATCGGTAATTAATAACGGATGTTTCATGCCGAGCTGCTTGCAGCAGTCGGCCAGCTCACAGATACGGCCAGCACCGGCACGAATGGATGTAGGATAATTCCAGTTGGCTTTCATGGCAGGTTTACACACCGGTCTTGAAGTGAAAGGATTTTGGTCGGCTCAATTGCTCGAAACCAATGCTGGATAAGGTGCAACCACGACCGGAATGCTTGACTCCGGTCCAGGCAAGAGCCGGATCGAGGTAGTCGCAGCGATTCATAAAAAACGTACCGGTATCGACCGCTTCGCCAATTTTAAGTGCAGCGTCTTCATCACGGGTAAACACCGACGCAGTCAAACCGTATTCGCTGTCATTCATCAAGGCAATGGCTTCGTCATCGCTATCGACTGCCTGCACGCCCACAACTGGACCAAATGTCTCCTCAGTCATCACCCGCATGCTGTGATCCACCCCGCTGAGGAGTTGCGGTGCCAGATACGCGGTACCTTTGGCATCGTGTTCAAATGCCTTTGCATCGATGTGAGCGACGGCGCCGGCATTGATGGCATCCTTGACCTGTTCGCGCACAAAATCTGCCGCATCGGCACGCACCATGGGTCCGAGTGTCGTGGTTTCAAGTTGCGGCGGCGCCAATGTGTATTGGTTCACCAATGCGACCGCGCGCTCGACGAAGTCATCGAATATTGGACGTTGTACATAGATACGCTCAATGCCGCAGCACGACTGTCCGGAGTTAAAGAATGCGCCGTCGACAACTGTTTCAACCGCCTGCTCGATATCGGCATCTGCGCGAATATAAGCGGGATCCTTGCCACCCAATTCCAGTCCGATACCCTTGAACAGACCGGCGGCCGCGCGCTCGACGACTTCGCCACCGGCAACTGATCCGGTGAACGCCACAAAATCGATCTCGGGCGCCTTCACCAGGCGCGAAGTTGCATCATGATCGAGATGCAGGAATTGAAACACGCCTTGTGGAACCCCCGCCTCGACGAAAGCCTGAACGAATCGCTCAGCACATAGGGGCGTTTGTGCAGAATGTTTCAGTATCACTGTATTTCCTGCCAACAGCGCCGGCACCACGGCATTCACCGCAGTCAGGTAGGGATAATTCCACGGTGCAATAACGAACACTTGTCCGAGCGGTACGCGCTTGATAAAACGATTGAATCCGCTTTTCTCTGCCGGCACCACATCGGCCAACGACGATTCAGCTATGGACGCCATGTAGCGGGCACGTTCCTCGAACCCGCCTACCTCGCCTGCGCCGTAGCGGATTGGACGACCCATCTGCCAGCTCAGCTCTTCACTGATCTCGGACTTGCGGGATACGAAAATGTCAGTGGCACGGTTGACCAGCTCGGCACGTTTGGCAATGCCCAGTTGTCGCCAGTCGGCACTGGCCGCAGCAGCCCGTTCAAGCGCGGCGGCAATATCAGCAGCCTCGGCATACGGGCGCTCAATATAGGTACTACCGTCGACCGGCGATGTTACGGAAAACGTCCTCATAATCTTCTCTGCTATATGAAATTATTCAAATGGTGGAGATGACGCGCAGCCTTCTCCACCCTGTTTTGGACTCCGTTCCAGGCAAGGTGGGTGAGCATATCTCCCACCCACTAATACTTTTAATAAACACATTCACTTTATGGAGTGTATTTTGAATACATGGGCATTTTTGAATAAGCATTCAACGCCGTAATGTGCCGCAAGTAACCATCGTAAAAAGCCTTCAGGTGAGTGCAATACAAGGCGAAGGTCGATGATAAAAAGCGTAGTGTACATGGAGTACATGAGCTTTTTGGAATCGGTCTTCAACGCCGTAGTGTGCCGCCTGAAGGCTTTTTCATTGGTTAAATGATTTCCAGATACCGATTCAACTCCCAGTCTGTAATATGCTTACGAAACTCCCGCTCCTCCCACTCACGTGTCGCCGCATAGTGCTCGACGAAAGGCTCTCCAAACAGCGCCTTGGCGGCTGATGAGTTTCGCAAACGCCCGGCGGCTTCAAACAGAGTGGCCGGCAGCTCGTACTTGCTCGGGACTTTGACGTCGTAGGCATTACCGACCACCGGCTTGCCTGGTTCGATTGCATTTTCGATTCCCCAGAGCCCTGAACCAAGCGCGGCGGCCAGTGCTACATAGGGATTGATGTCGGCAGCGGCAATACGGTATTCAACCCGCTGGGCTTTTGGTTTTCCGGGAATGGCACGCAGTGCGCAGGTACGGTTCTCAACTCCCCAACTCGCTGTTGTGGGCGCCCAGAACCCGGGAATCAGGCGGGTGAAGCTGTTCACCGTTGGCGCTATCATGGACAACAACTCGGGCATCAATGCCTGCTGACCGCCAATGAAATGGCGCATGGTTTCCGAGATTCCATGCTCATCTTTCTTGTCATGGAAAACCGGCTTGCCTTTGGTGTCGCACAGCGAGATATGGATGTGTCCACTCTGCCCCGGATAATCCGGCGACCACTTGGCCATGAATGTGGCCATCCAGCCATTTCGCTGAGCCAGAACTTTGGTATAGGTTTTAAAGAGCACCGCACGATCCGCGGCGGTCAGTGCGTCGCAGTGGGCAATTGCCGCTTCGAGCACACCGGGTCCGGTTTCTGTATGTAGTCCTTCTATTGGAAATTCCATGTCGGTAGACAGCTTAAGTAAATCTTCATAGAACTCAGAGTAAACGGAATTACGCAACATTGAATAACCGAAAAATCCGGGGGTAATGTTTTTTAGATCGCGATAATTTTTCTCTCGAACACTGTCAGAGGTTTCGTCAAAAACAAAGAACTCAAACTCGCAGGCGGCCGTCGCCTTAAGATTCATGTCGTTCGCCCTGGCCAGTACCCGCCGCAGCAGCCCACGTGGACAAACAGCCTCGGCCTTTTCCTCAAACTCGCAAAGAAACAGCAACATATTGTCTTCAAGGGGTAACTCCCGACAGCTTTCGGGAATTACTCTGACCATCGAGTCGCCGTATCCGGTGTGCCAGCCGGTATAGGAAACATTGTCGTAGAGCTTGTCGTTGGAATCCCAACCGAGTACCACTTCGCAAAATCCGAAGCCACCGTCCAGTGCTGAGAAAAATTTGTCGCGCTGCATATACTTGCCACGCAGGATACCGTCGATATCGGATACCGCGACCTTTACATAGTCGAGTTCGCGTTCCTGGACGATCTTTTTGGCATCCGATTTATTCTTGACCTCTGACGCTTGCATGTTCTCTACCTTGGGTGAGTTGCCCGAATACTTGATGTTGAATCAATCTATCATCGGGCTGGAGATTATTATGGATACTGGTTCACCAGCTTTTATTACAGCACATTTAATCTTGTTAATCGTGCCAGCATTCGCCGCACAATGCACGGGACCTTTCTATCCGCCTGGTTGCCATAACGGATGTTGTCCGATCTACGGGTTCCGTGGCAAGGTGTGAATATAGAATAACCATATGGAGAGTGACATGGTCAACGTGCTTGCGGATCGACAGCGATCTGCATTGAGTCGTCTTGCGGACGCCGAATCTCTGATAAATGAACTTATCCTCGGCAAGCAGGAAGTGGTGAGATTGTGCCTGACCTGCATCCTCGCCCGCGGTCATCTGTTGATTGAAGACCATCCCGGAGTCGGCAAGACGACCCTGGCACACTCCTTGGCGAGAGTGCTGGGCCTTGCCTTCAACCGTATCCAGTTCACCAGCGATATGCTCCCGGCGGATGTCATCGGCGTATCGGTCTATGATTCCGAACGGGCAGGGTTCAAGTTTCATCAAGGGCCGCTGTTCAAGGAAGTGGTGCTGGCCGACGAGATCAACCGCGCCAGCCCGCGTGCCCAGAGCGCCCTGCTTGAGGCGATGGAAGAGCATCAGGTCTCGGTCGATGGTCACAGCTACGATCTGCCGACGCCGTTCTTTGTTATCGCCACGCAAAATCCCCACGAGCAATCGGGTACATTCCCGCTTCCGGAAAGTCAGCTCGATCGTTTCATGATGACACTATCCATCGGCTTTCCATCGCGTGTCTTCGAACAGGCCTTGTTGAAGGGCGACGATCGCACCACGCTGCTACGCGAACTTGAAGCCGTTCTGGATGCCAATGAGGTGATCGAACTGCAACGTCAGGCTGAGGGCGTATTCGCCAGCGACGCTTTGACTGGTTACGTCCTCGATCTGGTTGAAGCCAGTCGTAATCTGACATGGATCGATAACGGCCTGTCACCCCGCGCCGGTCTTGCATTGCTGCGTGCGGCGCGCGCTTTTACACTGCTGGATAATCGCGATGCGGTGTTACCCGAGGATGTTCAGGCCGTCGCACCGGCCATTATCGGACACCGCCTGGCTCAGGGTCTGGCATCTGCTGAGCGTGATGCACTGACCCGGCGATTGATCGAATCCGTAGCCGTTGATTGAGGCCGTCTGAAGCCATGTCAATCGACCGCCCAGCCATGAGACCTGGGTAAATGACAACTGCAGACAGCCTCGACGATATCGGCAATCCTGCGCTTGGTACCGACTCCCGCAAGGTGTATATCCTGCCGACCCGTTTCGGCATGCTTTATGCTGGTGCGATCCTGATGATGCTGCTGGTGTCGGTCAACTACAACAATGGTCTCGGTCACTTGTTCACCTTCATGCTGGTGGCTATCGGCATCGTCGCCATGCACTACACCCAGCGCAACCTGGTTGGATTATCGGTATCGATACATCCCGGCAAACCGGTATTCTCAGGTGATATGGCCCAAGGTTCCGTTCGCGTCCATGAAACCCGCCACAGGTCGCGATACGCGCTGTGGCTTCGCGGCGGCGATTCGCAATCGCGTTTTGATCTTCCAGCAGATGGTCACACCCGTATTGAGCTGAATTTTAAAACCGGATCGCGTGGTTGGCAGCCGCTCCCCGAGATATATTTTGTCAGTATCTTTCCTGTGGGCTTGTTGTGTGCCTGGAGCAAGCGTTTGGTTCAGGGGCCAGACAATGAAGTCAGCCAACTTGTTTATCCACGACCTGCTGCTGTGTGGTCTTCACCCATCTCATTTGACAGCCAGGCACACGGGGCCGGTAACGGTAGCCATGCAGATGATGGCGATTTTCGTGGCCTGAGGGGTCACCGCAAAGAGGACCCGCCGAGCCGAATTCACTGGCGCAACAGCGCACGCGGCAGCGGTCTCGTAAGCAAACAGTTCGAGGGCACAGGCAGTGCCGGGATATGCCTTGACTACGCCGACACCCGCAACACCGACCACGAGTCACGACTGTCCGAATTGTGCCGATGGATACTCGATGCCGACAGCGCCGGCACAAGTTATGCGCTGAGACTGCCAGGCTTATCAATTGCTGCCGACCAGGGCGGGCGACACCGGGCGCGCTGTCTTAAGGCATTGGCACTTTGTCCCGATCCGGCGAATATTACACAAGACGACAACCCGTGAGCACGCCAGGTGGACATAAAACACATGATCGTGTTGAGTCGGAATTTCGTCCCGTAAAGCCTCGCAGGTGGCAATTTCCGCAACCGCCATCCGCACCGCTTGAAGCGCCAACACGTGCTGCACTGGCCACAACGGTTATGACCGTACCACTGGCACTCGGTCTGCATGTCATGTACCAACCGCTATGGCTTGGTGTAGTCGTCATGACCCTTGTTGCCGTACGCCTGATTACCCTTGCGCGAGGATTGCTGGTACCAGGAAAGCTTTTGCGCTGGATTCTGACGCTCGCCATGCTCGTCCTGCTATTAACGGAGTATCGAACTATATTCGGGCGCACCGCCGGCAGTGCCATGTTAATTGCCTTTACTGCGCTCAAGGTGATCGAAACCGATTCGCTTCGCGATGCCATGTTCTTGAACATACTCACCGCCATTGTGGTGCTGGCAGCATTCCTGTTCGACCAATCACCCTCAACGGCCGCCATTGGATTCTTCTGTCTTGCCCTGGTCATCAGCAATTTTGTCCTGCTGGTGGCGCCGGGAAGCTTCACAATCAAAGGGGCGATGTTATTAACCTCGCGTATCATTTTGCACGGTATTCCGCTGGCCATCGTCGCCTATGTATTATTCCCGCGTATAGAAGGCAGTTTATGGGGCATGGCTGATGATAAGCCCCGCGCCATAAGCGGCCTTAGCGAGCAAGTCGCGCCGGGCTCGATCAGTGAGTTGAGTCTGAACGATGCGGTCGCCTTTCGTGTCGAGTTCAATCAGGATCGACCACACCATGACCAGCTTTATTGGCGGACATTGGTGCTGGATAGGTTCGATGGTCGCACCTGGAGCCGGGCCGAACGTCGCCACGAAGTTTTCCCGGCTGATACCAACCCGAAGCTTGTGGCCTATGACATGACGTTGGAGGCGACCGATAAAACCTGGCTACCTCTTCTTGAAACACCGGTTTCGGTATCCATCGGCAATCCTTTATCGAATCTCGCACTCGGCGAAACCCGCCAACCGATTCGTGAACGCATCCGTTTCAAGGCCGCCTCGGTCACGGCACGCTATATGGCCACCGGACCGCCGGATGACCATCTCACCGATCTTTATCCCGGCATCAACAAGAAAATCATAGCGCTTGCACAGGATCTTGCCGGCGATCCCGCCGACAACCCCAACGCTGAAATGATCGCGGCTCGCGCGCTTGAATTGTTCACTCAAAGCCCGTTTCGTTATTCGCTTCAACCACCGCTACTCGACGGCGAACCGGTTTACCAGTTCCTGTTCAATACCAGGAACGGCTACTGCGAGCACTATGCCAGCGCCTTCGCGACACTGATGCGGGCCGCCGGCATACCCGCGCGATTGGTCGTTGGCTATCAGGGTGGTGAATACAACCCTACCGGCGACTACACAATCGTGCGTCAATCCAATGCGCATGCGTGGGCCGAGATCTGGGTTGACGGGCGTGGCTGGAGGCGCATCGATCCAACCGCCGCGGTAGCACCGGAACGTGTCGAGATCGGTGTCGATGCACTGCGAAGAGGCGATTCGCTGGCCGGTTTTAATTCGGGCTTTGGCACGAGTGGTATTCGCAATATGCTACGTAGCGGCTGGCTTGGCGATAATCTGAGACGCATACGCCACCTGTCCGATGCATTCGTTTACCAGTGGAATAACTGGGTCATGGCCTATGGGCCACAACGCCAGCAGCAGTTAATGAAGCGCCTGGGTGTGGCGACTCCCGACTGGCCCTGGCTGGTAATGACACTGACTGCCGCGTTCGCAGTATTCATGATCGCAACCTACCTGCTGCTCTCTGCAACGAGCCGGCAAGCTGAAACACCGCTTAAGCACTATCGAAGATTCAAATCGAAGCTGGCACGCGCGGGCATACGCGTAATGCCAAGTGAAGGTCCGCTATCCTTAAGTAAGCGTGCTGCCGAAGCGTTACCCGACCATGCCGAGACCATCGAAACTATCGGCAAGACCTATATCTGCCTGCGATACAGCAGATCACCCAATGAGATGGGTTTGATCGGGCTGCGACGCGCAGTCGCTGGTTTCAAACCGGATCGGGGAAAATTCCGCTAATGGGTGTGATGGCCGGGATCGCTGGAATTCATTGAGGCTATCCTTAAAAGCCCGGAGAGCAAATCGGCGCGATCGGTCAGTGACACCGATTCAATCAGCCCCTGTACGGAAGGCGGCTCGAATCCCAAACCACAGATCAGCACATTAACCACCTGCAGATCATTGAGCTTGCCGAGACTGTCGAAATCCACTTCTGCGTTGCGAGTCGAGCCAAATTCCCTGACCCACTTCAGCAAGGCATCCCGCGAGGTTGACAATCCATCGAGGGATTGCTCCAGATCGTAGTCGGATTGAAAGCGTGACCAGTCGACACGGAAAGTTCGATAGTCGGTGCCATCGGTTGTCTCCGCGACCAGATCAAATCGGCACAACCCCGACAACAACACGATGAAACGGCCGTCATCAGTTTCGTTGAATGATGTGATCCGTCCTGCACAGCCTGTATTACACACCACCTCATCGTCGCGAGATCGACTATCGGGCTGCACGATCCCGATTATGCGGTCGTTTGAGAGTACATCATTCAGCATGCGTAAGTAGCGTGGTTCGAAGATATTCAGCGGCAACTGTGTTCCCGGCATCAGGATGGCGCCTGGTAGTGGGAAGACCGGTATCACATCGGGGAGGTTTTCGAATTTTGGCGTGAACAGGTTGTGCGTCATATTGATTTGTAAACCATTGTGCAACGGCCTGTGAATATGTGAGTCGCAAGCACCAGAATCAAGCGGCGGGTTTGCTGGTTGTACGGACTCTTACATCTAGTCGCTCAATGATATCAGGGATGCCTACAGGTTGATTGAAATCGTCGATCAAGCGTCCCGATATCTCTTGCTGATAGTGCTTTTAACTAACTCCAGAATCTGTAAACCCCTGGATTTATTGGTAACTCTTTACCTGAAAGGGCAAATTGTCGGGTGACCTGGAATATAGTCAAGTCCAGTCCGGACAAACAGGGCAAGGTTCGCACAAATATCAGGGCAACTCATGTACACCTGAATTGAAGTCACATACACATTTTTTGAAAACTCGCAAATTAAATAGCGAATCGGGCTGGTATTAACAAGGACTTATTAAATTTCGTTACAACTTTAGATATCGAGAGAATAATTATGGAAGAAAAAACCAGGCCGAATGTATCGGATTCGAATGCCACTGAGCATTCTGCAGATCATGGTGAGGCAGATCTAAACAAACAACGCCGACGCGCATTGGTAGCTGCCATTTCTGCCGTTGGCGTCAGTGGTGCCACCCAACTGCCGAAACAGTGGTCGCGTCCGGTCGTCGACCATGTGTTGTTGCCGGCACACGCTCAGACAACCACGCCGGTCAGCACCTCGGAGCCGGCCTGCCTGATATCGTGCACCTCCGGCATCATTGAGGATCTTGAGGTTTATTACGATGATTTCCTCAGCACTCATTTTCTGGCCCGTTTCGCCGTTACGACTTACACGAATTGTATTTCGGAACCTGGTGGTGACGTGACATCTACAACAATTAGTGTCTTCGACACCGCATTTGCAGGCTATTTCAACTTACTGGCAACCGAAACGGGATCTTTCTCGAGTTATGGCGCTCTGACAACTTACCCTCTAGGTACCGAAGTGAATGTTGCAACCGAGATCTTTCTCTCTGCATCAACCTCATTTAATACCCCCTGTAACTGAACCTCACGGATCGTGAATCCGTTATCTGGCATTTAGTACCTCATATCCGCCCCTTACGGTCGCCACAAAAGCGTGGGGCGGATAAGCCTTACCCACTTATTGCTTCGTTAATACAGCAATACCACTTCTTCAAAACCGATTTATTGTTATTCGGGCTCCTCACGAGTTTCGACAGATCGAGTCAAGATGTCTGAAGACACCCGTCATCACCCCCCTCACAGCATTTGTTTTAAACATTCTTCCCGTCGTTCAATAAATTCGGGATGTTTTCATTTATCAACCGAAATTTAATATAAATTGAATAATGTGTGCAGTTTGACTATTATCGTCGTAGTCTCGGTAATATGGAGGGTGTTTACGAGCACATGCAGGGGGTTCTTAGCATACCCGGCTGTAATTATTTACCCGTGAATTCAAGCATTACGGAAAAGAATAACGAACCTGACAAATAACCATAAAATACAATAATTTATTGTTAAGCCATAATAAGGAAGGCGAGGGAGCAGAACAATGACTGATAAAATTAGACCGAGCGTATCGGGCTCAAATACCACTCCGTTAGCTGCGGATCAAAACGATTCGGATACCAACAAAGAGCGTCGGCGAGCCTTGGTCGCAGCCATTTCCGCCGTCGGTGTCAGCGGTGCCACCCAACTGCCAAAACAGTGGTCGCGCCCGGTCGTCGACCATGTGTTGTTGCCGGCTCACGCCCAAACAACAACTAGTACTACTACAACGTCCAGCACCTCTGAACCGCCTTGCGAGATATCATGTACATCCGGTATCGAACAGCTTCACGCACTCGATTTATCTTCAGACGGCACCGATTACAATTATATCGGTCTCTCAGCAACAACTTTCACTCAATGTCTTACGGCACCTAGCGGTAGCATTATTTCAACAATCAGCACCAGCTTCACTTCTTACATTGTAAATCTTATTTTCTTTACAACCTATCCAGGGACTGAGTCGACACTGGGTGCGCTGTCAACTTTCCCCGGTGTAGGAACCATATCTGGTGGAAGTACAACTATAACTGTCATATCGGAAACGTCATTCACCGATTCCTGTATCACCGATTTTAGCTAGGATCGTTGATACGACTCAAACCATTCATTTGTCTGATGGCTTCTGAGTCGATGGCTGGAACCTTTCGGTTATGCCCGCCCTACCAGAGCCTCACTGTTCTCGTAGGGCGGATCTGGACTTTTTAAAATATTCCGGCTTCAAGGCCCGCTGCCATGGCCATGCCGAGATCCGACAACGGCTCCAGCCAAGTCTCCTGAAAGTCACCTGTCATCACCAGCGGTTCCTGTACCGCCTTCCACCTCAATCCGCCGACAATTTTTTCAACGCTGATTCGCGCACCAGTACCATCTAACCCACCTTTAACGAACAGCGCATAAGGTAGGCCTTCGGTTTTTTCCAGACACGGATAGTAGATTCGTTCGAAGAAATCCTTGAGCGCCCCATTCATGTAACCGAAATTTTCTGTGGTACCGAGAATGATGGCATCGGCATCAAGAACGTGTTCGGCGTTGGTTTCGAAAGGTGAACGAAGATCGACTATGACGCCCTCAATAGATTCATGGCGAGCACCAATCGCCACCGCCTTATTCAGCCGCCGTGTATTAGGCGAGGGTGCATGAGATATGATCAGTAAGGTCGACATGCATATCACTCAACAGTAGTCGACAACATAAACGAGTTCAGGCAGCCGCCTTCTCTGCTGCCAGCGACTTGATCTTTCGCACCATCTCCGACAACCCATTTCGACGCCCCATGGACAGATGCTGGCCGAGATCAATTTTTGAAAACAATTCGTCTATATCGAAGGAAACAATAGCTTGCGGCGTCTGGCCGGAGTACACCATACGCAGGATGGCAACCAGTCCCTTGACGATGGCCGAATCGCTGTCGGCTGTAAAGTCGATGGCAGTGTGGCCATCAACCTCGCGGCTATCGGCAACCACCCAGACACTTGAAAGGCAACCGTTCACCTTGGTAGCGTCGGTTTTATCCGCCGGGTCCATGGGCGGCATCTGGCGGCCGAGATCGATGATGAATCGATACTTCTCGTCCCATTCGCCGAGCATTTCGAATGTCTCGACAATAAGATCGGCCTGTTCGTGTTGATTGGGTGTCATCGTGGATTGCATGTAGATTAGGTGATGGCCGATTGTAGCGAATCAAGATGGTGGTCGTGCGCACCAATTATTGCTACAGGACATCGATTATCAATTGAATTGTCCAGATTCACCCTTGTATAGCCTGAAGGTCAACCCAATGTTCAAGGAATATATAAACTTGTATTGTTCGAATCGCTTTTTCATCGAAGCCATTAACCATTAAACCATGGGAACTTGTTGATATCATGCAAACATTGACCAATTTCTACATCAACGGCGCATGGGTAGCGCCGACAACCGCCAACGATTTCCCGGTGATTGATCCATCCAGCGAGGAACAGGTGGCTACCATCACCCTCGGTTCCGAAGCCGACGTCGATCGGGCTGTTAACGCAGCAAGAAGTGCCTTCGCGTCATGGGGTTGGACCGATTCCGGCGAGCGTGTCGAGGTGATTGAGAATATCGCCTCGGAGTATGAAAAGCGCATGGACGACATGGCTGAGGCCATTTCGACGGAGATGGGCGCACCCATAGACATGGCAAGAACCTCCCAGGCTGGTTCCGGATTGAGTCACCTGCGGGCATTTGCCAGGACTCTTAAGACTTTCAAGTTCGAACAACCGTTGCGCGACGACGCGCCGGGTCAGGTTATTATCCATGAACCCATCGGTGTCGCCGCGTTGATCACCCCGTGGAACTGGCCGATGAACCAGGTCACGCTGAAGGTGGGCGCGGCGCTGGCTGCCGGTTGTACCATGATATTGAAACCGGCCGAAGTGGCGCCGCTGTCATCCATGCTGTTTGCCGAGATCATCGATGCAGCCGGCGTACCGGCAGGCGTCTTCAATCTGGTCAATGGCGATGGCCCTGGAGTCGGCTCGGCTTTGTCATCGCATCCGCTGATCGACGTGGTCTCGTTCACCGGTTCCACCCGCGCGGGGATTTCAGTCAGCCATGCAGCAGCGGATCAGGTCAAGCGAGTATCGCTGGAGTTGGGTGGGAAATCGCCCAATTTGATATTTGCCGACTGCGATGTAAAACGCGCGTCGCGCCATGGCGCGGCCTTTTGCTTTAACAACACAGGCCAATCCTGCAACGCTCCGACACGAATGCTGGTGGAACGTTCTGCTTACGATACCGCGGTAAAAGCTGCCGCTGAAGTTGCTGCCTCCACCAAGATTGATCTCGCCTCGAATCCGGGCAAACACATCGGTCCGCTGGTCTCGCAGTTGCAGTATGATCGGGTGCAGAAGTTACTTGAAACCGGCGTCGCTGAAGGCGCGCGACTGGTTGTCGGCGGCCCTGGCCGGGCTGATGGATTTAACCGCGGTTACTTCGTCAAGCCCACGGTTTTTGCTGATGTGACCCCCGAGATGACCATATACCGCGAAGAAATATTTGGTCCGGTACTGTCCATCACTCCGTTCGATTCCGAAGACGAAGCTGTTGCCATGGCTAACGATACACCTTACGGTCTGGCTGCTTATCTGCAAACGGGTGACGCTGATCGCGCGCGCCGCGTCTCGCGTCAATTACGCGCCGGCATGGTGCAGATCAACGGTGCGCAGCGTGTCCCCGGCAGCCCGTTTGGTGGTTACAAGCAGTCCGGTAACGGTCGTGAGGGTGGCGCCTGGGGTATCGAGGAATTTCTCGAGGTAAAGGCGATCAGTGAGCAAGCGGCTTAAAAATGTTCCCTGTGGAAATCGGCAAAGCCAGGCTTGGGCCACGATAGGGAGAGGGATTTTGCGCTTGGAATGGTTGTGAAGAAATACGGATTGGTTCCCACTTCTCGCCGAACTGACTTGAGCCTGCTCGAAGCGGAGTTCGAGCGGCGTGGCTGGCAGCGGACCTATAAACCGGATTGGGATTTATTGTGGTATGTGGCGAAAGATCCGCCTCCGGCCGTTTTATACGACCTCAAAGAGCATCAGCGAATTTGCCATTTTCCGGGGATATCCGACTACATCGGTAAACATGCACTCGATAAAACCCTGGACCAGCCTGCCGATTCGAATGCGCCCCGATACTATCCGCGGACCTGGCGGTTGGCGGATGAACTGGAGTCGTTCAAGTCCTATGCTGCGCAACATCCGGATATGGCATGGATTATCAAACCGGTTTTAGGCGCATGCGGTCAGGGTATCGAAGTTGTTTTAGATCCAGGACAAGTAAAACCAAAGCCCAGAACTATCGTCCAGCAATATTTGCACACGCCGATGCTGCACGACGGCTGCAAGTTCAACTTGCGTCTGTATCTGCTGATCACGGCGATTAAACCCGGTGAAGCCTATATTTATAACGAAGGTTATGTGGATCTGGCGAGTGCGCCGTTTCCACAAGCGCTCCGCAACCTGACCGACCCGGCGGCTTACAACACCAATACCCACATACAGACGGCACTGACCGACAAACCGGCGACGGAATGTTCGGTTTCGTTAAGTCGCTGGGCGGCAACCTTCAAGTATCACCATAGCGACTTCGGTCTGTTATGGGCACGCATCAAAACCATGGTGGGAGACGTTGCCGGGAGAATAACCTCTGCTATGGAAAACGATATCGGGTCACATTTACAGCATCGCAACAATTGCTTCGAATTACTCGGCCTCGATATTGAAATCGACGTACACGGCAATCCGTGGTTGATCGAATGCAACCGAACGCCGGAGATCGCCGCACTATCTTCAAAAAGTATCAAGCAGGTGCTGATTCGCGACACGATCGACCTCGTTTGTGGCGAGGGAAAAACCAATCTCCCGGGTAACGGCCTATCTTCAGGTTATGAACGTCTCGACCTTATGATGCAGCCAATTAACCCGGGATGAGTGCCAAAAAAGAAACATTACTCCGGTAAAGTAACCGCGCTCTCACAGGTAGGCTTGTCGGTTTCCTGACAGACAACGATATCGTTGGTCGCAGCGGTAACCAGACGTATTGTCACCATGCGATTGGGCGCCTGCCCGGAAATACTATCGAAATGCACGGTAGCCGGATAGAAATCGTTGTCGCAGTCTTCGGTTTCGGCGGGAAGATCAAACTCTGAACCAATATTGAGAGACTGGCTGCCACCGAGTGGTACACCGCTGACTTCCATGAGGTTGTCCAGAAGACAAAATACGCCGTCACCAGTGATGTCGTTATAAAGTGAGTCGATGTACAACTTTCCGTCTTTCAGCGACACACAACCTACCACGAATTGATCAGCGTCAATGTCGTCTTGCGCATGTGCCGGACGAGCAAAATAGTCCAAAATCGAATCGTCAGGTTGCTGCAAAGCTATGCCGCTACCTTGTGCCAGAAAATATCCGTCACCGAGATCTGGACCCGGGGGTGCTTCTGGTTGCGTAGTCTGGGCGTGAGCTGGCAGTACAATAGATTCGACCACAGGCTTCGCCCACTGCTCGGGAAGTTTAGCCGTACCAGCAGCAACGCCGCCAATCGTAAGCGCCTTAATCAGTTTGCGTCGATTCGTGGCTGATGGTTGTTGCTCTTGAGTCATTGATATCGTCTCCCTGAAATTTTTGGTTGGTGTTACTTGCGTCATTATTCCGTCCGGAGAATCAATCCAATTCACCGTATGATGCAAGAGTAGTTTTACAGCTTTCATACCCAACCGCAAGATTCAGGGCAAGACAGGTAAGCGGCACAGTCATCTATTGCCTCGCATCATGGGTGTGAATGGAACACCGTTAATCCATGAATCCTTAATTTTATATACTTTATAACGACGACAATCCGGCATGTCATTTCTGACCTTCTTAAAAGATAATTTACGCTGGGTATTCGGCGGTTTTCTACTAACGTTTTTTTCATCTTACGGCCAAACCTTTTTTATCGCCCTGTCCTCAGGTCATGTTCGCGCTGAGTTCAATTTGTCTCACGGCGACTTCGGCAGCCTCTATATGATGGCGACACTGGCGAGCGCCCTGACGTTACCGCGTCTTGGCCGTATCGTCGATGAGATGAGCGTGGCCCGTACCATATTGATTGTCGCGCCACTACTGGCATTGGCAGCAGCGTCGATGTCCCGGGTATCGCATCTGTGGATACTGGTATTGACCCTGTATGCTCTGCGATTGTTTGGCCAGGGCATGATGACGCATATCTCCATGACTGCCATGGGGCGATGGTTCAGCGCCGAACGTGGGCGTGCACTATCGATCGCCACCATCGGTCACCAGGTGGGTGAAGCGGTTTTCCCGTTGATTTTTGTCGCCGTAGTTGCAACTGTCGGCTGGCGTTATACCTGGCTGATGGCGGCGGTGACGATCATACTGGCGCTGCCGGTATTGTGGTTATTGATGCACAGCGAACGTCAGCCTCGATCAACCGATGCGGCGGAGCGACGGCCTGTGGTGCGTCACTGGACCCGAGGCGAAGTCCTGCGCGATCCCTTGTTCTATTTCACATTGATGGGCGTACTGGCGCCTGGTTTCATCGGCACGACAATATTCTTTCATCAGGTGTATCTGGTGGAACTGCGTGGCTGGTCGATGCAGACATTCGCCAGCTCATTTGCAGTGATGTCGTTGATGACCCTTATCTGTGCGCTCGGTTCCGGTGGGCTGATCGATCGCTACTCGGCCATTCGCCTGTTGCCCGGTTATTTGATTCCCCTGGCGCTCGCCTGCTTTTCTCTGGCGCTGTTTGAGCAACAATGGACCGTGTTTGTATTCATGGCACTGCTTGGCGTGTCTTACGGATTTTCGTCGACATTGCTTGGTGCGGTATGGCCGGAAATTTACGGCGTTCATCATCTCGGCGCGATTCGGTCGGTGATTGTTGCAACGATGGTTTTTGCAACCGCCCTGGGGCCAGGGTTGACAGGCTACCTGATTGATATCGGGGTTTCCTACCCTGTTCAGATTGGCGTCATGGGTGCTTACTGTCTGGTTGCCTGTGTGGTAATGCTCCACATTTCGCGACGCGTCATCGCCCGCCAGCGATTATTATCGTGATGACTGTTGTGCTATCTAATGGTACCGGCAGCTACTCCAATTGCTGCAAGGTACGTTCCGCGGTTCGCTGCGCCGCCGCTTCCCACAATGTTCTTAACCGTTCCGGATCTTGCTCAATCTCCTCCAGTTTGACCGATTCCGCCGGCCCACCAAGGGGCAGCACATGATTGCCTCCCTTCCAGATACACGCAAAGCGTATTTGATGCGCTGTGCTGTTAGAATCGCGCCTGACCTGTATGAACACACTCGCCTCAAAAGAACCAGCCGACGATCGTCGCTCGTCACGAAGTTTCGTGCGGCGCGAAGGCCGTATTACATCAGCGCAACGACACGCACTCGATGTACTGTGGCCACAGTACGGACTGGACGGCCACGGTGATGCAATCGACCGAGTGGCCGTATTCGGACGTCATGCGCCTCTCGAACTTGAGATTGGCTGTGGCAACGGCGATGCCTTGATCGAGATGGCGACAGCGCGACCTGAACACGATTTCATCGGTATCGAAGTTTATCGGCCTGGCGTCGGCAAACTGTTGAAGGGGATCGCAGAGGCTGAGCTCGATAATGTACGAATCGTAAACCACGACGCGGTCGAATTTATCGGCGAACGCATTGCACCCACGTCGATCAAGCGGGTGATGGTTTATTTTCCCGACCCATGGCCGAAAAAACGTCACCACAAACGCCGTCTTTTGAATTCCTCCTTCATCGGTCTGGTTGCCGAACGTCTCGAACCGGATGAACAGTTGCACATCGCCACCGACTGGCAAGAATATGCCGAATTCATCATGCAAAACGTGTCGCAGGAACCACTGCTTTGCAACACCTGCGGTACAGGAAACTTTGCGCCGCGGCCATCCAGTCGACCGTTAACCCGATTTGAACAGCGTGGCCAACGGCTCGGTCACGAAGTCTTCGACATCGTCACGGTTCGCATACCGTGAATCCGGATCTCCTGCCCGACTGGTGGGACCCGTACTCCAGTCAGCCCTACAAGCTGCAAGAGTCCGACAAGCCGCGAACTTCCGTTGGCAATATTATCGAGTACATGAAGATAGCGGTCAGCGTTTTGGCTTTAGGTCCATTCGTGGCACTTCGTTATTCGTTCATGAAACCATTCTTATCGGCGCCTGCCGATGCGCATGATTTTGTCGGCCTGAGCGTTACACCCGATACTCGCTTTAACGACGCTATCGTCGACATGGTCGACGACCTCAATGTCAGGAACCTGATGGTGCGAGTACCCTGTTGGGAAGCAGATCAGCTTGAACCCTACCTTGAGCTGATGAATCGTCTGCCGGATCGCGACTTTGCGATCAATATTTTGCAAAGCCGCGATAGCATTCGTGACCCGGACAACTGGCAGCGGCAGGTGAGCCAAATCGTCGCCGGCCTGTCGCCTCGGGCTCGGACCTACCAGATAGGCAATGCCATCAATCGCAGCAAGTGGGGCTGCCGGCACAGCGGCCAATGGCTTGACCTGATGGATCGGGCGATGCGGGCAATCAACGAAATTAAAAATGCCTCGAATCCTATTGAAGTAGCCGGCTCATCAGTGATCGATTTCGAGCCGCTGGTCACGCTTCGAACGTTATTTAATTTTCACCCTCAGCAATTCGATATTTGCGCCTCGTTGCTTTATATCAATCGTCGCGGCTCACCCGATGGCCGACAGTACGGTGTGTTCAATCTCGAACGCAAGATTCGCCTCATCGCAGCAATGCTCGCGGTCTCCAACGTCAGCGGACGGCGTCTTTGGATCAGTGAAACCAACTGGCCGTTGCTTGACACTAAACCGTACACACCGAATTCAGGCCATCCCCGATCGACGGTGGATGAGGCAACCCAGGCCGATTATCTGACACACTACTTCAAGATTGCCTGGCGCAGCCAACTGGTGGAACGAGTTTACTGGTGGCAGCTCATTAATCCCGGTTATGGATTGGTGGATCATCGTGGTGGCACGTTGCGCAAAATGCCGTCCTACTACGCGTTCAAAAAACTGATGGAAGGTACGCTGGTCGATGCGCCAAAGTCAAATCCTCGGGTCAATTCCACAATCAGCTAAAAGCCGACATCTCGCCCACCTGTGTAGTTCGTACATTTCTCTGATAGCACTTATTGTACCTGACCACATAACGCCATATCATTCGCGATTTGGTACGAGTAAACCCTGAATGTAATTTCTTCACGTTTATTGTTACCGTTTCAGGAATTCAGGCTTACTGCATGATTGGTGTATTCTGGAAACTAGTTTCTATAGTCCATATATGGTCGGTTGTTTATCCTGGATGAGGAATACAACCGTATATGTTTTCGCAGGTGACATAATCATTCATACACTAGTCTTGATGATTCATCAGCGAATTGCCATTACAATTAAACAGAAAAAAGCTTCGCATGGATTCTCAATCAACGTTACACGCATCGGCCATAGCCGCTATTGAAAGTGGCCGTCTCGATCTTGCCCGCCCACTCTGGTCGGAGCTATGCGAACTTGATCCATCCAATAGCGACAACTGGATAATCCTCTCGACCATCGACGAGAAGCTCGGCTTCCTGCCCGCCGCCCAGGACCACCTCCGCTACGCAATGATTTTGACTCCCGATGATCCGGATGTCTGGATGCAATCCGGGCATTTGAAATGGCAGTTACTCAATATCGAGGATGCGCTGAACGATTTTTCCCACTGCCTGGCACTCGATTTTTCCAATAAAGACGCGCGGATACACTTTGCCAACCGGTTAATGGAATGTCATCGATTCGACGACGCCCTCATACATTTCGCCTACGTTGCAGCTACCCAAGGCCAGCTTACAGATGAAGAAATAATCCGTTTTGCGTGTTGCAGCATATGTGCAAAAGATGCGAGTGGATTCAAGCGGTTGTTGAGTCTATGGGATGCGGCAGAGATCGACACATTCCTTGAACGTGTTGTCGATGCACTGCTGCAATTGTTCTCCCCCAATGAACTCGTCATCATGGATCTGTCCTGTTCCGATAGCTCTGTTGATAACGAGATTTCGAAAAGCATACAGCACCATCTGAATAATCGATCGGCAACATGGGACTGGCATGCATTTTTCGATCGTCGCGCACAACTTGCCAACTACATTGCCAGCGCTGCCGAGAATGAAGCCATGGCCGTTATCGCAAAAGATATTGCGACGCGTGCCTGTGTCAAAGAAAATGTCCTGACACATGTCGTCGATATTGGTTGCGGCACCGGACGCCTTGCCCGCGAGCTTGCGAAACATGAAGCTGCCCTGACACTGACGGGTATCGACCATTCGACTGAAAGCATTCGCGTCGCCAATGCCGGTTGTGGCTACGACACTTTGCTGTGTGAAGATATCCGTGCCGACATTTCCCGGCGTGTCATAAGCACAGCAGACGTTATTGTGTTGTCTGGTGTTCTCGGTTTTGATCGTCCCGTGCGAGATATTCTCGACGACTTGATTGATATTGTGCAACCGGGCTGTGTCTTCTACATCGCCGAGAAAAAAAATGCAGGTTATATAGACGAAATTAAAGTCTACATCGACCAGCTATGTGGCAGTAACAATCGTTATCAGCTCACACTGGGTGCAACAGATCAAAATATCTGGATTGTAAGCAGCACGCCGCTCGATGAACCTGCACCGTCGGATAATGACAAGAATCCGGTGCATGAAAGCGAACGTCTCGCCAACCAGCTGATTCAGGCAGGCCAGCTACTCAAAACGCAAAATTATTCCCATTGCAAGGATCTCACGCTGGAAGTCGCACAAGCTTATCCAGGATCCAGCGAAGCCATGTTTAACCTTGGCTTACATGCACAAAGCTTGCAGCAATTCGACCAGGCGCTGCATTTTTACAGACGGTCGTTGGCATACCATCGGGGTAACGCACTTACCTGGTTTCAAATTGGCGCGGTGTACCAGCAATGCGGACGAAGCGAGAAGC
Source organism: marine bacterium B5-7 (assembly GCA_021604525.1). Lineage (GTDB taxonomy): Bacteria > Pseudomonadota > Gammaproteobacteria > Arenicellales > CAJQKF01 > BQJD01. The sequence goes on along the minus strand of BQJD01000017.1, from coordinate 44,577 downwards.
TTGTTGTGCATGCCTATGTCAAGTGTCTGAAATACATGCCGGGATACCCAGCGGCGCTTCAGAACCTGATCGGTCTTTATTCCCGTCAATCCAATGCCGAATCGACGTGGAAGGTAATGCATCAGCTTATGATGCTCAACCCCTTGGGCATTGATCATTTATTGAGTGCTTTTAAACAACAAATTTCGATAAAACCTGACGATCCCATCTCTCAACATTTAATAAAATTCCTCGACTCCGAGGAGTGGTTCAGGGCACAGTTCGAACACGCGCTGGAAAAGAAATTTCTACAGCGCGCCGAGAGACTGCTTGAATCGTTGAGAACCACGGGGGCTAATGCGGAAGACTTGTTGTTCATTGAAGCCCGTCTGCGAGAGAAATCCGGTGATATGACCGCAGCGATTGATTCCGTTCAAAAAGCAATTCGGATCAATCCTGAAAACTCAATTTACTGGACATATCTCGCCAGCATAAGTGCGTCTCGTGGAAAGCTCGACACGGCGCATCGCCTGTGGCGATATGCCACTTCAAGGATTGAGGCGAAAAATCCGAACTGGAGTAACCGGCTGTTCTTCTCTAACTACAACCAAAGACTCCGTCCGGAACAAAACTTCATGCTCCACCAGCAATGGGGCAACGCGGTATCTGCTTCCTTGATTGATGTTTGCCGTTCACATAACTTGACAAGGCGAAACAAATCGAAAATTCGCATCGGTTATGTGTCGGCGGACTTCAAGATGCACTCGGTCGCCATGTTCTTCTACAACGTCCTGAAGTTCCGCAATAGTGATCGCTTCGAGGTGTACTGCTATTCTGCTACTGGCGGTAGTGACGTTATGACAACCAAGTTACGTCTGTTCAGTGACTACTGGCGGGAGATAAAGCATATTGACGATGCGACCGTCGAAAAGCAGATACGACACGACGGCATCGATATACTGGTGGACTTGAGTGGTCATACGGGAGGTGGCCGGCTCCCCTTGTTCGCTCGCAAGCCGGCGCCGATACAGTGCACCTACCTTGGATATGCAAATACCACCGGCCTTGGGGAGATCGACTATCGAATTACCGATACCGAGGCCGATCCACCGGGTGTATCGGATTCGCTGCATAGCGAACAGCTGATTCGTTTACCGAACGGTTTTTTAGGTTACTCAAGACATGCTGTCGCTGTCCCTATCACGCTGAACAACAATACTCAGAATCATCGCCACTACACGTTTGCCTGTTGCAACAACATCAATAAAGTCAATGACGATGTCATCGCATGTTGGTCAGGAATACTGCGTCAGTTACCGGAGTCCACGTTACTCATCAAGGCACACAACCTCAATAATCGTGAGATTGTCGAACGTTACCAGAATAAATTCTCAAAACAGGGTATCGAACCACAACGAATTCACCTGATGAACACGATCGACAACGCCGAGCATTTGAATTTATATAATCAGATCGACATTGCGCTTGATCCGTTTCCCTATAACGGTACGACAACCACCTGTGACGCATTATGGATGGGTGTACCCGTGCTGGCTCTTGCCGGTGATCGTCATGCCGCGCGAGTGGGTGCCAGTATTCTGACCCGGCTGGGACTTAACGACTGGATCGCGAGGGACACAACCGACTATATCGACAAGGCGATCAAGTTTGCCCAACAGCCCGAGCACCTCATCGATTTGAAACTCACCATGCGGCAGCGAATGAAAAACTCATCGTTGATGCAACCTGGGCGTATCGCCAAGGAGTTGGAAGACGCTTACTCAACCATGTGGGACCGGTATGTGCGTGAGATTGAATATGTAGCACCTCTCAATACAATCGCAACCCCATCCTGAGGGCTTTCAGCGCACAGATTTTTCAAGCAGTTTGATAAGCGCAAGTATCGTATCAATCGTCGGTGTTGGTGTGCCGGTGATCGAGCCAAGCTCCTGAACCGATGTGACCAGTGCATCAATCTCCATAGGACGCCCACGCTCCAGATCCTGCAACATCGAGGTCTTGTGGGTACCGACCGCTCCCGCGCCATCGATACGCTTGTCGATATCGACGCCAAAGCGCACACCGAGTTTTTCACCAATGACCTGAGCTTCCGTCATCATGCGCCGGGCGACTTCGCGAGTATTCGGATCAGCAACGATAGTGTCAAGCGTTGCCCGTGTCAGTGCACTGATCGGATTAAAGCACAGGTTTCCCCATAGCTTGACCCAGATTTCATCACGTATGCGGCGGACCGGTGATTTAAATCCGGCATCAATCAGTACGGTTCGCAGTGCTTTCAATCGGGGGCTATCGCTTTGATCGGGCTCACCGACAACCATACGATTGCCGCTGATATGCTCAACGACTCCAGGCTCAATAACCTCGGTAGCCGGATACACCACGCATCCAATAGCACGCTCGGGTCCGATCATGCGCCATTGCCGCCCACCCGGATCGACACTCTCAAGCATCTGATCCTGCCAGGGGCAATCGAGACCATGGAAGTACCACCACGGAATGCCGTTCATCGCTGTTACCACCGCGGTATGCGGTCCGAGTAATGGCAGTAACGAATCAACCGTTGAAACGGCCGAATGCGCTTTCAAGGTGACGATGACATAATCCTGCGGACCCAACTCGGTCGGGTCGTCAGTAGCCATCACGTGGGCGACACGTTCCTCACCTTCTATTTTCAGCTTCAGGCCATGCTGTTGTATTGCCTGCAAATGCGGACCCCGTGCAACTACGGATATATCCTGTCCGCTTCGTGCCAGTGAAACGGCAAAATATCCGCCAATTGCACCGGCACCGAAAATACAAATTTTCATCCGCCAAGGCCCAGCGTGCGAGCCAGTCCGATGCGTTGCAACTTGCCGGTGGCACCTTTGGGTATCTCGTCCAGCAGCAGAATTTTCTTCGGTACTTTGAATCCCGCAATTCGAGATGCAACAAACGCCCTCAACTCCTGCTCGTCGGCATTCATATCTTGACGAAGAACGACTGCAGCAGCCACTTCTTCACCCAGTTTTTCATGGGGCATGGCAAACGTCACCACTTGCTCCACCGCTGGATGATCCATCAACACATCGTCGATCTCTCGTGGTGATATCTTCTCACCGGCACGATTGATAATCTCTTTCAATCGCCCGGTGATGGTTAGATATCCGTCCTCATCCATGACGCCCTGGTCACCGGTTCGGAACCAGCCGTGAGTGAAATTTTCGGCGTTTGCCTTCGGATTATTTTCATACCCGCTGGTTACGTTTGGTCCGCGGATCACAACCTCTCCGGTTTCCCCGGCTGCGAGTATATTCCCTGCGTCATCCATCACCGCGACCTCGGGTCCGGCGGCGATACCGACCGTGCCGGGCTTTCGCTTTTTCGGCGGTAATGGATTACTGGTCATCTGATGTGCCGATTCAGTCATCGCATAGGCTTCGATAACAGGCACATTAAAACAGCTTTCAACTGCCGCCATAACCTGTGTCGGTAAAGCCGATGAACAGGATCTGATAAACCGTAACGGTCGTCGTTTGATCACATCAAGGTTTCTGCTCGACCGTTGCAATATCGCCTGATGCATTGTCGGTACTGCCGTGTACCAGGTGGGCGCTGCATCATCGAGCCATGAGAAAAATGCCAGCGCGCTAAATCCCGGTGTGCAGTAGGTCGAACCACCCGCGCCAAGGGATGCAAGGATCGCCGCGACCAATCCATGAATATGAAATAGCGGCATGATGTTCATACAGCAATCAGTTTGCGTGAGCCCAAGTGACTGCTGGATGTTGTTTGCCGATTGACTCAGGTTTGCATGTGAAAGCGGTACAATTTTCGGTCGCGATGTGGTCCCTGAAGTATGCAGGATAAGGGCGACATCGCTGGCCTGTGCCAGACCGGGGAGAGCTGCTTTGGCATCACCCGGTTGATCGCAAAAATGAAACTTACCCGCTGGATCGTCCGCGTGACGATCTATAAATAGAATCTCAACACCCTTAGCCCTGGCAGCGTCAATAGCGGGGGATTCACTACCGCGCTCAACGATCAGCGCACGGGCATTCAAGTCTTCGAGATAAAATTCAAACTCTTCCTGGCGATATGCCGGATTGAGCGGCGCAGTCGTTGCACCACATGCGATACAGATAAAGCTTGCCGCCATCATCGGACCATTGGGCAGCACGATGGCCACCCGGTCGTCGCGGCCGATACCGCGTGCGTTCAGCTCTGCGACTGTATCGAGTTGCAGTGATCGAAGCCCTGCAAAGTCGAGTGGTTCAAGGTCCGGGGCAGAGAGTGCGGGACTATTGTCCGCACCCGTGGCCATTAATTGAACAAGTGTAATATCGTTGGACATGGGACTTGTGGTGATTCAATGATCCATTAGTGTGAAACCGACTTCGGCAACGACCGAACGATCGCCTGCTACATAACGACGGCCTGCTACATATCGACAGGTTATGCGCCAGCAGCTTCGTATTTTGAAATAGTCTCGATTACCTTGGCCAGAGCCGAACGTTTCTCGGCACTCAGACCTTGAATCGGCGCCCTGGCAATACCGTTACCGCGACCGACCAGTGCCATCGCCTCTTTGATGACAACAGGAAATGAAGCCCATTCCCACGCCATTCGCAGGGGTGCCAGGACATCACCAATTTCTTTTGCAGTATCCAGATCACCCGACTTGACTGCATCATACAAGCGAATGACAAGTCTGGGGAACACATTAGCTGCTGGCGATATTGCTCCTGCCCCGCCGTGCAGGATGATATCAAGGATCAGTGTATCGCGACCAGAGTAGACCATCGCGCGTCGACCGGATACTCGCAGGTACTCGATGATCTGGGTCATATCGCCACTTGAATCCTTTACGCCGATGATATTGTCCACTTCATAGCAGCGGGCAAAGACGTCGGGCGATACATTCACGCTGGTGCGTGGCGGATTGTTATAAAGCAAAACCGGAAGCCTGGTTGATCGTGCGATATCGGTGAAATGAGACACCAGCTCATCCGGTCGTGGTTGAATGAAATAGGGTGTGATGAGCATGGCGACATCGACGCCCATTGCCTCTGCCTCACGCGTTATCCGAATGGATTCACGCGTGGTAATCGCGCCGGTGCCGGCATATACCGGCACCCGACCTTCAACCACCTCCATGGTGATCTTCAGTACTTTCGAACGCTCGTCAGCATCAAGCGAGAAGAATTCGCCCTGGCTTCCACCGACTGAGATTCCGTGAACACCGGCATCGATATACCAGTTGAGCAGTTCACGCAGGGTTTTCTCGTCGATGTCCTCGTTTTCACAAAAGGGAGTAGCGACTGCCGGTATCACGCCGGTCAATCGACCCAGTTCCTGGTTCATTTAATTGTCTCCATTATTGTCCCCGCGTCACACACGCCAAACTGTCATGCAAACCTTAAAGCCAACACCAAATCTGCCAGCTTATGGTTCAGATAATTAACAGCTTCATGTCATTAACCGAAAGACTGATTACTACGAGTCAATGCGAAAACACTGACGGGCACTTGGCCATTACTACGCACACTCAAACATCGACGAATCGACGCACGCATGCTCACCCAATTCCTTACTTGGTTGTGCCGGCCCAGCCGTTCGGTGTCATGTCGAAGATGATTCCATCGGGATCACAATATTTCTTCTCATAATACAGGGAGGTCTTCTCTACCGGCAGGTCGGCAAAGTAGGTCGCGCCGGCAGCGGATGCCGTCTTCTCGGATTCGGCCAGATCATCGACCCAGAAGCCAACATGGTGAACACCGAGAAAGTCCTTGCCGTAACGCTCACCCGCCCATTTGTCACTCTTGTACTTCAGCAGTGCCAATGACATGACACCGTCTGAAAGGTAAACACCACTTGCCAGTTCAGAATCGGTATCGCCGACCCTCTCCATACCAAATGCTTCCTGATAAAACCGTGCCGATGCTTCCGGATCTGATACCGACATCGCCACGTGTCGTAATTTTGCCATGACTATAACGCCTCCATATTTCAAGTAATGAATGTCGCCCGATTTAGACACCGGGCGAAGTGATAAAAACTACAGGCCCATGATGCGGTTGAGATTAACAACGCATTCACCGAATTCGGGTGCCTCCCTGATTGATTGCGGATCGCGAGGTCTCGGCAGATCGATATCCACTGCTTCAATGACACGGCTCGGTCGATCCGACATCACCAATACACGATCCGACAACACAACAGCCTCGACCACACTATGGGTCACCAGGACGACTGTTTTCCTTTCCGCCTGCCAGATACGTAGCAACTCGAGGTTGAGTCGGTCCCGTGTCAAGGCATCCAGGGCGCCAAACGGTTCATCCATGAGCAGGATGCGCGGATTGCGAACCAGTGCCTGGCCAATTGCCACGCGCTGACGCATGCCACCCGACAATTCGTGGGGAAAACTTTTCTCGAAGCCTTGAAGCCCGAGCGTACCGATCATCTTCTGGACCAGTTCACGCACTTCGCCAGCATCCAGGGTCTTCTCGATACTGAGGGCAAGATTACCTTCGACATTACGCCACGGCAGCAAATTATGTGTCTGGAAGACAATACCGACTTCTTCACCCGGCTCGACAACATTCCTGCCAAGCACTTCGACAGATCCTGAATCACAGGATTCAAGGCCAGCGATGATTCGTAGCAAGGTACTCTTGCCACAGCCGCTTGGTCCAAGCAGTGAGACGAACTCGCAATCGGCTACGCGGGCACTGACGTTATCGAGTACGTGTACGCCACCGGTTCCACCGAAAACCTTGTTGACGTTATCGACAATAATTGACGTTTCGGTCATTGATTGAGTAGATGCGATGTCTTCGGTTTGTTTCATCAAGGGAATGATACTCATGGTTTTATCTCGCCCGCCACCATACGAATGATCCGCATAGCTCGACAATCAGGTATAGCAGAAGTGACAAAAAGGTAATCGCAAACAATGTTGCAAACATCAGCGCGGTGCGTGATGAACCACTGGCCAGTAATATCAGATTTCCAAGCCCATCACTCGATCCGACAAACTCACCAACCACTGCACCGATAACTGCCAGTGGCATCGCCACCTTGCAACCATCGATAAAATTCGGTAGCGCGCTCGGAACACGAAGCTTCCAGAACGTATCCCATGCGCTCATCTTGAGCGCGCGAAAATGTTCGATAAGGTGCGCGGGTGTAGTCGCCAACCCGCCAAGCGTCGATATGACAACCGGAAAGAAGGCGAACAGAAATGCCATGATGACTTTCGATGATACGCCGTAACCAAACCACACGATGATGAGCGGTGCGAGCGCAACTTTCGGCACACCCTGCATCGCGATCACCAGTGGATACAGCGTACGACGGAATAGCGGAATAAAAAACACCGCCAGCGCAATCAGCAAGCCGAATACCATCGCAGCGACAAAACCCAGCAACACCTCATTGAGTGTGACCAGAGAATGCTGCCAGAGTAATGGCGATGATTGAAACATCTCTTTGATTATTTCCGTCGGTGTTGGCAGCAGATACGACTTGATTTTAAAGATCCGTACCGCAGCTTCCCAAATCACCGCAAGCAACAAAAAGAACAGCCCTGCATCACGTATTGTCCGGTATGGAATCCGTGACAAGGATGATGTCAGATAGCCGAAGATATTCGTCATGCAATTACTCCAGTTCGTACTCAATCGTCATCGTTACGGGCAGCGCGATCCTTGTAAAGAGCCGGTGGTTCAACCGCAAACTCTTTAAAGTGCCATTGGTCGAATGCATCGAGATTGTCCTTCCAGACGCTGGCTTTATAAGGTTCTTCATCGGTGACCTGAACCATCTCACAGTAGAACTCCACAAAGTTCCCGTCTGGGTCCTTGAACACCAGGAATATGTTTTCACCAGGACCATGCTTGCCGGGGCCGCGGACAATTTCCACGGAACGTTCTTTGAGCATTTCAACCGTCTTCTCGACGACGGAGTAATCCTCAACCTCGTAGGAGAAATGTTCGAGACCAGGATCACCCTCGCCTGCAATTCGCGCTTGTTCAAGCGCCTCTGGGGGAAGCTGGAATAGTCCAAGATCGTGATGATCCGATCCACACCGCAAGAAAACCATTTTGTCTTCTATCCAGTCGGATACTTCAAGCCCGACTATTTCGGTGTAAAAGCGTACCGACTCGTGGATATCCCGCACCTTGAGAACAAGATGACCAAGTTTTTTGGGTCTCGGATTAAACATGGTACTTCCCCCTGGTGTATGAAATGATGAATGCTCGAACTTACTTCACAAAACGCGTCGTGTAGATGTCCGCCACATTGATATCTTCGGTCACACTATATGCGCTTTTCAGAAACTCAAGCGTACTGGCCATTTTCTCTTCAGTCATATCGCCCATCGGTCCCGGACCCTTGAGGAGGTCGGTTGTCTCCTTAACCTGCTGCATTGTCACATCAGGTGCCAGTACCGGAAACAGTTTCACCAGAATATCAGTGGCTTCCTGCGGGTGTTCGTTGGCGTACGCGTATCCACGATAGGTCGCTGTTACAAAACGCTGAACAAGATCCGGGTTCTCATCGATAAGTTTGTCCGATGTAACAAGCCCACTACCGTAGATATCCAGATTGTGCTGCTCATACTCGACCCAGTCGATGGTCAGACCGGCTTCCCTTGCGCGTTTTTCTATCAACGCCTTGTTCGAGCCTTCCCAGCATTCAGCCGCGTCGATTTTGCCTTCGATAAGCGAAGCATCGACCACTGCCGGATCCATTTGCAGAAGCTTTACCGAATCCCTGCTGACACCATTGCGCTCAAGCCACGCAGGCATCATTACCTGCACCGGTGAATACTGGCCACCGCCGATGGTCAGACCAGCCAGGTCCGCCGGGGTTTTGAGATCGTGGTGCTCCTTGACGAAACACAGACCAGCAGGCCAGCGATCGTTGATAGCACCGACCAGTCGGGTCTTGCCGCCTTTCGAGCGGTTTAGAATTACGCCGAGCGGGTTACCGTATCCGAATTCGAACAGGCCCTGATCAATCTCATTGGTCGTTCTGATCCCGCCAAACCCGCGTACCGCTTCTACTTCAAGTCCGGCTTCTTCATAGAAACCTTTACCGATAGCAACTGCGATACCACTCATGCTGCCCTGCGGCAGCCATGCCATGTTAAACGTGACCTTATCGGCTGCTTCAGCCTCATGGGTCATTGTCATGCCAGCTACGGCAAACGTTGCTGCAAGCGCGGCTGCCAGTTTCAGTGTCTTACTTTGGTACTTCATCACATCCTCCGGTTTATATTGCGGCCGTATGGCCAACGTCTGAATCGTTACTTCAGAAATCTGGATAAAGGCGAATATCGCGATCGTTACGACCGGCTATCCGCCTCGTCCGTTATGGGATTGGTCAGCGAACCGATGCCCGCTATGGTCGCTTTCATGACATCGCCTTTATGCAGATAAACACCTCGTCCCATACCGACACCGTCGGGGGTACCGGTTGCGATTACATCGCCCGGCAGCAAGGTGAGTATGTCGCTCAAGTAGGCAATTTGTTCGGCGATGTTGAATATGAGCTTGTTGGTATTTCCGTCCTGCATGAGTTCGTCGTTAACAGACAGCTTCAGGCTGACATCATGTGGATCGCCGAATACCGATGCCGGAATAACCCACGGACCAATCGGCCCGAAAGTATCCCAGCTCTTTCCCTGAAACCAATCGAACTTGAATGGAAAGTCATCGCGGACATTCAGATCACGCGCTGTTACATCATTTACTATGGTGTAACCGGCGATGACATCCAGTGCATTGTCAATTGAAACGTATCGGCAACGTCGACCGATCACGACGCCAAGCTCCACTTCCCAGTCGAGCATCTCGGTGCGAGTTGGCTTTACGACCGCATCGCCATTGCCGACGATGCATGATGGCGCTTTCATGAAGATAAACGGATTGCTGTTGGCCTTGGCAGCCAATACCGTACCCATCTCTTCGGCATGTTCGATGTAGTTGGATGCCGCACAAAACATTCTCTCGGGACGCAGCGGCGGCGCCACACGGGTACCTTCGGGTAACAGTTTCAATGTGCCATCGGCAACCAGTTTGGCCGCGCTGTTGGCGAGAGCATCGATTTCGTCTCGAACATCCTCCCATTGTCGGAATATTCCATCGAGCCCACCTGCCAGCCATCCCGGTTCTGCATCGCCATTCACCGCCTTGGCAGCATCCGACAGGTCAACGAGTCGCTGATCAAACACCAGGGCGGCTCTTGATTGAGCTGTACTCAGGTAGGTCGCTAATCCGTAACTACTCATGGGATTCCTCTTTTCGCGTTAGTTTGCGCAGACTTTGATCAATTCTCGAACCGAACACTTTAGTCTGCGATGACAAATAATATGTATACTGCATATTCGTTGTGTATACTTTGACAATCTTGTGTATACTTGTCAAGTATAAATTTTGAAACCCCACAATACCCGCTTGCGGGTTTGGACCCGGGCAACCCGTGAGGATTAATCAATGCTTGAGCTCTACCATGACTGGGACTCATTGATGTCGTTCAAGGTGCGAGCCTGCCTGGCTGAAAAGCAACTGGACTGGACGCCGCATCTCATCGAACTCACCGAGTTCAAGCATCTGGAAGCAGAATACCTTAGGCTGAACCCAAACGGCGTCGTACCGACGCTGGTGCACGACGGCCATGTGGTCATCGAGTCATCGGTGATAAACGAGTATCTGGATGAGGTTTTTCAGGAACCGTCACTGCGACCGACCGACCCGGTGGCGCGCGCCCATATGCGCGCATGGGTAAAGTACGGGGATGACGTGTTGCATCACGGTGTCAGACCGGCAACGTTCGAAATGATGATCAAACAACGTCTCAAGCGATTCAGTAAACAGGAACTTGAAGCCTTGATCGCACATCATCCACAGCCGGCCAGAGCCCAAGCCTTTCGCAAGGCCGCAGCGGAGGACATTGATTTTGATCAGGTCAATAATACCGTGGTAATCGCCAATACTGCCTTTGCGCGGATGGAGGCGAGCCTTAAAGAGGGTGACTGGCTCGTTGCCGACCAGTTCTCCCTGGCCGACGTGATGGCAATGTCATTCATCGACCGCATCACCCATCTCGGTCTGGCGTTTCTGATTGACCGGCGTCCATCGGTGAGGGACTGGGCAGATCGACTCATGAACCGTAGTTCATACAAATCGAGTGTCCCGCCCCCTGGCACTCGACTGCCGACCCCCGATGCCGATGCGATTGAGCGTTTGAAGGAGATTTTTAACAAGCCATGAAACCATCAAGCCCAACAACATCATCATGTGTCCACAGCTCAGTGAATGATCCATGTCAAGGACAGCAGATCGACGACCGCTCGCTGGACGTATTATTTCGCAACGCAAGAAGCCAGAATGGTTGGCTGGATAAACCGATCGAAACCGATACCTTAAAGGACATATACAATCTCGCCAGGATGGGACCGACCAGCATGAACTGCTGTCCCATGCGAATCGTGTTTGTTAATTCCATCGAAGAGAAAACACGCCTTCTCCCGGCAATAAGCGAAGGTAATCAGGAGAAGATACGTACTGCACCGGTGGTGGCGATTATTGCCTATGACTTCGCCTTTGCAGATCACTTGGAGATGTTGTTTCCTCATCGAAAAATCCGCCATTTGTTCAACGACAATGCAGAACTTGAATCGGAAACCACTATTCGTAACGGTACATTGCAAGGCGCCTATTTTATGATGGCGGCACGGGCCATGGGCCTTGACTGCGGACCCATTTCAGGCTTTGACCGCGATGCAGTTGACCGAATCTATTTTACTGGTACCCGGATAAAATCGAATTTCCTCTGCGCAATGGGCTACGGTGACAGCACTCGTGTGTTTCCGCGACTGCCAAGATTCGAGTTCGATGCAGTCTGCCGGGTGTTATAAATGCGTCATCAAATCGCGAGCCGCAGCCACAGTGAACAAGAAGCACAACTTCTGATATCGTTATGCCTCATGTTATTTCAACGTTCAGACACTTCCATATTGGCTTCGCCCTCAAGGAGATAAGGATTCATGAGTTCAACGATAGCCGAAACCATTCGCGAACGAATTTCCAAAGACATCGTAACGGGTGTAATTGCACCGGGCATGAAGCTTGAGGAAAAAGCGTTAGCCGATCAATACAACGTATCACGCACGCCCGTGCGCGATGCACTCAGACAACTGGAATCAACCGGGCTGGTAGAGTTTCGTCCCCGCAGAGGGGCAACCGTTGCCAATATTGGTGTTGAAAAACTGTTGGAAATGTATGAAGTTCAAAGTGAGCTGGAAGGGTTGTGTGCGCGGCTTTCGGCGCGTCGAATGACCGCGATGGAACGTCACCAGCTTGAGTCTCTTCACGAACAGGCAAGGCAGGCAATTGAAAACAGCGATACCGACCGTTACTCAACCCTGAATGAAGAGCTTCACAACCTGATTTATCGTGGAACCCATAATGACAGCATCACCGATCTGACGGTTTCCTTCAGGCGTCGACTGGCACCGTTTCGCACGTCGATATTCTTCAAGGCAAAGGGCCGCGTACAGGAATCCTTCAATGAGCACTGCAAGATTATCGATGCAATTTTAGCTTCGGACGCCGACCGGGCATACATTGAAACCCGAAATCACGTCATCAGTTCAAGCGTTAATGTTGTCGAGTACCTGAAATCGCAAATCCAGGAACGCGAAGCCACGGCTTAGAACCTGTCTCACACTGGGCAAGTATTTATCACCGTATTGGTGGGTTGCACCCCCTTTTCAAGACAGGTTCCAGATACTAACGGCGCACAATTAACGAGTCACACATCATGATTAACCAATGGGCTTTCACAGCTCCAAGTGCCGAAGCAACCCAGGCTGGCGCAGAATTACTTAAAGATGGCGCCAACGCAATCGAGGCGATGGTTGCAGCCGCAGCCGCTATTGCGGTCAGCTATCCACACATGAATTCAATTGGCGGTGACGGCTTCTGGTTGATACTGCCACGCGATGCGCAGCCGGTCGGTATATTGGCGGGCGGAACATCGGGTCAGAATGTCGGGCCGCATATATGGACCAACGGCCGGACCGAGCGTGGAGTTGGGGCGATGCTGACAGTGCCTGGCGCAGTGGCGGGTTGGCAAAGCGCACTTGATGTTGACCTGGTTGGGACCACATCGAAACGTCCATTACCTGAATTACTGACCCACGCCATCGATCTGGCACGATCGGGTATCACGGTTTCGCGCAGCCTTGCCGAGACGCTGGCCGCCAAGCAGGACGAGTTGATATCGGCACCGGGTTTTGCCGATCTGTTTCTTGCCAATGGAACGTTGGCACAGGGTGACACCTTAAAGAACACTGACTTCGCAGGCCTGCTGGAACAACTCGCCGCGGCCGGTCTGGATGACTTCTATCGAGGGGATATCGGCCAGCATATCGGCAAGGCGCTCAAGTCTTTCGATGCGCCCATCGACAGGAACGATCTGGCTTCCTATCATGCCGAGCGCGTGACGCCGTTGTCGACGCAACTGTCCACCGGGACGGTGTTGAATCTGCCTGCGCCGACACAGGGACTCGCTTCCATATTAATTCTGGCGATCTACGACAAGCTGCGTTCACGCTGTACCTCACCAGGCGACCATGTTCATTTGCTGGTGGAAGCAACAAAGCATGCCTTCACTATTCGAGATCGACACATCGGTGATCCACATACTACTTCGATTGACTATGCAGCCTGTCTGTCAGATGAAAACATCGACAAATTAGCGAAGTCAGTCGATTGGTCGCAAGCCGCGCCCTGGCCTGATCCCGGCCTGCATGCCGATACCGTCTGGATGGGCGCTCTTGATCGCTCTGGCAATATGGTGAGCTATATTCAGAGCGTTTACTGGGAGTTCGGTAGCGGTGTCGTTATTCCCGAAACCGGCATGTTATGGAATAACCGGGGCCTGTGTTTCGACCAGGATTTGCGCGGGCCGAATGCGATTGGCCCATGCAAGGTGCCACGGCATACGTTGAATCCAGCGGCGGGAATTCTTGATGACGGGCGCCGCATGGTTTACGGGACCATGGGCGGTGAAGGTCAGCCACAAACCCAATCGGCGATGTGGTGGCGATATGTTGTCGAGGGTCTGGATGCAGTCAGCGCAGTGAATGCCCCACGCTGGCTTTTAGGACGAACCTGGGGCGATGAATCCACCAGCTTGAAACTGGAACGCGGACTATCAGTTGAGATTGGCGAGACCATGAATGAGCGCGGCCACGATCCTGTTCTTATAGATGATCGAAACGATCTGATGGGACACGCGGGATTGATATCCATCGGTAGTGACGGTCACCTCGAAGTCGCCAGCGATCATCGCAGCGATGGTGAAGCACTGCAAGGTAACTAGAACCTGACTCAAAACGGCTGCGAGTGCCCGAGAATATCGGAAATACAGTCACTGCCAATACTGACAGTACCGTTGTAACGATACATCTAATATTGATAATGATTCGGGATGCATTTAACGACATAAATTTGTTCCCGGCTGAATCAGGCATTCTCGCGAGGCGCGAGTCGTGACAGAGGTTTTTCATCGATCGGCACATGGATGATGGCAGCCATCAGGCCAAGTACGATTCCCGCTATCCACATGCCATTGTATGAACCGGTGCGATCATAAATAACCCCACCGAGCCAGACACCGAGAAAACTGCCAAGCTGGTGAGACAGGAATACGATACCGAACAGGGTGGCAAGATAACGCACGCCAAATACCTGGGCGACGATACCGTTGGTCAAGGGCACCGTTGATAGCCACAATAAGCCCATGGCTGCGGCAAACAGATAGATCGTTAATTCGGTTTTCGGCGCCAGCAACAGCAGCAAGATGACCACTGCGCGAGTGAAATAGATGGTCGCAAGACCCACCTTCTTGCTGTGGTTCTGACCAAACAAACCGGACAACAGGGAACCGGCGATATTAAACAGCCCGATCAAAGATATGGACCATGCCCCGACTAACGGATCGAGTCCCAAATCCTTGACATAAGCAGGAAAGTGCACGGTGATGAATGCCACATGAAAGCCGCAAACGAAAAAGCCGGTAGTCAATAACACGAATCCGCGGTGACCGGTCGCTTCCCGAATCGCCTGCCTTAAGGTTTGTTGTAAGTGAGATTCTGCCGCCAGATCTGGATCGTTTGGCATGGCAATGGCCAACGGAATAAGCACCAATATAATCAACGCCAGCCAGATCAGCGCCGAAGACCAGCCGAAGTTACTGATGAACCCTTGCGCCAAGGGCGAGAATAAAACCTGCCCGCAAGACCCCGCCGCCGTACCTACGCCAAGCACCAGCGAGCGCCGCTCAACTCCAACCACCCGCACCATGGAAGCCATGGCGATAGAAAATGAGGTAAAGGCAACACCGATACCGGCGATCAATCCCGCCGTAAACTGGAACACCAGTGGATCGCCCGAGACTGTCATTCCGAACACGCCAAGGGCGTAGATTATCGCGCCAACTATAATCACGCTGACAGGTCCGTAGCGATCCGCCAGAGCGCCGGCAAATGGCAAGCCAATACCCCACAACAGATTCTGGATTGCCATTGCAAGGGCAAAGGTCTCGCGACTCCAGCCGAGGCTCGTGGTCATCGGATCGAGAAACAGACCGAATGAGGAGCGAACACCAAAGCCAACCATGGATATGATTGAACCGGCCACCAGGACCACCAAAGGTGATCGCCAGGTAACTGATTTTGAAGATTGCGACATAGTGCAGACCTTGGTTATGCGTTAACGGTTAATCAACGCCAATAGTTGCAGGTAATTGCAGGTAATTGATGCGATAACAATCCTGCTGAACTGGCGAACCACATACAGCCCGCCTAGCGATTCCTTCGTTTGACCGGAATCTCTACAGACTCACCACGTTCAGCGGCCTGCTGGTATTTCACCTGGTTGGCATGTTCCTTTGCCTTGATATCCAGATACCGTTCACGGCTGTACTCGTGAAGCTGATCTGCATAACGTTCGGTGGCATCGAACCACGCCTCGGCTCGCTTTTCAAACGGTTCGTTGCGGTGCTCCAACGATACCCGTAGCGCGAACATGTAACGAACCACGTTACGTTCTGCTGCACCAATCGTGCCATGTACATACATCGGATTGCCGAACAACGATTCGCCGACTACAGTGAACCCGATTTTCGAACGACCCAGCGTATTCAAATAGAGATCCACCAACTGTCCGGCATAACCTTTGCTGTTTTCAAATCGCAGTTCGACAAATACCCCGTTATCGACATTCACGGCGTTGACTACAAAATTATAATCCGATGTTCCATACGGTCCCTTATCAGCTTTAAGCGTGGTTCTCATAACCTCCGCTTGTCGTTGGTGATGGAAACGAAATGTGATGCCGACGGATTCGGATGGTGTCTGGTAGTACTTGCGACCCAGATACAAAACCAGCCGTGGGTTTTCCTCATTAAAATAAACACAGCCCTTTACGTTGAGATGTAACAGCAGTGAATCACACCACCCGGATGATTTACCGAGCACATCGACAAACTCATCAAAGTTGATATCTGCAAGGAAAAAATACGTATGCGACCGAATAGTATCACCCGCATCACTCGCACTCACGTCGAAGGGTAATCGCTCTTTTACTCCGTCCTGCAGTCGAAACGATTTGTCGTACACGGCAAGAAGCCGCGTGGCTGATTGATCGAGACTCTCCTGCCTGACCCCCGGATCATCCACCGAATCCGTCCCGGCTTCTGCTGCACTAAGAATGCACGGCACCAGCACAAGACACAGCATAAATGCCGTTACCAACATACGCTCTGTCCGAAGCTGGAAGATCAAGACGTGTCTCCAGCAACGGCAACAACAATGAGGTCGAGGTTTAACCGTCGTGCATCGCGAGGTTGTTTGGCCAGTTGACGAACCGCCTCATAGAAAGCCGTCAGATCGCCGTTATTTGATTCAAGCATGTGTTTGAATGCCGGTACATAACGATAATAATTGTCAAAGGAGGATAACAGAGCATTGTTGAAATCGCTGCGTTGAAATCTTTCCGATCCCGGCTGAACATCGTAATCAGCGGATAACACAAGGTATTGTGCATACAACTCATCCAGGATCGCCTGTTTGCGCTGACTGAGCGAATCCCGTTCCTCATCAGACAACTCATCGCCGTCACCTGACTCACCATATACCTCAGCCAGTCGTGATCGATAAGACAACATCATTGCAGTCAACTGATCAATGTAGCGACGATTGCGTTGGTAACGTTGTATACCCAAAGGTTTAAGGTGATGTCCAACGGTGGTTGAATCACCTTGGGATTTGAGCCAGCGCATCACGCCGACCTCTTCAACAGCGGTGGCGAAGGATTCATTGAATACCATATCATCCTTGACGTAAACCACCTGATGCGCGAGCTCGTGAAAAATGAGCGCCGCGAGTTCGGTCGGTGAATAATTGACGAAGCTGCTCAATACCGGATCCGGCAACCAGCCGAGTGTCGAGTAAGCATCAACACCTGAGGTAAAAACATCGTGGCCTCTCGAGTCAATCCGGTCAGCGAATCGGTATGCGGCATCCTTTGAGAAATATCCGCGATAGCCGACGCAACCTGCTATCGGGAAACACCAGGTAACTGGCGATAAAGAAAACTCTCCGGCTGCAAATACATTCCAGACAACATGCTCGCGGCCAAGATCGACATAACGACGATAAGCCCCGCCATCATCCAGGCCTAATTGATTAACTGCAAAATTTCGAATCGCGACGATTCGACCAAGTTGCGCGATCAATTCACCGGATGTTTTTGTGTCCGCTACCAGATGATCAATATCACGGCTTTTAACCATGATTGCGGTTTGACCCGCGATCGCCTGACCGTAGTAAAACAGGTTACTGCAACCGGCGTTGGCGAGAATGCACAGCAGCAGTATGATTGGGGCGTTCAGTTTCACCAGTGTTGCCGTTTTAATAAAGCCTGAAATCATGTCACAGGAGTTCGAATATTATCTCGTTGGGGGTGCAGTGCGCGATGCCCTGCTCGGCATCACAGTCAAGGACCGGGACTACGTGGTCGTTGGCGCGACAGCGGAACAGCTTGTGGATCAGGGATTTCGCCAGGTTGGTCGCGATTTCCCTGTATTTTTGCATCCCCGCTCGAACGACGAATATGCGCTGGCACGCACCGAGCGCAAGAGTGGCAGGGGCTATGGCGGATTTACCGTCTGGGCGGATCCGAAGGTAACCCTCGAACAGGATCTCAAGCGCCGCGATCTCACCATCAATGCGATTGCCAGATCACCCGACGGTCGGCTGATCGATCCATTCAACGGTCGCGGAGATCTGGCTGCCGGTATTCTTCGACACGTTAGCGAGGCCTTTACCGAAGACCCCTTGCGGGTCCTGCGTGTTGCTCGTTTCATGGCGAGATTTGCCAATCGCGGTTTTACCATTGCACCCGAAACCTTTGCATTAATGACCCGCATGAGTCATGCGGGTGAGCTCGATGCCTTGAATGGTGAACGCGTGTGGATGGAAATTTCCCGAGCCCTGGGTGAACCTCGTCCCGATGCATTCATTCAAACACTGCGCGACTGCGATGCACTGAAGTGGGTATTGCCTGAAGTCGACGCACTGTTTGGCGTGCCGCAACATCCCCGCTATCATCCGGAGATCGACACCGGTATTCATACCATCATGGCCATTCGCCAGGCTGCGTTACTGTCTAACGATCTTGAAGTTCGCTTCAGCGCGTTACTGCACGACCTTGGCAAGGGACTAACGTCCAAAGAAGAACTGCCGCGTCATGTTGGTCATGAAGCACGCGGCGTCGCACCGGTTAATGCTGTGTGTGAACGCTTGCGTGTGCCCAAACGCTGTCAACGAATCGCCGTTATGGTGTGCCGCGATCATTTGAAAATGCACCGCCTGATGGACATGAGGCCAGGAGCCGTGTTGCGCGTTTTAAAACATCTCGATGCACTGCGTAATCCGCAATTCGTCGATTGGTTTGCACTGGCTTGCGAAGCCGATAGCCGTGGACGCACTGGTCGTGAGGAGATCGATTACCCGCAACGGGCGTTACTGCTGCGCTATCGCGACGCGCTGTGTGATGTGGACCTCGGCGATGTTGCCGATGGCCGCATGGCCGATGATATTCCGCGTGAAGTCGAACGTCGTCAACTCAACGCGCTCCTGAAAGTAAAACAACAAGCAACGCATAACTGATGCAATCCTGCATCCGTCATCATACAACCAGTGACAATGATTGGCTCGTAGATTACCGAAGGATAGGGCATCACCGTGATCTTACGCTACACTAACCCCGAACTGACCGGGCGGACTAACTGCCAACTCACACGAAAGACACAGGCATTGGCGAAGGGGGGATTGTTATCATGGACATTCTTATTGTTGACGATCATGCACTGTTCTCGGATGGACTCGGAAATCTCTTGTGCGACGTCTTCGACGATGCCCATGTCGAAACCCTCACAAGCGGCTCCAGAGCCCTTGAATGCCTGAATGGTGAACATGCTTACGATCTGGTATTACTGGATTTGCGGCTGTCGGACATGAGTGGTATCTCGGTACTCGAGTCCCTCCGAGACAGTGATGTCTCCACACCGGTTGTCATTATTTCCGCTTCCAGCAATGCCGTCGACATTCGTCAGGCCATGGATGCCGGTGCACTCGGTTTTATTCACAAATCAGTCGATCGCAATGAACTTAAAATGGCCGTGGAACAAGTGCTTGCCGGTAATCTTTACACTTCAAAATCTGCCGAAGAAACATCACGACAAGGCCACACTCCCTTTACCCTGCCGGATGGCGGTCACCTTACCCGCCGTCAGCATGATGTGCTGACCCTGCTTGCCGAGGGATTACTGAACAAGCAAATCGCCGAGCGACTCGGCACCAGCGAGCACACCATCAAGATTCATGTCAGTGCGGTGATGAAAAAACTCGGCGTACGTAACCGCACTACTTGCGTTAACGAGGCAGTGCGTCTTGGCCTGCTGCCACCTACCTGACTTACCTTACTCTCGCCGATGAGCCCCACATCCCAGCCGGTATTTGATCCCGATCGGTACCAGCGCTACCGTCGCGAGATCGACCAGACCCTGGTTGATCGTCTGTATAACCTGATCCCTCAGGACAGCTTGTTCTACCTGTTCTATCCGCTGGTGCTTCTATACGTAACCCAGGGCACGGAGGAATTCACGCTCACCGGCGCATGGAGCGTGGTGGTCTACATTCTGATCTGCATCCGACTGGTGCTGTATCAGGAACACCGCATGGGATCGAAACGCTTTGCAGACTATCGCGGCTGGGCACGCGCCTTCACATTTTCGAGCTTGGTAGCCGGATTGTTGACGGGATTTTCGGTGATCATGTTGTTTGACGTAGCCACCCCCGGGATCTTTGTTTTCGCGGTGGCATTTGTAGTCGGCCTGATGTCGGCAAATCTCAATCTTTCATCTTACTGGGTGCCTGCTCAGGCGGCTTTCGCCGTACCCACGACCCTGCTGCCTGGAGTACGTCTGCTGTTCGAAAGCGGTTGGTTGCCGCCACTGCTTGGCGTGCTGTTAATGTTGTTCCTGATATTGTCGCTGCTGCTTACGCGTACTTTGAATCAACGCATCATTGCGCAGATCATGCTTGAGATCGAGAATCGCGAACTGGTCTCTACATTGACCCTGGAACGCAATCGTGCCAATCGTGCCAGCGGTGCCAAGACCCGCTTTCTGGCTGCTGCCAGTCACGACCTGAGGCAACCGATTCACGCCATCAACCTGTTGCTCGACAGCCTCAAGCATGTTGTGGATGACGCCCAGCGTCAGCGCATTATCGATAAACTGGAAACCGCCATCGATGCTTTGTCGGATCTTCTCAGCTCACTTCTCGATATATCAAAACTCGACGCCGGCGCCGTGAAAAGCCATAAACAGGTGGTGAATCTGAATAATCTGATCGAACCATTGCTTCGTCAGTACGCCGAGGAAATTAAGGGTAAAAGCCTCACGCTTCAAACCGACGACCTCGACTTCCGGGTTCGCAGCGATCCGGCGTTGCTCGGTCGCATCATCGCCAATCTGCTGTCCAATGCAATCAAGTTTACCGAGCAGGGATTTATCCGCGTGTCGGCTGAATTAATCGACGACCGTGTGATACTGAAGGTAACCGATTCCGGCTCCGGCATCGACCCTGACAATCTTGAACGGGTCTTCGATGAATTTTTCCAGGAACAAAATCCACAGCGCGACAGGTCCCGTGGTATCGGTCTTGGCCTGTCGATTTGTCGGCGTATTTCCAGTCTGCTTGGTCACCAGATGCATCTCGAACCCGGCTCCGCAGTGGGCACAGTGGCCGTTCTCAACCTCGGCCCACTGGCGGACGCAACACTGGCAACCAACGAGCCAGCATCACCGGCGCCGGAACTGGCGCCGCGATCACTTGAAGGGTTGAATGTACTGGTCGTCGAAGACGATATTCTGGTGGCAGATGCACTGGTGGAGCTTCTCGACGGCTGGGGCTGCGAGATACGCGCTGAAATTGACGCATCACAAGCGTTGGCATGTATCGAAGAGAATGCTTTTACCGCGGACCTGGTGATTACCGACCTCAGGCTGCCGGGAGAGATCGACGGTTTGGGGTTGGCGCAACATATCGTCGACATGAAAGAGAGGCGCATCGGTGTCGTCATACTCACCGGCGAAACCGATCCCCAGCATATTGCCGAAGTAAGCGCTAGTGGGATACCCCTGTTGTTCAAGCCGCTCAAACCGGCGCGTCTTCGAACGGTAGTAGAACGAACCTTACGGTCGGTCAGATCGAACGATTAAATTGAGCCCGTTGCTTATCGTTAGCATCAACGATAAACGATCAGCAACACTACACCCAGCAATACACGGTAGATTACAAACGGCAGCAATCCGACTCGCTCTATGAGCCGGATAAACAATGCCACACACAGAAACGCACTCACGGCCGAAACCACGATACCAAGAGCAAAAAGACTTGAATCGATATCCACTGCGTGTTTTATAAGACCCATACCCTTGTAGACACCGGCGGCAAGAATGGTTGGTATGGACAACAGGAATGCGAATCTCGCCGCTTCGGTACGTGTGTAGCCTAGCAACAGCCCGGCACTCAAGGTAACGCCGGAACGTGACGCGCCGGGAATCAACGCCAACACCTGTGCACAGCCGACCCACAGCGCGTGTCTCCAGTTAAGACGATCAAGACTCTGGCTGCGCCGGCCGGCTTGATCGGCAATCAGCAGGACCACGCCAAATATGATACTTGCCCAGGCGATAACGCGCGGGTCGCGAAGATAGGTTTCAACCGTATCGGCCAGCAGGGCACCGAAAATAATAATCGGTGCGGTTGCCAGAACCAGATACCACAACATGCGGCTATCGGCGTCGTCAGAAAATCGCAGGGCACGTGGTATGGCCATAATCAATTTCCACACATCGGCACGAAAATAGGCCAGTATCGCAACCAACGAACCGACGTGGACCGCCACATCGAAGGCGAGTCCCTGATCAGGCCAGCCGAGCATCACCGGCACCAGTGCCAGATGCCCGGAGCTTGATATCGGTAAAAACTCGGTGAGCCCCTGTACCAGGGCCAGCCAGAATGCCTGCCAAGCGTCGATCATGACACACCCCGGTGCAACAGACCGCTGCGATCTGTCGATTTGAAAGCACTTGGCGTAATGCTGACATCCCGCCCCAACGCCATCACCTTGAACAGTTCGCCCATCTCCGAGGGCAGTGTCAGGCGCTTCACTTCGGCAGCCAGGGTCAATTCTTCGGCGATGCCGCGTGCGCCGCTGGAAATAACGTCCATCAAGCCGGCGCCAAGCAGAAACGATCCCTGGCTAGTGTATCCAAGGACATCCAGTCCCGATGCCTCGGCAACAGTGGCCAGGGCGCTAAAATCGACATGTGCAGTGATATCCTGGATACCGGTTAGAATTAATGGATCGTCGTGACTATGGTGGTGAAAAAAGCATTTCAATGTACCGGTATCACGCTCGGCGTGATAATACTCTGCCTGGGGATAGCCGTAGTCAATCAACAGGGCAACGCCACGTTCCAGCCAGTCACCGATCTGCCCCACCCAGGCCCGGGCACGACCATTGTATTCACTGACATAGTCTTTCGGCAGTTCATAACGATCGACAATAGCCTGCAGGTCTTTTGTCTCTCGTTGTGGCTCGACAGATCGCCAGATAAATTTTCCATCTTCATGGCCAACAGCCAGACTCTCCACATCACCGCCAACACCGTTTGAGCGAAAGCGCGTTACCGGCATGGCATCGAGAACTTCATTGGCAATGACGACGGCAATGAGAGGATTATCCGGCAGGGTGCCGAGCCACTCTACCCTGCTTGCAAGGTCATCACGAAGCTGTCCAACGGCTGCCATCTGACGCGCCCTCAACTCGGCACTTGGCTCAAGTATCAGGTAGCGTTGCGGCAACCGACCCATGACATCAAGCGATTCGAGAAGTTGTACGCACAGCGCTCCGCTGCCGGCACCGAACTCAACAATGCAAGCTTCACCCAGATGCTCGAGAATCTCAGCACACTGACCCGCCAGGCAGCGTGTGAACAAGCTGCCGAGCTCCGGCGCGGTCACGAAATCACCACCAGCCCCAAACTTGTGCGCACCGCTTGAATAGTAACCCAGCCCTGGCGCATACAGGGCAAGAGACATAAATCGATCAAACGGCAATACACCATCTGCCTTGTCTATTGCACGCCGTAACAGATTTGCCACTCGCTCGGCGTGTGCCGATTCGTCAGCGCTTGGCAACGGCAGGGATTCAACACGTGTTCTCATCGGAATTTGCAGTATTTGCTCGGGGCGGGTTACGGATATTCTCTATCTGATAACGGGCACAAATTTATAAGGTACGATATCAGGCGGGTGGAGGATAACATCGTCACCAGGTAATGGTTGCGATTCGATGGACAAAATCAACGCCTCGCATGCATAAAATATCGTCCATTAATCGGACCCATAAATCAGATACCAGGACATTTTGTAATGACAGCAGACGAATCCATTCACAATCGTGTTGCCCTGGTAACCGGGTCAGCACGTCGTATCGGCGCCGAGATCGTTCGCCATCTGCATAACGCGGGTCATCGCGTTCTCATTCACTACGGTACCTCGGCCGACGCTGCCAATTATCTCGCTGCAGAACTGAATACAACCCGCCCGGGCAGCGCGTGCTGCATTGCAGCCGACATCAGCGATATCAACACCATCGACTCTCTGGCAAATCAGGCAATCGGTCAGTGGGGACAGCTCGATGTCCTTGTAAACAATGCCTCGAAATTCCATTCAACGCCACTCGGCGACACCACGGAATCGCAGTGGGATGGGCTTCTCGACATAAACCTCAAGGCACCGTATTTTCTGACACAAGCTCTTGCAATTGAGCTGAAGCGTTGCAAAGGTGCTGTGGTCAACATCACTGATATCTACGCCGACCGGCCCCTCGCCGATCACATCCCCTACACCATCACCAAGGCTGGCCTTGTTAACATGACGCGCGCCCTGGCACAGGCACTGGCTCCGGATGTGCGCGTCAACGGCATTGCTCCCGGTGCAATTTTGTGGCCGGAGACAAATCTCAACGATGCAGCCCGGCAACGCTTGCTCGCACGGGTACCTCTCAACCGTACTGGCAGTACGGCCGACATCGCCTCCACGGTTTTATTCCTGGTTCAACCGGATAGCTATATCACGGGACAGATCATCAACGTCGACGGCGGACGAACCTGTGTCCCTTAACTGGCCGTTGAAAAAGAATATCGAACCCTATCTCCCGGCACACGTTACAGGGGCTTCGTCATGTCGTAATTTGGTATCAACATTAGTCGCTAATAGTCGCTCGCCGACCAATCAACGGGGTACGCTCGTCTCTCGGTGTGGTGCCGAAATGTTCGCGATAACTTTTACTGAAGTGTGAATGCGAGGTAAAACCACAGGCAACCGCCACTTCAATGATACTCAAGCTGGTATTGCGCAACAGGGAACGCGCCCGACCGAGGCGATGTTCCATGGTATAGCGGCTTGGCGTGGTATTGAGATAGCGTTGAAACAAGCGCTCAAGCTGTCGACTGGACAGCCCGACTTCCTCGGCCAGCTCGCGTTGCGACAGGGTCATGTCGGTATCGAGTTCAAGCAATTCGATATAGCGTAGAAGTTTCGGGTGAGATATGCCGAGCCGGACACGAAGGGGCATACGCTGATGTTCATCGCGATCGCGTATTCGTTGATGAAGAAACTGGTCGGCCACTTTCGATGCAAATTCCTCACCATGTTCACGACCGATAAAATGCAGCATCATGTCGAGCGCCGCTGTGCCGCCGGAACAGGTGAAGCGATTATCATCGATCTCAAATAAATCACCGGTCACATCGAGTCCTGGAAACGCTTCGCGAAATGCCTCAAGGCTTTCCCAGTGAATGGTACAACGATGGCCATCCAGCAGTCCCGCCCGGGCGAGCAGGTACGCGCCGTATGTCACCGCGCCGAGTCTTACACCGCGACTCGCCAGGAATCGGAGGCGACGATGAAGACTTTGTTCGTTTTCAAGACGAGATGATGTGGCGCTGACGACCAATAACAAATCAGGCAACGGTGCTGAATCGAAGTCGCAGGATGCATCGATGCGGATACCTGCGGAGCACGTGATCGCACCGGCATCGACAGAACTGGTGAACCAGTCATACAACTTGGTGCCAGCCTGATCGTTAGCCTGCCTGAGGACTTCAACGGCGGATGCGAACGACATCATGCTGAAACCGTCGATCAATAAGAAACCTACCGTCGTGATTCGGGGCTTCATATATCTTTATGATTCTGCATGTAACGCATTAGCATCACATGTCGACAACCGATGAACAGAAAATGCAATCGGGATTATCCCCATGCAGATACGGAGCTGCCATCGGAGCTTCGAATAACCGGCGCCCAGGCAAGACTGACCACCTGTATCTGAATGTCGGTCGACTTTGCGCGGATCACACGTTCTTCGAGCGACTCATTTTGCGCATCGAATGTTTCTTCAAGCTTGGCGACATCCTCATCGAACGAAAGATTGAGAGCGTCGATGTCCTCCTGAACCGATTTGGCAATGGCCTCGGCGCGCTCCACATCGGCGGATTGCTTCTGCATCCGTCCGGCTTTTTTGATGGCGCCACCGACACCGGTTGTGCGGGAACGTCCGCGACCTAAAAATGCACCGAGTATCGCCGTACCGAACGATACCGCCGTATCAAGTTTGCTTTGTGATGACTGTTCGGATTCAGTAGCGACTTTCTGGCGTGCGCGCTGAAGTCGATTCTCTAACGTATTCAACTTCGACTCATAACGCGTGCGCAGTTTACCAACGTTGATATCACGCACCTCGTGGGCGGCCTGCTGTAAACGAACTCGAAATGCGCCCTCGGTTTCTTCAGGTTCCGATACGAGTTTATAAGTCGGGCTATAAAAAACGGTCAACGCACAGTCGGTCCTGACCCAGCGCTTGAAGTTGCGCTCCCATTTTGTATATGAAGTCGCCTTGCTTGCAAGCGCGGGCAGCGGAGCATACTCAGCGCCATCGCGGCCTTTCTTGTCAAGGTCTGTAACCGCTACTTCAGCCGGTTCGGACTCGGACCAATCAATGCCGACGGGGCCGTCGTCGAACTCGGTCAGGCAAACGATATTCCGCTCGCTATTGATTTTGTAACGTGCGCTTTGATAGGGCACCGTGGCAGCGCCAATCAGTTTCGGATAGTAAACAACCGTATCACCATCCTCTGGCGAAGTGGTCAACGGCAGGAAGTATTGACGCAGTTTCGGTGGCAGCACCGGCGGCTTGGACGATGCCGACCCACTGGATGCCGGCGGCGCTTTGACTGGTTTGGTTTCATCTTGCGCGGCCGCAGATTCTTCGATCGTTTTGCGATCGGCCATCAGCATTTTTATCTGGTCACGGGTAAGCGGGCCCGCCAGGTACGATAACACCCAGCGGGTGCTGAAAACGACCGGCGCATTGTCATGCACGTTATGCAAAAGGAACCGACGTTTGCCGAGTCCGGCGAGAATCTGCTCCATCCGTGAACGATCGAACTCACCGCCGGCAGCAGCGCCCTCGAGTCCTTCCATCACTCGCGCCTTGTCACGTTCGGTCTGCAGACGTCCAATAAACCAGGTACCGGTATTGGATAACCCCTTGTAGTCGAGGTCGACCGGATTCTGGGTTGCCAGTACAAGCCCGAGACCATATGCCCTGGCCTGTTTTAATAACGTCAGGAAGAGCATCTTGGTAGGCGGATTGGCACTTGGCGGCATATAGCCAAAGATCTCGTCCATATAAAGGATCGCCCGTAAACTCCCAGTGCCGGGCTGACGCCGCATCCAACTGACAATCTCATTGAGCAGCATGGTCACGAAAAACATTCGCTCGCTGTCGGCCAGATGAGCAATGGACATGACCGATAGCCGTGGCTTGCCATCGGTTGTATGGAACAGGCTCTCAGCACTCAATGACACACCGCGCATCCATACATCAAAGCCCGGCGCTGCCAACAGGTTGTTCAGGCGCATGGCCAGGGCAAAGCGATCCTTGGGCGGGAAGAATGAATCGAGGTCAACCACGCCGATTCGCTCCAGTGGCGGATTCTGAATCTCAGTAATCAGGGTCGCGATGTCGAGGTTTTTGTCACTATCAAAGGCGTGCTTCAGAATGTTCGATAATAAAATGTGTTCACGACTGGTCAGCGGATCGGCGTCGATATCGAGAAGCGCGAGAATACTGGTGGCGGTGGACTGAATACGTTCACGGTAAAGGTCTGAATCTTCACGCACGATGGCTGGCGGCGCGTCGAACGACTTGAGTACAGATATCGGTATGCCGGCATTGCTGCCGGGTGTATAGATCGCCATATCGACACTGTCGGCGAGACGCTTGATGCGTGATTTGTCCTGGTCCCACTGTGCCAGACCCTTCTCCCATGTCATTGCCTGGTCAGCGGCATAGTCGTCCGCTGACATACCCTTTCTGGCGGCTTCCCTGGGATCGACCCATGGCTTGAAATCATCGGCAGCAAGTTCGGGAAAATTTAACAGGCAATTACCAAGATCGCCTTTCGGATCGATAGCAATCACTGGAATCTTGTCTATCGCCGCTTCTTCGATGAGGCTGATACCAAGCCCCGTTTTACCGCTGCCAGTCATGCCGATAATCACGGCATGAGTCGTCAGATCTTTGGAATCATAGAGGATAAGATCGTCGTTGCTGCGGTTGGCCTTTAAATCGAACGATTTACCGAGATAAAAGGCGCCAAGCTTTTCGTAATCTTCCACGTATCGTGTCCTTAGGCTTTTGGGTAACTTGCAATCCGGGTTGATTCTATACGTCCGTGACTACGATCGCATCCCATGCGCACGATTTCCTTAAAAGGATTCGTCATCAAATTCATTACCCCATCTATTCGGGATAGTGGATGTTCATCAACATTGAACGACAAAGCCCGGCACGATGGCCGGGCTTTGCGTAGGCTAACAACCCTGGAAATTACATCCCGAGTTTGCCCATGGCTTCACGCAGCGCGGCGGTTCCCGGATCGCTATGAGCGTTGGATTTCAGGATCGACTCCACACCCGCTACCGTACCGTCGTAGTACTCGTTATTCCAGCCATTGCGGTAGCTCATTTGCCCACCGGACAGAGCGACACCGGCGAATAAGCCTTCGCTCATGGTGTAGGAGATAATGTCAGCTTCGGTCTTCATGCTCTGGGTAGTGCCGCCGCCAATGGGACCAGCAGCCACCGACAAGCCGGCGCCTAACTTGATCTTGTCCTGGAGCATAGCCTCAACGCCCTTATCGGTCATAAGCAACAAGATCACGGCAGCCTGCTTGCCGCCTGCCTGCAGACCCACACTGCCCTCCTTATAACGATAAAATGCCGGTTGGCCCCATTCGTTACCGTCGTCACGCAGCATCACGAGGCCTTTACCTGAGGAACCGGCAACCACGAAGCCCAAGGTGGTGACTTTCGGTGAGATGAAGACACCCTTGGCCTTTTTGGCGAGTTCGCGAAAGGTATCCATTTTCGGCGCGTTGGTAAAATCGGTTACCACCTGGGCCGATTCATCGACGAGTTCCTGTAGCGACGTTTTGGATACGTCCTCGGCCGCAAACGCCGATGTCTGCGCGACGAGTAACGCGACAGCAATACCTGCATTGGCTACATGATTGATGACTTTCATTGTTGTTCCTCTTGATGTTATGTGATGTAAATAATCAGATCGTCCGACCTAAAAACGAAGTCCTTCCCTGTTGACGAACGATTAATTGTAGCTAAGCCTGTTAATCATAGTAGGGTCTTTAAGTGCTTGAATCGACTCGCTGAAGGCTTTTTATTATTACGACTTGGTTACCTGGCCGACGAATCCACGAGCGACCACCGTCCATCGACAGACACAAACCGACTATCGGTATTATCAGCCAGTAATAATCGCGCAGTAGAATCCGCACACTAACAATCGACGACAATTAGTCAACTATTTTGAAGTGGTGAACAGACCCATGTCCAATGGGTAGTTGAAGTAGCGACTCGAACGGCAGGCCACGCTCATTCAATGTGATCACGCGGATGGGGCCGGCATGGGTAACCACCAGTATTCTTTCCCCGGTTCGATTACGAATCTTATGCCAGGCTGTCAACACACGTCGTTCAAAATCCGCAAACGCTTCACCACCCGGTGGAGCTTGCTGGCGCGGGTCGTTCCAGAAGGCTTCCAGTAACAATGGATCATCTTCATAAATATCGGCTGATGAACGCCCTTCCCACTCGCCAAAATCAAGCTCTCCAAGCAAAGGCTCAATTTCAACATCGATACCATGCTGCCTGCCGTAGGCTTCGGCAAACAATCGGCAGCGCGATAGTGGCGAGGTGATCACCCAATCGGACTGTGGCAATGCAGCTACGCTGGCCCACATACGCTGCCAGCCTCGCGTGGTCAGCTCATCGTCGAGACTACCGCGAAAGACGTTTCCACTTTGTGTCTCGCCATGCCGCATCAGATATCGTTCAGGTTGAGTCATTGCTGCCGTCGGATACACCCGCTTGCGAAAACGTAGCCATGTGATTATGTAACTCGCATGCCAATCGCATGAGCGGTACGACAACGGCCGCACCGCTACCTTCACCCAAGCGCATGCCGAAATCGACGAGAGGTGTAACGCACATCGCTTCGAGTACCTTGCGATGTCCCGGCTCGGCCGAACGGTGAGAGTGGAACATTCTGGCCCCAATATCCGGATTGCGCGTGTTGACAACCAGGGCCGCGACAGAACTGATAAAGCCGTCAATCACCATGGGCATGCGCACTTGAGCGCAGCGTATCCAGGCACCGGCCAGCGCAGCAATTTCGAATCCACCCAAACAACGTAATGCGTCAAACGGGTCTTTGAGTAGCTCGCGATGACGAACCAATGCGCGGGTAATCACTGTTGCCTTATGACGAACACCATCAGCATTCAAACCGGTGCCGGGACCAGACAAATCACCTGCCGGCAGGTCAAGCAGCGCGCAGGCAATTGCGGTTGCCGACGTGGTGTTGGCGATCCCCATATCGCCACCGATAAAAAGATCCGCGCCGGCGTCATGGGCACGCTCTACTGCTGCCCGTCCTGAATTCAACGCAGCAGCGAACTGCGCTTCGCTCATGGATTCATTTGTCATCATGTCGGCCGTCCCAGCCGCAATCCGTTGATCGACAACACCGTTCATGGCTTCAAGCGCAACCATCGTGCCAACATTGACGACCTCAAGACGCGCACCGATCGATCGCGCCAATACGGAAATCGCCGCGCCACCGGCCGAGAAATTACGGACCATCTCGGCCGTCACGGACTGAGGGAAAGCCGATACCCCATGACGGGCGACCCCATGGTCGGCGGCGAACACGGTGATCGCTGGCTTCTTTATATCCGGTGCTTCAAGCCCTTGCATTCCGGCAAGACGGATGGCAATCGTTTCAAGCATGCCAAGTGAGCCGGGCGGTTTGGTCAGGCTGTTTTGACGTGCCCGCGCCTTGGTCATTCGGTCTTCGTCAATTGGTTCAAGCGGATTGTCGATCCATTCTATTGACGTGTCGAGAAACGGGTCGACATTCATTGTGATATCTCGCCTTTTAGTATTAGTGGCAGGCCGGCAGTAACCAGAATTACCCGATCGCACAGACGGGCAATTTGCTGATGAAGTAACCCGGCCTCATCACAGAAACGTCGCGACAACGGGGTAGCAGGCACTACGCCCATACTTGTCTCATTGGAAATCATGATTATTTTACCGGGCAGGATCGGTAGCAGATCGAGCAGCGCGTCGACCTCTTTCAACAACGTTGTATCGTCATCATCAAGCAACAGATTCGTTAGCCACAAAGTGAGACAGTCGACCAGCAGGCATCGGTCATCGCTGGCCAGGCGAGACAGTTCGCGGGCCAGGTGAAGCGGTTCCTCAACCGATAGCCAATGAGCGGGTCGCTCTGCGCGATGCCTTTCGATCCGCTGTCGCATTTCCTCATCCCCGGCCGTGCCGGTCGCAATGAAGACCACCTCAAGACCGCTGGCTTCGGCAAGCGAGGCGCCAAACTGACTCTTGCCGGACTTGATGCCGCCTAATATCAACTCGTGTCTGGCACTGGTCTCCTGCAAAGTCATCAGCGCTCAGGACGATAGCGAAACATCAGGTAGGCACTGCGACCGGGCTGATTGTAAAACGCCGCTGTTTCATAATCTTCATCGAAAACATTGACGACGCTGAGCTCGGCGGACCAGCCAGACGCAATGTCCATTGCCGCACGCAGATCCAGCGTGATGTAGCTGTCGATTTCGAGGGTATTTCCAAGATTGTCGTACTTGCGACCTTCGGCATGTACAGTGGCGCCGGCACTATATCGGCCATAGTCACGATCAGCATCGATGCGCAGCGATTCCTTCGCGCGACGTGGCAATTGATTACCGCGTGTTGCGGCAGCACGACTTTCGGGATCGAGCAAGGTCAGGGCGGCGATGATGTTCCATTCATGCAAACTGATGTTGGTGACCAACTCGACTCCGCGAATTCGCGCCTCGTCGACATTGACCGGTTTTGAGGCAGCCGCGTCAAAGCTGATCAGATCGTTGATATCGGTCTGAAAAAGGTTCACCGACCAACGACCACCAACTCCTGTGATGCCGAATTCGATACTGTCCGATTCCTCGGGACCAAGATCCGGATTACCGAACCCCGGAAAATACAGCTCATTGAAACTCGGTGCCTTGAACGCCGTAGCATAGGAAAACGTATAACGCACACCATTATCCGTGGCGCGGCCGAGCGTGATGCCACCGGTGGTATTTCCGCCAAACTGTTCGTTGTCATCGTGACGAAGTCCCAACAACACATCTGTCCTGGCTATGCTTGCCTGATACTGTGCGAATACACCCGTATTATCGCGACTGGTCACCTCGAAATCCGTTGAGCCTGAAACGTTGTCATCGATGTAGTCGAGTCCGAGACTGAAAATACTGTCAGATGCACCGAAATAATCACCCTGCAAACTGGCGCTATCCCGGTCGGTATCGAAACGGCTGGCGAATACGCCATCCTTGAAATTCTCGGTGCGATCTTCAGAAACTCCCAGATTCACTGTGACCAGGCTGTTGTCGGTGGGCATCAGGCGAAGGCTCGAGCCAAGAACTTCCTGGGTGCTTTCCCCTTCGTTCTGGAAGGCGCCGTCGAACTCGGATTCACTGTCGGACTGCAACCAGTGGAAATCCAACTCAGTACCGTTTCCAAAATGGTATCCGGCGCGAACACTGCCGGCAGTATTACTATAACCGTCGTCATCGGGCTCATTGGCAAAACATCCACCGACCCCCGGCTCACCGTTACAGGCATTGAAGCCGTCGGTGTCTTCACCGCTCAAATGGATGTTGAACCAGGCGTCGTTACCACCACCCGACAGACCCAGTGATCCTTCAACCGTACCGTAACTACCGCCACCAAAACTCACCGAAGGGGTCAGCTCTCCACCACCGCGACGAGTGAAGATCTGGATGACACCGCCGATTGCCTCGGAACCATAAAGTTGCGCACGCGGCCCGCGAACAATCTCGACTCGCTCGACCTCATCGATCGGCAGATCCTGAAAAGGCGTGGTGCCAAGTGTCGCCGAGCCCACCTTGATTCCATCAATCAGAACCAGCACGTGATCCGATTCGGTACCGCGCATGAACACGCTGGTGGATTTACCCCTGCCACCATTGTTACTGACTGTAATGCCCGGCTGGTTGGCGAGCAGATCGGGCATTGAGCGAATCTGGCGGGTTTCGATATCTTCGCGGGTAATGACTGTGACCGGCGCAAGCGTCTCATCGACAGTTTGTGCAGTACGTGTTGCGGTTACAATTATGGGATCGGTGGTAGTGACCGCAATCGCGATCGGTGATACAGCGATGATCGCCGCACCGAGTAGAAAACGTCTCGACATGATGAATCTCCTTACGTCCGCGCACGCCCGCACGGATACGGATAAATAAAGACGTGCTCGGGGGAGATTTCAATTGGCGCGGAGCCGCATGGGTCGCGCCCCGCGACGTCCACTTGCTGGACAGTTGGCCGGTCTCCGGGCTTGCGAGCGGTGATTAACCTCGATCGGCACCTTCCCATGTCGTGTGACACAGTGGCATATTGCCGTCGTAAACTCGCTTACCGTTGCGGGGGCAGCGCTGGATTTGATATCCGTTGAATAAATTCCAAGGAGTTCGCACCAGCTTCCCGTTTAACCCCACAAGGCCGTTGCGCCTTGATTTGAGGGGAACCTGCTATCCGGCTCGGAAGACTACGCGGGGTATGAAATAATGTCAATTTACTCGTATCTTTAACGAACAACCTGAATCTAAAGGATCAAAATGACCACCTTATTCGACATTCCCACGACTACTGTTCCTGTCGTTGACAGCGATAATGAATTCCCGGTTCGACGCATTTACTGCGTGGGTCGTAACTATGCAGCGCACGCCCGTGAGATGGGATTCGACCCCGACCGCGACCCACCCTTCTTTTTCTGCAAGCCTGCCGATTCACTGGTTTACTGCGCACCGGGCTCGGTGGCCGAAGCGCCCTATCCAAGCCTCACGGAAAACTATCACCACGAAATTGAATTGGTCGTTGCTATTGGTAAAGGTGGTAGCAACATCGCTGTTGAAGACGCCAACGAACACATTTACGGCTATGCCGTTGGACTCGACATGACCCGCCGCGATCTGCAGATCGCCATGCGTGAGAAGGGCCGTCCGTGGGAAGTGGGCAAAGCCTTCGACGCCAGCGCTCCGATTGGTCCGATTCACCCAAAGGCTGTGGTTGGATTGATCGAGAAGGGAAAAATATTCGTTGAAGTCGACGGCAACATGCGTCAACAAAGTGATCTTACCCATCTCATCTGGTCAACACCCGAGGTCATCGCCAACCTCTCTACGCTGTTCGAACTCAAGCCGGGTGATTTGATTTACACCGGCACACCGGAAGGCGTCGGTCCGGTAGTTCGCGGTAACATCATGCGCGGTGGTGTTGAAACTCTGGGTGAGATTCAGGTCAAGGTGGTGTAATTGCAAGCGTGCTGTAAGGACCCGGTGCAAGATCCGGATCAGTCATACAAGATCGCCACCTTTTACAAGTTTGTCGCGCTGCCGGATGTAACATCACTCCGTGAGATTCTGCATGAACTATGCACCGGGCTCGGCTTGACAGGCACCATACTGCTGGCCTCGGAAGGTATCAACGCGACCTTGTCGGGACCCCCTGACGCACTTGATGACGTCATCACACATTTGCGTGAAGATCCTCGATACGCTGCAATCCCGGATATCGAAGTGCGGTTTTCATATTCACCGAAGCCACCGTTTCGGCGCATGAAAGTCAAACTGCGTGAGGAAATTGTCACCCTGGGTATCGATGCAATCGACCCGGTCAACATGGCTGGCACCTATGTATCCGCCGATCAATGGAACACGCTGATCAGCCGTGACGATGTCGTCACTATCGACACGCGCAATGACTATGAAGTGTCTATCGGCACATTTACAGGTGCTCTGAATCCGCACACAACCAGTTTCAGCGATCTACCAAAATGGATTGACGAGCATCCTGAAATCACCCCTGATACACCGGTTGCCATGTTTTGCACCGGTGGTATCCGATGCGAGAAATCGACTGCGTACCTGCGCCAGATGGGATTTAATGAGGTTTATCACTTAAAGGGCGGCATACTGGATTACCTTCAAACCGTCGATCAGGAAAACAGCCTGTGGCAGGGCGAGTGCTTCGTATTCGATGAACGGGTGTCGCTCCGCCACGGTCTCGAACCAGGTGACTACACATTGTGTAGTCAATGCGGCGCGCCGGTGGCGGCGAGTACACCACCGTTACCTTTATCCGGGGACACTAATGGACAACCGGTATGCGAGCGCTGCTCTCAACAAAGTGTGTTGACCTGATCTGAACAAATTATCTATGGCTGTGTTGCCTGGTTCGCCATCTGGTGCGTCTGATGATGAGTGAAGTCCTGCTTCAACACGTCATCGTCGTGGTGCGTCTGCTTCATCATGTTCTCATCAATCAGTGAGAAGAACTGCAGATCGCCCGCTTCGCCACTGAATCGATAATCTTTGCTGTTTTCCGGCAAACGTGTGAGCCATTGCCTGGCTTCCGTCAGATCTCGAACATAGTCGGCAGCACGCTCGGCCAGATCGACAACCGGCTGACCGCCATCAAACGGAGTTTCAATGGTTGGCGACTTGCCATCCAAAAACGCCTGCCAATCAAATTCCGTCTGCCCGGTCAGATCACGATGCATCCAGGCGCCGGTGTCCGCATCAAATCGATATAGCGGCAGGAAACGCCGTCCATGTTCTGCCACAAACTTGATACAGCTAATCAGGTGATCCACCTCGGCATCGTCGAACACGTAGTGAAATCCAACCCGGCACCAGCCGGGCTTGATGCCTTCCAGACCCTTGACTATCCAGTGACGAAAACGCTCGGCCTTTGCGTCTGAGATACCTAGAAGACGGTGACCGTAAGGTCCTGCGCATGAACATCCGGCGCGCGACTGAATCCCGAAGAGATCGTCGAGTAATGTCGTGACAAAACGTGGGTGCAAATAACGCTCCTCGCCATCGCGTATGTTGAACGACACGATACCAATGCGACGTGAGGGATCCTGATTACCCAGAATCTCGATATTCGGGTGGTCGGCAAGAGTGGCGAAGGCTCGTTCGACGTATTCGGCCTCACGGGATTCGATCACTTCATCGCCCACACGATCCTTGATCTCGAAGACAAGCGCAGCGCGAATGATTTGCAAAATACCGGGCGTGCCGGCCTTCTCCCTCGCCTCGATGTCATTTAAAAAGTGGTGACTGTCAGGGCCGACGAAATCAACCGTACCGCCGCCGGCCACGGTGGGTGGCAACTGTCGCGCATAACAACGTTCATTGAATATCAGGATACCGCTGGCACCCGGGCCACCCAGAAACTTGTGGGGCGATATAAAAATTGCGTCAAACGATACATCTTCACCGTCGACATCCGATGCCTGATTCATATCGATGTTCACATAGGGCGCGCTGGCCGCGTAGTCGAAGAACGCCAGGGCGCCATGGCGATGTAACAGGGCGGCGATTTGTCTGACCGGCGTGCGTATACCGGTCACGTTGGATGCTGCCGAGAACGATCCGATACGCGGTCGATGGCGATACGTCTCACACGTCAGCAATGACTCAAGATGATCGAGATCGATGCCACCTTCGTCGTCCATGCGCGCCTCGACCACCGTTGCCAGACTCTCCCGCCAGGTGACTTCATTGGAGTGATGCTCGTATGGACCAACAAACACGACCGGCCGCTGGGCTTTAAACGCGTCGTCGAGTTCACTGGATTCTGCGGTAGTTTGAAAACC
This sequence comes from marine bacterium B5-7, assembly GCA_021604525.1. Classification (GTDB taxonomy): domain Bacteria; phylum Pseudomonadota; class Gammaproteobacteria; order Arenicellales; family CAJQKF01; genus BQJD01. The sequence goes on along the minus strand of BQJD01000017.1, from coordinate 7,546 downwards.
GCCAATCGGGCGACCCAGCATGGCTTCCATACGTTGCCGAGTGGCCGGCGCCAGGGCGACACCAATGATCTGCTGCATTTTTTGAATCGCGCCGGTTGCGCCGCTCGCTACGCCAATAACGCAGCCACCTTCGCCGGCATTGACGCAAGACTTGATTCGGGCTTCCGCGTCGTGCAGCAAACGGGTCATGGTTCTGCCCGTGGCATCATCCTCGGTATGCGTGTTGGCGTAGATCGGCAGCAGCGAACGCATGCGATCTTCAACAAGTGTCAGGGCACGCCCGGAAGCCGTGTAGTCGGCATACAACAATCGGCGGCGTCCGAACGGGGTTGTCACACAGGCATCACCGCCGATAATTTGTGCTCTAAGGTCGTTGGGGTCAAGCTGACGGCCGAGTGCTTTCATGATGATCTCTGGGGTTTGATCGATAACAATAATGGTATGTCATCCGATGGAGAAATTGATTCTTTTATTGCACTGAAATTCTTTCTTTATGGTATATATTTTTAAGAATATTCTATTAATTAGGTAATTTTTCGATGGATCGTCTGGATAAGAAAATTCTCGCACTATTGCAGCACGATGCCAGTCAGTCAGTGGCTGACATTGCCGAAGCGGTAGGTCTTAGCACCACGCCGTGCTGGAGACGCATTCAGAATCTTGAAAAGCGCGGGGTTATCGACAAACGCGTCACGTTATTGAATCGTGATGAGCTCAATATCGGCGTCGACGTTTTCGTGGCAATCAAAACCCGTGAACACACCGCCGCATGGCTGAAGAAATTCGCTGATGCGGTGGCCGTATTTCCCGAGGTGGTGGAGTTTTATCGAATGAGCGGTGATATCGACTACCTGATGCGGGTAGTGGTTCCCGACATCGCATCATACGATGCGTTTTATCGTCGATTGATACAAAAAGTCGACATCCAGGATGTGAGTTCAAGCTTCGCCATGGAGCGCCTGAAATACACCACCGAGTTGCCGCTCGACTACGCAGATCGTTAACCTGACGTAAAAACAATCTCGGCAAGTCGATTATGGAGCGGCGACCACCTCGTGATTTTGCGAGCCGAGTCCCGCAACTTCCAACGAGACCATGTCTCCCGCTTTAAGATAACGCGGCGGCTTCAAACCCATGCCGACTCCCGCCGGCGTGCCGGTGGCAATGACGTCGCCCGGCTTTAAGGTCATGTAACGGCTGATGCTGGAGACGAGTTCGGCGACATCGAAAATCATGTCGGCGGTACTACCGTGCTGCAATCGCTCACCGTTTACCTCAAGCCATAATTCAAGCGCCTGGGGATCGGCAATCTCATCACGTGTCACCAGCCATGGACCGATCGGTCCGAAGCTGTCATAAGATTTACCCTTCAGCCATTGACCCGTGCCGTCAAGCTGGAAGGCGCGCTCGGACACATCATTTATGGTGCAGTACCCCGCTACATATTTAAGCGCCTCGGACTGCGAAATATTTTTTGCCGAATACGCCATCACCACGCCCAACTCCACCTCCCAGTCGGTCTTGACGGAACCCTTCGGCAGCTCGATTGGATCATCGGGACCCGTAATTGACGAGATAGCCTTGGAGAACAGGATCGGTTCGGTGGGAATATCCATGCCGGCCTCGACCGCATGGTCACGATAGTTCAAGCCGACGCCGATGAATTTGCCGACCCCGCAGATACAGGAGCCGAGACGCGGAACACCATCAACCAACGGCAATGCTTCATGATCGAGGCCTTTCAGGTATTCGATGCTTTCATCATCGAGCATCCGGGCATGAACGTCCTGCACAACCGAGGATAGATCACGAAGTTCCCCTTTGGCATCTATCAACGCCGGGCGTTCCTTGCCGACAGCTCCATATCTGGCCAATTTCAAATGAGTTGTCTCCTTAACATTACGCCCCGTAAGAACTGCGTTGAGGCGACGATAAATTAATTGCGCACTATTTGTGACAGATATTCGACATCAAGTAAAGATGGGCATATCACAAGATGCGACGTCAGGTGGTACTCAACCCGTCCTGTCGCGAATCTGGGACAGACTTCGATCCGGCGTAATCGCCTCCGGGTCGATCTTTACGTGGATGATCGTTGCTATCCCCGAATTTGCTGCACGCTCAAAGGCGTCAGCGAATTCATCGGTACGGGTTACCGTTTCACCATGCCCGCCTGAGGCTCGGGCCAATGCAGCAAAATCCGGATTACGAAGTGCAGTACCTGATACCCGGCCCGGGTAATGACGCTCCTGATGCATGCGGATCGTTCCATACATTCCGTTGTCGACCAGGATAACGATCACCGCCGCGCCGTACTGAACGGCATCCGCAAACTCCTGGCCGGTCATCTGGAAACAGCCATCACCAGCAAAACATACAACGCGCTTTTGCGGATAACGCAGACTGGCAGCAATGGCTGCCGGCAGACCATAGCCCATGGAACCGGATGTCGGGGCAAGCTGTGTGCCAAAACGCCTGAACCGGTAGAAGCGATGCACCCAGGTGGCGTAGTTACCGGCGCCATTGGTGATGATGGCATCATCGGGCAAGTTATCCCGAAGCCACTCGATAACATCGCCCATCTGCACATCCCCGGGGGTCTGCGGCGGCGTCCCGGACCAGTCGAGATATTCGGCATGCGCCGTGACTGCGCGGCCATCGGTGGAGGTTGATCCGGCATCGCCGATACACGGTCCGCTCGGCGCCATCTCCAGAAACGTTTCCGGGACGGCATTGATGGCAAGCGTCGGCTGGTAGATTCTGCCCAGCTCTTCGGCGCCGGGGTGAACATGAACAAGCAGTTTGCCGGGATCGGGGATACCCAGCAGTGAAAAGCCCTGTGACGGATTTTCTGAAAAGCGCGCGCCGATCAACAACAGCAGGTCGGCGCGCTGAATGCGATCCTTAAGAGCCGGATTGATACCGAGCCCGACGTCGCCCGCATAGCCATGATCGAGATGGTCGAACAACATCTGCCGTCGAAAGGAACAGGCCACCGGCAAGTCCCACGAGGCCGCCCACTGCCGCATCGCCGCCACCGCGACCTCAGTCCAGCGCGAACCACCGACAATGGCCAACGGTTGACTTGCATTCGCCAACAACTTTTCGAGTTTTGCGAGATCTCTTTTTGACGGTGCCGGTCGGGCCACTTCGACGCGACGCGCCGGCATTGCCTCATCACACGTTCCACTCAGCATATCTTCGGGCAGTGCCAGCACAACCGGACCCGGCCTGCCGCTCATGGCGACATTGAAGGCGTGGGAGATCACTTCCGGGATTCGTGCCGGATCGCGAATCTCCTCGACCCATTTCGCCATACCGCCAAAAAATTGCCGGTAATCGACCTCCTGGAAGGCATCCCGACCGCCCATGTCACGCCCTATCTGGCCAACCAGAAGAATCATTGGCGTCGAATCCTGCTGCGCCACATGCACACCACAAGCTGCGTTGGTTGCCCCTGGCCCTCGAGTCACCACGGCGATACCGGGACGCCCGGTCATCTTGCCATCGGCCTCGGCCATCATCGCGGCGCCACCCTCTTGCCGGCATATGACTGTTTCAATACTCGAATCATGCAGCGCATCGAGTACCGCCAGGTAACTCTCACCCGGTACGCAGAACAGTCGTTCGACTCCCTGGATCTCAAGGCATTCAACCAGTATCCTGCCGCCGGTGGTCATCACTGAGTTACTTTGAGTAGTCAAAAAAACCTCTTCCGCTCTTGCGACCCAGCCGACCGGCATCGACCAACTGCTTGATAAGTGGACACGGCCGGTATTTGCTATCGCCAAATTCATCCTGCAGGATTTTTATGACGAAATAACAGACGTCGATGCCGATCATGTCGGCCAGCGCAAGCGGACCGATGGGATGATTGGCGCCAAGCTTCATGGCCTCATCGATCTCGGCAGCGTCGGCAATCCCCTCATGCAATAAAAATGCCGCTTCGTTGATCATCGGTACCAGCATTCGATTGACCACAAAGCCGGGGCTGTCCTTCACGCTGACGGGCACCTTGCCGAGCTGACGCGCCAGTGCATCCACCGCAGCGTAGGTTTCATCGGACGTTTGCAACGCACGAATCACCTCAACCAGTTTCATCAGCGGCACCGGATTGAAAAAATGCAGACCGACAACCTTGTCCGGCCGGCCACTTGCCGCGGCCAGGCGGGTAAGCGACAACGACGACGTATTCGAGGCAATTATGGCATCCGCCTTGCACACGCCGTTGAGCTTTTCGAACAATGCGATTTTCAGCTCCATGTTCTCAATCGCCGCCTCGATAACAATATCGACACTGCCAAGATCGTTGATTTCGGTGGTGGTGGTTAATGAATTTCGTGCTGAATCCATAGTTTGCTGGTCGATCTTCTCCTTCTCCACCAGCTTGGCGAGGCTTTTCTCGATGCTGCCGAGTCCGCGTTCCAGTTGACTGTCGGCGATGTCCTGGACGACGACGCGGTAGCCGCTCATTGCCGCTGCCTGGGCGATACCGCTGCCCATGGTGCCGGCGCCGACAATACCGACGGTTTCAATGCTCACAATTTTTCTCCCGGGTAAATTTCAGATCGACGCGGGATTGTCGCGTGTTATCTACCGGGGTTGCAACACTGGGTGTACACGACATGATGAGGCACCGCCAATGATGAATCGCTCCTCCTTGATTAAACGCATGCCGATGACCACCCACGATGGCAATGCCTGCATAATCGGCAATTCAGCCAACGCCAATGTTTTAATGACGTCTTCAACAAAAGAGAAACGAGTACATGGTCTGGATTGAATTCGCCCTCTGCATCCTCGCAATCACCTTTGCCGGTGTGCGTCTGTCACGTTATGGTGATGCAATCGCTGATAAAACCGGCCTCGGTGGAACCTGGATCGGCGTCATCATGCTGGCCAGCGTGACCTCGCTTCCAGAGCTCGTCACCGGCATCAGTTCTGTGATGGTTGTTGATACGCCCGATATCGCGCTCGGCGATATCCTTGGAAGCTGCGTATTCAATCTGCTGATTATCGTATTGCTGGACGCGCTGCATCGGCCGACATCCTTGTATTCGAAAGTTAGCGAGGGTCACATCGTAGCGGCGGCCTTCGGCGTGATGATGATTGGGTTCGTCGCCTTCAGTATTCTGCTGTCAGGACAGGATCTTCGTATCGCTATTGGTCATGTCGGCATTTACACGCCGATCATCATCATCCTCTACCTGGTTTCCATGCGAACCGTCTTTCTTTATGAACGTAACCGGATGGCCGCTTACGTTGAACTGGAAGAGGACCCATATCCGACGCTGACGTTATCGCAGGCAATTATCCAATATATGATTGCCGCGTTGATCATCGTGGTTGCCGGTTCGTTCCTGCCCTACGTTGGACAGGAGATGGCCGTCATGATGGGTTGGCATGAGAGTTTTGTCGGCACCCTGTTCATTGCTTTCGCCACCTCGCTGCCGGAAGTCGTGGTAACCGTCGCCGCGCTCAGGTTGGGCGCCGTCGATATGGCAATCGGCAACCTGCTCGGCAGCAATCTGTTTAACATCGCCATCCTTGCGGTCGATGATTTACTGTACTTGAAGGGACCGTTGTTCGCCGATATATCGATCAGCCATTCAATCTCGGCAGTCTCCGCAACCATGATGACTGGCGTTGCCATTATCGGCCTGTTCTACCGGTCGACCATACGAGTTCTTCGAACGGTTGGATGGGTGAGTATTTTTCTGTTCTGCGCTTACATGCTAAACACAGTCATTCTGTATCTTTACGCACACTGACACACAGCATTCAGACCATCAATCATCAAATACTCCGATCACATCTTTCACAAGGTTATATATTTGACACATGGCTGACCCATGGTTTTTGCAAAGCGATATTTAAATCGACACATTCTCTTCGAAGTTGCACCCGGGATTGTTTTCCTGATTGCCAACTATGGCTACGGCCTGATACCAGCAACACTGGCAGTTATAATTGCAACCATTGTTTTCACTGTCCTTGGGTTTATCCTGGAACGACGGATTCCAGTATTCCCACTTGTAACCGTGCTGCTGGTATTGATACTGGGCGGGGCCACTCTGATTTATCAGGACGAATTCTTCATCAAGATAAAACCAACTGTTGGAAGTATTTTATTTGCAGCAATACTATGTTTCGGACTCCTGTTACGTCCCAACCTGTTAGCCAGAGCACTTGAAGGTCAGGTCTATCTGACTGACCACGGTTGGAAGATCCTGACGATCAGGTGGATCGTGTTCGCACTTTTGCTGGCCATGCTCAACGAGATTATCTGGCGCACACAGAATACCGATACCTGGGTTGCATTCAAGGTGGCATTAACCCCGATTTCGATTATCGGGTACATAGCTATCACTCGACTCACTGCATCGTCATACTGGCAGGATACTGAAGATACCAGCCTTCCATAGCGGAATAGTTACGAAGAATATCGTCACCAGGGTTAACACCCACCTGCAAGCTGATGGATGTGCGGCGCCTTATGGGTCGTATTGGATTTTGCCGAATAAAATCCACGGCAATTACGAGGTCACTCAGCATCATTCGCCGAATCTGATTTCAAGTGTTTGACAAGCCGCCAATAAACCACAAAAAATGGGCTAGACCCGCCACCAAAACTTAATCTGCTGGCCTGCCTTAATGTTGGGAAAATCCAAATGGACAGACCGAGTGGTATTGTCCATATTGTTGCGCCTGAATCCTGGAACAGTTTCGATAGCATCGAAACTTATATCATCAAAAATTTAATGACTTCATAAAGTTTCAATGTAGTTTGTGATTATCATCAGGCTCGGTACTGTCAGGAGCCACCCCGGTTTTCAAGCGCTCGGTCAATTGATCGAGGGTAACCGGCGCCATGGTGCCTGATGAATCGGGATAAAGTAGATTTATCTCACTGTCACTCGGGATCACCCGACGAAGGTCTTTGAATATGTGCGCCGTGCCGCCAAAAGGTGCGAGAAAGTCGATGAGCCAAAGTCGATCACCAGACTTCCAGTCGCTCGGCGCGAGCTTGTGACTCGCAATATAGTTTTGCTCGGCCGATGCCGATAGCAGCGCCCAACTGGCATACGCGGTCGGTAACTGACCGGCATTACGATCGATATACAGCTTGCACTGATCGTACATAATCGCAGGGAAAAGACGCCACTCAAGATCCTGTATAAACAGCATCCTGTAGGCTGGAGATTGTGAATACAACCAGGTTACATGGCCGATAAATGGCAGTCGACGCGCCATTTGCTCGCCTTGCTCAAGGACATTCCTGACCGTATCAGGCGTTTGTTTTGATGATTCGTTGTTGCTTGATACATCATCGGATTCGATGCCGGATTCAACCGATGAATCGGCATTATCATCAGGCATGTTATGTGGCTTCTTTTTCATTTGTGTTCATTCAAAGGCAGGTTTTAAGTGGCCCGAATCGCCTGATATCTTCATACAGTCTTGTATAACGATTGCTTATCGACAAACAACTGTATTGTTCATCCGACAAAGGTCAGCGTTCTGAATCGCTAGTTATTTTCAGCGC
>BQJD01000016.1 GCA_021604525.1 marine bacterium B5-7 | reverse complement strand
CCCAGATCCCCGCTGCGGAACCAATTGTCGTGAAACGCCATTTGGTTTGATTCATCAGAGTTTTCGTAGCCGCTGAAAACATTGCTACCACGGATGACAACCTCACCTGTCTCCATCGGAGATACAAACTCGCCCGCATTGTTCATGATGGCAACATCCGGGCCACTCGCGATTCCAACGGAGCCGGGCTTTCGGATCGCGGGCGGCACGGGGTTGCTTGCAATCAGTGGTCCCGCCTCGGTCATCCCGTAGATCTCAATAACCGGCACCTTGAGACATGACTCCAGTTCCTTCATCAACGATGGCGGCAAGGGTGATGAGACAGAACGTATAAATCGTAAAGGCGGATTTAATCCAGGCAGGGAATTTTTTGTTGCATGATTCAGCAATTCGTTCAGCATGGTCGGCACGCCTTGAAACCAGGTCGGTTGAAATTGCCGCACATAGCTGAAGAATCGCGATGTTTCGAAGCCGGCAGTGCAGATTGTGGTTCCACCGCTGATTATTGGCGCAAGCAACATATCAACGAAACCACCGATATGAAACTGCGGCAACATGCCAAGACATCGGTCAATTTCCGTGAGCTCCAGGGAATCGCGGATATTGGCAGCCGACACACAAATATTGCGATGGGTCAAGGGAACGACTTTGGATTTTGCCGTGGTGCCGGTAGTTTGCATCACTACCGCCAGGTCGTCCGCTGCAGGCAGTTTTCGGAAGGCAGCCTGGAATGCCGCGTCATTGAAATCGTCTTCTTCGGGAGGCTTGTAGAACTTGTAATGACGTGCAGGACCGAACATAGGACTGCGTCGGGCTGAAATGAGGTCCGATTCTGCGTCCCTGTTAATCGGAAGTTCCAGAACGGGTACTTTCCGGCGCAGCACCGCCTGACGCGCTGCTGTCTTGACCCCGGACTCGGCCACAACCAGTCGAATCCTCAAATCTTCGTAACAAGTCTCGAATTCGGCCTGCTTATACGCGGGATTCAAGGGCACACAGACTGCGGCGGATGCCACCCCAAGTAGGGTGATCGCCATTTCAGGACCGTCCGGCAATACGACGGCCACTCGTTCGCCTGATTTGATGCCGGTGGAATGGATTGCCATCATGATCGTCTGGACATAACGGTGTAATCCGGCATACGTCAACGGATAACGTCCCGGCGCCTCGATGGCAATTGCACCTGGATTAGATTCCGCCCGCGCCTTGATTAACTGATAAATCCCCGACGTATTTTCGTTTGCAGTCATGTGTCGGCAAGCCTCATCAGATCAAGAGAAATACCGGTGCTGAATCACGCACAGAATAGCGGCGATAGTCGGCTCGATTACAGGCACATTGAACTGTTCCTTAAGCAGGCCCTGATAACCGGCCATGCCGGCGCAGCCCAGGATAAGCACATCGGCGCCGTTAGCGATCAGTTCGTCACCGACAGCAAGAATACGATCTCGCGTTTTCTCCGTGGATGCCAGATCTGACACACCCAGGTTCAGCGGAACGTTTCCTGCCATTCTCGAGATAAAGCCAAGGGCGTCGAGATAGCGTATTTGACGCCGTTTCGAGACGGGCAAAATAGATATAACGCCGAATGAGCGCCCCTGTGACATCGCCTGTAAATACGCGCACTCGCCGATGCCGAAAATCGATTTGCGCGACGCTTCCCGTATGTCCGCGATTCCCGGGTCGCTAAAACAGGCGAGTACATAATCGTCGTGATTGCTGGTTAGTACTTTCTGCCGTATCAACGGTATGACCGTTTCGACATCGTGGTCTGATTCGATCGCCGAAGGAGCGCCTTCAAGACTCACGCATTCGAACGAGAACAACCCGTCATGGTCGACACTGGCCACACTTTGGGCGATATCATTCGTTACCGTGTCCGACGAGTTGGGGTTTATCACGAGTACGCGGCGTTTCATGCGCGCTCCCTACCCAATTCATAGCCAAATCCTGACAGGAACGGCTGCGCCAACTGCGTGCCGATATGCCATTGCTCGTCGCTTAACTCAGCCATGTATTCGTTGTCTATCTGCAACTTCATTTGCCTATTATGACGCAGACGGTTTCCTTCTATCTGGTGTGATTGTATATCGGTAAGATCGAGTTGCCCTGATTCAAACTCCAGGCCGACCGAAGATAATATCAAGGACAACCAATGTTTCGGATCTTCGAGAAGATCTTCGTATCGAATCAGCAACCACGACGCACTGATATTGGCCAGTCCCCGGCTGACGATTCCCTGCACATACGACCAATGTTTGATTGCATTCTCGTATTGGTATTTGTTCGCATGGGGTTTGCCGACGCGTCTGCCTTTTCTGAGCGCGCTGAATCCGACTGCTCTTGCATCCCTGACAAGATAGACAATGAAGGGCTTCAAGCGGTCGCATTCCGCGATTCGTTTCAAGCGTAGCCATGCCTTCGAACTGTCGCAGATCACCTGTTTGCCGGAACGCGCAAGAACCTGACGAAACAGCTCGGTGTTATTGTTACAAAACGCTTCTTGATCGGAACTGTTGATCACAATATCCGGGTTGCCGAGTCGCTGCCCGAGATCACTGCGAATCCCGGACCAGAAATTGCAATCTGTGAACACCTCACCGCAGGCGCACTTGCTGGAGTCGGCTTTGGCCGTCCATAAACGGCGCTCGTATGCATTCAATTCACCGATACTCTCGATATTCGAATGCGTACCGAGAAGAATACTCAGGATAGTACTACCGCTGTGCCAGCCGCCGACTATGTAAATGAGTGGCAGTCGATCCTCAGCCACACGCGTTCGCTTGTCGCATTGTTGGCGAGGGCGGATCAATACGTGTGAACAAGTTTATTTGCAGAACGCCAACGAAGTTCCCGATTGTTTTGTTCAATGCCATCATTCCCCGGCTGCTGTTCGCTGCGCAGCGGGTGTCGAGAGATATGCTGCCACCTCTGCCAGGTCATACTCCAGATGCGATGCGACAGCGCGCCTTTCTTCATCACTGATGCGCAAACCCGCCGCAAGCTTGGCGAGAATATCGATATCGTAAAATCTAAGCGCATTACAGAGCACAAACAATTCATCCAACAGATCCGGTGTGCCGGCAGGTGAACAAATATCGGCAATATTGTCGGACCCAAGTCGCACCTGCAAACCCCTTGCAATCATATCCAGTACGCGCGCAATAGAGTTGCCGGTGGGTGAATCAAGGTGGCGTAACTGCCTCATGCTTAAAGCTGCGGAAGGGCAACATATCACGCCGATATTCAACGCTGCCAACTCATCAATCAGGGATTCGAAGCGACGCTGATCATAGTTGGATGGCGAGATAAGATGAACGATCCACACCATTGGCACGCCATCTCGAGATTCCGGCATGCCAATTTTTTGAACGATTTCGAGGAATACCTCTGTTTCGTTTTCCCTCGGGTCATTGTGCTGATCAAGATGAATCTGTATCGGTTTTGACAAACGTTGCCCCAGAGTCAGTAGTCGTTTGCAGTGCTCCTTGAACCCGATATGTTCCGGATAAAGTCGCCAATCGTCACGCTCTGGAAGCGAGCCCAGAAAATCCGCCATTTCGCCACCCGTCTCCATGAGTTGCCAGCGGACAGGCTCAGCATCGATGAACCCCATGGGCGTGTAGGATCCCAGGTGGAGGTCGATCTCATGCTTGCGCTCTTCCTTGATTTCCAGCATCAACTCCATAGTCGACAGGCCAACACGATCGGCTGTGACATCGACCAGCGTATCGGCGCGGGTGGTTCCGGCGTCGACCATCGCATCAAGAAAATAATTAACCCGGCGACTGATATTGTCGCGCGAGAAATCCGATCCTTCATGGATACGCGAAAACAGGCTGTGCTTGCTTGGCAACGACAAGTGGCTTTCTGCAACCGGATGGTCATCCTGCACCGTCTCCAGCCATTGACCACTTAAAGTACCAGAGCGGTCAAGATGGAGATGGGCGTTGTACATCCCGCCAAGTTCCCTGATTCGGGATCTGAGTTTGTCGAAGTACGGTGAATTAAGACTCATATTGAATGGTTCGCGAATTCATGCCACGCCGCAGCAATTTTTGTGGTTGTTTCAGTTATATCTTTGTATGAGATGGTTGGGATTCTACTGCATTTAATTTGCGGATTGTGCCGCTGCAAAAGGCCAGGGCCTGATCAGCGCCGGGATAGAATACCGCGTTAAAAACCGGCTGTCATCGCGAGACTTGATTCATCGAGTCAGGCCAGAGTGACATTATCATCATGGTCGACAGCCCGCCCTGCTACCGACAAGAAGTTTAAATCCGAGGATCGAAGCGGCTATGGTTCGGACCACGCCCACCGGCCGCCCTGGCCAAATTGCGATCGATCTCATTTTGCACCGAGTTATACAACGTTTCGTGTGAGTACATGGCCTCGGGCTTGGGAATAAACTTTAGTTTTCGCGTGCCCGGAACTCGAACACGCATGCGGTGCAGGGTATAAAGGCCCAAACTGAAGCTCAACACCATCAAATAAACAAACAAGCTGCGCGGACCGGTATGCTCCATAATGAAGCCGCCCAACAGCGGACCGATAATCGCGCCAATGCCATAGGCGACCAACAATCCACCCGCGGTCTGAATCAATTTATCGTGGGGAGTTACGTCATTGGCCTGCGCGGCGCACTGAGAGTAGAGAGTGAAGGCGAGGCTGCCATACACGGCGGCAGTTACAAAAAGCCATGTCGACGACACCATCCCCGATGCCTGTTGCCAGATATTTCCGACCGATGCGCTCAAGATCACCCCTACGCAGGCCGCGCTGGTGGCGAATACGCTTACTGCCAGCACCTTGCGACGATCAAATCGATCGGATACCCGACCCAGGGGAATCTGCAACACCAGGCCACCGAGAATCGCACAGGCCATGAAGGTGGATGTCTCCGTAAGTGACAAACCGATCTGGCGGGCGAATAGCGGACCGAGGCCGTACAGGGATGACGCCAGCATACCGGAGATGACTGTACCGATGGTTGCCACAGGCGAGATCTTGTACACCTCAATAGGCGATACCCGCTGTGGAGTGACCGGTCGCGGACTGGGCGCACGGGTAATCAGAACCGGAATCAGGGCGAGTGAAAGCAGTACCGAGACCAGGCCAAACAAAGTGAATTTAGCCGGATCGGCCAGTGGCAGAATAAATTGTCCGAGGCCAGAACCGAAGTAACCGATGGCCATGTAGGTCGCCAACAGTACGCCACGCACACGGTTGTCGGCACGCTCATTCAACCAGGCCTCGGTTATCAATATCATACCCGCCATGCAGAAACCCGCAAGCGCGCGCACCACCATCCATACCGCCGGTTCGACAAGTAAAACATGCAGGATTGACGCCGTCGACATCACCGAGGCATACACCGCAAACGCTCGAATATGACCCACCCGGATGACCAGGTAGGCGGAATACAGTGCACCCAATAACAAGCCGACAAAGTACGAACTCATTACCAGGCCGGTGATGAAAATCGAAAACGATTCGATGTCGGTTCGCACCGCCAGCAGTGTGGACAACAACCCGTTGGCCATCATCAGCAGCCAGTAACTGGCGAGTAACGAACTGACTGACTTGAATGTATCAAACACCTTTAGTGGTCCCTGGACGATGGAGATTCGGTGAAGATGCGGATTGTGCCAGTTTATGCGCATCGCAAACAGCTACTTGAGCGCGTATTAGTAATAAATCGCCGTCAACCAAACATTTGTTGCAGCCGGGACGCACCGGTGGTTTCATTGTTTTACAATGCATCCATCGTTTCCCTGAATATCCACGAGTGTCATTGTCGAATTGACCACTACCCAGCACGCAACAACATCCGAGACGCCGGTGCCGTCGTTGCCGGAACTGCCTGTCCGTCTATCGCGCAGACTCAAATGGCTCTCCGTTGCGCTACTCGGATGCGGTATCGTGATCATCTCCCTTGGCTTTTATTTATGGAAAGCCGACAATCCCTCAAGCCTTGGTTTTATATCCCTGGTGGTGATGACAGGTATCGCCAGCGTACTCGCATTCCTGGCTGCCGATTGCATCGTTAAGTGCCTGTTTAAACCGCTCGGCCGGGTGATGTACTGGGCGGGAGAAATTCGTCAGGGCAATCTGTCAGCACGAGTCCCCGACAGCGGAGATACCGAGTTGGTAGCCCCGGTGGATGATATTAACCGTGCCGCTGAATGGCTCGAAGCGCTGGCGCTGGACAAGGAACGCGAGCTCGAAAATCGCAAGAGCGACATCGAACGTAAATCGCGGTCGCTGCAACTGTTGTACGACGTTGCCACCGGCATTAATAATGCAACCGAAGTCGATCAACTGACCGCGCGTTTTCTGTATACCCTGGCCGACGTGGTCAGTGCACGCGGTGCCAGCGTACGTTTAAAAGATAGCGATGGTTCGATACGCACGGTGGCCGAGTTAAGTCTTGACGGCGCCTTGCTGCATGTCGACCAGGTCGCCGGATCACACCCGGCGTTATTTGACCTTGATCGTGATCTCGATATCGGTGAGGTACTTGATGTCCTGTGCAACGGCGGTGCTGATATTGCCAACGAATTACGTGACCTTGAGATGATTGTGGTTCGGCTGCAGTACCTCGATCAAGTGAAGGGCGTGTATCTGCTCTATATCGAGAAAAGCCGCTACGCGCCATCGGATGAACTCAAGGAGCTGCTGGTCAGTATTGGCCGTCAACTTGGCTTGGCGGTAGAGAAGGCGCGCCTCGATTTTGAGGCCACCCTGTTGCCACGAATGCAGGAACGCGCCAACCTTGCCAATGAGCTGCACGATTCTCTGGCCCAGACCCTTGCCAGCCTGAGATTCCAGGTTCGGGTTCTGGACGACACCTTGCACCAGCGCGACGAAGCGGCGGTTTGGGCGGAAATGGAACGGATCGAATCGAGTCTTGAAGAAGCCAATATCGAACTTCGCGAGTTGATCCGGCATTTTCGCGCACCGGTACATCGACGTGGATTGATTGCTGCGATTTCCACCCAGGTTGCACGCTTTCGCAAGGAAACCGGCATCAACACGTTCTTCCAGAATCAGTGGGAGGAGATCGACCTTGCTGACGAATGGGAGGTCCACGTGCAGCGGATTGTGCAGGAAGCGCTGGCTAATATTCGCAAACATAGCGGCGCCAGTAACGTCCGTGTATTGTTAAGTCACGACGATGAATCGTATCGGGTGCTGGTGGAAGACGATGGTGAGGGATTTGCATGCCATGAGACCGGCGAAGATCCTGGGGATCACTTTGGCATGTCCATCATGGCCGAGCGCGCGTCGATTATAGGCGCCGATCTGAAAGTGGAAAGTGAAGTCGGTGAAGGCACTCGCGTTTTACTTCGTTTCGGTGGCAAGTTTGCCGCCAATGCCGGCAATGAACCTGTCGATACGCTCGCGATGAATTCCTCCGGCAAGGCAGGCTCCAACTGATACCATAGGGTTAATGAAAGTACTCCTTATCGACGATCACGCGCTATTTCGAGTAGGCCTTGAGGGTTTACTCGACAGGCGTGGCATAACCGTGGTCGCTGCGGTGGGTGAACCGCAACAGGGTCCGGCACTGGTTATCGAACATCAACCGGATGTCGTGTTGCTCGATTTGCGGATGCCGGAGCTGTCCGGTATCCAGCTATTGCAGGAGCTGACCCGCGAACACCCCGATCTGCCCGTGGTCATGCTGACCACCAGTAGCGATGAGCAAGATCTGGCCGAGTGTTTGCGTAACGGCGCGCGCGGCTATCTTCTCAAAGATATGGAACCCGACGAACTGGTGGTTGCACTGCGCGATATCGTTGCCGGCAAGACCATTGTCGCAGCGGAGTTAACCGGCGTGCTGGCGAATCTGGTGAAGCACGGCAGCACATCCGAACGACGCGAGCAGTTGGCACCGTTCAACGAACTTACGCCGCGCGAGATGGAAATCCTGTGTCACCTGTCAGAAGGCCAGAGCAACAAGGTGATTGCCCGCAACCTCAACATCTCCGACGGCACGGTGAAGCTTCACGTCAAGGCAATCCTGCGCAAACTCAATGTGCATTCAAGGGTCGAAGCGGCGGTAATGGCTGTGGAGAAGGGATTGTGCGGCAAGGGCCCAAATAAACCGTTTGAATAAATCGTTTGATTGCCAACCATCGATAAGCTGATAAAAGCCAGTCGATCAGGAAATCTCATCGAGCTGTAGTCCACCGGCTCCCTCGGGTTTAAAAACATTTACCGGAATTTTCAAAAAGCGCCGGCCCTCATCATCAGCACCCGGCATTGAACCGGCATCGATGTTGACCTGTACGCTTTGCAACAGCAGCCGGGGTGTATCAAGAGTTTTATCGCGCTCTGATCGAAAGGTAATGAAATCTTCAAGCGACGTCTTGTCATTCAGTTGAATGTTATCGCGTCGCTGTTCGGCGACGCTTGCTTCACAAGCAAGATCACGACCACCTGGCTGATAGTCATGACCCACAAAGATTCGCGTGGTCGGCGGCAGGGTGTATATCTTGCCGGTAATCGATTCATACATGTCTTTGACGCTGCCACCCGGAAAATCGCAACGACCCGTGCCCATATCCGGCATGAACAGGGTATCACCGGTAAACAGCGCATCGCCGATCAGATACGACGAACAGGCTGGCGTGTGTCCCGGCGTAAACAAAACCCTTATATCGAACACACCGGCCTTTACGACTTCATCCTCATCGAGTAATCGATCGAACTGACTGCCATCGACGGCAAACGTGGCCGGTAATGCAAACACGTCACGAAACAGTTTCTGCACCTTGGTGATGTTGCGTCCGATCGCCAGTACTGCATCCGGATAACGATTCTTTAAAACCTGTGAGCCGGACAGGTGATCGGCATGGGCATGGGTTTCGAGTATGAACAGCGGTTTGAGTGAGTGCTTTTCGATGAAGTGAACCACCTTGTCCACCGACTCTGTCCAGACCTTGGACGCAGCCGGGTCATAGTCAAGTACCGGATCGATGATCAGGGCGTCATGGGAGGATGGGTCATGGACCACGTAGGTCAATGTGGATGTATGGGTATCGAAAAATGCCTCAATTTGCATAACGTCCTCCGCTTGATCTCCTAATTTTCATTATTCCTGATATCGAGGCTCCGCTGTAGTTCGTCAACCACCGGGTAATCTGGAAATACACTGCGAAAGCGCTTGAAGGCATCCCGAGCCTCATCGACACGACCCTGATCGAGAAGTGCCTTGATGTTATCAAGTTGTTGCTGTGGGTTCATATCGATAACCGTACTTTGTGTCGTCGCTTCACGTGCAACAGAATCAGCGGCGATTCCATCGATTTCATTCGCTGTCGCCTTTTGAGATTGTGAGGCACCCACCTGGGCGGGTAGTGGAGAAGGTGCCAACACCTGCTCGGTCGCACGCTCCTCACGTACGGGTGTAGTGCTCAAGGATGAAGCTGTTTCAGGCTTGGCTCGCAGGCGTGCTGCCGAGGGAGTCGCCTCGTGCTCATCAACACCCCTGGCTTTGAGCTCACTCGTTCCAGCCTGAATTTTAGCCGGCGCGTTGTCGCTGGAAGTCGCCGCGGGAGTCATGGCTGACGAATCAGGTAACGAATCGGAATCAAGGGCTGGTCCGGAAACATCCCACAGTGCCGGCACCACTACGATAGCCATGACAAACATGGCCGCGATGGATAGAGCCACTCGCCAGCGACCGCTGAACGGCCCGCTCAACCTCGGTCTTGCGCCCACTTCACGGCGCGACGCCGCCAGGATCGCCGCATCGACATGACGTCCCGGCTCGGGACGATCGAGGCGTTGGTACAGGGACGTGATTCGTTCGTCCTCAGGTGGCACCGGTGGTTGACGTTGATTCATCAGGCGATCTCCTCGCGTAGCGTCGCCATGGCGTAACGTAATCGGCTCTTGGCGGTCTCGCGTTTTACGCCAGTGGCATCGGCGATTTGTTCCACCGACATGCCCGATTCATAATGCAGCATGAAGGCGACGCGCTGGTTCCTCGGTAGTTGCCGGATACGTTTTAGCAGCTCGGCAACCCGGGCACGATCATCGGCAAGACCCTCGGGTTGACGGTTCAGGTCAACCTGGGCGGCGGCCGGTGTATTACCGGAATCAAAGTCCAGTGAATCAACACCCGGACGAGCGCCCACCCGGCGCCAGTGATCGATTAGCAGATTGTTGGCAATGCGATAGATCCAGGTGGTGAATCGGGCACGTTTACGATAACGCAGGCGCGCCCCGATCACCCGCATCCAGGTCTCCTGATAAAGTTCTTCACTGATCCCAACGTCGCCGATCTGACGCAGAAAAAATCGGTAGACCGGTCCACGATGACGTTGATAAAGCACCTCGAATGCGACCGCGTCACCGGCCTGGTAGCGTAGCATCAGGGCTTCGTCGTTTTCATCCGCATCATCCATGGGCGGAGCATAACCGGCGGGCGGCGAGACGCAAAGCCCCGCCGCCCCGAAACAATGGTAATTTGACTATTGCACACTGACACTTCGTTGGGCCACACGATCAAGACTCCCGGCAAGAGCCACCATGGATACAAATTCTCCACGATAACCAAACCGATCGTCTCCGCGTGCATCGCGCGCCAGTTCAAGCACATCAGTAAAGGTGTAGCCTTCAAGATAACGTCCACCGCGAAGCAGTTGGGCGAAACCGGCAACCGCTGCCGAGAACCGGTAGCGATCCGTGGTAGCGGCAATATCCTCTGTGACCATATCGACCGGGATGGCTTTGCTGATCAGTTCGGAGCGATTCTCACCCGGCGTCTTGTAACGAATTTTAAGGAATGCGAGTTCATCCTTGTTTGCTAAAACGTTATCGTTGCCTGCGCCACTTCGGGAGCTTGCCGGACGACCGTAACGCAGTGGATCGATGCGCTGTCCGGCATCGTCGACAAAGCTGACTTCGTACAATGCAGTGACAGTATGACCCGCACCAATCTCCCCGGCATCAACTGAATCATTGTTGAAGTCTTCACGTTCAAGCTGACGATTCTCATAACCGATCAAACGGTACTCGGAAACCACGTCGGGATTGAACTCGATCTGGATTTTTACGTCTGAGGCAATGGTGTTCAGCGTCGATTGCCGCTGCTCCACCAGCACTTTTCGCGCTTCATTCAGTGTATCGATATAAGCGTGGTTACCGTTACCCGCATCGGCAAGTTGTTCCATGAGATGATCGTTATAGTTACCGCCACCGAAGCCCAGGGTGGTCAACGAGACGCCACTCTTGCGCTCGCGTTCCACCAGATCGATAAGCTGGTCGAAATTAACCGTACCAACATTAAAGTCACCATCGGTGGCTAGCAGAATTCGATTGATACCTCCTTCGATAAATGCCTGCCGCGCCATCCGGTAAGCCAGGCGGATACCTTCACCACCATTGGTTGAGCCACCAGCCGCGAGGCTGTCGATAGCGTTCATTATCTTTGCTTGCATGTTTCCGGCAACCGGTTCAAGCACGACGCCGGATGCACCGGCATAAACAACCAACGATATCCTGTCATTGGCATTGAGTTCGGCAACCAACAACTTGAGCGCGGATTTCAACAGTTCAATCTTGTCTGGCGATTGCATTGATCCCGACACATCCACAAGAAACACCAGATTCGCCGGCGGTGTTTCACTGGCGGCAACATCAACCCCGCGAATGCCGATATGCAGCAGCCTGGTCTGCTGATTCCATGGCGACGGACCCACCTCGGTGGTCACCGTAAAGGGCTGTTGAGAATGCTCGCCATCCTCGTCCGCAAGTGGATATTGATAATCGAAGTAGTTGATCAACTCCTCGGCTCGTACCGCGTCCATGGGTGGCAGACGACCCTCGTTCAACAGGCGACGAACGTTAGCATATGATCCGCTATCGACATCGATGCTGAATGTTGATACCGGTTCATCTACTACCTTGAATACGCCACCGTCATCATAGTGCGCATAGTTCTCGCGATCGACCATGTTATAGCCAGGCAAAAGCGATGGCTGCAGCGAACCGACAATATGACTTTCGGCGGCATAGGATTTCTGTCGGGTCGCATTGAGCGTGGCAGGCACCGCCTTAATGGCCGTCTTCATGTCGGCAGATACAGCACTCGCCTGGTCACGTTCTTCGCGAACAGAATTCATACTTGCAGGCTGCGAAGCCTGTTGTTCGGTCGGTGCGACGGCGGGAAGTACGACCGGTTGCATGACGACTGACTGCGAGGACACATCACGAACTTCATCGGTTTGTTCTGCTTCACCCATTTGCCGTTGCTCGACGCAACCACTGGCAGTCATCAGGATGGCTGCGATGGCTACACTCATTACGGTACGTTTCATTATCTATCTCCGGTTATTGATAAAATTAAGGCGTTGCCTCAGTGGTTATCAACGGATGGAGAAACCGAATGGGGTTAAAACTTTTTGAAGTTTTATATTTTTACGAGACAATGCGCTCTGCAACGACGAGTGCCACAAGCAAACGTGCGATGTTATTTGAATATAAGCTTTAACCCGTCGCACCATGGACAAACCGGTGTCCTGCTTGCATCATCGAAACTCAAACAGGAATCGCGAATCCTTTACTCATCTGTCTGACATAGGCCAATTTCCATGAGCGCCAGTGATATCGAATTTGCCCGATACATCGTGGACCAGTTCGACACGCTCGGACCGATACGATCAAAACGAATGTTCGGTGGTCACGGCATCTTTTTCGATGGCCTGATGTTTGCCCTGATAGCCGACGGCGTGCTGTATCTCAAAGCGGATGAGGTATCCGCCCCCCGGTTTGAGGATCATAACCTGAACCGCTTCACGTACTACAAGAAGGACAAGCCATTCCACTTGTCCTACTACCAGTTACCGGAAGAAGCGCTCGACGACCACGATATCCTGCTGGATTGGTCGAGAGCGGCAATAGATGCTGCGCTAAGACAGGCAAAACACTAGTCGCGGCAGATGACGGCGCGGGGACTTATTCACGTGATGTGAAAGTCACGTCGTTGTTCAGGCTATGTACTTAACGAACTGCTCTCCCTTGCCTGAGCGAGTATCCTGCTCAACACTTCATCGTCGCCAATCTGGTTGGCCATCAACAAAATAATGGTGGCGTTGAACAGATTGCTCTGGTCGGTGTCCAGTCCGTCGTGCATGTCAATCAGGCGCGCATAAAACCCGTCGGGGTCGGCAAGACGGATCTCGTGCTCAATGTCCTGATTTACCGCAGGCTGACGGCTCATGATTGGGCATCCTCCAACGCCTGCCACATATTTGCATCCCTCTCGGCAGTCCAGATCTGCGGATCACTCACCCCACCCGACTCATCGTAGGCGCGTGAGACATCGAACGGCAGGCAGTGATCGAAAATTACCCAATGCCCGAAGTCGGGTTTCAAGGCGTCGTAGGTAGCCTTGTAAACGTCCTGAAGATCCATCCCCGCATCCCTTCCAGCTTTCACGGATTGATACATACGTGAGATAAAGTCCCGGGTACCTTGAATGCCATCACGAACGGTTTCTGTTGTTGTCAACGCTTCGCCACGACCTGGAACAAGGGCGGCAGGATCCATGGCTGCGATGTTATCGAGCGTTGCAGGCCAGTCCTTAAGGTAGGCATCGCCGGTGTATGGCGTCGCGCCGTATTCAACCAGGTCGCCACTGAACAGCACGCGCTCATCCGGTAGCCAGACAACGGTATCTCCCTTGGTATGTCCACGGCCGAGTTGCAGAATGCGCACTTCGGTGTTGCCCATCCAAAGCGTCATCTGATCATTGAATACGATACTTGGCCAAGTCAGTCCGGGGATCGACTCGACATCCTGAAACAGCCGTGGAAAACGTTCGAATTCCGACTGGTAATCCTGCTCACCACGCTCGACGATCAGATCGTAAGTATCCTGACTGGCGATAATCTCGCTGTTCTCGTAGGCCGATGCACCAAGTACACGCACCGCATGGTAATGACTCAGTGTCACGTAACGAATCGGTTTGTCAGTTACGCTGCGAATTTTCTCGATAACGTCACGCGCCATGGCAGGAGTGGCCTGGGCATCGACCACCATCAC
This sequence comes from marine bacterium B5-7, assembly GCA_021604525.1. Lineage (GTDB taxonomy): Bacteria > Pseudomonadota > Gammaproteobacteria > Arenicellales > CAJQKF01 > BQJD01. The sequence continues at coordinate 68,545 of BQJD01000016.1, read as the reverse complement.
CGAATTCTCGCCAACGATCACACCGGTATTCGGATCACCTTCGGCGGTGTAGGCATAAGCACTCTTTGATAGCTGGCTGAAGGTGACTTTTTTCGGTTCGAGATCGCCTTTGGAAGCAAATGCCTTACTCATATTCTTATCTCCTGTTTGTGAATGTCCCAAGAAGTGGAATATTCATATGTATTGTCTAACATGACGCCCACATCAGTTGAGTGCAAGGGCGCGGCGCGCGGCGCTGCGAATTTTTTCAATATCGAAGTGACGCCATCTGGCGGCAACGTGCTGATCCGGCCGAATCAGGTAGACGGTACCTGGCATGCTGTCGTAGTGCTGTTCGAGCAAGACGTCGACATCGTGCAAGGCACCATCGGCTGCCTGTCGCGCAACCACAATTCTCTCTACTTCAACAGACTCTGGCGCCATTTGATTATCAAATCCTTCGGGCAGCTCACCTCGCTCGGTAAATAACATAACCGTAAATGACGTACCGAGTCGTTCGACAAACCACCCCCGCTTGCCATCAATACTAACCGGTGCGTCGATGCACGCAGCGCCTGGACGCATACGCGGACCGAATTCATCCTCGTCTGGCGTATTGAGGCGGGAGTCATCGAGTACGCAAGGTACCGACAAGCGACCGCTGTTGACGAAGGCACGAGCAAAGGGGAAATCTCTTGCCAGACGCAGCGCGGCATTGCGAAAGGCGCGACTTGCATCGTTTTTCGGTGTCAGGAAATCGGTACTTCGCGACGAATTGCGAATGTTTTCATCGGCGCCGTAAATACGTTCGTCATTGTAGCTTGCCAGCAACGCATCCGGCGCCAATCCCTTCAGTACCAGCGCGAGTTTCCAACCGAGATTATCGACGTCCTGAATACCGCCGTTGGCGCCTCGCGCGCCGAATGGCGACACCAGGTGCGCAGCATCTCCAGTGAAGATCACCCGGCCATGAACAAAGTCCTGCATGCGTCGACACTGAAACGTATACAGGCTGACCCATTCGTACTCGAATTCGATATCGGGACCGAGAAAGGCACGCACCATACGATCGACGTTATCGTCTGCGAGCACTTCATCGCGATTGATATTGTAGGAACCTACCTGAAAATCAATACGCCAGACATCATCCGCCTGTTTGTGTAACAGCGAGGTCTGACCGGGATTGAACGGCGGATCGAACCAGAATCTTCTCTCCGCCGGAAAGTCCGCCTTCATGCGAACGTCGGCGATTAAAAAGTGGTCTTCAAACACCCTTCCTTCAAAGTCGAGCCCGAGCATATTTCGAATCGGGCTGCGATGGCCATCGGCGGCAATGAGGTAGTCACACTCGAGGGTGTAGTCGCCATCGACAGTGTGTACGGTTACACCGACGCCATCGGCACGTGGATCGACACCGACCACTTCATTCATCCAGCGTAATTCAATCAACGGATTCGGTTCGATAAGATCGATCAGGTATTCTTCGGGGTAATACTGTTGCAGATTGATAAAGGCGGGAAACTTCTGCGCCTTGTCAGGCAGCAGGTCGAAGGTGTAAACAGGCTCATTGGAGTTGCCGACGAATACCTTGCCAGTATTCCAGATGATGCCCTTTTCCATCATGCGCCCGGCGACGCCCAGCCGATCGAATATCTCAAGGGTTCGCTTGGCCCAGCAAATCGCCCGTGAGCCATCACTGACGGTATCGTGCTTTTCCAGCACCACCGAGGCAATACCCCGCCCGGCGAGTTCGAGTGCCATGGCCAGACCGATAGGACCGCCGCCGGCAATAACCACCGACGCATGTCCTGCGCTGTCGCTGTCGAGTTCCGGTGACCTTCGATAAGGATATTGACGACGTGGTTGACGACCTGCCCGGCGGGCCTTTGCAACATCGGAATACTTGGCATTCATGGTCGTTCCAGATTACCCGAATAGCAACGCTTCGTTAGATTGATTGTTGACTCAATCATCATGAAAATCATTAATCTTCATCATCCGTTGCCGCCCACTCATGCAGCTTGCCCAACGCATCATCCAGGGTCCGTTGTTCGCTTGTTGATAACACGTCGAGAAGTTGTCGTTCGTATTCGAGCGCAACCGGTACAACCTCGCGATACACCGCCCGACCCATTGATGTTAGACGCACCCGCGCCCGCCGGCGATCCGATGAGTCGGTTTTACGACTGATGCGCCCCTGCTCTTCAAGGCCCTGTAACGCCCGTGAGACCGTGACCTTATCCATCTCGGTGACCTTGCATATTTCATCGGCAAACAAATCACCGGACTCGCCCAGTACCGCCAACGCGCGCCACTGAGGAATACTGAGATTGAATTGCTCGGCATACTGGCGAGATAACGCCCGACTGATGCGGTTGGTCAGAACCGATAAACGATAGGGCAGGAACGATGCCAGACGCAATTCGTCTGAATCCGATTGCCTGCCTGCTCGCATAACGCCTTTCACTCGATTCAACGCTTGCTTGCATCGAAGTGTCGGGCGATACCCTTCCAGCAATCGACGTAATCATGCTGCCTTGCAGAACACTCCATCGCATATCGACTGGGTTGTATGGGGTAACGCGATTCAAACATGAATGCCAGGGTATCGGTATAGCGGTCCGGCTTGAGCTCGACGCTCGATGCCTTGTTGAATACATCGGCCTCCGGGCCATGGGCAGTCATGCAGTTATGCAGGCTGGCACCACCCGGTTCAAAGCCTCGCTCCTTGGCATCGTAGACACCGTAAATCAGTCCCATGAATTCACTCATCACGTTACGGTGATACCACGGCGGCCTGAAGGTATCTTCAGCCACCATCCAGCGTTCCGGGAAGATCACGAAATCGATATTGGCAACCCCAGGCGTATCCGAAGGCGAGGTCAACACCGTGTAGATCGATGGATCGGGATGATCGTAGGATACGGTACCCATGGTATTGAATCGTGAAAGGTCGTACTTGTAAGGCACCGATGTACCCACCCAGGCAACCACATCGAGTGGTGAGTGCGCCACATTCGACTCGAATAAACCACCGCCATATTTACATGTCAGGGTAAAGTCGCCTTTGCGATCTTCAAAGGCTGCCACCGGCGTCAGGAAATCGCGATCATTGGAATAACCGTCACTGCCGACGGGACCACGATCAGGCAAAATATATGACGCACCATAATTCTCACAGACATAACCGCGACTGGCGCCATCGGGCAGGACAACGCGAAACCGGATTCCGCGCGGTATCACCGCGATTTCACCGGGTGACACTTCGATGATGCCGCATTCGGTATGCAATATCAGCCGTCCTGACTGCGGTACCAGCAACATCTCGCCATCGGCGTTATAGAAGAATCGATCTTCCATGGAGGTATTCGCAAGATACAAATGAATACCGATACCAACGCCAAGCGCGGCGTTACCATTCGCCGCCAGGGTAACCAGACCATCAATAAAATCGGTGGGCGCATCCGGCAATGGAAGCGGATCCCATCGAAGCGGATTCGGCAGTGGCGGGTAATCCATTATCGGCCCGGTTCTGATCAGACCCACATCGATGGGATGAAACTCATCCTGTATCGCTGACGGCCGGATACGATAAAACCAGGTTCGCCGGTTGCTGTGGCGGGGCGCGGTGAATGCGGTTGCAGTCAGCTTTTCCGCATAAAGATCGTAGGGGCAACGCTGCGGCGAGAAACGACCCTCGGGTAATGCACCGGGCAATGCTTCGCTACTGTGTTCGTTGCCGAATCCGCGCATGTATTCCAGTTTTACCGATGAAATTTGCGCGGTCGCAACGACTTCATGGTCTGCATGTTTAGTCATGAGTTTTGCTCTGCTGATTGATGCGGCAGGCCAGTATAGTTACGACTGAAACTATAAACAACATCCCGTTGATGAGAAATCATACATGCTCCTCAAACGATAAGCCCCGGTGACATCACTGCACCACTGGCCGTCACAGAGCCAAGCTGCGACAATTACGCTGCAAAAAATAATTCATCAATTTCCATTCACACAGTTAACGAGAGCGCTATGAAACTCGCCAGTATCAAGCAAGGTGGACGCGACGGTACCCTGATCGTCGTTGATCGTGACCTGAAACAGGCCGTCACCGTGTCGGCAATTGCCGCGACATTACAGGCCGCCCTCGATAACTGGACGACCACACGGCCGAAGCTCGAGGCTATTTACAATGATCTCATCGCCGGACGCTGCAAAGACGCCTTTGAACTTGACCCCAAGATGCTGGCAGCGCCACTGCCGCGCGGCTATCACTGGGTCGACGGCAGTGCTTATGTCACCCACGTGGAACTCGTGCGCAAGGCACGCGGCGCCGAGTTGCCGGAGTCGTTCTGGCATGAACCGTTGATGTACATGGGCGCGTCGGATGCATTTATTGGACCGCGCGATCCCATTGTCGTGGAGGATGAATCCTGGGGCATCGACTTCGAGGCGGAAGTTGCGGTTATTACCGACGATGTTCCAGCCGGAGTCACAGCGGATCAGGCTGGCAAGCATATCCAGTTGATTTGCATCGTCAACGACATTTCCCTGCGCAATTTAATACCCGCCGAGCTCGCGAAACAGTTTGGTTTTTACCAGTCAAAACCCCACACCGCCTTTTCGCCGGTTGTGGTCACCCCGGACGAACTCGGCGAAGCCTGGGATGGCGCCAAACTGCATCGACCCCTGGTTGCCACGCTCAATGGACGTCGCATCGGCGCCCCTGATGCGGGTCGCGACATGACCTTCGACTTCACGCAATTAATCGCTCATGCCGCCAAATCGCGTGGACTCATGGCCGGCACGGTGGTCGGATCCGGCACGGTCTCCAACGTCGGCAGCGAAGACGGCTCCTGTTGCCTGGCCGAGGTGCGTTGTCTTGAGACAATTGCCGACGGCAAGCCATCCACCCCGTTCATGTCCTTTGGCGATCGCGTTCAAATCGAAATGTTCGACGCCAGAGGAGACAGCATTTTCGGGCAGATCGATCAGGAGGTTAAACCTTTGTCTGCAACCTGATGACGAGGCATCCTGATTCACAGGTTCGCATCGATATCCAGCCAACTCCCTTGAACCTTAAATTTAGCCCAAGCCCGAAAAAGCCATGAGAATTCTCTACGACTACTGGCGCTCCACTGCTGCCTATCGCGTACGTATTGCACTGAACCTGAAAGGCCTCGACTATCAGCATGTCGCCGTGCACTTAACCCGCGATGGCGGTCAGCAGAAGATGCCCGAATATACCGGCATCAATCCACAGAAACTGGTGCCCACGCTGGTCGATGGCGACGTCCGTATCGGCCAATCCATAGCCATCCTCGAATACCTTGAGGAATCGTATCCGGAGATTCCGATACTGCCGTGTGATCCGGCCAACAGAGCCAGGGCCCGGCAGGCAGCGCTGGCCATTGCCTGCGATATTCATCCGCTGAACAATCTGCGTGTACTCGGCTTCCTGACACGCGATATGGGTATCGATGAAGCCGGTAAGCTGAAGTGGTATCACCACTGGATTCTGGAAAACTTTCCGGCACTTGAAGCATGGGCGAAAGATGATGCTGACAAGGGGCCCTATTTCCTAGGTGAGCAAGTAACCATCGCAGACATCTGCCTGGTGCCGCAGATGTTCAACGCGCGTCGATTCGATGTGCCGCTCGATGATTTTCCACGGCTTGTGGAGATCGATCAGGCCTTAAACGCGATCGACGCGTTCTCCCGTGCCGCCCCGGCCAACCAGCCGGACGCCGAGTAGCGTGCCGTACTATTTGATGACCCGGCAATGATCGGCCATGGCAAGCTAATGCTGTTTGCCGCAAAGCAGTGATACCATCCTGACCATGCGCCACTACACCACCTGCCCCCATGACTGCCCCAGCGTCTGCGCCCTGGAAGTCGAGCGGATCGACGACTTCACCATCGGCAAAGTTCGCGGGGCTCGCGGCCAGCCTTACACCGCCGGCACCATCTGCGCCAAGGTATCGCGCTACGCCGAACGTGCTCATCATCCCGATCGACTTACCCAACCTCTGAAACGAGTCGGCCCGCGTGGTATCGGAGGCGGCGCGTTCGTCGAAATTGGTTGGGATGAGGCGCTAGATGATGTCGCTGCAAACTTCAGTCGAATAGATCAGGCGTATGGCCCGGAAGCGATCTGGCCATATTTTTATGCCGGCACCATGGGCCTGGTGCAGCGCGACGGAATCGAACGGTTCCGTCATGTGCTCGGTTATTCGCGGCAGAAGTCGACTATTTGCGTTGCCCTTTCAGACGCCGGCTGGAATGCCGGGGTCGGTTCCAAGCGCGGTCTCGACGGTCGCGAGATTGCCGACACCGATTTGCTGATTGTCTGGGGCGGCAACCCGGTGCATACCCAGGTCAATGTGATGCATCACTTCGCCACAGCACGGCGTGAGCGTGGCGCCAGACTGGTCGTGGTCGACCCCTACCGAACGGCCACCGCCGACAAGGCCGATCTGCATATCATGCTGCGCCCTGGCACCGATGGCGCGCTGGCAACGGCCATGATTCACGTCATGCTCGATGAAGGCCTGGCCGATCTCGACTACCTCAACACATTGACCGATTTCAACGATGATGCGGCTCGCCACTTCGCCACACGCGATCCTCGCTGGGCGGCTGACATCACCGGCCTCGACGCGAACAGGATAGTCGACTTCGCGCGTCTTTATGCGAGTACTCCGCGCAGCTTTATCCGCGCACAGCACGGTTTCTCGCGAAGCCGTAACGGCGCCGTCAACATGCATGCGGTGAGCTGTCTACCGGCGGTCAGCGGTACCTGGCGTCATCCCGGCAGCGGTGCGCTGTATGGCAACTCGTCGCTGGCCGGTCTTGATGAAACGATGATAATGGGTCTCGACCGGCTCGACAGAAGTGTTCGATTGCTCGACCAATCGCGCATCGGCCCGGTGCTGACCAACGACCCCAAGGATATTGGCGGTGGTCCTCCGGTCAAAGCCCTGTTGATTCAAAATACCAATCCCATGGCGGTTGCGCCGGAGGCTGCCAAAGTCCGCGACGGCTTTATGCGTGACGATTTGTTTGTCTGCGTACACGAACAGTTCATGACCGAAACCGCCGCCATGGCCGATATCGTGCTGCCCGCCACCATGTTCGTGGAACATGACGATATCTATACCGCCAGCGGTCATACCTTTGTACAAATGGGCCGTAAGATAATCGAGCCGCCGGGTGAATGCCGCAGCAATCACGAAGTTCTTAAAGGACTGGCGACTCGACTCGGTGCATCACATCCCGGTTTTGACATGAGCGAACTCGAACTCATCGACGACTGCCTGAAACGCTCGGGCTACAAAGGTCTGTCGGCGTTCGATGAGGATAACTGGATCGATTGTGCCGGCAGCTTCGAGGACATGCATTTCCTGAATGGCTTCCCCACCGACGACGGACGATTTCACTTTTATGCCGATTGGCAGAAATGCGACAGCTATCGCGACGACATGCCGAAGCTGCCCGATCATTACGACATTATCGACAATGCCGATAACACACATCCGTATCGCATGGTGACCGCGCCGTCACGCTGGTTTTTAAATACGTCCTTCACCGAGTGTCCTGAATCACGCCGCCGCGAAGGACATCCAAAGGTAAAAATTCATCCGCTGGATCTTGCCGATATCGGTGTGGTCGATGGCGATAGTGTGATGCTTGGCAATAAACTCGGATCGGTGACGCTTGCCTGCCAGTCATTCGATGGAGTTCAGCGGGGCGTAATCATTGTCGAAAGCGTCTGGCCGAACCGCGACTTCAGTGGCGCGCGTGGCATCAATACCCTGGTCAGCGCAGAGGCGGCGCCGCCGGCGGGCGGTGCGGTGTTCCACGATACCGCAGTGTGGATCAGGCCGACCTGAGCTGACCGTGCGCACCGACAACCGTGCGCATCCCGATTACAATTCGATCAAGCGCACGTCGCCACCCGATTCACTTCGTTAAACGTAAACACAACATCAACCCGGATCAATCTCATGGCAACCATCCCCAAGGGATTTAATTTCGACACCTTGAGTCTGCACGCCGGACAACATCCCGATGAGACCACCGGGGCCCGTGCAACACCGATTTACCAGACAGCCTCGTACGTATTCAAGAGTACGGATCACGCCGCCTCGATATTCAATGTCGAACGCACCGGTCACGTCTATTCACGCATCACCAATCCGACCAATGCGGTACTCGAAGAACGCATTGCTGCCCTTGAAGGGGGCGTCGGCGCGATTGCCACCGCCAGTGGTCAGGCAGCCGGCTTCCTCGCCATCAGCACCCTGGCGGGTGCCGGCGACCACATCGTCGCCTCACGATCGCTGTACGGTGGCACCCATAATCTGCTCGCCTATACCCTGCCGCGTTTCGGCATCACCACCACTTTTGTCGATCCCCGCGATCATAAGGCATTCGCTGATGCCATCCGTCCCGAGACGCGACTGGTGTTCGGCGAGGTACTCGGCAATCCAGGTCTCGAAGTCCTCGATATTCCCAAGGTCGCCGCTCTTGCCCACGATGCCGGCCTGCCACTGATGATTGACGCCACCTTCACCACCCCTTTCCTGATGAAGCCGTTCGATTTCGGTGCCGACATCGTTTTTCATTCGGCGACCAAATTCCTAAGCGGTCACGGCGTGGTTATCGGCGGGCTACTGGTCGACGGCGGCCGCTTCGACTGGGATGCCTCTGGACGATTTGCCACGCTGACCGAACCCTACGATGGTTTTCACGACATGAATTTTTCCGAGGAGTTCGGCCCGGCGGCATTCATCACCCGCGCCCGCAAGGAAGGCGCACGTGACTTCGGCGCGTGCATGAGCGCGCATACCGCATTCCTTATTTTGCAGGGCATGGAAACGCTGTCGCTGCGAATGCAACGGCATGTCGAAAACACCCGCAAGATTGTCGCCTTCCTTAATAACCACGAGGTTGTCGAGTGGGTGAGTTATCCTGAACTCGAAAACCACCCGGACCATGAACTGGCGAAAATATTACTGCCACGCGGCGCCGGTGCCGTATTCAGCTTCGGCATCAAGGGTGGCCGTGCTGCCGGTCGCACCTTTATCGAAAAGCTCGAAGTGTTTTCTCATCTGGCCAATGTCGGCGATGCAAAATCTCTGGTGATACATCCCGCCAGTACCACTCACCACCGCATGGACGCCGCTGCTCTTGAGGCTGCCGGCATATCCGAAGGACTCATCCGACTGTCGGTCGGTCTCGAGGATGCCGACGATTTGATCGAAGATCTTGCCCGTGCCCTCTACGCAGCGTCAAAAACATGAGCGGCAACTTTATCATCGACGTCAATGACGAGCCGGCATTCGTCTACACCGGCGGTCGACCGTTCGATCTCTCGCGACCGGCCATCGTATTCATTCACGGCGCCGCCATGGATCACAGCGTGTGGGTATTACCGGCACGTTACTTTGCCCGTCACGCATACAACGTCATTGCTGTCGATCTGCCCGGGCATGGACGTTCGGGCGGTACACCGCTCGACAGCATCGAAGCCATGGCTGATTTCATTGCGGCGCTGCTCGATGCGCTCCACATCGATAAAGCGTCTCTGGTTGGACACAGCATGGGTTCGCTGGTGGCCTTCGATGTTGCCCGCCGTCATGCCACTCGTGTATCAGCTCTGGCGCTGGTGGGTAGTGCCCTGCCAATGGCTGTCAGCGATCCGCTACTCAATGCCTCGCAACAAGACAGTCACGATGCCATCGACATGCTCACTTACTGGGGTTACAGTCGCGCCGCGCAACTAGGTGGCAGTGAAACACCCGGCATGTGGATGGCTGGCGGCACCTTGAGATTACTTGAACGGGCAGCGCCAGGTGTACTGCACACGGATCTTTCCGCCTGCAATCGATACAGGATTAATGCCGAACAGGAATCACCCATCGATGTTCCCGCGCTGATGATTTTGGGTGACAAGGACATGATGACCCCGCCACGCAACAGCGGTCTGCTGAAATCACTGCTTACCAATGTGCGTATTGAAATACTCAAGGGTTCGGGGCACACCCTGATGGCGGAACGAGCGGATAAAATGCTCGATGCCCTGATAACAATCCTGTAAACCAGATCACAGCGCTACCCCTATCAAACAAAAACATCATTTCGAATTCATTTGATAAAAACCCGTCCCTTCAAAACTGAAGAGGCGGGTATATTCATTTATCCAGGATGATTTTTTTGCAGCGGTGCAGCCTGTTCAGTTCGCTGTAGAAAGATCAGAGTTTACGCCACCGACGGCTTGCTCACCCGTTGCTTTACCTGCACGCAACACCGGGTAGTACTGGGTAAATACAAAGTCATCGGCGGCAGCACCGGCATGACAGGCATTGCATGAAGCAGCAGGGAAGGCCTTGGCGGTGGTCGTCAGAGTTTTATGATCTGGCGTTGAAAAGCTGAAGTATGCCCAGTTGCCCGGTTCATCGGCGAAGTGTTTCTTGCTTTTGATGGTTGCTTCAAGGCCAAGAAAATCACCCTCGAAATATCCGTTGCCACTGACCGCCGACTTTGCTCCCACTCTGACCAGTTCCTTGATCAGAATGGTGCCGTCACGAAACTCTCCTGTGGCTTTCCAGTTTTCCCAACTTTCAGGATCGATATAAACGTTATGAAACTCCGGGAACGCGGCTTTACCATTATTTAGTTCATCAGGTGTGACTGGCGTGCCTACGTATACCCACTCGCGGTAACCTGTGGGACGTTCGAGCTGTCCATCCTTGATGGTAAAAAATTCATCCGCGATAGCACTGGTGCCAATCAATGGCAGGACGAGTCCTAACAGGACACGACAGGACGATGATAGATTACTGTTCAAGTTGATCATGTTTACTATTCCCATGTTGACAAGTACTGCGAAATTGCCGGAAGCAGAAACTGATGTTCTGCTACAGGCTTCCAGAGTGAGCATTATGAAAACACTATCCAAAGAACCGGGTATCACGGCGGCTCAGAAAAGTGCCTGATCGACGCAATGATGATGTCGCCTTCGATGTGCTTGGCGATGTGCTTGAAACATTGCGTTTCAGGGGCACCATTTTTTTTCGCTCGGAACTGGCTGCACCGTGGGGAATTTTTCTGGATCCGGTAGGGCTTCCCCGGTTTCACATTGCACTGTCAGGAAGTTGCTATGTGGGCGGCGATGACTTTGATGATCTTGAAGTTCGGGAGATGGGTATTGTCATGCTGCCAGTCGATAACTCCCACTGGATCGCGGACCAGCCGGGTCGGGAGCTGGTTGCCAGTGCGCGCGCCGGTGAAGCCTGTGAACTCAATAACCCTCTATTTCAACAAGGTAAGATTACTAATCGGATCATGTGTGGAATCGTTCATTACGATCAGGATTCACCCCATCCCCTGCTTGATTCACTGCCGAAGATTCTGAGCTTCCCGGAGTTTGAACCAACCGAGCCTATCTGGATAACCGTGACATTGATTGATGCACAGATGCGCAGCGTGAATGACCGCACCCGATCCATAGTCGACCGGCTGACCGAAGTCCTGTTTCTGCAACTCCTCAATTGTTATGTGGAACGTAATCAGGATGCGACCGGTTTCCTGGCCGCATTACGGGATCGACGCGTACAACATGCGCTCATGCTGATCCATCGCGAACCTGCCTTTGACTGGTCGCTATCGTTACTCGGCGAACGTGTTGGCATGTCTCGTGCGACCCTCGTGCGTCACTTTAAAGATACCGTTGGCGTTGCACCCATGACCTATATTCTGAACTGGCGACTTGCCAAGGCATACAACCTCGTCAAGCATACTTGCATGCCTCTGGAACAGATTGCCGATAACGTTGGTTTTGCATCATCGAGATCGCTCTCCAAAGCATTCCGACGATGCTATCAACTAACGCCAAAAGAATTAAGAAACAGGTTGCCGGACAACCAGAATTAATTTGTTGCCTGATTAATATCTGCCATAAAGCGAATGATTGCCGCGGCAGCGGCGTCAAGGTTATCTTCAAGCGTCGTGCCTGATGATTTCCTCGGCTTGAAACCATGTTCGCCATCGGTCATCCATTCAAACCTTATGTTCCTCGACAACGAATAATTCGCCACCTCTTCCCGATTACCGAATGGATCTCGTTCACCTTGCACGATCAGCGTCGGGGTTTGCAGCGTCTTGAGATGCGTCGTGCGTAATTTCTCCGGCTTTTTCGGTGGATGAAATGGATAGCCGAGACACACCACCCCGTCGACGTTTTCAATTATGCCGGCATCGTCGGCAAGCATGGTGGCAACGCGCCCACCCAATGACTTGCCGCCAATAAATAATCGATGCGCACGCGGGCGTACCGAATCGATAACCTCACGCCAGGCACTTAAAAGTACCGGCGCACGGTCCGGCGGTCTGTGCCGACCACTTTCGCTTGCAAGAATCATATAGGGAAAATTAAAGCGGACGACTTCGACTGGATAGTTCGTATCAGCGCAAATTCTTGCTGCCATCTCGTTCATGAATGCTGAATTCATGGCTTGGCCTGAACCATGGGCCAGCACCAGGGTTGCCTTTGCATCCTTTGGTGTATCGAACAACTTATTATGGTCTGACATGGTTATATCTATTCCAGTAGCGCACTCAACATGATATTGGTATCCGACAGTCTGGCAGCCAGAAGCCGTGCAATAAACTCATTGAATGATGCGGACAGTGAAGGATGTTGTTGCTTCATGTGATCAAGCGATTCACGCGTCAATCGGTATATTACAGAGTCACATTCCGCAATCACCGACGCGGAACGAGGCAACTGCAAATACAAGGCAACTTCACCGACCACGGTCCCTGGACCCATACTGCGCAAGCGAACCGGCTTGCGGCCGGTAATCTCGAGCATGATTGCGATACGCCCCGTTTCAATAAAATAAAGATCACTTGAGGGTGAGCCCTGACGTATTAGCAACCTACCTGCCTCGACCGTGATTCTTTCAAGACGGGCCATCAACTCAGGCACCAGTGCCGGTTCTGGAAATGAATCCAGCATGCGTTTCGCTAACGGCCGATCATCTGTATCGGGCTTGCCTTGCATGTCTTCCAGCAACTGGTTCTCACACCACTCAAGACCCAGATCCACGTCACTGAATTGAACAACAGACTTATCATTCAAACCAATCAGGCTGCTTCGTTCAAACTTGGCGGTGACCGTTTCATTTACATCGACAACAACGAGGTTCGTTGAATGATGCTCTACCAATTGGCGAATCTTCTCAAAGCTGGCAATTGCCGACATGTCCATATCACTGACCGAACGAAAATCAAGTACCACAAACCGGATTGGCATAAGTGACGCATCATTTACCCGACTCACAATTTGTTGGTAGATCCTGTGGGCGGTACCGAAGAAAATAAAACCTTGCAACTTCAGTATATGAATTGCCTCCCCGTGAGCATGCAGATAGGCTTTCGATGACGCATCGCGCTCCACATGACTGCGAAACTCTGCACCTGACAGTGCGTGCTTGATAACGTCAATGCGGCTGTAGTTGATTACGAAGATGGCAATGCCGGCGACGATACCGACGGTGATACCTTCAATGTAACCGGCGCTGACAGACACCAGTAAACAGGTGATGACGATGAAGTAGTCCGCTTTCGGCACACGGAACCATGCCTCGACCACCCACTTCTGGAGGAGAATCAAACCGAAATACAGTATGAATCCACCGAGCAATGACTTGGGGAGATAAGATAGCGCCTCAGCCCCGTAGCCAAGTACGGCGAGACATACAAGGCATGCAACTACACCGACCAGTCGGGTGGGCGCGCCGATCTCCCGGGCAACCAGGGAATCCTCAAGCGAGTGGCATCCTGTAATGCCACCGAATAAGCCGGTCAGCAAATTGGCCACGCCTGCAGACTTCAGTTCTCGATTCAAATCCATATCGCTGTTCACCGCGGCTTCAAGGGCAGTAGCCGTCAGTAATAATCCCAAAACACAAAGAAGTATCAGAGACATGAGATCAGGAATGGCATTAACCAGCGCAGACCATTCGACTTGACGAACCAGTTCCATATCACCAAAGGCAATCATGTCCTGATCCGGAAACGGACCCATCAAAAAGCCGTTCGCATGCAGGCTGTCCAATGGGATATCGAGCAATGACACGACCGTATAAAAAAGCCCGATGGCGCCGAGGAACATCAACGGCAGGGTCAGGAAATGATCCCAGCGTCTCATTGCAATCAAAAGAGTTAGGGCAAACACGACACCGGGCAGCCATCGCACCACGAGTTGCGGTGAACGGATGATTTCAACGCCAACTGATCCCGGCTCGATATCGGTCATTACCGATAGTGCGCCGATGACCAGAAGCCATGCCATGGTAACCACGACACCGCCAACCACCGGATGAGGAATGAACCGCACCAGATTACCCAGCTTGAAGTAACCGAGGCCAATAAATGTCAGGCCACAAAGTAATGTCGACAGGACAACGGCGGCCATAACAGTTGCAAATGCAACATGCGGATCGAAGTTTGCACCGAGCGTAATGGCTACGTTCGAAGCGACCAGGCTCAAGATGACGCCAGCCGCCTCGTCAGACATGCCGACGGTGCCGCGATAGGAACTGGTCAACGCCATCACCAGTACCAGCACGGCGGACCCGGTAAGCAGAAACCCTGCACCCTGTTGCATAAATGGCGCAAGCTCGCCGCTAAACACCAGCGACGCCAGAGTAAACGACCAGAGTACGATAGAGACGCCGATAATCAGTCCGGATGCCAGCGCTGGAAGCAGCAGGTGACTATCGAACGGTTGACGTCGCTTCACTGAGACAACACGAGCCGTACGGTCAACGACTGAAGCCGCGCCTGGGTCGCTACGGGTAATGTCTTCGTTCAAAAGTTACTCCGGATGATTTCCGCTTGCCTGTAATAGCGAATCGACTGCCACAGCGTTGTTAACAGGGGTTCCATCCTGCAGTCCGTAACATCGCCCGATCAGTCCACATCCGTATCGACCCATGTATGAATAGTAATCGCTCATGGGTATTCACGCATTCAAACCCGACCTTTATATTGATTTGCCGGATGAACGTCCGTTTATCTGTTCTCCAACCACCGTTCATCCATTGGCATAATATGTAATGATCAAAACTCCGATAGCGGGTCGGTTGAATGACGGCAACTCATCAAGCATAAGTCGTCACGGAATTATTATGGACTCAGCATCATTTAGACAACAGCACAAGAATCAGGAGATAAAAAGATGACATTAACCGGTGAGTGTTTTTGTGGCGAAGTGACCTACAAAATCGATGGTCAACTTGGTGATGCCCGATCCTGCCACTGCTCACGGTGTCGAAAAGTTTTCAGTTCCCAGGCATCCGCCTATGCCGAAGTCGAACCGGGAACATTTCAATGGCTATCGGGTGAGAATTTGTTGACTTCTTATGAGAGCAACCAGGAATTCGGTCTGCAGTTTTGCAGTCGTTGTGGATCAACCCTGTGTGGTACATATCGCGGTAAAGTACACGGGATCACCCTGGGTTGCTTGAACGAAGATCCGCAGATTGAGATCGGGATGCATATCTACACCGGATCCAAAGCCGCGTGGGACGTAATCCCGGATGGGGTGACCCGGTTTGAAGAGGGTCCGGAATAATCCCGGGATTCATTGCCATGAACAGGTCCCGACAACACGCCACTACGGATTGACCATTGACCTGTTTATATTTACAAAAAGATTGAGGAGCAATATATAAAATGAAGCTTGTGACCTACAACATCCAGTTCGGACGGGGCAAGGATGAATGCAACGATCTCGATCGTATTGCCGGTGAAGTTGAAGGCGCCGATCTGATCGCATTTCAAGAGGTCGACCGCTACTGGTCACGATCGGGCAATGTAGACCAGGTTGCCGAATTCACCAGACGCTTTGCCGGCTATCATGTGGAGTATGGAGCCGGTATCAACATACCGATAGATCACAACAATGCGGATGGAACTATCATTCATCGCCGACGTCAGTTCGGCAACCTGACCATAAGCCGCTATCCGATCCGCTATATACGCCATCATCCGTTACCCAAATACGCCAGTACCGGGCCGATCAGTATTCAAAGATCTGCGCTTGAATGTGTGATCGACTCGCCACTTGGCTGCCTGCGTATCATCAACACCCACTTGACGCATTTGACTGGCGCAACGCGTGCACCGCAAATTGCCTGGCTGAAGCGACTGCATCGGGATGCAGTTTTGGAAGGCGAGCCGGTGACCGGCGATCTTGAACCAACCTATTGGAAGCTCGACGATGCCTTACCGGCGGCGCCCACGCAGACGATCATGATGGGTGATTTCAATTTGTCGCCGGCATCGGCCGAGTACACCGACATTGTTGGTCCATGGTCGGAATACGGCGGCCGGGTAACCAATCCGGCGTTGTTTGCCGATGCCTGGGTTGCTGCCGGACATAATGAAAGCGAAGGGTATAGCAGTGATGTCCATGGCGAGTTGCTGCGCCTTGATTACATCTTCCTGAGTCCTGAATTGACGCCCAATATCATCGACTGCCGTATCGACAATGACGCAGTCGGTTCTGATCACCAACCGGTGTGGCTGGAGTTGTCAGAACCAGATTCGAGTTAGTCATATCAATGACGCAGTGCCGCCAGCCGCCGCCCGAGTCGCTGGGCGCTGCGCGTTGTGCGATCCGATAACTCGATTTCCAGTTGGGTGATCATGCCGACCTTGATGATGTCCTCGACATCAGCACCGATCACATCGGCAAAAGTTTTCAGGGTGTGTATTGCGCCGACGCCGAACCACGCCGTATTCATGAATGCCGGTGACCCACTGCTCGATACCAGCACCGCTTTGTGGTGTTTTTCTTCGGTGCGCAGACGTGGTGCCGCGCGTGCACCCCATGGCCAGTAGTAATAACCCGCGCAGCGTTCGACAAAACGCTGGGTCAGCGCATTGGCACTACCGGCATTCACCGGCGCACCGATGACGACGGCATCGCTGTTGTCGATTCGTGCAAGCAGAGGTTCCATATCGTCGTTATAGACCGTACACGGCCTGCGTGTGGCGCCAGGGTCCTGCATACAACCGCGACAGTTGGTGCAAAAACCGATGTCGAGATGTTTGAGATAAACTTTCTCCACCCGTGCGCCGGACGTGCGTGCGCTGTCAAGCACGGTGGTAATAACCGAATCGATCACGCCACCGATACGATAACTGCCGACAATTCCGATGATGCTGGCTTCATTCACAATTCGCATCCCTTAATATAATCTCCTGAACATCTTTCGCCTCAGTGTAATGTTTTATCACAACAATCTCCGGCAGTTTGTGGAACCAGTACCAGGCAAATGTGAGAGAAAACGCCCAGTTTACATGGGTAAATGAGAATTTGAGCGTAGCAGTTAGCACCGTATGGGTGGGTTGCAGCCATGTTGAAACAGGCTCTAATGTGGCGGCACGACGAGCCGGTAGTAACCCGGCACCGTGGGATCGATACGAACAGGCCGACCGCGTTCCGGCGCCGTGCGATGTTGGTTGATCAACTCGTTGAGATCGCCGACAACCTCATCGTTATACAGGTGATAAAGATGTCCGGATACCCGACGAAGATCCAGATCCGACACATCGAGGGATTCAATACCGGTCAGTCCTATGAGATGCGGACCCAACTCACCAAGTCTGGGATAGCCATGCACCTCACGTGACAGCATGAGTGCGCTGTCGTGCCTGGACACATAGATACTGATCTGTCGCACACGTTTTCTCAGAGTCGGTAGTAACTGGGAAAATATATCGGCATCGATATCCGCAGCCACCAACACCAGCCTGTCCACCAATGGTTCTGCATCCGGAGATTCTTCATTCAGGCCCACGATTGCCAATGTCGCAATGCGTGCGCCAAGACTATGGGCGACGACATCGAAGCCACCGCGACCAAACAGCTTCTCCAGGTGTTTCAGGACATCGATGAAATAATTAACGCTCCAGGCTGCGTCGGCTTCGTCATGGGTATAGTTGAAAACTGCGCCGTCCGACGGCCAGCTAAAATACAGCAGGCGGTCACCAAGGTTCAGGTTATCGCTGAATCGCGCTGCGCGCAGACAGCCTTTCTCAAAACCTACACGGTAGCCGTGGACATACACCAGCGGTCGCTGCCCATTATTCAGTGTAACGAACCTGTCCAAGAAATCGTCTGCATCGATCTCTTCAATGCGTTCGATTTCAACTTCCTCGTTGGGAATATAGAGCGGTGAATTCTGCGCCAGCTTGTCGAGAACGATATTGGGCGTCCATCTGACATGACATTCGCCGGCGTGAACGGCATCTCGTTCATCGCCGTAAAAATTCTCCGCTGCGTTATCGCCGGTACGATTGCGTAATGTCAGATAACGAACCACGCTGTTGCGACTGGTGGTACTGGCTTCACCGAACAATTGATTGGATAAAGTTTGTGGCGTAGCGTTATCGTCTGCTGAAGCTTGACCGGCATACAAACAGCAGGAAAGCAGTCCAACCACAACAAGCGTTGCCAGGATGTTGCCCGCCAGGAACGATACATGTCTCATTCGATGTCTTTAAAAAGCACTCATGAACCGAGGTATGTAGAGTAGCCATAGGGAGATAGCAGCAAGGGGATATGATGCGGCCGACTATCACCTTCGACGTTGAAAACAACGTCGACGTAGGGATAAAAATGATTGTGGCCACGATTGCGAAAATATCCGCTCACTTCAAACCGAACCTGGTACACCCCGGCATCCAACGCCTGACCCTCGTCAAGCAGCGCCGTTGCCTGGCCGTTCTGATCAGTTACGTCCTCGCCAATCTCGATAAAGCCGTTGTCGTTGGCATGGGATAACACGACCCGCACGCCAGGTGCGGGACAGCCGCGTGCCGTGTCGAGTATATGAGTGGTAATCTGGCTCATGAATTATTGCTCCGTGAGATGCGCCGGGTTGAACGATCGGTTTAATCCGTATTGTTATTGGACCCGCTTAAGACGGCGGATTCAACCGATCAACGCAACACATGCATAAAAATAATCAGGCGGAGCTTCATAGTTTAACGATTTCCCGGGACGTGTGTTCAATGCTCTTGCCACCTTGCCGATATTGCTTCACCATTTCATAGCTGTTTGACAGTGATATTAGATATAGCAACAATGATGTTGCTTCAAATAAATACAAAGGAGGAGAAGAGCATGGCGCCAAACTGTTTAAGGTACCTTAGTAGCCCACTTGTCGCTTTTGGATTGGTGGTATCGGCAATCGCCGCACCCGGAGCACATGCCCAGCAAAGTACCTCACCTGCAAGAAATGAAATCACTTTTACTTCATGGCCAGGACCCTATATGCGCAGCCAGATGCTGGGATTTGTGCGCCCCTACGAAGAACAAAATAACATCCGGGTTCATGTGGCGAGTTATAACGGCGGCATTGCCGAAATTCGCGATCAAGTCGAATCGGCGAATGTACTCTGGGATGTTGTTGACTTGACGCAGTCGGATTCATTACGTGCCTGCAACGAAGGGTTGTTGGAAAATATTGAGGATATAGGACTACCAGGCGGGGCAGATGGAAGTAATTACCGGGATGATTTTGTCGACGGTGCGCTAAATTCTTGTGGTGTTGGCGTTATCGTCTGGGCGACGGCCTTCGCCTATAGTCACGATGCGTATGGGACTGACAAGCCGACGACAATTTCAGACTTTTTCGACACCGATAAATTTCCCGGCCCGCGTGCTATCCGCAATGACCCTACTGTGATTATGGAGTGGGCATTAATGGCGGATGGCGTCGCACGCGAGGATGTCTATCCCACCCTTGAGACGCCTGAAGGAATCAAACGTGCCCTGGCAAAGATGGATGAGATCAAACCCGGCATCAAACTTTGGAGCACCGGGCGGGAGCCCATTCGCCTCTTGAACGCTGGCGACGTGCCCATGACCATGATTTGGGCGACAACGGGTGCCGTAGCATCAAAGGAGGAAGGAGCGAATTTTTCCGTTGTGTGGGATGGCCGAGTGATTGAGCTCGATCTGTTCGGTATCCCGAAAGGCAGCCGCTACAAGAATGAAGCAATAGAGTTCATCCGGTTCGCGAGCAGTTCCCGATCTCTGGCCAATATGGTTTCCAATTTACCCAACGGTCCGACCAGAAAATCATCGCTGGCTTTTCTGTCCGATGATGTACTTAAGCAGATACCAAATGGGCCAGCTTATAGTGAGCAACTTTCAATTCTATCCGATGCCGAATGGTGGTCAAGAAACCATGCCGCTTTGGAAGAAGCGTTCGATGCGTGGATCTCAAAAGCTGCACAGAAAGGCGCTTCCGGAACCGTTCGATAACCCACAGAAGTTTGTGATCGAGAGAGGATAAATCAATGAGTAACAAGACCCTTATGCGGCCAGAGGACCTAGTCTCGAAATCTGGGCTATTTGCCGGGATGAGTGCCGTTATGGCCATCGCATCCATGATCATGATCCTGGGGTTTGTCGCCTTCACCATTATGGATGTTGACTATTCCGGCGAGGTCTTTTCCGCAGGGAAAGACTTCATCATTGTCACCATGGATTGGTTTTATGTCCTGGTAGTAAATCTGGTACTGTTTTTCGTCTTTTGGTTAATGCTGAGCCGTTTTGGCGATGTGAAACTGGGTAAAGTTGACGAAGAACCGGATTTTTCGACATTCTCGTGGATCTGCATGTTGTTTAGTGCGGGGTTAGGCTCAGGCCTGATCTATTGGGGCGTCGCGGAGCCAATCTACCATATTCAGGATAACCCCTTTTTGGCGCGTTCCGGAGTAGAAGCGGGCAGCGTGGAAGCCGCTGCGACCGCCATACGAGTCACCATTTTTCATTGGGGGCTGCATGGTTGGGCACTCTATGTGCTGGTGGGCTTGAGCCTTGCGTACTTCTCCTACCGAAAGGGATTACCGCTGACCCTGCGTTCCGCCCTGTATCCCGTCCTGAAAGATAAAGTGTATGGACCCTGGGGGCACCTGATTGATCTTCTTGGTGTGTTCGGGACAATCTTTGGTCTTGCAACCTCACTGGGTTTGGGTATTTCGCCCATCGCGGCCGGCATGGAAAAACTGGGATGGATGGAAAATACCCAAACCAACCAATTGATCCTTATCGCGGTTATTACCGCAATGGGCACAGCCTCCGCTGTCTCTGGTGTCGGAAAGGGTGTACGTATACTGAGCGAGATAAATGTCTGGGCCAGTCTCGGGTTGCTTGTGCTTTTCCTGGTTTTGGGACCAACAGCCTTTATCCTGGGCATGACGATTACCGGCGCGGGTGACTACCTTTGGAATGTCATCCCCATGGGATTCTGGATTGACGGCGATCCTGAGCGTCAATGGCAGAGCTGGTGGACAATCTTTTATTGGGGTTGGTGGATCGCCTGGTGCCCATTTGTCGGCTTGTTTATCGCACGCGTTTCCAAAGGTCGTACTATCCGTCAATTCTGCCTGTGTGTTCTTCTTGTCCCGGTTTCTGTTGTTGTTTTGTGGATGGGCATATTCGGTAGTGCCGCCATCGGCGTCGATTTCTTCAACAATGGCGGCGTGATTGATGCGGTCAACGCGGATTATGCGTCGGGAGTATTCCAGACAATTGCAGGGTTTGGCTACGAATCCCTGATCACACCAATTACCATTCTGGTCACAGTTTTGCTGGTGTCATGGTTCGTCACATCGTCCGATTCGGGTACGCTGGTGATGTGTACGATGCTCTCCATGGGTGATGAGAACCCACCAATCAAGTTCCGCCTTTTCTGGGGCATCACCTCTGGTGTTGTTGCTGGCGTGCTCTTGCTGGCGGGCGGTTTGACCGCGCTTCAGACGGCCTCAATTGTCGCGGGCTTGCCGATTGCAGTGATGTTGCTATTCATGGGTTATGGCATGGTGAAAACGTTACATGAAGATTTCCCGGTACCCAAAGTCGAAGACAAGCGGGAGCTGGAGTTCCTGAACCGTTAACGTCGCGTTCCCTGATATCTTGTAACTTCACATTGTGGGGCGGAGAAATCCGCCCCACACTCATATGGTAAGCCAGACCGTCTGGTCATGGCATAATCTCCCCACCTTTTACAGCATACAAACCAAACCTGTACTAGCCGGATAGTCCGAATGGACCCTGCCAACACATACGGAGCAGCGTGATCAAACAACCCGATGCCAAAACACCGCTGCTCGCGCTTGGCGCCATCACCAAATCGTATCCCGGCTGCCTTGCCAACGATCACGTTGACTTTGCCATCAGTCGCGGCGAAATCCATGCGTTGCTAGGTGAAAACGGCGCTGGCAAAAGCACCCTGGTGAAGATCATCTACGGCATCCTCAGGGCGGATAGCGGCAACATTCGCTGGTGCGGCGAGCCTGTGACCATCGATAGTCCGTCGACCGCGCGTCGCCTGGGTATCGCCATGGTGTTTCAGCACTTCTCGCTGTTTGAATCCCTGACAGTGGTTGAGAATATCGCCCTTGGCATGGATTCGCCTGGCAACATGGAATCCTTGAAGGCGCGTATTCGCGAGGTATCCACAAGCTATGGTTTATTACTCGATCCGGATCGCCATGTGCATTCACTGTCGGTCGGCGAGCGCCAGCGAATCGAGATCATTCGCTGCCTGTTGCAACAACCAAAGTTACTCATCATGGATGAGCCGACTTCGGTATTGACACCTCAGGAGATCGAACAGCTCTTTGCCACATTGCGACGACTGGCGGCCCAGGGGATGTCGATTCTTTATATCAGCCACAAGCTGGATGAGATTCGCACGTTGTGTCATCAGGCAACCATTCTGCGTAACGGCCGGGTGGTTGCCGATACGGATCCAACCACGCATACCGCCCGATCGCTGGCAGCGATAATGATGGGTGAGGAGCTTGAACTGCCCTCGCGACCGCCGCTTACCCAATCTGACAGCCCGCCGCGACTGGTGGTGAACGATCTGTCGCTGCGTGCGCTGGATGAATTCGGCGTCGATCTCAAGAACATCAGTTTCACGGTGGGTCGTGGCGAGATTCTCGGCATCGCCGGCGTGGCCGGCAATGGTCAGATTGAATTGACCAATGCCCTGGCGGGTGAACGCCGTTGCCAACAAGCCGATACCATCGTTATCGATCAGGTTGCCTGCGGTCATCGAGGGCCTGAGTTTCGGCGTGAACTGGGGCTCGGCAGCATACCCGAGGAGCGTTTTGGGCATGGCGCAATAGCCGACCTGAGTCTTGCCGAAAATGCCTATCTGACTGCGCACCATCGTATGGGTTTGACTCGCTATGGTTTGATTCGTCGCCGTCTGCGCAATGCGTTCAGCAACCGCGTGATCGATCAATTCCGGGTCAAGGCTGGTGGACACCAATCGACGGCATCCAGTCTGTCAGGTGGCAATTTGCAGAAATTTATTGTCGGCCGCGAGATCTGTCAACGTCATGGCGTGCTGGTGGTCTGCCAGCCGACCTGGGGCGTCGATGCCGGAGCAGCCACAGCCATTCAGCAGGCGTTGGTCGAAATGGCCGAAGCCGGTGCCGCAGTGCTGGTCATCTCCCAGGATCTTGATGAATTGATGCTGATCTGCAACCGCATCGCAGCAATTTGTGCAGGCAGGCTATCCGACGTGTTGCCTGTTGCAACAACCAGCGTCGAACAGATCGGCCTGCTGATGGCAGGGGCAGACATGGAGATGGATCGTGCTGAGGCTTGAAGCTCGGGCTGAGCCATCAAGAGCCATGATTTACCTGTCGCCGGTGTTCGCGCTCGGTTTGACCCTGGTGGCCGGTGTTGTCCTGTTCGAGATCATGGGTGTACCAGCCGGTGACGCTTTATATGCTTTTTTCATTGAACCGTTATCTTCGCTATACGGTCTGACCGAACTCGGCGTCAAGGCAACACCACTTATTCTCATTGGTGTTGCCCTTGCCATCGGCTTTCGTGCCAATGTCTGGAACATCGGCGCTGAGGGCCAACTCACCCTGGGGGCAATATTCGGCGGCGGGGTGGGGCTGCTGCTATATGACGTCGATTCGAAGTGGGTGTTGCCGGCTATGCTGTTGGCGGCCATGCTCGGCGGAATGCTCTGGGCGGCCATTCCGGCATTCCTTCGCACCCGCTTTAATACAAGCGAGATTCTCGTAAGCCTGATGCTTACCTACGTTGCGACCCTGCTATTGAGTTACCTGGTGCACGGTCCATGGCGTGATCCCGATGGTTTCAACTTTCCCGAATCACGGATGTTCCATGACGCCGCCAGCCTGCCGATTATCTTCCCCGATTCGCGCCTGCATATCGGCTTTGCCCTGGCGCTATTCGTTGTCGTCGCTGCATGGTTTGTCATCTCCCGCACGCTGATTGGTTTCCAGATACAGGTTATCGGCCGTGCACCGCGCGCCGGCGCCTATGCCGGCTTCAGTCACAAGAAACTGATCTGGATGACCCTCCTGTTCGCTGGCGCCGCTGCAGGCCTGGCCGGTGTTATCGAGGTGTCCGGTCCCATCGGCCAACTGCTGCCATCCATATCACCGGGTTATGGTTTTACTGCCATCATCGTGGCATTCGTCGGCCGGCTGCATCCTGTGGGCGTGTTGCTGGCGAGCCTGTTGATGGCGCTGTCTTATCTTGGTGGCGAGAATGCCCAGATCAGCCTGAACCTGCCGCTCGCAGTGACCGGCGTATTTCAGGGCCTGCTGTTATTCATGCTGCTGGCCTGCGATGTGCTGATCCGCTATCGCATACGCATCGGCCCGATAGTCAGTAAGATTGATGCAGGAAATACGGCGTGAACTTCGATCTTTACCTGCCGACCTTATTAACCATCATCACAGCAGCCACACCGCTGGTGTTCGCCGCCATGGGCGAGTTGGTCACCGAGAAATCCGGCGTATTGAATCTCGGTGTGGAAGGCATGATGCTGACCGGCGCGGTAACCGGTTTTGCCGCCGTGGTGGTCACCGACAGCGCTATCCTGGGTTGCCTTGCAGCGATGGCTGCGGGCATGTTGACGGCATTGATCTTCGCCTTCCTGGTACTCGGCTTACAGGCCAGCCAGGTAGCCACTGGACTCGCTCTGACCCTGTTCGGCATCGGCCTGTCTGCCTTGCTCGGCCAGGACATGGTGGGGATCGCTTACGCCGGGCTACCCAAACTGCAGCTACCGATCGTGTCGGACTTACCCGTACTTGGTCCATTGCTGTTTCATCACGACGCGCTGGTGTATCTGTCGTTCGTGCTGCCGGCGGCGGTGGCCTGGTTTCTGTATCGTACCCGCGCCGGTCTGATCCTGCGCGCGGTGGGCGATTCTCACGATGCGGCGCATGCCATTGGTTATCCGGTGATTGCCATTCGTTATATGGCGACCCTGTTTGGCGGCGCAATGTCGGGACTCGCCGGCGCCTACCTGTCGCTATCGTATTCAACCATGTGGGTGGAAAACATGAGCGCCGGGCGCGGCTGGATTGCGTTGGCGCTGGTAGTATTCGCCACCTGGCGGCCGTGGCGGGTGATGTTCGGCGCCTACCTGTTTGGAGGCATCACCATCTTGCAGTTATACGCCCAGGCGTTCGGCATCGCGGTCCCATCGCAGTTCATGACCATGCTGCCCTACCTCGCAACGATCGTGGTGCTGGTGGTGATTTCACGTGACGAGTCGCGTATTCGCCAGAATGCCCCGGCCTGTATCGGCAAGCCATTTCATCCGAGTGCGTGATACACTCTTGCAGCCTTATCGAACCGCGCGGCACTCGTCGCGTGCCTCTTAAAATGCGTCGGACTTTTAAATCATATTGAGGAGCTAACCCATGGGTAATCGGACTTTATTGAAAGCCTTGTGCGGCACCGTCGCGGCCTGCTTGATGAGCTTTATCGGTGTCGGCATGAGTCATGCCGACGAAGTCACCAAAGTCGGTTTTGTATATGTCGGCCCGGTCGGCGATCACGGCTGGACCTTTCGTCACGATGCCGGCCGCAAAGCAGTGGAAGCCGAGTTTGGCGATAAGGTCAAAACAACCTATGTGGAAAGTGTCAACGAAGGCGCCGATGCCGAACGGGTGATTCGCAAGCTTGCTTCAAGCGGTCACGATCTTGTTTTTACGACATCGTTCGGCTTCATGAATGCGACTGCCAAAGTAGCCAAACAATTCCCCAAGGTTAAATTCGAACATGCCACCGGCTACAAGCGGGCCGATAATCTGAGCACCTATGCAGCACGTTTTTATGAAGGCCGTGCAGTAATCGGAAACATTGCCGGCCACCTTACAAAAACCGGCATAGTCGGTTACGTGGGATCTTTTCCGATTCCCGAGGTCGTGCGTGGCATCAATGCGTTTACCATCGCCATGCGCAAGGTCAATCCGAATGCCGTAGTCAAAGTAGTCTGGGTTAACAGTTGGTACGATCCCGGCACCGAGGGTGATGCCGCCAAGGCATTGATCGATCAGGGTGCCGATATTATTGCCCAGCACACCGACTCGCCGGCACCATTGCAGGTCGCCGAGCAGCGTGGTGTTCACGGCTTTGGACAGGCCTCCGACATGAGCGCGTTCGCACCCAAGGCACAACTTACCGCCATCGTGGATAACTGGGATTCCTACTATAGGGATCGCACTCGTGCTGTCATGGACGGCACCTGGAAATCCACTGACACATGGGGCGGCATTGCTTCGGGGATGGTGGAGATTGCGCCCTATGGCGATGCGGTGCCCGATGATGTTCGCGCCGATGCCGATGCCGTCGCCAAAGCCATCAGCACCGGCGAACTGCATCCATTCCAGGGACCGATTGTCAATCAGGCAGGCGAGACGGTGGTACCCGAAGGAACCACATTGAGTGACGAAGAATTACTCGGCATGAACTGGTATGTTGAAGGTGTACAAGGGGAATTGCCAAAGTAGCCGGTTCAATACTTTCCCATTCAAGTTCGCGCTCGCTGATACCGCCGGTTCAGCGGGCATGAAACTTACCCATAATGAGCATGGTCACTGTTCAAGGCGCATGGTCTGATTGATTTCGTGGTTACTCCAACACATCGCGCAACAACCACTTTGATCAGCTATGGGCTGGTTATCTTCATAAGCTCCGCCTGCCTGCTGATTCTCGAGATTGTCGCCAGCCGCCTGCTGGCGCCCTACGTCGGCGTATCGTTGTACACATGGACAGCGATCATCGGTGTCATCCTCGCCGGACTGTCGTTGGGTAATTGGCTCGGCGGTGTTGTTGCCGATCGCGGCGCGGGTCGTCTGACGGCTGGCTGGACATTGGTTGCCAGCGGCATCGTGACCCTGATGATTCCCCAATTGCTGGTGTTGATCGCCGATGGTATCCAGGCACAGCCTGTCAGCCTGCTTCAGGCAAGCCTGCTATTCGTCCTGGCTTTGTTTTTCCTGCCCGCGCTGGTACTCGGCATCATTACACCATTATTGACGACACTCGCCTTGACCATCAGTTCCCGAACCGGGCATGTGGTCGGGACATTGCACGCGCTGGCTGCGCTCGGCAGCATCTGTGGAACTTTCGCAGCCGGATTCATATTGGTGCCGTGGTTCGGCACGCGATCCATCATTGTCGCAACCGGCATTGTGTTGGCAATTATGGGACTGGTATTTTTATTGAAGCGACCGAAGAGCGCCGTGCTGGCCGTGGCCGCAGTAGCGGCATCACTCGGCGTTCTGTTCGGCGGTAATGGCCTGCGTAACCCTTGCGATAGCGAGAGTCTTTATTATTGTATTCGCGTGGTTGATGAGCCATCGCCTTACGGCGTGGCACGGTCCATGGTGCTGGATCACATGGTTCACAGCATCAACCATCGTGACGATCCGGAGTTCATGATCACGGAATACACCCATGCCATGGATGAACTTTTGCGATTACGTTATCCGGCGGGCAGTTCTGCCGACGTATTTTTTGCGGGCGGTGGCGCATATACCCAACCGAGGGCATTGGCTCATCGATTGCCCAACGCCCACATCGAAGTCGCTGAACTGGATCCACAAGTAACAGCGGCCGCAGTAAAGTCGCTATACGTCGACATATCGACAATGACAGTCCATCACAATGATGCCCGCGTTCAACTGGGCAGAAGCGCACCTGCATCTTTTGATGCGATCGTCACCGATGTGTTTCACGATGTCGCCATACCCTGGCATCTGACGACTACCGAGTTCGCCGGGTTGGTAAAGTCCCGACTCAAGCCGGGTGGCCTGTATCTTGTCAATGTTATTGACGTGTTCCCCGATTCGAAACTGGTCAAAGGGCTGATCAGGACCCTGCAGCAGCACTTCAACACGGTTCAGGTGTGGCTTGAACAACCACCGAGCGAGCAACGCCGACTCACATACGTCATTACCGCCACCAACGGGGACGCTTTTCCACCGCAGGTCACTGCACGTAACGGCATACCACGAACCTGGTACGATTTCTCCGAGCCTGTCCAGTCCATCGGCACGCCGATGGAAGACATTGTGCTCCTAACCGACAACCATGCCCCGGTGGAACGGCTTATCTCGACACTATTCTGGTCCGACCTTGGACTATAGTTGCGCGTCATTTTATTCTTCCACCCGCATCATAAAAAAACAGGCACAACACGGCTATCGATTAACGACACGTGTGCATGAATAAAACCTCATCACCACTTACTCGATACGTACTGACTGTGCCGGCGGCCTTCCTTATTGCCGCACTGTTAATGCTCGGCGGCTGCTCACCGCTTGCACTGATCAATTCAGTCACGTCAGATCAAAATTTCACCGTAAACCAGGATATCGCCTATGGACCCGGCCCGAGGCAGAAACTCGATGTGTATGAACCAACCTCCCGGAACTTGCAGCAACCCGCCAAGGTTGCGATCTTCTTTTATGGCGGTAGCTGGCAGTCGGGAAAACGACAGGACTACCTGTTCGTTGCCGAGTCCCTGACTCGCGCCGGCATTGTCACGGTTATTCCGGATTACGCCGTGTATCCCGAAGCACACTATCCGGTGTTTATAGAAGACGGTGCGCGAGCAGTGAAATGGGTACGCCAACACATCGCCGAGTACGGCGGCGATCCAAATGCCATCTACCTTATTGGTCATTCCGCCGGCGCCCATATCGCGGCCATGCTGGCGCTTAACCGGGATTTTCTCGGCCCGGAAGGAATCGCCGGCATGATCGGGCTGGCCGGACCCTATGATTTCCTGCCATTTAATACTGAAACCATAAGGGATATTTTCTCAACAGCGGATACGCCTGAAGCGACACAACCGATTACTTATATCGATGGTGACGAACCTCCGCTATTGCTAATTACAGGAAAGGCCGATCATGTGGTTGATCCCGGTAACAGCCAACGACTCGCCGATAAAATGACCAGCCGCGGTGGCGAGGCACGGACAATTTTTTATCCGAACATCGGTCACTCCCGAATACTCATTTCAATCGCCGATCCGCTGACGTTTATTGCGCCGACACGTAAAGACATCATCGAGTTCATCAATCCATAGCCAGCTACGGCCATGAAGCAAAATTTATTCACGCTGAGGGCTTCACACAGGTAATACACGTGAAACACAAGGGTATGAATATCGCACGGATTTCCGGTACCCTTGGCGTGTAAACAACATCCATACATCATCGCTATCGATCAGTTTAAATCGAAGTCATCAATCAACGGTATCCAGCATGCATTCACGATCAATCGGACCATTTGAAGTCTCCGCCTTAGGCCTCGGCTGCATGAACGTTTCCATGGGCTATGGCAAGGGCGACGACGACGCCTCGGAACGAATGCTGAATGCCGCGCTGGACCATGGATATACCCTGTTCGATACCGCTGCCATGTATGGCATGGGTCACAGCGAATCGATGATCGGCCGCACCCTGGCCCATCGCCGCAACGAATATGTTCTTGCCAGTAAATGCGGCGTCTTCCGGAACGCTGAAGGCAAATCTGAAATCAATGGCCGACCCGAGGTTCTCGTTAAAACCTGCGAAGATAGCTTGAGGCGACTTCAGACCGATGTCATCGATCTGTACTACCTGCATCGGATTGATTCAAAGGTGCCTGTGGAGGACAGCGTTGGCGCATTGGCCGATCTCATCACCGCCGGCAAGATTCGTACTATCGGTTTATCAGAATGTTCCACCGAAACATTGTTGCGTGCCCATAGAGTACATCCGATAACGGCGGTGCAATCCGAATACTCGTTATGGTCGCGCACACCCGAGAGACGGATACTCGCCACCTGTACCGAACTCGATATCGCCTTCGTCGCATTCTCGCCCCTGGCCCGCGGATTCCTCACCGGCAAGGGGAGTGATAACAGCCAACTGCCCGATAATGACATCCGCTGCACTAATGCCCGACCACGATTCGAACCAGAGGTGTTCGCAAAAAATACCGAGTTGTTAACACCCTACAAGGCGATCGCCGAACGTGTCGGTTGCAGCATGGCACAGCTCGCGCTCGCATGGGTACTTGCCAAGGGAAATCATGTCGTACCGATTCCGGGTACCAAGCACATGGAATACATGATCGAGAATGCCGGCGCCGGTGATATCAAACTGGACGCGGAAACGGTTGATGAACTCGACCAACTGATTAATGAATCAACCGTCGTTGGCACCCGTTATACCGACAACCTGATGGCGTCAATCGATTCCGAGCGTGACTAGAATCAGTCTCAAACTGGCTGCAACCCGCCGGTGTTAAATGCTCGCACAATCGCGCATTTACACCTGTAAACCGGACGTTTTCTCTCCCATTTGCCTTGTCCTGGCAGCCTTCGTTTAACTTGAGATAAGTTCTCGACAAACGATGGGTCAGGCTATCGCTCGTCCATCCTGCGAAAGCCCATCTTTCCAAGCAGCAATGGCATGCAATACATGGGTATCTGCCAGATGCCGAGGAAGACAATAAACTGCGCTGGCAGCAAGTCACCCGCCACCGCAGTCAGCAAACCCAGGTTGCGATACGAGGACAACAGTCCCACTGTCAGGGCGTAATTCCTGCCGCGCCAGGCGAACACCAGCGACCCGGCCACAAACTGGCCCAGATGAATGGCGAAGGCAAGCGCCAGTAATGATGCCATATCGAGCGGCTTATTGAGGATGAGGACGCCTATGCCATCCATCACCCCGATGGCGAACAGGGAGAGGAAAATAACCGGCCCGTGACGAATGATTGAATGCGATCCGATTGCTTCGCGCAGTCGTGGCCGACGGTTGTACCACCAGGCTAATGCCAGCGGAATCAGCAGATAGATGATCAATCGCCAACCGTAACCCACGTAGTCAAACGCGAATCCATCCTCACGGACCCACGCCGCAAGAAACGGCAGGGTAATTGGCATCACCAGCACTGAAAGCAGCGTCGCCTTCAGCGTCATGCCGTCATCAAGACCCATCAACCGCGCAAACGCCGCGGAACCGAAGATGCTGCATGCACAGGCGGTAAAGAATGCGATTTCCGTAAACTCGCCACCGAGGGGTGTTAACCGATGTATGAGAATAATTGCTACCGGCAACAGCACCATTTGCCAACAAACGATCAATGCAAGAGAACGGGCATCCGCGCCGAAGCGCAACCATAGCGCCGGCAGATCCATCTGCATCAATGACAGGAGCATGAGAAAGAAAATGCTGGGAAAGACCAACGGTCGGCACAACTGGCTAAGAGGCGGAACCAGGATACCCACAAGTACCGAACCGGCCAGCACATGTGCGCTGTTGAACTTTACCCTGCGGGTAAACGGCATGCTCAGTTGTCGGTCATGTTAAAACCTGTCTCAAAGTGAGCGAAGGCCGCCAGGACAAGGCAAATGAGAGAGTAAACGCGCATTTCGCGAACCCATAACCGAAGGCACAATTGCAAAATCAGATCCTGCAGTTAGCCAGCTTGCAGGCAGTGCGAACGGATCACAACTCATCAGGCAATCGATTGCCTTTGAGCAGCAAACGCTTTAAAAATAAACCAGACGAAGGCAAATACGCCGACACTGAATACGATGTCGCCGGGTACGCGAGCCCAAACCAACGCTTGCATAATTGGGCTGTGGATATACTCTGCGGATCGGGCGAATGAATACCCTTGTTCAATACTGGTATACGTCTGCAAAATGCCGATCGGTAGCAAGGACAGAAAGGTCATCATTGCCAACCCGATATTCAGCGACCAGAATGACGTGTTCAGCAGCTTCTGACTCCAAAGCGACACATCAGTCAGTCCTCGCATGCAATACAGCATCAGACCCAACCCGAGCATTCCATAAACACCGAACAGAGAAGCGTGGCCGTGGTTTGCGGTCGTATTCAGGCCCTGCATATAATAAAGTGCAATCGGTGGATTGATCAAAAATCCGAACAGGCCTGCCCCCACGAGATTCCAGAACAAGACCGCCGCAAAAAACTTGAATGGCCAGTGGTAGGTAAGCTGCCATTCCTCCAGATGTTCAACTTTGTAGCGGTTATAGGCTTCAAAGCCGACAACCAACAGGGGTACTACTTCAAGCGCCGAAATCATCGCGCCAACAGCGATAGTCGAGGTGGGTGTGCCACTAAAGTAAAGGTGATGAAATGTGCCCAACACACCTCCAAACAGGAAGATGATAGTAGCAAATAGAACCATTACAGTCGCAGTTGATGTTCGCAGGATTCCCATGCGAACAAATAGCAAAGAGATGATAGCGGTAGCAAAGACTTCAAAAATGCCCTCTACCCAAAGATGAACTACCCACCAGCGCCAATATTCCATAATCGAAATATGAGTATGCTCACCCCACATTAAACCCGCTGCATATAACAGACCGATCGCAAGCGTCGATACAAGAACAAGATAGATTAGCGACTTGCCACCCTTCTGCTTCAGGACCGGCCACAAGGCACGTACGACCAGAAAGACCCAGAGCAGCAGTCCGATAGTCAAATAAATTTGCCAGAAACGGCCTAGATCGACATATTCATATCCCTGATGACCAAACCAGAAATTCATAGTCAGATCAGTGAAGAAGCGGTGGACCGCCGCCCATTGTCCTGCAAATGAACCGATGACGATAATGAGCAAGCTTACAAACAAAAAGTTTACGCCAAAGCGCTGAAACTTCGGATCATGCCCGGTCAACATCGGCGCCACATAAAGACCTGTTGCAAGCCAGGCAGTTGCAATCCAAAGCACGGCAAGCTGTGTATGCCAGGTGCGCGTTATTGTATAGGGGAAGTAATCGGCGAATGGCAAACCATATAATCCCTGACCTTCAACGGTATAATGTGCAGTCACGATGCCAAGCAGTACCTGTCCCAGAAACAGCGCGCAGACGACCCAGAAATATTTCGCCGTTGCTCGCATTGAGGGCGTGATAACGGCACTACCCAAAATATCAGATGTCGCAATCCCTTCTTCAGGCAACATGTCTACACGCCATACATCAAACTGTTTGGCGTAGTAAGCGATCAGCGCGCCAATAGCGCCGAGCAAAAATATCACTGAAGCAATGCTCC
The DNA here is from genome assembly GCA_021604525.1 of marine bacterium B5-7. Taxonomy (GTDB): domain Bacteria; phylum Pseudomonadota; class Gammaproteobacteria; order Arenicellales; family CAJQKF01; genus BQJD01. Next base: position 35,092 of record BQJD01000016.1, on the reverse strand, counting down.
ACATCAATGTGCCGGTTGTGGGTTTATTGCCAACCAGTGGCTCGTGCGGCCAGTTGCTGGTGTAGGTGATATTCTGCCCCGGCCGATTGGTCGTCGCACCCCATGCTGTCCAAAAATAAAAGGCGGAGAGCTGCTCGGCTTGCGTTCGAGTCAGCAAGCCATGAACGGGAAAGGCGTAGTCACGCCGTAATGCGAGGGACTCGGCGGTATCGCCTTCATAGAGACTCAAATAGTGCCCTTCCACTTGTTTTATGGCTTTGGCACGGTTCTCACTGACTACAATCACACCTGTAGCCGGATCGTAGGTGTTTTTGCGCATTTCTTCCTGCAGCTCCACTTTTTGCAGCGCTGTTTTTTGCGCTGGAGAAAGCCCGGGTATCGGATCATTTGTCAACAACGTCAGTAGTGCTTCCGCCTCACGGTGGAGCCAATCCGCACTCCAATCGGGCGCCAGGTAGCTGCCGTGCCCCCATATCGAGCCCTGCTCCATTCCGCCGATGGACTGCCAGACATTCTGGCCAGTCTCAATATCATCGCGAGTGAACAATATTTCACCCGCTACAGATTTTACCGCCTCCGGAATCGGTGGCGCCTGCTGATAAATCTGCTGCCCCATAAACAGCAGGATTCCGAACATGACGATCATCCCAACGGAGAGGATCAACCACAGCCTTTTGATACTAAACGTCGATTGATACGAATGCATATTCTCTCTCTTACATCATCCAGAAGTTGATTTCAAAAGCACGGTGTACATTGTAAACCCTGCCATACTTTCAATAGGTAGTTATTGGCGCCATGTGTGTGTCAATCGATCCTCGGTCCTGCGTGTCGACCTGGTGGACACGCAAGCAGCTATCCGGGTCAGTTCCCGGATTGCAGGCATACTTCTATTGCAGATACCCTGCGGAAAGTAATAGTTCCGGATACTACTCTAATAAATAACCTGACGTCCCGCATTAGCGGCGTAGTGCTCAGGACAGGCGATTGCAGAAATCGTCATAGCCAAATTCCTTGATCACGGTTAGCGAATCCGTATCTGAATTCCAGATGGCAATAGACGGCAGGCGAATCCCGTTGAATGTAGTGGTCTTTACCATGGTGTAGTGGCTCATATCCATAAACATCAGGCGGTCTCCCACATTCAACTCATCACGAAAGCTGTAATCGCCAATGACATCACCCGCCAAACAGGTCATGTCGCCCAGTCGATAACAGTTGGGATTCTCATCCGGCTTACCGCCACCCCACACGTCGGGTCGATACGGCATCTCCAGCACATCGGGCATATGACACGTTGCAGATGTATCCAAAATGGCCTGGGGCAAATCATTCCAGCCGATATCCAATACCTCGTTGACCAATATACCGCTATTGATGGCGATGGCCTCACTTGGTTCAAGATAAACGTTGACCGCATATTTTGTTGCGAAATCCTTGATCGCCTCAATCAGGCCGTCAACATCGTAACCGGGTTGGGTAATGTGATGACCGCCACCAAAATTGACCCAGCTCATCTGGCATAGAAGATCGCCGAACTTGTCTTCGATGGCTGCCAGTGTCTGCGCCAATGGTTCAAACCCCTGCTCACACAGGGTATGAAAATGCAGGCCGCTGATACCTTGAAACTCTCTTATTCAAAATGACGTCTCAAACGGATGAAGGTCATCGTCACGCACTCACCGGTTAGTATGCGCTGTATCGATTACACAACGTGTTCGCTGCTAATCGGAAACAGATTTGGCCGGGTGCCGAGTCAGCTCGTTGAACGAATCATCGACTACAGCGTCGATAACCCGTGATGCAATTAACTGATCGTAATCGGGGAACCACATGTCGCTGCTGGATGCATCGAATACCCGTTCGATAAAACCCTCATCGATGCCACGCGAGCGATATGAAGACAAATCCTTGTCCTGCTCAGCACTTGAATCGAGATACCCGAGATTTTTGGCCGTCGCATAGGTGTACTGGTGAAAACCAAGCTTTGCACCGTCGACGACGAAACGTTTAACACCGGCGATATACGCGATGGTGCAGGCTGAATAACAACCGGTCATGGTGTACGTATCAAGACCCTTTTCACGGACAAGCCGGGCAACCCCGCGACCTTCGTAAACGCGACCGCCGGTACTGTCGAGGATGATGCCGGTGATGTTGGGATGCTCGATGAACCACTTTTCCAGAACACGGGTGGTACCGTTCTGCATATCCCCCACAAGCCGCGCGAGGGTGGTTCCGGGCACTTGAGTGACATCGTATACGCGACTGGTTGCAGCCTCCCAGCGTTTACCAAACTCATGATACGACTGACGCGCGCCGATACGCTGGACTGCACCGGTTATCACAATCAGCGCCGCCATTGTGGCAATGATCACAAGCGCCTGTGCTGCACGTCCCCAAAGCGGGTTGCCATAGTCCACAAGGTATCGTTCCGAGGTTCGTAACACACCGACCACCTGCCACGGCAGTATGATGCCGAATGCGACGATGGAATAACTCATCGCAATGACATACGCACGTGGCGCATCATCCTGAAACACAGTCACCAAGGGATCTATTGCCCACCACAGCAATAAAAATAGCGGCAGAAAATTGATCCAGAAGGCCCGCACCAATGAGTGCCGCCCACACCAATGATCTTTAATATAGTTCATGGCCTGTCAATGCGATTACGTTGTCGCATTGTGCATTCGTGAACGGCGCGATACATGGGACGCAAGCTGTTCGTGATAGCACAGCAACGACGGCACCAACACCAGCACCAGCAACGTTGAAAAGCCAAGACCGAAGGCGATCGATGTTGCCATGGGTATGAGGAACTGCGCCTGTAGCGAAGTTTCAAATAACAACGGAAACAAACCGCCGATGGTTGTCAGGGAGGTCAGAAGAACTGCGCGCAGACGACGACAGGATGCCTCAACCAGGGCTTCGCGCATCGGCATTCCCTGCTCGCGAAGGTGCTTGTAGAACACCACCAGAATAATCGAATCGTTGACCACAATGCCGGCCAGACCAAAAAATCCGAATAGCGACAATATGGTGAGATCGAGACCCATCACAACGTGCCCCCAGAACGCGCCGACCAAGCCGAAGGGGATGATTGCCATGACTACCAGCGGCCAACCATACGATCCGAATACCCAGGCCAGCACCAGATAGATCAGCGCCAGCGCCAGCAATGCGCCGCGCTGCATATCTCCGACGGTCTCCTGTTGATCCGCCTGGCGCCCCTGCATCGAGAAATTGACTCCGTAGCGGCTCGACAGATCGACCATATTTCCCTGACGAAAATTGGTGACGATATCGTTGGCGTTGGCAACTGCGGAATCGACATCGGCTGTCACGGTGACTGCCAGACGGCCATCGGCGTGACGAATTGAATCGAAGCCGCGACGAGTAGTGGTACTTACCACGTTGTCCAGTGGAACGGCGGTGCCGTCGGCAAGAATAATCTCCAAATCGCCAAACGCTGCCTGGTGATCGCGTTCGTCATCCGGCAGCATCACCCGTACTTCAACCTCGTCTTCACCATCGGCCAGTATCTGCACCAGGTAGCCATCGTACGCAGCGCGGAGTTGGCGGCTGACTTCACGCACCGTCAGTCCCAACGACTCGGCCAGCGGAGTCAGCGACAACACCAGTTGCTCGCGGCCAAAGGGCAGATCATCCTCGATGCCGGACACGCCAACCTGGGTGGCGAGCAGTTGTTTGAATTCCTCGGCGGCCGCCTTTACCGCACTGGTATCACCGCCTGTTATCCGCACATCGATATCCCGACCGGGTGGCCCACCGCGACGCTCGGATATGGTCAGATTTTCAATGGCGGCGACGCTATCAATACGCGACTTCCAGGCCTTTATAAAGTCGCGATTACGCACCGAGCGCTGGTCAGGCTCAGTCAATTCCACGAATAGCGAAGCAAACTGATCGCCGTTCGCGGAGCCTCGATTCTCGGCCGACACCAGCGTGCCATAGCGAGCAATTGCGGTGTTGACCAGCGACTCGCCAAAAGATGCCTCGGTGGCCCACAAGGCATCTTCAAGGTGCTGAAGAAATGCTCGCGTACGCGCTTCGGGCGTGCCAGCGACGAAGGCAACGTTGGCGTACACCGTGGTCGACTCGGCCACCGGAAAGAATGTAAATGCCATGCGACCCGCCGCCATCCAGCCGGCAGTGGCCAGGATGGTGAACAACGCGCATGCGATTGTAATACTGCGGTACTCGATCGCCGCCGTTACCAGTGGACGAAACAAGCCATCGCGAAAGCGATTGAAGCCGTTGTTCAATATCCTTCGTACCCGGCTCTCACGACCGGGCTGCATGTGCTGTAGCGCGCCGCGGAGATGTCCGGGAAGGACCAGGAACGACTCCACCAGCGATGCGAGGATGACACAGATGATCACCACCGGTATGGCGGAAAGAATACTGCCGATTATCCCGCCCACCAGCAGCAGCGGCAGAAATGCAGCGATGGTCGTGAGCGATGACGACATAACCGGCGCCAGCATCCTGCGCGCACCCATCTCGGCAGCCTTGAGTGGCGCATCGCCTTCACGAAAGTGCGCCTCGGCATCCTCACCCACCACGATGGCATCATCGACGATAATACCGAGCGCCATGATCAAGCCAAAAAGACTGATCATGTTGATGGAACCGCCGATCAGGTTAAGTATCGCCAGTGTCGCCATGAACGACACCGGAATACCCACCGTGACCCAGAATGCGATGCGGCCACTTAAAAATAAAAACAGAATCGCCACCACCAGCAACAGGCCGGTCACCGCGTTCTTGAGCAACAGATCAATTCGACCCTTCAGTAACTTCCAGTTCTCGTTGTAGGTATGAAGTTCAATGCCGGGCGGCAATGTCGGACGGGTATCAGTAAGCCACTCATCCAGAATGGTCGCGGAACGCAGGCTGTCGCCATTCTCGGCACGGGCAAGCGCAAGCTCCACCGCCGGTCGTCCCTTGTAGCCTAATGTGACCTCGCCATTACGGGGACGACGTTTGATCTCGGCAATATCAGCCAGCGTAACCCGCTGACCGGATGCGTCCACCCTGATCGGCACATCGGCAAACTCGAGACCGGTGCGTCGCTGGTCGATGAATCGGAGTTGCCTTGCCACATCATCCCGACCGGCCGTGCCCACCGGAATATCCAGCGAGGCCGCCTCGACCCGTTGACCAACGTCCGCAATGGACAAACCCAGGCGACGACTCGCCGACGGCGATACCATGATGGCGATTTCTTCCTCGGGCAGCCCCACAATGGTCACCCGGGTCATGCCCCGATCGAGCAGCTCGCGTTCGAACCGATGCGCCAGTTCGCTGAGTTCACGCACTGAATCCGGTCCGCTCAGCACAACCGTTCCGACCGGTTCATACCGCACCACCCGGTTTATCTCCGGCGTCTCGGCACTGGCCGGTAAATTGCGCACCAGACCGACTTTCTCTTTAACCTGATCGACCGCCAATCCCATGTCGGTGCCTTCATCAAACTCCAAAGAGATCGAAGACACGCCGTCGGCTGATGTTGAAGTCATCTGTTTAACGTCGTCGACGTTGGCGAGCTCCTGCTCCAGCGGCGTAGTGATCAAATCCTCGACATCTTCGGCACTGGCGCCGGTCCACACCACCCGTACGCTGGCGAAATCCAGGTCGAAGGTTGGAAAGAACTGGGTGTTCAGGCCTGACAGACCGTAAGCGCCCGCCAGCAGCATCATTATCATCAGCAGATTCGACGCTACCGGGTGATTGGTAAACAGCCCCACCAGGTCGTTGCGATGGGTGAAACCTTCAGGCGAGCGATCCATCAACGTGCGCTGACCTCAACCTTGAGGCCATCCACCGCAGCCGGTATCTGACTGGTTACAACCGTATCACCGGGGCTCAGACTATCTGATTTGATCAGCGCATTGAGCTCGCCATCAGCAGTTCGATGCTCGCCGATATATCGCACCGGCGTAGTCAGCAACCGCCCTTCTTCGATTCGATAAACGGTGTCAGATCCATACAAAGCAGCCAGTGGCAGCGAAATGGCATTGTCTATCAGCGGCAATTGAAGCTCGACCCGGGCGACCCGACCGACCTCAAGCGGTATGCCGGCATTGCCGTTTGCACCATCAACGATCCTGAAAAACGCATCCAGCCCGCCCTGGCCCGAACGAACGGCAGCGGATAAACGCACCAGCTCAAGATCCAGACGGCTATTATCGAATTGCATGACGGCTTTCAGGCCGCCGTCGGCGAGACTCGATCGCACCTCGGCAACATGGCGATCAGGCACCTGTGCACGAACCTCGAGACGGCTATCGTCATACAGGTTGACGAGATCGTCGCCGACCCGTACCCGCTCCCCTTCAGCGACTTCAACCGACGTGATGCGGCCGGTGAATGGCGCCTCGATTCGGCTCCGTTGAAGATCTCGCTCCACCATCGAACGAGCGGCGCCAGCGCGGTCCAGTGACGCCTGAAGCCGTGCAAGGCGCGCCGGATGATCGTCAATATCAAGCTGCCGCTTGACCACAGCCAGTGAGCGGTTACGAATGATCTCAAGAGCATCGTCCACGGCCGCTTCAGAGCCGGCACGGGTGCTGGCGAGTTGCCTCGCGCGACCCAGATTGCGCTGCGCCAGATCTAGCAGCGCCTGTTCATCCTTAAGCGCGGCCGTATCCGCGCGATAGCGATTATTCTCGCTGTCGAGACTGGCTTTGAGCTCGGCAATCTCGGCGTCGCGTTGTACCAGCATGAATTTCAGATCGGTATCGTCCAGTTCCACCAGCAACCCGCCCGGGGTAACGAAATCACCCTCACGAACCATCACCCGATCGACATTGGCGGCCACGGCCGCCGTCAAGGTACTCATTACCGGCGACTCGATGCGACCGTAGAGCTTCACCAATGGAGTAAATCTGCCAGGTGTCACCTCAGCCGCCTTGACCACCCACTGCTTTTCAGGCGCCTGTAACGCCACCGGCTCGGGACGCGATGCCTTGAGCTGGGTGAACAAAAAAATTCCTGCACCAATAATGATAATTGGCAACAGGATCTTGATAAGCAATTTCATTGTTGAATGCTGGCAGGATGTAATGTCGAGAGGTAAAAGTAACGATCCGGGCCATGCTGACCTGAGGATCAATCGATATTCCGGCTGAATGCCGGCTAACTCGCTATTGTAACGTGTTGCGCAAGGTGGTGGCGTTACCTCCGCTACACCATGACTTCACCAGATAACCGTGATAATTCGGGGATTATCCCTGTATCGAGTCTTCGATCACACCTGGTAGTTGTCCAATTACGATGGTCATACGACCAAATATTTAATAAGGACCGCCACAGATTACATTGACAGAAGGATGTAAAAAGGCTTATTTTGCGGTGCACCATTGGTGCGGCGCAACACCATGTGTTCCGTGCACCTGGGTTGACTGGTCCTCATTTTCAAGGTGAATTATGCAAAATAAAACAGCATTGGTAACGGGGGGTACTGGGGGACTCGGTACCGCAATCTGCAAGACACTCGCCGATCGTGGCGATATCGTCATTGCCTGCCATCTGCCGGAAGAATCGACCGAAGCCGGTGTCTGGCAGGCACAATTGAAGGACGAAGGTTACGACATCAAGATCACAGCCGGTGACGTATCATCATTCGAAGATACCCGCCGCATGATCGTCGAAATCGAAAAAAACTACGGCTGGGTCGATATTCTGATCAACTGTGCCGGCATTACCCGCGACGCCACGTTGCGGAAAATGGATGAAAACGACTGGGACAGCGTTGTCAAAGTCAATCTCGGAAGCGTGTTCAATGTTACCCGCCAGGTTATCGAGGGAATGACCGAGCGCGGTTTCGGCCGTATCGTCAACATATCCTCTGTCAACGGCCAACGGGGTCAGTTCGGTCAGACAAACTATTCTGCTTCCAAGGCCGGCATGCATGGTTTCACCATGGCACTGGCACAGGAAGCGGCGCGCAAGGGCGTGACGGTCAACTCGGTATCACCGGGATACATTGCCACCAGCATGACCAACGCGATTCCTGAAGAAGTCCGCAATGATATCGTCGCCGGCATCCCGGTCGGCAGAATGGGCGAGCCGCAGGACATTGCCCGCACCATCGCTTTTCTGACAGATGAAAAAAGCGATTACATTACCGGTGCCAACATACCGGTCAACGGCGGCCTTTTCATGTCTTTCTAGAGATTTGCCCGGGATAACCCGGGCAGGAAAACGCTATGTAAAAGGGCCCTGATGAATCAGGGCCTTTTTACATATTGCCGATTCCTTGATGAAATGATCATGCGCGAAGTGCAATACAATGTCGGTACCTGTTCAACTGACGGAGGATAAAGCCCATGTCGACGCCGAAAATCGCCCAGAGAGGTCCTTATCTCGTGCCGTTATCACCCGGCAATTACTGGTGGTGTCAGTGCGGTCGCTCTGCCAACCAGCCATTTTGCGATGGTTCACATAAAGGCACCGAGTTCACGCCGATCAAGGTGGAAGTAACTGAAACCGGTACGGTGCCGCTGTGTGGCTGCAAGCAGTCCGCCAACCGGCCCTACTGCGACGGCACTCACAAAACCCTTGAAAGTTGATCGAGCCAACATACGAAAATATTGCCTGTGAGCTCATCTAAAGGACTACCGCGTATCGCGCTGACACCCGGTGAACCCGCCGGTATCGGCCCCGAACTGCTGGTCAAGGCAGCGTTACGTGATATCCCGGCACAGTTGATCGCCGTGTGCGATCCTGCGCTGATCGAGGCTGCGGCAAGGATCCTCGATGTCGATATCACCCTGGTTGCCGACGACGGTTTGGCGCATCAATCAGGCACCCTCGCCGTGGTTCCGGTTTCCATGGCGAGAGCTGCGCGCCCCGGTTTTCCCGACCCCGAAAACGCCCGCTATGTACTCGAAACCCTGGATATCGCCTGTGATGGCTGCAGTAGCGGGAAATTCGATGCCATGGTGACCGGTCCGGTACAAAAGTCGGTGATCAACGATGCTGGCATCGCCTTTAGCGGGCATACCGAATATCTCGCTGGACGTACCGGTGGCTATCCGGTGATGATGCTGGCGACCAACGGATTGCGAGTAGCCCTGGCGACCACCCATCTGCCCCTGAAAGCGGTGCCCGCAGCTATTAACAGGACACTGCTTGAGCGGGTCATTCGGATTATCGACGGCGATCTCAAGAAGCGGTTTTCCATGGATGCGCCACGCATCGTGGTATGCGGCCTCAATCCCCATGCCGGCGAAGGCGGGCATCTTGGCGATGAGGAAATCGAGATCATCAAACCTGTCGTTGACGCACTGCTGAAAGACGGTCTTGATCTGATCGGACCGCTACCGGCGGACACCGCGTTTACCCGCCATGTTTTGAATGACTGCGACGTGGTATTGGCCATGTATCACGATCAGGGGTTGCCGGTGATCAAGCACGCCGGCTTCGGCGATATCGTCAACATTACCCTCGGCCTGCCCATCATCCGCACCTCCGTAGATCACGGCACCGCGCTGGATCTTGCCGGCAGCGGTCGCGGCAATGCCGATTCACTCATCCGTGCCATAGACAGCGCCATTGACCTTGCCCGTGCCAACGTACGCTAACGCACGTCGAGACGCGGCACCGCGTGCCAAGAAGCGTCTGGGTCAGCATTTTCTCAACGATGAGGGCGTTATCAGATCGATCATTCAACGTTTCGCACTGAGACCCGACAGCCGGGTAGTTGAGATCGGTCCGGGCACGGGTGCGATCACCGCATCGCTGCTTGATGCCGGTGTCCACTTGACGGCTGTTGAATTTGATCGCGACATGCATGTGGTTCTCAAACAGCGCTTTGCCGGCAATCCCCGCTTCGAACTGATCGAGGACGATATTTTAAATACCAGCATTACCGCCCTCGCCGCAGACGGCCGACTACGAATTATCGGCAACCTGCCCTACAACATCGCATCAGCCATTGTGTTTCATCTGCTCGATAGCCTCGATGTGATCGACGACATGTACCTGATGCTTCAAAAGGAAGTGGCCGATCGAATTGCATCGACACCGGGTGGCCGTACCTACGGTAAGCCAAGCGTTTTAATACAACGTTACTGCACTGCCGAGGTGGATTTTTTAATTCCGCCGACAGCATTTACGCCACCACCACGGGTGATGTCCGCCATGCTAAGATTGCGCCCGCGCGACCAGCCGCTTGGCGGCGTTATCGATGGCCAACGACTGAATCGCATCGTCAGCGCCGCATTTGCCAAGCGTCGCAAGACCTTGAGAAACGCCCTCAAGGAGTTGGCAGGCCCGTCGGCTTTTGAGCGTGCAGAAATTGATCCCGCACGTCGCGCCGAAACGCTGAGTGTCGAAGACTTTGTTCGCCTGACACGCGCAATCGAACTCGTTGACGGACCCCTGACTGATAGCTAGCGCAATACAATGCGCGATCCCATGAAAACCTTACCAGCCGATCAAAGTGTCCAGACCCACAGCCCAAGTGAAACCTGAATCCCCACTCATTACCGCCAACGCACTTGTCGCTGACGTTGCCGGTGTATACAGCAACCCCGATTGCGTGGAGGCTGATTTCGGTTATTCCGATGGCAGTGAAGCTGAGCGTTATCTGTTTGATGTGCTGCAACGCAGTGAAGATCTTTCAAGCGATTCTGAAACACTACACCTGGCGATAAAAGACTGGCCGTCTGAATATCACTTAAGCTCAAAACGCGCCAACCTGCTACGTCCGCTGCCGCTTGAACCCGGCTCACGGGTTCTTGAACTCGGCTGCGGCTGTGGTGCCATCACTCGCTATCTTGGTGAGACTGGTTTTAACGTGGACGCCATCGAAGGCAGTGCGATCCGTGCGCGACTGGCAGCGATGCGCTGCCGTGATCTTGAAACGGTGACGATCGTTGAGGCCAACTTCAACCTGCTGACCTTGCCCGATGGTGAGTACGATTATGTGCTACTGGTTGGTGTTGCAGAATACGCGCGTCGATTCACACCCAACGGTGACAGCGATCGCGGCGCGCTGATCGATCTGCTTGGACGCGTCAAGCAATCGCTTGCTCCGGGTGGTCAGGTGCTGGTGGCGATAGAAAATCGTACCGGCATGAAGTATCTGCACGGCGCCTTTGAAGATCACTATTCAAAACGCTTCGTCGGTATCGACAACTATCCCGACTCCGCCGGTATTCGAACCTATACCCGACGGGAATGGCATGGCATAGCCGATGATGGCGGTTTCGATCATCACACCTTCCTGTATCCGTTTCCGGATTACAAGATTCCAACGGTCTATCTGGGCGATGATTTTATCTACCGCGACGATAACGCGTGGTGTCATCTTGAAGGTATCGACTCGACCGACTATACCTTCCTGTTCGACCCCGCCATTCCCGAGTCGCTGACCTGGCAGGGTTACAACGCTGCCGGTGTACTCGCCGATTTATCCAACTCATTTCTGGTTGTTCTCGGCACTGCCGACAATCTTGAAGCGTATAACGACATAGACTTTGTCCATCTGCCGGACTTCCGACGCAAGCGACACCTGTGCACGATAATCAGTAAATTACGCGGCAGTTCAGTCGTCAGGCGCAGCGCCCTTCGCAGCGATAACGGCAATGATGCATCGAGCAGTCATCGCCTCGGTAGTGAACCTTATATTGAAGGGACACTGCTGTCGTCGCGTTGGGTCCGTACCATCATGACTGAATCGAGTCTGGACGACTTCAATCAGCATATTATTCAGTATGTCGATTTCCTTGAAGCCCAGGCGCTGCAAGGCCCGTTGCCGATGGATTTGTTGCCGAACAATATCATCGTCGATGCGGCCGGTGACTTTCGCATCTTCGACCAGGAATGGCAGACAGACGATAGCACCGACATTGACTACCTGTTGTTTCGAGCAGCGCTGACTTTCGCCAACAATCACCGTGTGGCACTGCGCCAGTTCGCCAGACGTTTCGATACATATGATGTCGGTGAGTTTATCCGCCACTGTCTGACCATGGGTCGTCGCGGCAATCGTTTACCGGAAGAATTTTGTCAGCTCGAGGATGATTTTCAGAACCGCATTTTGCTGCAACGAGATATCGATACCCGATCCGTATTGGCAACGCCGCTGGTGGAAAGCCCGGTGAGGGCAATGGTCAATCCGCGCATTAAACTCACCCTTGGTGATGGTGACGCATGCGTGATCGTGTCAACGGAACCTCTGACACCGGGTCGGGACTGGACCACCCTGACATTTAAACCGGACTTGCCTGATTCGACCGATGACAAGGCAACCAATAACGACATATCGATTGATACCCTGACGTTCCAGCCATGTGATGCTAATCGCCCCCTTGATACAGGTTTCTTTAACATCGACAGCATCAAGGTCATGACCACCCACAACGGTAGTGAGTCGGTGTTGTGGTCGCTTGAAGGCGAGGAAATCATCATCGCCAAGACGAAGTTTGACGGCATTAATTATTTGATCGCCGGCGATGAGCGCTTGCTGGCTGTGGCCGGTGACCGGCCTTCCATGCACTTTCAACCGTCAATTCGTATCGACAGCATAGCGACCCGGACCTTGAGAGTGGATATTCACATTCGCTTTAACGCCAGCCGCGAATATCGACTCGCCCTGAGTGATTTCCTCGTCAAGGAACAGGCATTTGGGCAACGAATAAAAGCGCTTGAGTCGGAACTCGATCGTCGCAGCACGGTTATAGAGCGCCTCACCTCGGAGATCGAATCGATCAAATCCTCCACCACATGGCGTACCTTGAGCGCCATACGTAAAAAGATTTCAGCCAAGCACTAAACCGACCTGTTTGGAACCTGACCCAAAATGGCCGACTCCCAATACCGCTTAAATGCCAGGAACTCGCGGGACCAGGTAACCTGCGAGGCGCTAAACGCAGCACAATTCAACAATAGCTGTTAGTGCGGCGCTTGCTCGTCCCGGTTCGCTGCCATATCGGCAACCGCTTGGGCAATCCATGCGTGCGCGGCGTTATTAACATCACGGGGTTTGCGTCCTGCGGTTTCGATAACCGGTCCAACCCGAACATCGATTACGCCGGCATGTTTCAAAATACCGCGACGACGCCAGAATGTGCCGGCATTGTGAGCCACCGGCACGACCGGCGCCCCGCTCTTGACCGCCAGCATCGCGCCGCCAGGACTGAACTCGCCCATCTCTCCCGGTGCGGTTCGCGTACCTTCGGGGAAGACCACCACCCAGCGACCTTCACGAAGGCGATCACGCCCTTCCCTGATGAGTTGATCGAGTGCCCGGACCCGCGCTGAGCGATTGATTGCTATGGGATTCGACGCCGCCAGCGACCAGCCAAAAAACGGTATCCATAATAGCTCGCGCTTCAGAACCCAGGCCTGCGGTGGAAAAATGGCCTGGGTTGAAATGGTCTCCCAGGCGGACTCATGTTTGCATAACAATACCGCCGGGCGGTCGGGAAGATTTTCGAGGCCGCTAACACGATGGCGGAGATTGCAGGTTACTTTTAACCACCACAAAGTGAATACCGCCCACCCACCAAGAATGCGCGAGCGTGTCAGCGGTAGTAGCGGCCAGGCCAGCATGGTAATCGGCCAATAGAGTACGATCGACACACACATGCCGATGAAAAATACAATCGACCGGAGCAGCGTCACTTCGGCGGTACTTCTTTGACGGCGCTGTCGTCAGATGCTGCCGACACAAGATCGCCACCCAGGGCCTGGATCTCGTGCTCAAGTCCGCCTTCGAGAAACTCGTCGACAAACGCACCGAGATCCTTGTACACCGGCACATGTACACTGCCTGAGAAAGCCGTATCCTTGGCGAGTTCTTTCATGGTGTCACGCCCCTTGCCTGTCTTGACCAGCACCGGCAACGCGCCGACCGATGCAGCCGCCTTGAGATCGCGCAGGGAATCTCCAACCGCCGGAATACCGCGCAGACTCTGCCCGCTACGCGCCGCCAATTCTGCAAACATGCCAGGCTTTGGTTTGCGGCATTCGCAATTATCGTCAGGGCCGTGGGGACAGAAAAAAATCGCTTCGATCTTGCCGCCCTTGTCATTCAACAGGCGCAGCATTTTTTCATGAATGGCGGTCAGCGTTTCCATGTCAAAGTAACCGCGGGCCAGTCCCGACTGATTGGTGATAACCACCACCCGGTACTCGGCTCGCGACAACCGTGCAACGGCTTCGAGACTGCCCGGTATCGGTAACCAGTCGTCGATCGATCGAATGTAGCGATCAGAGTCCTGATTGATAACGCCATCGCGATCGAGTATGACCATCCGGTTCATTCGCGAAACTCCGAGACCCGAATACGGCCTTCGATCATGCGGCTGTCACGCCGCGACAGGATATCCATCTTTTCCCAGAATGCCGTATCGAGTTTAAAATCGGCGGCAATCGCGGTGCCAATCAATAAAATCAGCAGATCAGCGCATTCTTCGGCAAGTGCCTCGCGATCCTTCCCCTTGGTAATGCAGGCGGAGATCTCACCCAGTTCTTCTGCCATCAGGGCCACCCGATACGGCAGGTCTTCACCGCCCTTGTCGCGGAAGCCGTGCTTTTCGTGAAAGGCACGCACTGCCGCCAGCATGTCGGCATAGCGATCGGAATGGGGTCCGTCGGCGGTGCTCACTGGCTACGCTCTGTAGATTGAAGTTTTGATAAATCGGCAATACCCATAAACAAACCGGACAATTGCATCAGCAACGCCAATCGATTGTCGCGCAACGAGGGGTCCGGGTCCATCACCATGACCTCATCGAAAAACCGGTCGACGCTTTCGCGAAAGCCGGCAAGAACTTCCAGCGCATCGTCATAATCGCTACGTTGCACCAGTGACGCCACCTGCGAACTGACGCGCACCAACTGTTCGGCAAGCGCGGTTTCTGCCGGTTCCACCAGGCGATCGAAATCCATGCTCCGCTCGATGGAGGCATCCACTTTTTTCAAAATATTGGCGATACGCTTATTGGCCGCAGCCAGGCTGACCGCCGCCGGCAGCGTGCGAAATGCCGCGATGGCACGGAGCCGTTTTTCAACATCGAGCGGCCTTAGCGGACGAACACTGCCCACTGCGGCTATCTCATCGACTGCGAAACCGCTGGCTGCAAAGTGTGCCGGATAACGATCGACGACAAACGCCACGGCACGCTGGCGCGCCTGGCGTGACACTTTAATATCCTGTCGTTCGAATTGCGCTGCGCTGAATTCAACCAATTGGGCGATATCGAGATCGATGCCATCTTCGATAATGATTCGGATCAAACCCAGTGCCGTACGACGCAGCCCATAGGGGTCCTTGTCGCCGGTTGGCTCTTCGCCAGTCGCATAAATACCGGTCAGAGTATCGATCTTGTCGGCCATCGCGACCACGCGACCGGTCAGCTCGGCCGGTAGCGCGTCACCCGCGTGACGTGGGCGATAATGCTCCTCGATGGCTCGCGCAATATCGGTGGTTTCACCATCGTTAATGGCGTAGTAACGCCCCATGATTCCTTCAAGCTCGGGGAATTCCCCGACCATTGCGGTGACCAGGTCCGCCTTGCACAACAGCGCCGCGCGCGCGCAGGCATCGACATCGCCCTCCACTTGCCGGGCAACTTTACGGGCGATCTCGACGATGCGTCGGGTCTTGTCGGCAACAGAGCCCAGGGCATTATGAAACATCAGGCCTTCGAGTTCGCTAAGCCGTGATTCCAGGGTATGTGCAAGATCTCCTCGCCAGAAAAAATCAGCATCGGATAATCTCGCCCGCAGTACCCGTTCATTGCCGGTGCGTACACGCGCCGGGTCGCTGCTCCTGATATTGCTGACGGTGATAAAAAACGGCATCAGGCTGCCGGATTTATCGACCACATGGAAATACTTCTGGTGGTCGCTCATCGACGACACCAGGCATTCGGTGGGTACTTCGAGAAAAGCCTCGTCGAATCGTCCACAAATCGACTCGGGCCGTTCCACCAGACCGGTCACTTCATCCAGCAGCACATCGTCGATGACCGCCTGGCCTTTCAGCTTCGCCGCCAGTTTTTCGACCTGCAGATAGATCTCGAGCTTACGTTCTTCAAAGTCGGCCCACACCGAACCCTTGTCTTTCAGGATCTCGGCATAGCGAGCAGCGCTGGTAATATTGAGCCGGCCCGGTGCATGAAAGCGGTGGCCCTGGGAATAGCGGCCGGACGATACACCCAGCACGTTGGCGTCGAGAAGGTCGCCTCCATGCAGCACTACCAGCCAGTGAACCGGACGGACGAATTCAGCATCGCCGCTGCCCCAGCGCATCCGCTTTGGAATAGGCAGGCGACCGATAACATCGACGATACATTCCTCGATTACATCGTTAAGCAACTTGCCGGGCGTCTCGCTACGATGAACGAGCCACTCACCCTTGTCGGTTTTAAGCGTTTCGAGGGCACCGACCTCCACCCCGCAGGAGCCGGCAAAACCCGTCGCCGCCCGTGTCGGCTGACCATCTTTGTCGAAGGCCGCAGCGAGCGCCGGTCCGCGTCTTTCAATAACCTGATTGCCCTGCCTGGATATTACTTTTTCAATCACCACTGCCAAACGCCGGGGTGACGCATACCACTGCCACTGGTTCGATTCCGATTCGGTATTCGCTTCTACAAATCCCTGCTCCTTTAGCCAGTTGAAAATTCCCGAAGCGAATTCGACCGACAGACGTTTAAGCGCTTTGGGTGGCAGCTCTTCGGTGCCGAGTTCCACCAGCAAATCCCGCGGCGCACTGGCGCGCTTGCCGGCATTCATGACGACACCCCGGGATTAGCGTCACTTCGGGGAAATCCCAGGCGTTCGCGGCTGGCGTAATATTCATGGGCGACCGCCCGTGCCATGGCGCGCACCCGACCGATATAACGTGCCCGCTCGGTGACACCGATGGCATGCCGCGCATCGAGCAGGTTAAAGGCATGGGATGCCTTGAGCACCTGTTCGTAGGCCGGTAGCGGTAGTTGTTTTTCCACCAGGTACTCACAGTTTTTTTCGTAATTGACGAACTGGCTGAGCAGGTTATCGACATCGGCGTGTTCGAAGTTATAGGCCGACTGCTCAATCTCGTTCTGGCGGAAGATGTCACCGTAGGTATAACGATCGGTCCATGCCAGATCGAACACGTTGTCGACACCCTGGATATACATGGCGATGCGCTCCAGACCATAGGTGAGTTCGCCAGTCACCGGCCGACATTCAATTCCGCCGGCCTGTTGAAAATAGGTGAACTGACTCACCTCCATGCCATTTAACCAGACCTCCCAGCCAAGTCCCCAGGCACCCAGCGTTGGCGACTCCCAGTTATCCTCCACGAAGCGTACGTCATCTTTTAGAAAGTCGATGCCGACAGCCGCAAGTGACCCCAGGTAGAGATCCTGAAAATTATCCGGCGATGGCTTGAACACCACCTGATACTGATAGTAGTGCTGTAAACGATTGGGGTTCTCGCCGTAACGCCCATCGGTGGGACGACGCGATGGCTGGACGTAGGCAGCGTGAAACGGTTCCGGGCCAATGGCGGCCAGAAAGGTTGCAGTATGGAACGTACCGGCGCCCACCTCCATATCGTAGGGTTGCAGGATAACGCACCCCTGGTCGGCCCAGTAGCGCTGCAAAGAGAGTATAAGTTCCTGAAAGTTCACGGCGTGATTTGTGCGATCCGTTGAAGATAAGCCCTTAAAAGATGGCGTGATTATGCGTGCCGTCGATGGTGGGGCATTCAAAAAAGCGCTCAATTATATCGACAATGCCTCGTCTCATCGACAAACAACCGCAGAGATCCCCTCGCACTGGCACTCATGACTGCCAGCGACCGATCAGGTACTTCTGTAAAACGGTATTTTGGGAGTAAACTTGCCAAGTGTAACCCGGTTGGGTGGCTCCGATGAACAACAACGCAATGGCTACAGGTGGGATTCGCGGATCGTATTTTATAAAACGGTCATTGGCATTCGTCTGTGTGCTGGTAATCCTCGTCATATCCCCAACCGCAATCGCCGATATCGAATCGGACTGGCGTCATTGCGCCAATACGGTACTGCCGGAATATAAACGAACCGGACAGGTCGGCAATCGCCCCATCGATCAATACTGTTATGGCCTTGCCTATGCGTTCGGTTATTTTGAGGGCGGCGTTCAACATCAGCTTGCCGCCTCCTGGTATCAGCGCGCGGCATCAGGTAATCATGCCGGCGCCATGGTTGCGCTCGGTTACAGTTACGAAAAAGCGTATGGCGTCAATAAAGACCCGCAACTGGCTGCCTCCTGGTATCAAAAAGCCGCCGATGCCGGTAATGCCGATGGCATGTACAACCTGGCGCGTTTGTTTGACGCGGGAACCGGCGTTGAGAAAAATGCACAAACCGCGCAGCGCTGGTTCAAGGCGGCTGCCGATGCCGGCAACCAGCAGGCGCAACAACGGCTAAGTTCATCCGCATCTACACAAAACACCACTGCCTCCGCTTCTGCGGACAACAGTGACGACTTTATTGAATCTTATCTTTTGGGTCTCGAAGCGCTTCGCTCCGGTGAATACCAAGCCGCCGAATCTCTCTTTGACACGGCACTGTCGCAAACCGGTGATAACGCCACCCTGATACTGGCACGGGGCGTTGCCCGGGTTTTTAACGGGCGTTACACCGAGAGTGAAGCGGATTTCAACCGCTATGGACTTCTGGGCGGAACCGGTCGTGAGGCGAAGTTGTGGACCTATGTATCAGAAACCATGAGCGGTCGGGTGAGTCAGGCACATTCGATTCCAGTACCACGCAGCCTTCAGGGTGAGCAAGCGGCAACGCCGGATTGTACTGTCGCTGCCGCGGTATCGGTGCCGGGCCATGTCATCCAGGGTGGAACGGATTACACCACTGCCTATGCCTCCTTCCTGATTTACCAGATGGCTGCATCCTATGCCGACCAGCGCTGCGGCAAGTCGGGGGTGTCGGCTATTGAAGTCAGCAAGCGTAGAAAACGAGCCGCAAGCTGGTTTGCCAACCGCCATATGTCGGAACCCGGACTCGCCGAAAAACAACTGGATCGAGCCTGGAAGCTGCTCGAAGAAAAACGCTATCAGGAGGCGATGGAATATGCGGATTTCGCCCAGCGCAGCCTTAAGGACAATTCCGAGGTGGCAGCCCTGTTCGCACTCTGCTGGCTGGAACTCGGACGATCGCAAAGCGCCCGTAAGCAATTCACCATCGCATTGACCATGAACCCGGACGTCGCTGACAGCTACGCATGGCGGGCACTCAGCGCGGCAAGAATGGGCGATGCCGATCAGGCTCATCATGATATTGAAGTGGCACGCAACCTCGACCCCGAGTCGGTAGCCATCGCCGAAGGGGAAGTCGACGAGGCACTTGCCAGACTGTCACCGACCCTGCCGGCCATGCGCTGGTGGCGTGATCTGGCGGCAGCGGCCCGCACGTCCGGCGTGAAAGCATTGTTACCCTATGCAAGACGACTTCAGCGAAACGCCGCTGCGGAACGCATTCGTTACGACGAATGGTATCAGGCGCGCTTGCGACAACTGGAATCCGCAGTGGATGCCGAGCCGGACAATCCGGACGCGCATGTGGCCATCGGCCGCTTTCTCGCCGACGAGGCCTATCCACGGGGTGAATCGGTGGAACCGCGCCGAGGACGGATCAACTACCGCTGGCAGAGTTCGGAAGCGAGCGAACTGCAACACGCCATTAAACACTATGATGAAGCGCTGGCTATCGATTCGCGCCATGTCGGCGCGATGCTCAACAAGGCTGCCGTCCTGTCGCGTCTTGGGCGCACGGACGAAGCTGAAAAACTTGCCGATGATGCGATTGCCATTGCACCGAACGATCCCAAGGCCTTGTCGTTATATGCCTTCTACAAGGGCCGGCGCGCCAACTGGATGAACGCGGAGGCTCATCGCTTGCGACAGGATACCTGCTCATCATCGACCCATACCGAACATCGTTATGACGGCGTATGGGATGTCACTACCACAACCTGTTACCCGCCCACGGCTGCCGATCTGAATCGTGCCAACCAACTCGATGCACAGGCCGAACAGCTCAGGAGTCATTCCATTAAAGCGATGCAACGTGCGATTGCCGCCACCCGTGGAACCTATGATGGATTACTTCTCGAAGCAGAGGCGGCACTGTGGTCCGGGAGGGCAAACGATGCGGAATCGAGCTTGAAAAAAGCGATAGAAGCACAACCGAAACGTGTCGAGGCTTATGAGCACCTCGAACGACTTTATGATCAGTTGGGCATGACAGACAAACAGATCGAGCAACAAATCCTGGTGAATCGCTTCTATCAAACCACCGCTGCACCATTGCTTAAACGGGTCTGGGATCACATGGCGACGACCCGCTGGAAAGCGGCAACTGTGGACCTGGAACGGGCTGCAGAACTCGACCCCGCCGATGCCCGGGTCCCTGCCTATCTCGGCGCTGTTCGCGAGGCTCAGGGCGATTATGCCGGTGCCGCAGCAGCATGGAGAATGGCCCTGGCCATGGAACAGACACGTATCGAACTGGATGAACCCGCTGACGTCACCGCCAGGATTCCCCGCGATGCCAGAGATTTCGGATTAATCATGGCTCTGCGGGCACGCCTTGGACAACTCGTCACGAATACCGGCATAGGAGGAGACGATCAACTCTCTCTTGCTGAAGGCACGATTGCTGACGTGTCACGATTTCCACCGGGTTGGGAATCTGATGAGCTGTTTAATGCCATGCTACCTGACATACGCGATCCAGGCACTCAACCCCCCGCCCCAGTCAATGCCGCCACACTCGTCGCTTCTGCCTGGCGTGATGCTGCCCTCGTGCTTAAGGCATCAGGTCGGCGGGAAGAAGCCATCGCCGCATTGCGGGCGGCAGCCAGTCTCGGTCCGGCAGTCGGCATACCACGTATCGCATCGGCAAGTGGCGACAGTAATTTTGCCGGCGAAGCGGGTGAGGCGGCAGGGGATGCGATTGTTTATCTGGCCCAGGAACTCATGCAAATGGGCGACTATGAAGGCGCCTATGAGGAGATGCAGAAAATCGGCTATTACAAGCTGTCGGATGAGGGAAGGCGACTCGCCAATGACCTGAACAAGGCGTTGAGCAAGGTCATGAATTAGTCGCCACATAAGTCCATTAACAGGAGTGAATTAGTAACGATGGAAGGAGGTTGATTCATGCCACAAGCCATCTCACATCTTCAAAGCGCCATTCGGACATCGGCAATCCTGCTGGTAATCATGATGCTCGCTGCACAAACAACGTTGGCGGATGCCATCAACGATGCTAACCAGACACTCGACACAACCGACCGTGCCATTGAAGGGATCGATCGTGCCGCCAGTCGCGGCAAAAACCTGTTTGACCGCTTCAAGGGCATGTTCAAGGGTAATGCGGCGTCCACTACCAGCCCTGAAGTGTACGAAGTCCAGCAACTGCTCAGTCATCTCGGTTACGATCCGGGACTTGTTGATGGCCGATCCGGGCCTCGTACCACCCAGGCCATCAGTCTGTTCCAGCGGCAAAACAATATGCCGGTGGATGGCCGGATCTCGCCTTATCTGCTATCCCGCCTGCGTGATACCGCCACCCGGCGAACACAGCCGGTTACAGTCCCCACTACGATACCAACGACAACACCGGCTGCTGGCCAACCATCTCTTGCCGAGTTATCGACACTGCCACCTGAGTTGCAGCAACTACTCAGCGCCAGCGTCTATTCCGCTGCGGCCGATGCCCATCAGGCAGTATGTAGTGGCTCGCGGGATGGACGATTTCGCAATGAGTTACTCCTGACCGCACAACAGTTAACTCCTCGATACCAGAGTGAGATTGCCGCCCGCTACGATGCGGAACTGGCTCGTGTGTGGCCCCAGGTGGTGCGCTGCGATCCGGCTACCGGTCAATGGCTGGCACAGATGCACAGGCTAACGATTGCGGCTCTGGCACCAGGCGCATTACCCATTCCTGCACCGACGCTTTCAGTCCCGGTTGTTTCAACACCCGCTGCGGTAAGCCAGAGTTCGTCAATAACCCCGCCCAGGCCTGATGCATCGAATAGCACACAATCCTCACCACCGCCTGCGCCGCAGTTACCAGCGATAACTTCATCCCCACCACAGAACAACACCACCGGCCATGAATCCTTAAGCAATAACCTCAGCATCGCTACAAAGCCCGAAGCCGGGCCGAGTCCGACGTTACCCCCACCTGCCCCATCGTCGGTCACGCAGTCACTGTCGGGGCATTGGTACTGGATGAAACCGGGCGAAGAAAACATCATCCTGCTGGGTATTAACAATGCAGGGGAATTTCACATGGCCACAGAAAATGGCGCCGTTCTCGAGACCGGAATGGTTGAAGCAACCGCTGACACCCTGTATCTCACCGCCCAGGGTTCAGCAAAACCTGAAACCTATCGATACGTGATGAACTCTGAAAACGAGATCAGCCTGACGGACGATAACAATGAAACCATGGTGCTGTTGCGCAATTTCACGGTAGAGTAAGTGATGCGAAGCCCTGAGGTGATTAGAACGACCTGTCTGCCGAAACCTGTCGATGGGTTGAAATACAGGGTGGATCGAGTCGCGGGGCATCCTTGATCGGCGTTTCCAGCGCGTCGCAGCGACGCAGTTCCCGTACCAGGTACCACTGAAATTCGGCGTTATCCGGATAAAACTCGGTCAGGTCAGCGGCCAGACCCAGGTATCGGCAGGACTCGCGATCAGCGTTTCGCACTTCTGCGAACAGCATCCGCGCCGCCTCCGGCGCGAGCGGTCCATTGGCCGTTACCGCCGCTTCCAGATATCTCACTCCTTCAGATTTATTACCGTTAACACCAAGCAACCAACCGACACTTTTGAGCCATACGGGCGCAACACCGACATAGTACTCGTACATGCCGCGAAAAATCAGTGAACGCGAGTCATCGGGATATCTCGACTCGAACCAGAAAAGATCCTCTCGCGCCAAATGACCATAGTGAATTGCGCGACCCCATTCATAGTTAACCAGGTTCACACGCGCCAGGGTTGCGGTCAGCAGTAAATGCGCATACCTCGCTTGACGGTTATCTGCAACCTTCGGCTCAAGCTCACTCAACAAGCCCTCAAGACCCGTAATCACAAGTCCACTTTGGGAGCGCGCCAGGTAATAGTCACCAACGGCTATCGAAATTGCCCATGGCTGGATGATGTCGAATATTTGTGTGACCAAGTCATGTCGACCAATCTCGTGTAACTCATCCTGAACACCGGGCACGATGCGCGTATTCAATATCAGATCAATTCGTTGACGATATGCGCAGACACTGGAACCATCGATTTCGGCAATCACAGTAGTGGACGCTGCAATACCTGCGAGAACAAGCAACGTGACTGCGATTTTCAAATGGTTCATGGTTCAATCAACAGAAGATTTGTGAATTCACGACCGATAAATACGATAGCGGCATGATGACGGGTCACACCCTGTCTGGTGTATTCGAACACATACACCCGCCGCAACCGAAACCAGTTGCGGTTTCGAACGATTCCAAAGGTACCGAAACTTACCGATCCATCAAGAAATTGAACTTCGGCCTCGCGACAATATTCACCGGCTATGCGGTTGGCGTGTTCACGAAACTTGAGATTCGTCCAGATAAATCCCGCCGCCATAACTGCGATGACAGCCAGCAGAAAATCGATCGGGGATATCACTGTGCGATTTTGATTACTCCGTACTATCCGACATCAACAACTATCCGGCGGTAGGCAGCAAACCTTGTCATAATCATAACGCCTCGATATCGCACCAGTGTATTGAAATACATCATTGATGACATCGAATGCCTCACGGCGAATCTCGATGTGCGGCGTCCAGCAGCCAAGCGACTGATAGGAAGCGATACAATCTTTCAATGCCAGGTGATCGATTCCGGGAAACCACGACTGTGTCAGATCGACAATCTCATCCGCCGATGCATCGTTAAGATGGCGACGTGCGGCGCGATAAGCACGTGTGAACGCAACCGCTTCCGGCGTGTCCAGCCATTCGGGTGATGCGGCGAGGCTCGAAAACGCACAACTGCCGATCACAGGACCCACCTGGGCGACGATAGAACCAAGGCCTTCTGACTTAAGCTGTTGCGGATAGGGTCCTTGTTGCTGTACGAAGCGGCCCTGGCCTTCCCGAAAGGCACGATCAATGGCATCGGCACCACCGGGATGGATTGCCTTGATCTCATCATGATTTATACCTGCCTTGTGGCAGGCATAACGAAACATTGCATTGGGCTGACCACTTTCAAACAGAACGACTTCCGAGCCCTCCAGCACATTCCAGTCGAAATTCTCATCGGGGTTACGAGCGGTGATAAAAAATCCGTCCATCTCATTGATCTGGGCGAAGTGCACCACAGGCGGTTTTCGTCCCTGGTTAAGACTTGTAAATGCCTGACTTGGCGCCGACTGAATCACATCGGCAGAACCGCTGACGACCGCTTCGATAGCTGAATGCCCGGGGGGCGCGACTGACCATTCATAATCGATACCCTCATCACGAAGAAATCCGCCTGCCATGGTGACGATCAACGGCGAATAAAAGGCAGAGAACAGGGTGAACTGGATACGTACTTGGGACATGGGGATTCAAACAGCAGTAAATATCAAATTGATCTTGCCCACATACAACCGCATGGGTACTGGCGCAGAGGATCAACCGATAGAGAATCTGAATAATTTCCAGTGAGTCTGCCATCGACCGATACTGCATAACCAGTATAGTACGCAACGCCGGTACATCAGGCCACCCCGATCAACGCCCTGCTAACTCACATGATGCTTTCCAGCATTTTCGCCGCTTGCTTGAGTTTTTTGCTCATCGCTTCCTGCAGCAAAGCATCACGTCTTGCCAGAAGAGCTTTATCACACTCACCTTTAGTGAGTGCACCAAGCACCTCTGCACGTTCACAAAAAAATCGTGTCCAGGCAGACTGTTCTGTCTTGTCATAACGAGTCAAAGCATCGCTGTACCGTTTCAGGCTATCGAAGTCCTGATAATGCAATGCCGCATCCATGGCATGTCGATAGAACCAGTAGTAATTGTGACCGACACA
The DNA here is from genome assembly GCA_021604525.1 of marine bacterium B5-7. Classification (GTDB taxonomy): domain Bacteria; phylum Pseudomonadota; class Gammaproteobacteria; order Arenicellales; family CAJQKF01; genus BQJD01. The sequence goes on along the minus strand of BQJD01000016.1, from coordinate 9,973 downwards.
TGACGATGCCAGTGCTTCCTCCGCCTCCTGCGACAGACGCGCGCGTTTCGCAGCATCAGATGTCAGACTTAGTAGTCCTCCAATAATGGCCGGTCCGTGATATCCAAAACCCAGCTCCCGACTTCTGTCCGCAGCCTGGATAATTGATTCACGCTGCAATTCACAATCACTATCCGGATCGGTAAAGCGCGTTGCAAAAAATACAATGGCCGCTTCGAAATTGCGTGCACCGATTTGCTGTGCAAGCTGTCGTGCGGTTGCCGCATGACCCGCCGCACGTTCAGCTTGATCCATCTCGTTAAGAGTAAAGACAGCCAGCGATTCGGCAATCATCTGTCCACGCAAATGTCCGCAACGAATACATAGCTGGATTCCATCCATGGCGTTGTCGTATGCCTGTTCGATCTCCAGTTCATACAGGCGACTCCAGCCAATCATCGCGCGATTGGCGGCATCTTGAAAAACGAAGCCATTGCGTTCACTGATCTTGCAGCACTCGATGAACCTGGCAGTTGCGGTTTTCATCTCACCACGAAGGTAATGGGCATCTCCCAACCCGCCGATTGCGCGTGCCTGTCTTTCAAGCGAGCCAAGTTCTTTCGCATACTCAAGAGATCGTCCGTGTTGCTCGATACAACCTTCAAGGTTGCCCAGCGGGAAATAAATATTTCCCCGCAGATTGCATATGTCGTTCAATGCCTCGATATCTTCAATCGATGTGGCATGCACTTCGGCCTTATCGAGACAGCCCAGTGCATCCTGGTAGTTATCGGCAAATCGATAGCTTGCCGACAACCCCATTTGAATAGACAAATCCATTGCATCATCTGCATCAAGTGAGTCGGCCCGCAATGTTTGCGCCTTTTTGAAATTCGACAATGCTTCTGTCGTTGCAGACTGATCAAGTGCTGCTTGCCCGGCTATACACCGATATTTAATCGCCTGGGCCAACTCCCCTGCATTCTCAAAATGGTGCGCTACCAGATCGGGCTGAACAGAGCGTGTGGTTGAACGCTCCTCAAGGGCAATCGCCGCGCGACGGTGAAACTGTTCACGTCTCTCGCGAAGCAAACCGGCATAAGCTGCATCCTGTACCAGCGCGTGCTTGAACTGGTATCGCGCATCCTCGCCGCTACCAAAGCGGAACACCAATCCTGACGCCACCAGTTGATCGAGATGTCGATTCAAGTCGTCAGATTCAAGTCCGGTCAATACAGCCGTTAGCGATACATCAAACTCCCGCCCGATAACTGCAGCAGCTTGCGCGGTACGGCGAACATCGCCCAATGCATCGAGACGCGCATTCAGGGAATCGGCAAGAGTCGCCGGAATTTCAAGTTGACCCTCATCAAGTTTACTGTCAGCCATCGCAAGCATGCGACTCAACTCTTCCACGAACAAGGGAATGCCATCGGTACGCTCGACTATCTTCTTGACCATGGTGGCAGACAGGGAGTCACCCAGCACTTCCCGCACCATGTCTTCACACTGCCCTGGCGTCATGCGATTCAGATTGACGAGGTGGGCATAAGGAAAATCGACCCATGGCACCGAATATTCAGGTCGAAAACTCAATACCATCAACAAGGCGACATTGTTGACACGACTTGACAGCAAATCGACAAGCTCCTGGGTACTGGGGTCTATCCAGTGCAGATCTTCGATCACCAGAGACCTGGCTGCGCCTTCACCGCTCGATAGATACCAGCGTTGCAACAATTCCAGCATCTGGCGTTTCGCCTCAGCACCGGTAAGGGGCGGCGCCGTCGAGGACGCTACAACCGATCCCGGTTCTATCAGATTTCGTAACACATTTATTGTGTCGTCGATATCGATTCCGCGTTCTTCGAATTCTGCTATTAGCCAGTGCCCGAGATCACTGCCTGCGGTTGCGCGAAAATCCCGTTCCAGTTGTTCGATTACCGGAAAATAGGCGCTGTCGCGATGGTACGGCGAACACTGTAAAACGTTAACGCCAGCATCCGCGGTGCGATCGATCACACTGCGGACAAGGCGCGATTTGCCGATGCCCGGTTCACCGCTAAGCAACACAATCTGTCCCCTGCCGGCACAGGATTCACGCCAGCAATCGTCCAGCAAATCGATCTCCCGTTGTCGACCCACAAACGGCGTCAGGCGCACACCCGATGTTGCTTCGAAGCGGGTCCCGGACTGCATTCGCCCAATGACACGCCAGCTACGTATCGGCTTATCGAAACCTTTGAGCAAATTGCTCTCGGCATCCTGACAGACAAATAGATCGCCGATGAGCCGATGGGTTTCTTCAGAGATAACCACGCCACCACCCACCGCAAGGGATTCAAGTCGTGCGGCAAGGTTCGGTGTTCGACCCACCGCCGTGCTTTCACGCGCATCGCCTTCACCGACCACCTCACCAACCACAACAGGACCCGTGGCAATTCCAATACGCACCACAAACCCGGTTGTGCCGTCATCGAGTTCAAGCAATGGCGGTACCCGTTCGATAATTTCGAGCGCGCATCGAACGGCATTTTCGGCATCGTTCTCATGCGCTTTGGGGTAGCCGAAATAGCATAGCAATCCATCACCCATATAACGGGCGACAAAACCGTGATAGGCGTCGACAATCTCAGTGCAGGATTGCTGGTAGGTACGATTCAGTCGATTGAGTTCTTCGAGATCGATACGGTTGGACAGCGCGGTGGAATCGGCCAGATCACAGAACATGACCGTAAGCTGGCGTCGTTCCGCGACAGATTCCGGGGCATCGTCGCGGTCGCCAGCATCACTCGTGGCATCCGCCATTGGCGTCGTCACTGAAGGCGATGACTCCGACACAGCGGGTGCCGGCTTTACCTCAAGTGAAATACCACAACCACCACAAAATCTCGCATCGCCTTCGTTGTCGAATTCACATACGTCACAACGACGCATGAGCGCCGCGCCACAGCTATGACAGAAACGCCGTTGCGATCTGTTTTCTGCACCACACACCTCACATTGCATGAGTATCCCAACCATGAAAGAGTTGCCATTTTAGCACTCGCAGCGGTGGTTCGCGGGTGGATGATTTTATCGGTCCGCGATAACCGTTGTGGTCCATGGCTGACCTATAATGTCCCCTTGGCCGGTGACCGCCAATTCCCCGACAATTCCAAATACTCAGCGCCAACCTAAAGGGTTTATATCAGTGAATCGTACTCCCAACATTCTTGTCCTGATGCTCGACCAGGCAACCGGCACGCTATTTCCCGATGGTCCATTAAACGCTTTGCATACCCCGAACCTGAAACGCCTGGCCGAGCGCTCAAAGCGTTTCAGTCATTGCTACACACCCAGCCCGCTTTGTGTGCCGGCACGCGCGGCGTTCATGACGGGACTGCTACCGTCGCGTACCGGCGTCTACGATAATGCAGCAGAGTTTCCGGCATCCATACCCACGTTTGCACATAACCTTCGACGCGCTGGCTACTACACCGCGTTGTCGGGCAAGATGCACTTCGTCGGGCCTGACCAACTGCACGGATTCGAAGAACGTCTGACAACCGACATATATCCTGCCGACTTCGGCTGGACGCCCGATTATCAAAAACCCGGTGAACGAGTCGACTGGTGGTATCACAACCTCGGCTCGGTTACCGGTGCGGGAGTCGCTGAAACCAGCAATCAGCTTGAATTCGATGACGAGACAGGCTTTCATGCCGAGGCCGAACTGCTGCGCCTGGCGCGGAGACTGGACGACCGACCCTGGTGCCTGACCGCCAGCTTTACCCATCCTCATGATCCCTACGTCACCCGACAACGTTATTGGGATCTGTATGAGAATTCCGACCTGCTCGAACCCATCACCGCAGCGATCGAATTCGATGAGCAGGATGCCCACAGCAAACGCCTGTATCTCGCCAACGACCATACCCGCTTTGTTATAACGCCTGAGGACATACGTCGCTCACGTCGCGCCTGGCTCGGCAACCTGTCGTACCTCGATGAACAGATCGGCAAGCTGCTTGCCATACTCGACCGGTGCGGTATGACCGATCATACCCATATCGTGCTGTGCGCCGATCACGGCGACATGCTGGGAGAGCGTGGCCTGTGGTTCAAGATGAGTTTCTTTGAGGGATCGTCACGGGTGCCTTTAATGATCGCCGGACCCGGCATCGAAGCAGGCCTGATCGATACGCCGGTATCGCTACTTGATGTCGCGCCGACACTGGTTGATCTGGCTTCAGTCAACTCAAGCGAGCTTCCCCTGTCGATAGATGGCGAAAGTCTGTTACCACTCATGAACGGCGGCCGTCGTCATACGCCGGTACTGATGGAATACGCCGCCGAAGGCACTGTCACGCCCATGGTCAGCATTCGTGACGGACGCTATAAGTTCAACTACTGCACAGAAGATCCACCCCAACTTTTTGACCTTGAAACTGATCCCGCAGAATCGACCAACCTGGCTGATCATCCTGACCACAGCGAGCGATTCACAGCATTTCTCAAAGACGTCCATGCACGTTGGGATCTTGCGCAATTCGACCGTGATGTGCGTTTAAGCCAGGCACGCCGGCACGCGGTGTATGAGGCGCTCGTCAAGGGACGGCAACACCCCTGGGATTTCGAACCCAATAAGCGCAGCCATGATCGCTACATGCGCAACCACATGGACCTCAATGTAGTGGAGTCTCGTGCGCGTTTTCCTAAAGAGGAATGAGCGAGGCAGGCAAACACGACACCGTCGAGCGTTGCGTCAAGGCGGCGCGAGGCTGTCGATTATGTGCGGACCGCCTGCCGCTCGGTCCAAGGCCCGTCATTCGCGCACGCGCCTCGGCACGTATTCTTATCGTTGGTCAGGCACCCGGAACCCGCGTTCACGAAACCGGCATTCCGTGGAACGATGCCAGTGGGCGACGCCTGCGCGAATGGCTGAACTTGTCTGAAGACAAGTTCTATGACGACCACCACATTGCTATCGTCCCGGCGGGGCTGTGTTATCCAGGCAAGGGCAAAAGTGGCGACCTGCCGCCCATCCCGGAATGTGCGCCTCTGTGGCACGGGCGCCTGCGGCCGTTACTAACCGACATCCGTCTGACCCTTCTTATTGGTCAGTATGCGCAAAGCTACTACCTGGGTAAGACACGCAAGAAAACCCTTACCGAAACCGTTCAGGCATGGCGTGATTATCAGCCGGAATATCTGCCGCTGCCGCATCCTTCTCCGAGAAATACAGCCTGGCTTCGCAATAACGACTGGTTTGAGACGCAAGTCGTACCCATGTTACGGATACGCGTAAGCGAAATACTCGATTCGGAGAATATCAATGAAAGTTAGCGTCATCGGTGGGACCGGCTTCGTCGGCAGTTACATCGTTGACAGGCTCATCGCTGCCGAACACACGCCCCGCCTGCTGGTCCGCCAGGGTAGTGAGGGTAAAGTCGTACAGCGGGATGCCTGCGAAATCGTGCCGGGCGACATTGACGATTCCGATGCACTTAAGGAAGTCATGAGCGGAGCCCGGGCGATGATCTACCTGCCGGGCATACTGCGCGAGTTTCCATCACGCGGCATAACCTTCGAAGCGATTCAGTACCAGGGTTTCAGCAACGCGCTCGAAGCCGCCCGTGACAGCGGTATCGGGCGCATTATTCTGATGAGTGCAAACGGTGTCGATGCCGGCGCGACCTCATACCAGCGAACCAAGCACCACGCCGAAGAGCTGCTCGCCGAATCCGATTGCCAGTGGACCGTCTTCCGGCCCAGCGTCATCTTCGGCGACCCCCGTGGGCGGATGGAGTTCTGCACCCAACTCAAGCACCAGCTCGTGGATCCGCCGATTCCCGCCGCCGTGTTTTTTCCGGGGCTGAACGTGCTGGCGGCAGGCAAACAGGAAATGAATCCGGTGCATGTCGACAATGTCGCGCAAGCCTTTGTCGCCAGCGTCGATACGCCGGCAAGTTACGGACGAATTTTCGAGTTAGGCGGGCCGAATCGTGTTTATTGGAAGGACATCATACGCACCATTGCCTGGGCCAGCGGTCGCGATGGCAAATGGCTGTTGCCGGCACCGGCCTGGGGTGTTCGCAGCGTTGCAAAAGTATTTCAACGGTTTGACTGGTTTCCGTTAACTGCTGATCAAGTCACCCTGCTCATGCAGGGCAATATCGCCAATGCCAGTGAAATAGCCGGGATGTTCAAAATCGATCTGACGCCGTTCGACAGCAAACATCTTGACTATCTCAAAGACCCAGGCCGGGCCATTCATGGCTAGTACGCCAAACTGATACTACGGACATACTTAATTGAGAATTAGCCGCACCGAACTGCCGAGCGAACATCGCAACGACTTCGCCACCATGAAAACCCTGTTGCCGTATCTCTCGCAACATCGCTGGCGTATCGGTCTCGCATTACTGTTTCTTATTCTCGCCAAGTTCGCCAATATCGGCGTTCCACTTGCCTTGAAGTCAATTGTCGATAGCCTCGATGCATCCACGGTACAAGCCGGCATCGTCGTCATACCCATCGCACTGCTGGTTGGCTATGGCCTGCTGCGGCTGTCCACCAGCGTCTTCCAGGAACTACGCAATGCGGTTTTCGCCAAAGCCGCGCAACAGTCAACTCGCGAAATCGGGCTTAAAGTATTCGAACATCTGCACGCGTTATCGCTACGCTTTCATCTCGATCGTCAGACTGGCGGCGTATCGCGAGATATGGAACGTGGTAGCCGCAGCATTACTCAGCTACTTAATTATCTGGTGTTCAGTATCCTTCCCACGATGTTCGAGATTATCGTGGTATGCGCCATTTTATTCACCCGCTTCGACATCTGGTTCAGCGTGGTGACGCTGGTCACAGTGGTGATTTATTTTCTTTACACCTGGAAAGTCACCGAATGGCGTCTTAAATTCCGCATCGAGATGAATCAGGCGGATTCCATAGCCAACACCACGGCGATCGACTCTCTGATCAACTACGAGACGGTCAAATATTTCGGTAACGAACGCCTTGAGGCAGACAAATACAACCGCAATCTGAAAGTCTGGGAAAAGGCATCTGTAAAAAGCCAGGTATCGCTGGCGTTACTCAATACCGGTCAGGGTTTTATCATCGGTATCGGCCTGACGATTTTATTGATCATGGCCGCGCGCCAGGTGGTCGATGGCGTAATGACATTGGGTGATTTTGTCATGGTCAATGCCTTCATGATCCAGATATACCTGCCGCTTAATTTTCTCGGTTCGGTGTTTCGCGAGATCAAGCACTGTCTGACCGACATGGACCGGATGTTCTCGTTAATGGATGTCGACCCGGAGGTCAAGGAAGCCGACGATGCCAAGCCACTTCAATCGGGTGACGGCGACATCCGTTTCGAGCACGTCGATTTCAACTATGACGCGAATCGCGACATCCTGCACGATATCGACTTCATCATTCCGGCCGGCAAGAAGGTCGCCGTGGTGGGTCCCAGTGGCGCAGGCAAATCAACCCTTGCAAGATTACTGTTCAGGTTTTATGACACCACGCGCGGGCACATAACGATAGGCGGCACCGATATTCGTGATGTCACCATCGATAGCCTGCGCGCAACCATTGGCATCGTTCCCCAGGACACCGTGTTGTTTAACGATTCATTGCTGGCCAACATTGGTTACGGACGACCCGACGCCAGCATAGAGGAGATCAACGCTGCCGTGCGTCTTGCCCACCTTGAATCGTTTGTCGGCAATCTTCCGGCCGGACTTGAAACCCTGGTCGGCGAACGCGGCTTGAAACTTTCAGGTGGTGAGAAGCAGCGTGTGGCAATCGCACGGACATTGTTAAAAAACCCGCCCATCCTCATTCTTGACGAAGCCACCTCTTCGCTCGACTCCGGGTCGGAACGAAGCATCCAGCATGCGCTCAATGAGATTTCCATGGATCGCACCACACTGGTCATCGCCCATCGGTTATCGACCGTGGTGGATAGCGATCAGATCATCGTGATCGAACATGGAAGAATCGTCGAACGCGGTACTCATGACCAACTTCTGACCCTTGATGGCGAGTACGCCAAACTGTGGCGACTGCAGCAACAGCGCGATGCCGTAGTGCGGGTTGAACAGGATCTCGGCGAGCCGCTTGTTCAACCATGATTTCGCCAGATGTAGCCCCGATTCTGCAGATTTGCCCCATTGATCATTATTAATGATTTGATAACGTAAAGTCATTGAATCTCAACGACCTATTGCGGTCTCAGATTAGGAATATGGACAATTTTATTGAGCCACCAATCACAAATGTGACGCATTTACGTAATTTTAAACCGCATTTAGTCGCTATTTCTGAATAACCTTGTAGATATTCTTCATTATTTTTATTAATATTCATTATTACAACGTTGAAACCAAACGGGTTTTTCCAGACATGAGCAAAACAACAAAGGTGGGGCAGACAAGCGGCGGTGGGACCGAATCCAGCAAGACAGCGGATGAAGGCACATCGCATGAAGGTGATCAGAAAAAAATTGGGCGGGGAGGACTCACGGAGTTGCTACCAAGCGACACCAACGAATCCACGGATATCTCCCCCCGGGTCGCCTTTCTGGCTTACAACTAGGCACGATAATAATCCACCGCAGATTTGCGGTGGATTATTGTCGTGCAGACCCAAATCAGCCGGCCTGAAAGCCAGCCGCCTCAATCCCTGCAATCGCGCAGGCCTCGTCGTTATCCGATGTATCCCCCGTTATCCCAACCGCACCGATCACAAGATCGCCGGATCGGATCAGCACGCCACCGGCAGCGGGGATCATCTGTCCTTGTGAAGTAGCAACCAGGGCACTAAAAAACTGCGGTCGGGCTTGTGACATCTCGCCCAGGGCGCGTGACGAAACACCCATGGAAAGTGCACCGGAGGCCTTACCCATGGCGATGTCCGGACGCAGTGAGGTGGCGTTATCTTCACGAGCGCAGGCCTTGATCGCCCCACTTGTATCCAGTACTACCACGGTTAATGGCTTCAATTTCAACTCATGCCCCTTGGTGAGGCTGGTATCAATAATTTTCTGAGCGCTTTGCAGGCTCAACACGGTACTACTCGACATTGCAGGCATCCTGTTAGTTGTGAATTCGCGGAATCATAGTGTTCACACAACGTCACTACAAGCTGTAATACCTGTATGCGAGACACCGCGACTCAATTGCAAAAAAAACAGTACATCAATCCCCGAGGGCAGATGAGAGGGCGTTCCGTCAAATCAGAATTTTTACACAAGAGATTCATTTCCCTAAACCAGTGTATTGACTAGACATTTTCTGTAAACTATTAACAATCCGTCATCAAGGCGACACTATATATCGCGTTTAAGGCATCTCGACCAATAATCACTGAAAAGTGAGGCTAATCCCATGAAATCGAACCGAAGAACACTGCTCAAAGCTCTCACCGCAGGCGGCGGCGCGGTTGCAGCCAGCAAACTACCCACAGCATGGTCAACCCCGGCAGTTGAATCCGTACTGTTGCCGGCACATGCCCAGACCACCGGGGGAAGCCCGCTTTCAGGCGGCACCACTTTGCTGCTTGGCCAAAACAACAGCAATCGATTCGACTCTTATGCACGTGTGGAAAGCTCCACTGAAAACAAATCCATTATCGACAAACTCATTTCGCCTGCCCATGCGGGACAAGAACAACCCAAGATGAAAATGCTGATGGATAACCTCTTGGGTTATGCCGAGCCCGCCGGTGGCGATAGTTGGTTCATTCAGATACTCCACCGCTTTGAAGATAACTACAATGATGGCCAGAACGAACAGTTGAAACAAGACCTGTTGGATGCCCTGGTTGGACCGGCTCAAGCTGGCCAAGCTGGCGACAGGCCTCAGATGACTTGCACATCCGAGATCCTCTGGCAGGGTACGGTTCACGCAAACGTGCAGGCTAACGACAAATCCTGGGGCAGCGACTGGATAACGGGCATCTCTCCCGCCGATACCTGTGGCGATCCGTTTTTCTTCGG
>BQJD01000015.1 GCA_021604525.1 marine bacterium B5-7 | reverse complement strand
TTTTTGTATATTCCATTGCAATGCCTTCCTTGACTTACTGGTTACCTTTTTGCTTTGGAAGGTTGACCAAAAGGCAAGTCCTTCTATTGCATCAATAATCAGTGCAGCAACCACATCACGGTTTATACCCGGGTCGGGTTTCTTACTTTTGATTCCTGCAGACAAGACATATTTAAGCGCTTTCGCTATTCTCTTACGATTCGAATGAAAGTGCCGCGCGATTTCTTTATTGCGCATGGATTCCGCTGCAATTTCGATCGCTAATTGTGCATACAGGGGTTGTGTTACTTATTTAAGACAGGCGTCTACAAACTGCTCAATCGCCTTAAGAGGATCATTTACATCAACGAGCAGTGATTCAAATACCGTCAAATCATCAGCGTCAATTTTAGTGATTTCAAGTATCAAGGCTTCTTTACTATCGAAGTGATTAGATGAAGTTCCAAGACAAAATTCCGCCCTGAATGAGGTCCAGCAAAATCCAGCAGTTATTCATAATCTTTTCCCGTCTGCGATTCATATTCGACTCCATGACCGCGGAGATAGTCCCGGATTAGTTGACGAACCACCTGCGAAGGCGTCAAGTCTTGGGATGCACATAATTTCTCGAAGGCTTGTTTTTTGTGTGGGTCAATCATCAAGGTAAGACGAGCCGTCTTCTTTTCCATTAGCAATCTCCTAAAACATCAGCATTAACATTAAATGCTAATGTTTTTCTGTTCCCTGTGCAATGCCCCAATTAGAGCACTGACACCTTGGTCAGCACATCTCATTTATTGCATCATATGTTAATTAAATGTTAATATAATTAACATATTTTGGTGACATGCGGCAGTATGTGCTGCCCTAAGCCAAGTCCATGACTAAGATGGGTTCCTGTGAGGGTCCTGGCATATGACGCGCAACCGTTTTTCCCTGAATCTTCCCAGTTTTGCTACTGGTCTACGCTCAGCCTGGCGAGAGGGCTACGGACTTGGAGATCTGCGTAAAGATGTGATGGCAGGTCTAATTATTGGCACTGTGGCTGTACCTCTATCGATGGCGTTGGCGATCGCCACAGGAGTACCACCCCAGCATGGTCTCTACACAGCAATTGTGGCTGGTGCCATCATCGCACTGACTGGTGGGGCGCGTTTCAACGTTTCCGGGCCTACGGCAGCCTTCGTCGTGATCCTTTTCCCCATCGTTCAGCAGTACGGTTTGGGAGGTTTGCTAATTGCCTCGATGATGGCCGGTGTCATCCTGGTAGCCTTAGGGGTTACTCGCATGGGACGCCTCATTGAATTTGTGCCCTATCCGGTGGTGTTGGGCTTTACAGCAGGCATTGCTGTGGTGATCGCGGTACTGCAGATTCCCGATTTCCTGGGACTAAGCGTGGGACAACTCGGCGAACATTTTGTCGAGAACTTAGGACGGATCATCACCTCGATTCCCACTCTCAATCCGTTCGAACTCAGCATTGGGTTATTCACGCTGGCTGTCATGTTGCTGTGGCCACGCCTACATATACCCATCCCGGCTCCTCTGGTGGGTTTGGTTGTCGGCGCCATCTCGGCTTATGTCGTTAATCAGTGGCTCGGTGGCCCGGGCATTGAAGCCACCGTGGATACGATCGCCTCGCGCTTCACCTGGGAGGCAGATGGCGAGACTGGGAGTGGTATTCCGCCGATTGCACCGACCTTCATGGCCCCCTGGCTGTTGCCGGGACCAAACGGAGAACCGCTCGAGTTGAGCTTCAAACTAATACGAGCACTGCTTGGTCCTGCATTTGCGATTGCCATGCTAGGTGCCATTGAGTCACTGCTCTGCGCAGTGGTGTCGGACGGCTTGACGAAGACCAAGCATGACCCCAATGCCGAATTGATCGGTCAAGGTCTGGGTAATATCGTCGCACCACTCTTCGGTGGTATTACGGCCACCGCCGCCATTGCCAGAACAGCGACCAATATCCGTAGCGGCGCTCGCTCTCCCATATCTGCCGTGATACACGCGGTAGTAGTGTTACTGGCAGTGATTGCGCTAGCGGGACTGCTGGGCCTTGTACCAATGGCCGCACTCGCGGCGCTGCTGTTCATCGTCGCATGGAATATGAGCGAAGCCCGACACTTCCTACATACCTTGCGTTCGTCACCTCCGGGAGATGTTGCCGTTTTGATTATCTGTTTCAGTCTCACAGTACTCTTCGACATGGTATTGGCCGTGGCCGTTGGTATCGGGCTGGCCTCGGCGCTTTTCATCCGGCGGATGACATTGTTGACCCAAACTGATCGCGTCGATAGCATGAATCATCCCGATATCAATGGGCTTCCTGCTGAGGTGGCCGTCTACAATATTAATGGCCCGTTGTTTTTCGGTGTGGCCGAGAAAGCGCTCACATCATTGCACCTGGTAGACCCCAATATCCAGACGATTATCGTTGACATGCACAATGTGCCGAGCATGGACGGCACTGCCATTGTGGCACTCCAATCCCTAATCAATGATATGCACCGCGAGAGAGTCGCGCTGATTATGGTGGGGTTACCTACGAGGATTATCGTCAAGCTGCGCAAAGCTGGCGTTCGAAAGATCGCCGGAATGCTGACTTACTGTCGCGGTCTAAAACGAGCAAAAACAACGGCAATACTGTGGCAGAGAGAACGTGTACAAGCCCCCCCGGATGGATAGCCGCCAGAACTAAGTGATTAGGTTTCTCAACAAGAAGGCAGTGTTATCTGTGCTGCCTGAATAACGGAAGATGACGTATAAGGCAGACAAACCAACATGCCTTAACTTGTATATTTTTGCTAAATGAACAAGCGTTTTCGCCGCGACATACCCGTGTTCTTAGAAATTCTTCAATCGCTCGGTGGTTTCAGGATCAAGAAATCCGGCGACCGTGGCATCGGTTTCAAGCGCCAATGCTGTATTGATATCGTTTGCTGCCGCGGCGTTGAGTACCCGCTTCATGGCACGCACCGCCAGGGGTGGCAAATTGCTTAGCTTTAGCGCAACCTCCGTTGCCTCGCTCAAGAGTCGGTCGTCAGCGACGACCCGCCAGGCAACACCCATGCGTTGAAGTTCGGCTGCGCTATAACGATTGCCTAAAAACAGCATCTCACGCGCGGTATTCAGTCCCACCATGGCCGGCAGCAGCGAAGTCACCGCACCGGTGACAAAAAGATTAAGGGATACCTCGGGGAAAAACCCTTTGGCACTTTCTGCCCAAACAGGGAAGTCGCAATTGATGGCCCACTCAAAACCGCCACCGACCGCCCAACCGTTAATCGCACCGACCACCGGCTTCGGGCCGAAAACAATCGCCCGAGTGACTCGCTGAATGGCGTCGACCAGATCGCGAGCTTCGTTTTCCGAGCGCGGGTGAACATGCTCGCGTCGATCATCGCCGGCGCAGAACGCCCGGCCCATCCCGGTAAAAAGAATGGCTCGTGTGTCTTGATCCGCGTTGGCATCGTTAAAAGCAACTGCCACATCGTCAATCAATTGGCGATTCATGGCGTTCAGAGATTCGGGGCGATTAAGCGCAAGCGTACGAACGCCGTTATCGCTCAAAGTGCTGAGTACGGTTTTGTATCGGTATTGACTCATTTATAGCTCCTTACAACCCGTGCTGTTTTACCCTCGCTGACCGGCAACGAGGCGCTCGCTAAGACAGTTACCCGGGCGCTGGTGCCGAGGCATTCCTTGATCTCCCGCTCAACCCGCTGATGGAGACCGGCTACCTGAGACTGGCCACTGGCAAGTTCCACCTGGATGGGCAGATAATCATGAGGCGGTGGCTGATTCAGTACGATGCGGTACTCGCCGGATAGTTCAGTAAAGCGGTTAATAACCGCGGCAACCATGGTTGGGAAAACATTCAATCCACGCACCACCGCCATATCGTCACTACGACCAATCACCCTGAAACGCATCCCGGTACGCCCACATCGACATGGATCGGTCTCATCCACGGCAATGATGTCACCACTACGAAAACGCACCAACGGCTGACACTCGCGCTCCAGATGGGTCAGCACCAGTTCGCCCTGTTCGCCGGCTTTGATTGGCAGGGGAGAGTCACTAACCGGATCGATCAGTTCCGGGTACAAGACATCGCCGGCGATAAAGTGCAGCCGTGTGTCATGCTCGCACTGAGCCGCGAAATTCGAAAGCACATCGGAGACACCATAATTTGCGTTGCGCGGTTGCATGCCCCAGATATCGACAAAGCGTTGCCGAAGATGCGGGTCGTCGAGTCCTGCCTCCCCGCCGAAAAGCCCCAGCTTAAGTCCCAGATCACGGGGGTGCATGCCATTAAATTTATCCACTAACATCCGTTCCAGTACCGCCGGATAAGACGGCGTACAGGAAATGGCGTCAATGCCAATCTCGGTAATCGTATGAATCAGGCGTTCGCTCGCACCGACACCAAACGGGATCACCATGGCTCCCGTACGCTCCAGTGTGAGGTGATCGGTCACACCACCCATCCACATCTGGTAGTTAAGGCAATGCACCACCCGGTAGGCGGGGGTTAAACCAGCAGCACGATGACTACGCCCACCAACGACTTCGGTGACCTCGCAATCCCTCGCCGACAACGCCAGATTCATAGCCTGCCCGGTTGTCCCCGAGGTACGATGAAGACGATTAACGGCTATGATATCCGCAGCGAGGTAATTCCCGAATGGTGGATGCAACACTTGGGAATCGCGTAACTGCGCCTTGCTCGATAGCGGCAGGTTGTGCAGTTCGGTCAGGTCTTCCGGAACGCTGGATCTGTGCCATAGTGCGGCATAAAAACCGGAATGTTTGATCACATAATCGCGCTGCCGTTGCCATGCACGCTGTTGATGGTCCCGAAGGTCATCGAGACTTGCGAACTCTGCATCATTCTGCAATGCACCTTTAGTCACACCAGCGTGCGAATCACCTTCCACTATGGTCACCTCACCCTTGTATCGGGAAACGGTTTTCGAACCTGATCATATCAGGCATCAGATGAGGTTCAACGCACTTGATCCATACACAATCGGGACCGCTCGTTACATGTACCCGATTGCAGTATCCCGAAACAAACGGCAGCTAACTTCAAGTCCTTGTGGCAACCGGTTGTTAAGGTGAATTTCACCACCGTACTCGCCAACAATATCAGCACAAATCGCAAGACCCAAACCGGAGCCCGATGTAGACATGCTCTCGTCCAGACGCGTCCCACGTTTGAGCACTTGTGGAATATCACTTTCCGGGACACCGGCACCATTGTCGGCAACTACTATGGTCCAGCCTTTATGATCTTCGGTAACGATCAACGATACATCACCGGCACCATGTTTCAGCGCATTGTCGAGCAGGTTACCCAACAGTTCCAGCATGTCGTCACGATCATGGGGAAGAATCAAATCGCGAGAATAATCCGTGTGGATGTTTCGTCCGGGATAGATTTGCTGTAACGCCTTGATGAGAATGGGTACATCATCATCCAGTCTGGTTTGCCTGCCTGGGGTTGCCACTCCTACGATGCGAGCCCGCTTGAGTTCCCTTGCAACAAGGTGCTCCAATTCATTTATTGTCTCAATGATTTCTGCCTGTACTACCGGGTCCAGTGCACGAGATAATCGGGTGAGGCGATCCATTGGGCGCTTCATTTCATGGGCGAGGTTTCCCATCGCGTTACGAGAACGGGAAACCTTTACTTCAAGTCGCGCCAACAATCGGTTGATCTCATCAATAAGTGGTGCGATTTCCAATGGAACATCCGTCGACAGGTTTGCAATGTGTCCACTCTTTAAATCGCGAATAGCGGAACGCAATGAGTCGAGACGTATAAACCCACGCCCAAGAATCCATTGTTGCACAGCCACCAGGGCCAGCATTATTGTTAGTAATGCTAACGCCGCAAGCAGGCTGTAATGATGACGCGCCGCATTCAATGGCTGGATATCCTCGGCTACCCATACGTTTAGATCGTCACCCGACTTGGTGATTCTTCGCGAGAATATAAGTAACTGCTGCCCCTTTGGTCCGGCAGCTTGATTCACTGTCTCGATAGCCGGATTTTCAGGCACTGTTGTAAATGAAAAATCCCACATCGATCGGCTTCGAATGTCCGTGCCCTGATTGAAAACCTGATAGTAATAGCCGGAATAAACACGATCATAGACGGTTCCAAGGCGTGCTGTTTTGATAGACCAATGTCCTTCTGGACCTTTGGAAAGCGCAGTCATAACGCTGTCCGCATCGTGTTCAAGGCGCGTCAATATATAATCGCGCGTCATCCGCTTGACACCCGTATCGACCCAAAGCAGAAGACTCGCTGCAGCAATGAGTGTAGCGATCAGCATACTGGTTCGAAACTGGCGCTTTAATGAAGTCATCGCTCTGGCGCGCGAAGTCGATAGCCCTGTCTACGACGAGTTTCAATAAAATCCTTACCGAACAGATGCCGCAATCGATTAATGTAAACTTCGATTACATTGCTGTCCTTGAGCTGTTCTTCCTCGTAAACATGTTCGCTGAGTTCGGTCTTGGACAAAACTCGCTGGGGGTGCAGCATCAGGTAACGAAGCAGTCGAAACTCAATACCGGTTAGTTCTCTTGTCGAACCATCCTGCTGACATGCTATCTGTCGTTCGACGTCCAGAGTTACTCCTGCCCATTCAAGGGTGTTGTCAGACTTGCCGGCATTACGCCGAATAATGGCTTCGAGACGGGCAATGAGTTCACCGGGATGAAACGGCTTGCCAAGGTAATCATCCGCGCCGGCACGCAAGCCATCGACGCGTTCAAACCAGGCGTCTCGCGCAGTGAGAATCAAAACCGGTGTTGCAAGACCGACCGACCGCCATGTTCTGAGCACTTCTATGCCTTCTTTGCCCGGCAATCCCAGATCGAGAACGATGGCATCAAACGATTCCTCAAGGCCAAGAAATTCTCCGTCCATGCCGTTATCTGCGACGTCGAGTACGAAGCCTGCCTTTTTTAAGATGGGACGTAACTCGTGTACCAATTCGGCGTCGTCTTCAACGATCAACAATTTCAATCGTTGATCTCCTCTTGGAGCAACTCACCGGTTGCCGCGTCCAACTCGAACTTCCGTATTAGTCCTTGTTCATCGATCATTTCGATTTCGTAGATAATTCGCCCATGCTCACGCTCGAGTTCGAGATCGAGTAGTCGTCCGCGCAGACGATCACTGTGCATATCAAGTAGCTGCTCCAGCGACAGGATTCGACCTTCGGCAACCCATTGAATTACTTTGTCAGCTTCATCATCGCGATCGTCGGCGAGTGTTAACGGGCTAGTCGTGCCAACGACCATAACCAGCAATAACGACATTATCTTCATCGAATTCACCACGTGCAGCGGACTTATGACAGGAATCGCAATTACTGAACGAGCGCACATCAGGATTGTCTTTTACCATTTTGATCGGTATCTCGTCATGGGTATCGCGAAAGTACGCAAGTTCAGTGATTCGTAGAGGCGGTGGTCCGTCAAGACCTCGCAATAACTTGGATTTACGCCGGGTTAAAGGTCCATCTGCCGCCTGGTTGAGAAGATATCCGAGCAGTTCATCACGAGTTCCGACCGACAGCTCGGCGTTTTCTCCGAAGTGGTCAGCCAGACCGAACATGATCTGGCGCCAACTGTCGGCGGGTAAAAGCTGCGCCGGATAAGCCAGGTGGCATGCACCGCATTCCTCAACATAGTCAGAATTCAGAACAATCTTGCCAGTGCCAATTGATTGATATTCGGCGTCGTTATCGTCTCGCAGGTTGTTGCCATCGCTTGACGATATGCCACTGATCCCAAACAAACCGATTAAAAGGGCAGAAGCGACTATCAGCATGCCAATACTCCATCTTAAAAAGTTTTGTATTCCATTTATTGCCGAGTTTTTCATTACATCCTCCAAAATTCCATATGGAATTTGCTATTGCTGTCTTAACCAGCTCAACAAATCACCTTTCTCTTGGGCGTTGCATTCACGACCAAGGGTCCACTTGCAATTTCGTAACAGCCACTTGGCCACGTGTGCCTTATCGGTAAAACGATCCACGTTCATGGAAGGCGCCATGGGTGCTATCAGCTTACCGGTACGCACATGCCTGCCTTGATTGACAGGTCGATCTGCGTGACAGCCGGTACAACTTTTGCCATTGAAATCCTCATACCAGAAATCTCGACCGGCATTGGCAACGAAGGGTCCCGCGCCTTGCTGAATATAATCATTCAGTAATTCATCGATCGGGCCGGCGAAGGAGGCGTATACATGTGTCAGCGAAGTCAGGCCGAAGCATGTAACCAGAGACACTGCAAGACGAACTTTCATTGGAATCTCCTTAACAAGAAAGGTTGGTATTCGAAAGTAATCAGTCAGGGGTATCTGCTTCACGCTTGCGACCGGTAAGCATCGACTTAATGAGATTTTCGCGGTGGGCAATGCTGCTCAATATGACGCCGCCAACATGCAGAAAAACCAACACCAGGGTCGCGTTGGCAAAGAACTCGTGAACATCTTCAAGCCATTCGCCACTGAATCCTGAAATAACAACACCTGCCAGGGGCCCGGCGCCATCACCACCAAGCAAAAGCATCCCCGAGATCGTGGTCGCTAACAGCGATCCCAGCAATGCCAGGATCATGGCAGCGCCAGCCGGGTTATGTCCGATGTAGCGGGGCGCGCGATGCGCAAGCATCTGTTTCAAGTAAGCAAGGAGTCGGCGCGGGCCGGTGACAAAGTCTGAAAACCGCGCATGCGGCGTGCCGATTACGCCCCAGACGATTCGAAACAGGACCAGCAATACAACTGCATACCCGGCATATATATGCACGACCTCAAGTTCGTCTTCGGTAAGATAGGCAATAAAAAAGAACACCACCAGTGACCAGTGAAATACCCGGACCAGTGGATCCCATACCAACATGGTTCGCGGCTTGATGGTATCGATGGTTTGCTCAGATACGCTCATGGATTACGCTCCGTTTGTTAAATTTCATCGGAAGCATATAAAGTGAACGCTTAAACCATCCTTAAAACAAAACATCACGGCTGAAATACTAAAAATTGGCCGGTTTTGATAGCGCAGAATGTGCATGAAATTATCCGCGAAGGCGGTTCCATCTGTGCCATCCATGCCGCCCGAAAGACAGAAAATGATGGGCTATCCACCATGCTTTAACTTGTATATTTTTGCCGAATGATCTAGCGTTTTCGCCATGACTTCGATCGATTCCAGTACAAGACCGGATCTGCGTGTTGCGATTCTTCTTGCGCCTGAGTTTTCCGCACTGCCGCTGGCTGGATTTCTCGATACCTTGCGGCATGCAGCAGACGATGCCGACCACAGTCGTCAACGCTACTGTTCCTGGTCCCTGCTGTCCCATGACATGAAACCGGTTCGTTCGAGCTCTGGTGTTGAAATGTTGCCTGACAGACTACTCGACCTTGAAGAATTGAACTACGACTACATCGTAATTCACGGTGGCCGGCTCGAAGGACTCGCGGATGTGCCGGTCTCATACCTGGTCTACCTCAAGCAGGCAGCCACAGCCGGCGTTTCCCTCGTAGGTCTTGATAGTGGCAGTTTCGTTCTTGCCGAAGCGGGACTGCTGAATGGCTACAGGGCATCGATACACTGGCGACACCAGCGGGTGTTTGCGCGTCGTTATCCACGCTGCCATTCAGCCACGGGGCGATTGTTCACCATTGATCGTGACCGTATTACCTGCCCCGGCGGTACCGCTGCAATTGATCTTGCGGTAGATCTGATTTCACGACACTGTGGCCGGCAACGCGCACTCAAGGGAATGGCGGATTTGTTGGTTGACGAACCGCGTGGTGCGCATCATCAGTTGCGCTCCTATCGCGACGGCCATGACCCCGGTACTGATCCGCGTTTGCAGCGTGCTGTCGCCATCATGCGTGAGCGCCTGGGCCAACCTATTCCTATCGACGTGCTGGCACGTGTCTGCGGTACGTCGGAGCGTCAGTTGAACCGGTTGTTTCATCAACACTATTCTGAGTCACCGGCTCGTTACTGGCGGCTTATGCGTCTCGATCACGCGGCCTGGCGTCTGGTAAATAGCTATCATAGCCTCGAGCTTATCGCCGATGAGTGTGGTTTCTCCGACGCATCACATTTCTCGACGGCGTTCAAGCTGGCTTATCGCTGCTCGCCTCGCCAATATCGGAAATGCCCACCGGGGGCATCGATCCAGCCTGCAAGAAAAGCAAATGATAATTCTGCCGAAGTGCGCGAAGTAGCTAACCAACACCCCGAATTCTCGTAATCCTGCAACGGAGTAGATGGTATGAAAATCGGCCTGGTCCTTGGTAGCGGCGCCGCCCGAGGCAACGCACATATCGGCGTACTTAATGCGCTTGCCGATATGGGTGTGCGGCCCGACATTATCTGCGGCTGCTCTATCGGTGCACTGGTAGGTGCGTCTTACGCTGCCGGCAAGCTGGACCGTCTGGAGAAATGGATGCGAACGCTATCGAGACGATCCATGTTGCGTTATTTTGAACTCAATCCCTTCGGTGGATCATTGATCAGTAACACGGAATTTGATGGTTTCCTGTCGCGAGAAGTTTGTGAAGAAGAATGTCTCATCAAATCTCTCGATATTACATTTGCTGCTGTCGCCACTGAACTGAAGTCTGGTGATGAGATCTGTCTGGATTCGGGGTCAGTACTCGATGCGGTAAGAGCATCAATCGCATTACCGGGGTTATTTCGTCCGGTACGACACCCTGACGGCTGGCTGGTGGATGGCGGCCTGGTCAATCCGGTGCCGGTATCAATCTGCCGTGCACTGGGAGCTGATATCGTCATTGCAGTCAACCTGAATGCTGACATCGTCGGCAAACATTTCGCCAGCAAAATGACAGACACCACGATGCAATCTACGGATAATGGGCGAAGACGCCAACAAGCCGTAATACCACCTGAGGTGGTAACCTGGCCCTCTCGTATCAACACAACCGTCAACAGTTGGCTGGATGATGTGTTCAGTTTGCGAGGCGACGACGCCGGTGAACCATCGAAGGATGATCCACCCGGTCTGATGGACACCGTGGCGAGTGCACTCAACATTATGCAGGATCGTATAACCAGTAGCCGTCTGACAGAAGACCCCGCCGATATTGTTCTCTCGCCCCGGCTGTCATCGATCGGACTGATGGAATTCTATCGTGCCGACCGGGCAATTGCTGAAGGCGAGGCTTCGGTCAATCGAATGATGAATGAGATAAAGTACGCACTGGGCGGCGACACCGGTAACTCACACATGACACCTGACAATTCGAAAGATGCTGACTAGCGGCCGCCTGCGATATCGAGCAACGCGCCGTTGACGTAAGATGCTTCGTCACTGATCAACCAGACTATAGCATCGGCCACTTCCCTCGCCGTGCCGCCGCGCTTAAGCGGGATACTCCCGGCAAGTCGGGCAACCCGCCCCGGTTCGCCTCCATCGCGATGGATATCGGTATCGATAAAGCCTGGTCGAACTGCGTTGACGCGAATTCCATAGGGCCCTTCTTCCTTGGCAAGACCCAATGTCAACGTATCAATAGCACCCTTGCTGGCCGCGTAGTCGACGTATTCATCAGGCGAACCAAGTCGAGACGCGGCTGAGGATACATTAACGATCGATCCGCCTTCACCACCGAAACGTCGCGACATGCGACGCACCGCTTCGCGGGTGCATAGCAGAGTACCAACGACATTGGTTTCGATAATGTGACGAATACGCTGCGACGACATATCGGCAAGTGCAGATTGGGTGGATAATATCCCGGCGTTATTGACCAGCACGCCAAGGTGTCCCGCGCGTTGATCGATCTTCTCGAACAATCGATCTATATCCGCCTCACAACCGATATCGCCCTGAATAATAAATCCGCTGCCGCCTTCTTCTTTGATCTCGTTAAGGACACTGCCTGCGGCTTCTGTGTTGGTGTGATAGTTGATAGCAACATCGAAACCCGCCAGCGCCAACAGCCTTGCTGTCTCGGCACCGATGCCGCGACTGCCACCGGTAACGAGTGCTATAGGTCGAGGCGTTGTCGACACAGAGTCAACGTCTCGACAGGCTGTGAACCGCATCGATCATGACGGCGACGTGGTCGGGATTGATGTCCGGCAATATCCCGTGACCGAGATTAAACACATGCCGGCCTGGTGAACCGAAGTCGTCGAGCACAGCCTTGACCTCGGCGCGAATTTGCTCCGGTGATGCATACAGGGACATCGGATCCATGTTTCCCTGCAACGTCACCCGGTCTTGAAGACGCGTGCGAACATCGCCTAACGAGGTGGTCCAGTCAAGGCCGATGCCGTCGCAACCGGTGGCGGCAATATCCTCGACCCACTGGCCGCCACCCTTGGTAAACAATGTGACAGGTATACGTCCATCGGGGTCATTCTCATCACCCAGATTGAGTTGCGAAACGATTCTCGCCATGTAGGCAAGCGAGAACTCCCGGTAAGCACGATCACCCAGTGTGCCACCCCAGGTATCGAAGATCATCACTGCGTCGATACCGGCAGCAATCTGTGCGTTGAGATAAGCGGCTACTGCATCGCTGGTTATCTCGAGCAGACGATGAGTAACCTGAGGGGATTCATAGATCATCGCCTTAACCCGTCGATGATCCTTGCTGCTGCCGCCCTCGACCATGTAGGTTGCCAGGGTCCAGGGACTGCCGGCAAAGCCGATCAGCGGGACACTCCGATCCAGTGCGCTGACAATGGTGCGGACAGCTTCCATGACATATCCCAATTCGTCCTCGGGATCCGGAACCGGCAATCGCTCGACATCGGCTGCGTTCCTGACCGGATGGGCAAACTGTGGACCAATGCCTTCATTCAACGACAATTCCAGGCCCATGGCGTCCGGCACGGTGAGAATGTCGGAGAACAGGATAGCGGCATCCAGGGGGAACCGTCTAAGCGGCTGTAACGTCACTTCACAAGCAAGCTCGGGATTGCGACATAAATCCAGAAAACTGCCCGCCTGCTCGCGGGTTGCGCGATATTCGGGAAGATAGCGGCCCGCCTGACGCATGATCCACACCGGCGTGTAATCGGTACTCTGACCACGCAGGGCGCGCAGGTAGGTAGGATTGGCAAGCGGCTTCATTGTGATTATTAATCAGCCTTTGTTGAACACACCACCTGACGGATCTGCTCGCCAATCTCAAGCGCGGCCTGACGCGGATCTTCTGCATCGCGGATAGGCCGGCCAACAACAATATAATCCGCGCCGTACTCGAAAGCCTTCGGCACGGTTACCATGCGTTTCTGGTCTTCACCGCCAGATGCCTCATCGGAACGGTTTTCAACCGGTCGAATCCCGGGTGAGACAATTAATAGTCGATCACCAATCGCCTGGCGAAGCGCTGCCGCTTCTCGACCCGATGCCACCACGCCATCACATCCGCATTCGGCAGCTCGTCGGGCACGCGACAAAACCAGTTTTTCGACATCGCACTCGAATCCGAGGTCGTCCAGATCGCCTCGATCAAGACTGGTAAGAACAGTCACAGCCAATACCGATATGGCATCGGCTGCATCGGCGGCAGCTTTCATCATGGCGTCATTACCATGCACGGTAACAAAACGTGCGCCGCTGCCATCGAGACGCTTGACTGCACGCGCCACCGTTGCCGGGATATCGAAGAGCTTGAGATCAACGAATACCTGTTTATCCTGATCGCGTAACCAGCGGAGCAGCTCAAACGCATCGCCCGTCATAAACAATTCGAGACCGATCTTGTAGAAACTGCCGGCATCGCCGATACGATTGACCAGGGCGCGAGCATCATCGGCTTCCGGTACATCGAGAGCGATGATCAATCGCTGATTGTCCGGTATCGATTGGGATTGGGTCACTTGAAGGGTCCTTTGGCAGGCTTATTAAACAATGATTACAGACAAACGCGATGCATGATGAATATCAACAACATCATGATTTATATAAACACGCTGGTTATAAAACGACCTTTATACCGTAGCCCTGATAATCGGCAAATAAACCGCTTGTCAGGTAACCTGTATAAGTTGTCAGCCAGATACCACTATTCAGCGGTTCGTATGTACTCAATGACGCCGGTTCCCAAGGGATAACAATGTCCGCGGCATCGGTGAATCAGCAGACAGGCGCTCACACACTTACTGAGTGGACGGCACCAGACGTGGATTCCAGAACACCCGGCCCTTCTCCCCCAACTGCTCAGAGAGTTCTTTACCGGTCCATGACTTCTGCTGATCCAGATAACCGTCCTTGACGACCCTCAGAACAAACGCATCTGCTTTACGGAGCTGGCTTTGCCCGATTTCGCGCCGTATATCGAGAGGCGTCAAGCCGAGATAGATCCAGTCGTTACTACTGGTATTCCCGCTTATGGCGGTCTGCACCTGATACAACACATGTGCGCCGAGTGGATCCGACTGAACGGTAAACGGAACCATCGATGTACTTGCACAACCACTCACAATCAAAACGGTAGCGATTAACGAAGCGAATCGCACACGGCGCTTGATATTTGCCGCTTGCGGCAGGTGACGGGCCTGGTCGATATTCATCTGCTTGTTCATTCCGATTTATCCATCTTGATTTCAACATATTGAGGCTCTGCAAGCGCCCCCTCCTTGGTGCTGTGACGAAGCGTTACCCAAAATGACGAGGTCTTGTCACGGTAGCCATCTTTTTGCACGCGGATGTTGACGAATTTGCGCTTCTCTGTACCTTCACGCCACCACACCTTGACCGGCGTGACGCCGAGTACGGTGTCGTCTTCAAGATTAACCACTTCCGCGCCTGAGGGTTCGGTGTGAATCAGCGCTGCTCCATGATTGGCGCAGCCTGTCAGCAGCAATGCTGCCATGGCGAGCATCGCTGGGGCGCGTAATAATTTATAGCTTAATGTTGGCATCATAGCGGATCGTTAGGAATATTCCCGGCCGGCCTTAAAATGTGGATTCGGGTCTGTGATCCCGAATTGCTCTCGTCAAATAGGTGGAGCGCATCGGTCAGCAACTAAAGGAAACAAAGTGCTGATTACGTAGTGTACGCCAGCGTTACTGTCACTCGCAACCGAGACACATGGATCGAAATACATCGTCTGTTTGCGGTAGCAAATTTCTGATTCAAATCACGCCGTGGATGATTCTTCACGCATCGATTCAAGTGTTGCGACAAGCATATCGGAATCATATTCACCACTGATCAGAGCGTCACCAATGGCGCGCAGCAGAACCAGTTTGATCGCGCCATCCTCCACTTTTTTATCGACACGCATGAGCTTCAACATCCGTGCCTGATCGATCTTTCCCGGCGACCGGCTTGGCAATCCCGCAGACCGTATTAAACTTTCGATACGTTGCCGTGATGCTTCATCCAAAAGGCCACTTCTAACTGACATGTCGGCGGCCATGCACATCCCGGCGCCAACCGCTTCGCCATGCAACCAGCGCCCATGACCAAGACCTGTTTCAATGGCATGCCCAAATGTATGACCCAGGTTCAATAGCGCCCGCACGCCCTGTTCCCGCTCGTCTTCGGAGACTACCGCCGCCTTGATTCGACAACATTGCTCTATGGTACGGGTGAGGGCATCGGCCTCAAGAGCCAGGACTGCCTGGGCATATTCTTCAAGCCAGTCGAAAAATTGTCGATCGCGAATCAGCGCGGTTTTTATTACTTCGGCAAAACCCGCCGACAGCTCCCGTGCCGGTAATGTATGTAGCACATCGGTATCGGCAATGACGCAGCGTGGTTGATAAAACATGCCTATCATGTTTTTACCAAGGGCGGAATTGACCGCTGTCTTCCCGCCTACCGACGAATCCACCTGGGCCAACAAGGTAGTTGGGATCTGAATAAACGGGACACCGCGTTGATAACATCCGGCGACGAATCCGGTGATATCTCCAATCACCCCGCCGCCGAGCGCAACGAGCGTGACTTTGCGATCACACGGCACCCGTAAAAGATTCTCAATGAGGGTCTCCATAGTCGTGAGGTTCTTGTAAGTCTCGCCATCTGCAATCACGCTGGTACTCACCTCAAAGCCATCGAGCGTGGCGACAAGATCTCTGAGGTACAGTGGTGCGATCGTTTGGTTGGTAACGATCATGACCTGGCGACCGTCAATGTGCGGTGCCATCAAATCTCTGCGGTTACGAAGACCTGGACCAATATGTATCGGGTAACTGCGCGTACCCAGATCAACGCTGAGTGTTCTCACGTTTCCTGCCTTCCGGGTTGTTGCATTTCCTTGACGATACGATGCGCCAGGATGTCTGGCGAACGATCGTCGACCTTAAGTACCAGCTCCGCGACCTGCCGGTAGAGCGGGTCACGAATTTGCATCAATTCCTCCAGTGTGGCTTTGGGGTCGGCTGTGTTTAACAGGGGGCGATTACGATTATTGCGGGTGCGTCGCAACAGCTTCCTGACCGGCGCAGTCAGATAGATTACCCGACCCGCGCGACGCAGAATCTCGTGGTTTTCTTCACGCATGACCACCCCGCCGCCGGTGGCTATGACATGATTTGTCCGTGCCGCAACTTCGGCCAGCAGAGCACTTTCGCGGCGCCTGAAACCATCTTCGCCTTCTATCTCGAAAATTGTGGTGACGCTGACGCCGGTACGCCGCTCCAGTTCAAGATCACAATCAATGAATTGTTTTGACAACAGCTTGGCCAGCATTTTGCCGACCGTGGTTTTACCGACACCCATTGGCCCGACCAGGACTATATTGCCATCGTTCGACGTGTCTGTTTCAACACATTGTTCGCCATCCACGCGCTTTCCCGCATGGTCATCGGCCATCGTTTGGTCGGCGTTCGGCTTACGGTCCGACGTTTCATGTCGTGACGATTCTGTATCGCTGCCTGTGGCATTATTCTCAGAATTGGACTTTATGATTGAATCAGACACGGACTGGCTTTTGGATTGATCTGAATTAGCGAGGTGTCATGATAACGATAAACGGGATCTGTATGACAGCCAGGCGAAAATCCAGGTTAAATGTGTGCTTCAAAAGGTGTAAGCAGCGGGCTACCGATAAGACACTGACGATTTCGGAGATCGCTGTATAAACCAACCAACAACCGTACTACTTACCGAGCGGACAATCAGACTGTCTTTATTCGAGTTTTGAACAGGAAAGTCCGCAAAACCCGGATATTGAGCCGGATGCCAGAGCGACTGATTAAGGCTTCTTGATCAGTTGACTGTTAACGCCGGATCGAGAATGCGCGGTGTCAGAAAAATTAGCAGCTCGGTACGATTATCGAACTTGTTCTTCTTGCGGAAAAGTGCGCCAAGGAGTGGTATGTCACCAAGCAGCGGTACTTTGCTGGTGCTTTCTGACTGCGCCTGCTCGTATATTCCGCCAATCACCACGGTCTCGCCGTTATCCAACAGTACCTTGGTACGCACCTGCTTGGTATTTATCGTCGAATCGTTCGCTGCAACAAAGGAATCCTTGGTGACAAACACATCCAGCACCAAGCGATCGTCGGGTGTTATCTGCGGCGTCACGGTAAGCCCGAGCACAGCCTTTTTGGTGACCACGCTGCCCTCGCCAAGAACGCTGGTGGTAAACACCCGCTCCTGCCCTTGTTCGATATGCGCCTCGTTCTGGTCGGTGGTCAACAACCGTGGATTGGCGATGACCTTACCGGTTCCTTCTGCTTCTAGCGCAGAAATCTCGAGATCGATCAGATGCGCAAAACCGGCGCCAGCCTTGGCGATGGTAAATGCATAAGACGCGGCATCCTGTCCACCGATGCCATCGGAAGGCAACGATACGCTGACACCATCGCGGTCGCCGATACCGTCATTACGTACAATGTCATTGGTCTCGATGGACGACGACCCAATGACCGTACCGATGTTGGAGTCATTAAACCCTGGAAAACCAGCATTTTCAGTAACACGGGTAAAACCGAGTCGGGCGCCGATGTTCCGTGAGAAGTCATCGTTGGCTTCAACAATCCGGGTTTCAATGAGAACCTGACGAACCGGTCGATCAAGCTGTGCGATCAACTTGCGCACTTCGCGTATTTTCGACCGGGTATCCTGCACCAGCAGGGTATTGGTTCGAGGATCGACCGTCACATTACCGCGGGAAGATAAAAGCGTGTTGCTTTCGGTTTGTACCTCGGAGATGTTGACGCTACCGAACAATGATGTTTCAAAGCCGGTGTCTATGGCCCTTATGGATTTAAGAATGGCTGAAATATCTTCTGCGCGAGCGTAATTTATCTGAATCAGCTCGGAGACAAGCGGCTCAAGTTCCGATACCTGGTTTTGAGCTTCCAGGGCTTGCCGTTCCTTGGATGCGATTTCCTCCGCCGGAGCAACCCAGATGACATTACCTTTCTGTCGCTTGGCCAGACCCTTGACCTGGAGAATCGTATCGAGCGCCTGATCCCAGGGTACGTCCTGAAGTCGCAAGCTCAGATCGCCGCTGACGCTATCGCTGGTAACGAAGTTAAGCCCGGTAAAGTCGGCAATGACCTGTAGTGCGGCCCGTACCGAGATGCGCTGGAAGTTAAACGACAGACGCTCACCCACATAGCCGAATTCATCCGGTTCACGTTCCTGATCGCTTTCGAGTATCGGATTAATCTGCACCGTAAGCGTCTCACCCACCTGGTACGACGAATAGGAATACTCGCCCACCGGACTGATGATCATGCGTGCACCGGCGCCGGTGAAAAAGGTATCGACCGTTTGCACTGGTGTTGCGAAGTCGGTCACGTCAAGGCGCTTTTCGAGCTCTGGGGGCAGGCTGGCGCCTGGAAAATCGATAAGTATCTCGCCCGCTTCATCACGCACATCGACACCGATCTCAGGACTTGTCAACATGACAGTAATCTTGCCGCCGCCTTCCGGCGTGCGCCGAAAATCGACATCGGAAACGGCGAATTCAAGCTCGTCGCTGGGTTTTTCGAACATTGGCCGGTCATCGCGATTGCGTACCGCGCTACTCACCTGAACACTCGTGGGCGATTCCATCACCAGCACCAGACCGTTACCGTCAACACGCTTCTCAAAATCCACCGGTGCCACGAGGTTGAGGATGACCCGAGTACGATCATCGCTCTCTGCAGTGACTATGCTTTCCAGCGCACCAAAATCAACTCGCTGCATTGAGTCGGCCAAATCCGTGTCTGTGGCAAAGAAATCCAGCACGATTCGTGGCGGTTGATTTGTGCGGAATATCCCCGGTTCTTCTGCCATGTTGCTGACATTAAAATTGACCTGCAGTCGGCCACCGGGAAGCTGGGAATAGGTGATGTCCTGCAGACTGCCAGCAGTGCTGACAGTCATTTGCGGATTGGTTGCCTCCGCAGGCATGGAAGTCTGCTCTGCCGGCATGTCAGTCGTTTCAGATGGCATGGAAGTCTGCTCGGCTGCGGCTGAAACGGTAACCACCGGTGCGGAATTCGACGAGCCTGATTGGCCGGTTGGTTCATTGATCTGTGCGCTGTTGGTCTGTGCGTTACTGTAGGCAACCTCATTGCTTTGACTAACTGCAAGTTCCACTTCCTCGCTCACGACATCGTCCATATTGACTACATCAACATTGCCACTGGCCGCATTGTTGTTAACCAATGGCGGTGGCATGACATCAGCCGCACTGTCCTTTGCGGTGGATACAACTACGGTATCGGCATCTGTCGCAACATCAACACTGGCCGCTGTAGTCGATACTGTAGTCGGTGCTGGGGTCGAAGATGTATTCGCAGCCGTTTGTGAAGCTTTTGCAGTACCTGCTGCTGGCAACACGACCCGCGCCCGATCACTACTATTGGTACTGGCATTGCTGGTGGTTGCCGACTGAGCCGCCTGACTCACCGCCTCGGTAGTATCAGAGTCTGCGGACGAACTTGCGGTGGCTACTGCTGATGCCGCTGCGACTTCGCTGGTGGTTGATTGAATTTCTTCCAGTACTTGACGCTCAAGTTCCGTCAGACCGGCATACGGTCCAGGATCGGCACTGGTACTCACCGCCGCACTTTGCTCTGCCGCTTTGGCGGCGGCGGTCTGTGCCAGATCGGCTACACCTTCGACAATACTCACCCGGTAACCGTCAGCAATCCGTTGAATATCAAGATGCCCTGTACTTGTTAATAATATGTCGAAATTCGCCCGATTCGGGGAATCGGTTTCATAGGGGAAAACACCGCGCACAATACCGGCTTCGCTGATATCACGAATGTTACGATTCAACTTTGCGCCAGGGAAAGACAGTCGCAGCCGGTAGCCGTTGTCAAGAACCTCGGTAGTGTAGGGCGCCTCGGCAGAAGTATGGATTTCAAATATAGCGGACTTCGTATCAAGCCAACGCAGGTCTGAAAGCTCCTGGGCATGACTACCGAACGCAACCGTCGACAACGCAATGATCAACAACAATGACAACCATGACCGCCTGGTTCGTCCCTTACCGCAGACGTTGTGTCCCGAATCAATCGCATTGACCGTGAAGTGAAGAATTTTTGACAAGACCATTTACTGTACCAAGGTGAGCGTGGCTCTTCGTTCTTCCCATTGGCCCGTTGGACCCTTTACCACTTCGCGCAATACGACTTCCTGCTCGGTGATTTCAATTATCTTACCATTTTGCTGCCCGGCGTGGTTGCCAAGGGTCACGCGGTGGGTACCGCCGTCAGGCGTACCGATCAATGCCCAGATGGTGCCGTCTTGCGATAGGGTGCCATACATGGACAACGCGTCAAGTGGAAACTGTTCGAGCGGTTCGCGACGCCGCTCGGGTTCGTATACATTGCCGCTATCATTACTCGCGGTGGTCGCCTGATTACCGCGCAGATTCAATGACAGGAATGGATCCACCAACGCTTCACCCGTATAAATGTAGGGCTCATACGGCTCCAGTCGGGGAATATCTTCAACTTCCGGTGGTTTGTCCTTGAATGCGTCGCGAGTAAAGGCGCGAAGGTCGTCGAGTTCCGGACGTGGCGTACAGGCAGCAAGCCATACCAGCGCCAGCAGAGCCATGACGGTACGATATCGAATCAGGGACGATTGCATATGAGTCACCGGCATTACCTCACCGTACGCACTGGCGCATCGTCGCCAGCAGCACCGGCCTCGTCATCGTCCAGATAGCGATACGTCTTGACTACTGCGTTAACCTTAAGGGTTCCGTCGGGTGAACCGACCATGGTGATATTACCCATGGTCACTATTCTTGGCAGGCCTGCAAGATCACTGATAAATTGCCCGAACTGATGATAACTACCACCCACTTGCAGATCGAACGGCAATGTTGAATAAAAATCTCCGAGCTGTTCGCGCAGCGGTTTGAATCGTGACAGTTCGAGGCCACGAGCAAGTCCTGCCTGAGTAATATCGTCAAGAAGCTGCGGCACCTCGGTTTCGTCAGGAAGCTGATCAACCATAATGCCGAACATTTCTTCCATCTCAACCATTTGTTCACGGTAGACCGGCAGATTAATGGCCTTTGCCTTCCGGTCTAAAAATACATTGCGCAGGTTTTTCTCTTCCGTCTCAAGGCGTGTCAGGTCCTCCACTTGTTCGCGAACGATAAAATGATATCCGGCATATACGATCCCGCAGAATACGGCAAACACGGCAATTGTTTTTAACCACTGCGGCCAGCTGCCAATGTCGGCAATGTCGATGTCGCGCAGTTCACTGAGGTCAATCGCCATAACCCTACCCCTGCGCCTGTGATGTTTTGGGCGGTGCACGGCCTACGTTTGAAATCCGCAGTGTAAAAGCGCTGACCCGCCCGCTGTCATCCTCTATGATGTTGATAACATCAAGTATTGGATCATGAAACCAGGGTGATTCCTCGAGGTTACGCATCAGGGCAGACACCCGCGCATTAGACTGGGCACGACCTTCGATCACCATCGCCGCATCACGCTTTTCGAGCCGTGTCAGGAACACGCCTTCAGGCAACAGGCGCACCAGATCGTCGAATATCCGCACCAGTTCAGTTCGATTTTGCTGCAACCCCTGAATGACATCCATGCGTGCAATCAGCTGGTCACGGCGATTCCTGAGACTTTCGATCTCTTTGATCTCGTCCTCCAGTGCAGCTATTTCAGATCGCAAAAACCCATTACGGGCATTTTGCTGATTCTTGCGTTGCTCCATATATTGGTAAGCGCCGAGTACCAGCAGGGCGGCCAGCGCCCAAAGCATTACGGTACCGGCAACCAACCGGCGTGAACGTTGCGCCCTGGCACGATCGCGCCAGGGCAGGAGATTGATGCCGGTCTGGCTCATCGGTGAGCTCCCTGCATTGCCAACCCACAGGCGGTTAACAACACCGGCGCATAGCGATTGAGCCTGTCCCTCGATACGGAAGAGGACAACTTGGTATGCGCAAACGGATAGGCGAGACGAGTCGAGATCGAGGTTTTCTCGGCAACCCGCTCGGCTACCTTGGGCAGCGACGCACTACCGCCGCTGACGAAAACATAATCGACCTTGGAAAATTGTGATGACGAGACAAATAGCTGGATGGCGCGATTTGCCTCGATTGCCATCGAGTCGATGAACGGTTCAAGTATGTCGGTACGATAGTTCTCCGGCAGATCGCCATTTCGTTTCTTGTTTTCAGCCTCGGTATGAGAGATACCGAACCGGCGTTGAATACTTTCGGTCAATGTCTTGCCACCAAAGGGATAGTCGCGGTGATATACCAGGCGACCGCGATGCAAAACATATAAATGGCTGGTAGTGGTGCCGTAATCAACTACCGCAACGACTTTCTGGGCGCCGCCGTCCGGCAGGCTTGGAGCAATAAGCTGAAACGCGCGCTGACTTGCAAGGGAGGCGATATCGATCACCTGCGCCTTGAGGCCCGCGGCTTCAAGTGCATCGACGCGTTCGTCTACAATCTCCTTGCGGCAGGCGGCAAGCAAAACCTCGTCGTTGGTGGGATTCTCGACCATTGGTTGCAACAACTGGTAATCGAGATTGACTTCACTGATCGCATACGGAATGTAGTGTTCAGCCTCCAGTTCAATCTGTTGATCGAGGTCGCCGGCATTAAGTCCGCCCGGAACATTAATGACTTTGGTGATTGCCTGGGCTGCGGCGACTGTTGCAATGGCATGATTACGACGGCTGCCCGATTTCTTTACCGCCGCCCGGATTGCCTTACCAACACGGTCAATATCGGTAATCGAATTCTCTACCACGATGTTTCGCGGTAATGGCTCCACAGCGAAGCGCTCGACCCGATAGCGGCCGCGTTGCTCAGTCATCTCCATGACTTTTATGGCGGCGGATCCAATGTCCACTCCAATGGCAGGCGGGCGTTTGCTTTTAAACACTTAATGCTTACTTATTATATATTTGGGTGGATTTTTTCAAGAATATACTCGACAAAACCCCATAACACCAGAGATCATGAATGATTTTCCCGCGGTATGATGCATGTGCATTGTACTCATCCCTATATCTTCCCTATATCTTCGAACGCCATGGTGGGGACACCACGATCCTTTCCACGAACCATTGAGCGCGTAGCAATGCATCCAGACATGAAGTTTTCCACCGACCTGACAACACGCACCGATCGTGCAAATCTATCCTGTGTATTCCATGAACCATACGCCATGCAATTTTATCGCGACGCGCAACCCATCTGGTATGATAACGAAAATTTTCCTCGTAAGTCAGGGCAGTATGCGCCGCACGTCGGCCTTAACGACTGTTCTGTCTGAATCCGCCGGCCTGTTATACCGGAAACACTCGCCCCGCGACCTGACAAAATATTTTAAATGTACGGAATGAATCGATCCAAACCGTCCACCGCATGGACGTGGATCAAACGCCTCATGCTCGCTGCTGTTGCCCTCGGCCTGACCATGGCCGTTGCCGGCGGCGTGTTCCTGTACAAACTCATGCCGAGCGTGCCGTCGGTGGAGTCTATTCGCGATATCGAATTGAAGGTGCCGTTGCGCGTATTCACCATCGATGGTCAGTTGATTGGTGAATACGGCGACTACCGGCGCAGCCCAACGCACATTGAAGACGTTCCGCCGTTGATGATCGAGGCCATCCTGGCCGCTGAGGACAACAACTTCTATGATCATCCCGGCGTCGACTTCAAGGGAATCGCACGCGCCTTCTTCGCCAATCTTCGCAGCGGTGGCCATGGTCAGGGCGCCAGCACCATCACCATGCAGGTGGCGCGCAACTACTTCCTGTCACGAGAAAAAACCTACACCCGCAAAATCAAGGAAATTCTGCTGTCGTTTCGTCTCGAGCAGGAACTTGAGAAGAACGAAATTCTTGAACTGTATATCAACAAGATATTTCTCGGACACCGTTCATATGGTTTTCAGGCCGCTGCACAATTTTATTACGACAAACCGTTAAACGAGTTGAGCGTCGCCGAGATTGCCATGCTGGCCGGCCTGCCTAAGGCACCGTCGCGTAGCAACCCGCTGTCGAATCCAAAAAGCGCACTGGACCGACGTAATTACGTCCTTCGACGAATGCACGAGCTTGATAATATCGACCTCCCCACATTTGAACTGGCGACCGCGGCACCACTTACCGCCGCACGCCATGCTTCCCTGGTGGATATCGATGCACCCTACGTCGCCGAGATGGCTCGAGATTATATCTACGAGAAGTATGGCGACCGTGCCTACGAATCCGGCTTTCAGATATATACGACGATAAAGGGCAAGAACCAGGTTGCGGCCAACGAGGCATTGCGGTCGGGATTACTGGCTTATGATCGCCGTCATGGTTTTCGCGGTGTGCTGACGCATATCGAACCCGATGCAATTGAAGACAATGATGCACTAAACGGCATCTTGCGTAATTTCGTATCGAGTGGATCATTGCAGCCGGCAATGGTTATTGCTGCCGATAAGGATGTTATCAAGGCTTATGCGCCAGATCTTGGTGAAATCACCATCGATAGCGAGGGTTGGTCCTGGGCCACCGATGACCCGTCCACATTGCTCAAGGTCGGCGACGTGGTTCACGTAACCCCGCGCGACGATTCCAACTGGTGGCTCGCGCAGATTCCGGAAGTCTCGGGCGCCATGGTATCGCTTGATCCCAGGGACGGTGCGATCCTGGCACTGGTAGGTGGTTTCGATTATTACCTCGGCAAATTCAATCGCGCTACCCAGGCGCGTCGGCAGCCGGGCTCCAATCTCAAGCCGTTCATCTATTCTGCGGCGCTTGAAAACGGCTTCACCGCATCGACTCTGGTCAGTGGCGCACCCATTGTTATTGATGACCCGGTGGAAGGCACCTGGCGACCGGAAAATTACAGCGGAAAATTTTACGGTCCGACCCGTATTCGCGAAGCGCTGACCCAATCCATGAACCTGGTATCGGTACGCCTGTTGCGCGCCATGGGCTTACAAGTGGTTCTCGATCACCTGCAGACCTTCGGCTTCGATCGTGACCAACTACCCAAGGGCCTGTCGCTGGCACTTGGTACCGCGACCCTGACACCATTGGAGATAGCCAGTGCCTACGCTGTGTTCGCTAATGGCGGCTATCGGGTGGAGCCGTACTACATCTCCCGGGTGGAGGATCAAAATGGTGAGATTGTCGAATACTCCAACCGGGTAAAAATCTGCGAAGAATGCGAACTGTCCGAGCTCGAGCAAGCCACCAATCCCGACCGACCTGATCCACGTTATGCGCGCCAGGTGCTGTCGCCCGAAAACACCTTTCTCATGACCAGCATGATGCGCGACGTAATCCGCGTCGGAACCGGTAAAAAAGCCATGGAACTCGGTCGCAACGACCTGGCTGGCAAAACCGGGACCACAAACGATTTCCGCGACGCCTGGTTCTCGGGGTTTAACGATCAGGTCACCGCTACCGTATGGGTAGGCAACGATCAACCGACCACACTGGGAAAGAGTGAATCCGGCGCCAGGGCTGCGTTACCGATCTGGATCGATTACATGCGGGTCGCACTCGACGGCATACCCGAGAAACCGCTCGAGGCTCCGGAAAACGTGGTGAGTACACTGGTCAGCCGCGAAACTGGCGAGGCGGTGCCGCCTGGATCGGCAAATGCCATGACAGAATATTTCATTATGGGTACCGAACCACAGCTCGATCCGAATCAGTCGAACCTGGTGCGTGATGGCAACGGCGGTAACCAGAAAAATGTTCAGGATCTATTCTGATCCAGTCTCCTCGGCCAGCCGATAAAGCAGTTGGCTGCTAACGCCAGTAACACCTGAAATGATCCGTGCGGCCCGTTTCAAGGGCATCACCGAGCGTAACTCGCATACTGCCTCGACCCACTCCGTGCGACACGTCTCATCCATCGGCAGCGTGTTGCCGCCGACAACCAAAACATATTCGCCACGCGCCATTTGATCCGCTTTACCATGCTCTTCAAGCAGCGTTGCCAGGGTGGCGCTGCGGATAGTCTCGTAGTGCTTTGTAATCTCCCGGCATATCGCCGTCGGGCGATTGTCACCAAAGATCTCCGCCATATCTGCGAGAGAATTCAGCACGCGCCGCGGCGACTCGTAGAAAACCATCGTGCGCCGCTCCTCCACAAGGGATCTCAGGGTCCGCCGTCGAGCGCTACCGGCAGATGGCAGGAATCCTTCAAATGTAAAACGGTCGGTCGCAACCCCCGCCACACTCAAGCCGGCGATCAGTGCGCACGGTCCGGGTAACGGTGATACTCGAAGACCCGCACCATGCGCCGCCTTCACCAGCCGGTAACCCGGATCGCTGATCAGCGGGGTGCCGGCATCTGATACCAGCGCCACCGAATCTCCTGCCTCGATTCGATCGATAAGTAGCTGGGTTTTTCGATCTTCATTATGTTCATGCAGGGATACCATCGAAGTGGGGATGGCAAGGTGCTTGAGCAACAAACCGGTATGACGGGTGTCCTCGGCGGCAATCAAATCGACTGATCGTAATGTCTCAATGGCACGCTTGCCGATATCGTCGAAGTTACCGATTGGTGTCGCCACCACGTACAGTGTGCCGGCTGGCGCTTTGATCCTGGACATATTTTCAGTACTCTTTAAACAGCCTATGACTTTGTTCACGTTAACCGGTCATTAGATTATGCTGAATTGATTATGCTGATTGGAAAATCTCCACAGGCAATGATCGATTCGCCCGATTAAGCGTCCCGGTAATACCGCTCAACATCCACAGCAAGACAACGAACGATCCACACGGCATGCAGATCATGGTGTATGTAATTGGTAACAAATCACCTCGACATATCGGCATCGCTGACCAAGTCGAACCACGTTAAAAACAACCGATCAGGTATACTCCGCGCCATGCAATCCGCTTTAAAACCCAGCTTGACGGTCATTCGCACCGTGTTGATAACCGCCATGTTCGCACTTGGCGCGTGTTCGTTCACACCCCCTTCCAGAGCACCGGGAACCACCCGCCCGGAGATTACCGTATTACCGGAGATAACGACCGGTGCAACCACTACACCCCTTGAGTCTTCGGCCGTTGCGACATCTCCCTGGGAATACATCGCTCTCGCACGGGATTCGGTCGGCGATGAAAAAACCGGCTACTTGCTCGATGCCGTTGAGGGATTTCTCGACCTTGGCCAGTCATCGACAGCCAGAACCGTACTTGATCAACTCGACAACCAGCCGCTGCAGGGCCGGCTGTTCATTCGCCGCCAACTCCTTTTAGCTCGCAGTCACTTCCTGGAACAGCAATACACCGAAGTAGAAGCAATACTCAAACCCCTGGCGGCTGTGCAGGGACTGGTTGCCGAAGACGCCGAACAGATCATGTTACTCAGGGCGCGTGCTTTCTCGGCCAGCGGTCAATACCGACCCGCACTCGTCCTGCTCATTGCTCGTGAACCATTGCTGCCCGATACGGATGCGATTGCACGGAATCAGGATACCATCTGGCAGGTTCTCGCACAGGTAGAGCCCACCGAACTCAATGCACTGACCACCGACCGAACCAACCCGACTCTGACTCAGTGGGCAGATCTGGCCATCGTCAGCAGCCGACTCGGCTGGAATGTCCATGCGTCGCGTCAGGCGCTTACTGCCTGGCAGCAACAGCATCCGTCACACCCGGCATCACGGGTGCTGATACCACGCCTTCTTTACAATCTCGGTTCGTCAGTTACGGAATATCGCAAGGTCGCCCTGCTACTCCCCCTGACATCGGGATTCGGCGCCGCCGCCCAGGCAGTCTACGACGGCCTCACCATGATGTATGAAGCCGACAACAATCCGAACAAGCCTGAGATCATGCTATACGACACCGGCGAGAATCCGGAGTTGATCGGTTTTTACTATCAAGCGGCCGTTCGCGACGGTGCTCAACTGGTACTCGGACCGCTTGGAAAAGTTGCCGTGGATTCATTGGTGGCAACCACCGAACTCACGGTCCCGACCCTCCTTCTCGGTAATACCGAAGGCGCTTTTGCGGGCAGAGCCAACACGTTTGAATTCGGACTGTCGCCGGAAGACGAAGCCCGTCAGTTAGCGCGTCATGCGGCACGCGAAGGCTACCGCGTGGCGGCTGCCTTGTATCCGGAAGCCGACTGGGGCATTCGCCAGTTGGATGCATTTATGGACGAGTGGCGTAATCTCGGCGGCACGCTGACCGAGTCCCGTGCATATCAGCTCAATGCCCCGGATCATTCACAGACCATCAAGTTGCTGCTTAATCTCGATGAGAGCGAAACACGGCATCGGCAACTTAAACGCATCACCGGAAAAGAACTCGAGTTCGTTCCGAAACGACGTGAAGATATCGATTTCGTGTTCATGATTGCCCGCTCGGATCAGGGCCGATTGCTGAAACCGCAGATCAATTTCTACAAGGGTCAGAACCTGCCGGTTTACGCCATCTCGCAAGTGTATAGTGGTCGCGATGAGCAGGTGAAAGATCTTGACCTTGAAGGGGTGATATTTGCCGACATGCCCTGGTTGTTACTCGACTCCGGCATCAGCCGAGCCATCCACGAACAGTTCCCGCAAGCCAGCCGTTATGCCAATCAGCCGCTTGACCGGCTGTTTGCGCTGGGCATCGACACTTACCAGTTACTATTCCGGCTGGAGGCAATGAAAACGAATCCACTACTCAAATATAGCGGTGTAACCGGATTGTTAAGCCTGAACGCTAATGGTAGCGTCGCACGGCAACTTGCATGGGCTGAATTTCGCAAAGGCGAACCGCAACCACTGCGGCGTGATAACGGTTTCGGTGCGGGCTTGGCGGACTGAAGATTGTGTCATCCCGACATCTCATTGATGGCGCCTGGGCCGAACGCCAGGCGGGCATGCATTTAAAAAAACACGGCATGAAGCTGGTGGAAAAAAATTATTCCAGTCGCTATGGTGAAATAGACCTGATCATGCGCGAAAAAGATACGTTGGTATTCGTTGAAGTTCGCTTGCGCCGCAGCACCGCCTTCGGACATCCGGCCGAAACCATTAACGCCAGTAAGCGAGAGCGAATTCGCAAGACCGCCGAGTATTATCTTGCCAGCAAGGGAAAGAGTTTCTCTGAGTCCTGCCGTTTCGATGTGGTCACTGTAACCGGTGATCGAACAGCATCGCGTACGGAGTGGATTGCCGATGCGTTCTACTAAATCGAAACACCACGCCGATATCTGCACATGACCCGATCACCCGACAATCTGTATTTATCCAGCGAGCCCCACAAATAATGAAAACGGTCGACGCAATTCGCGCCCATGCACAACGATCTACTGATGTCATCATCGCTGCGGTCAACGATCTCGACGAGGATATTCTTAAAGCCGCCGGGCAGATGATTCGTTGCCTTGAGGAAGGCGGCCGGATCCTCGCCTGCGGCAATGGCGGTTCAGCCAGTGATGCCCTGCATTTCACTGCCGAGCTGGTCAATCGCTATCGTGACGATCGCATACCGCTTGCAGCAATTGCGTTGAATGCCGATGTCGCCACATTGACCGCCATCGCCAACGATTATCACTATGACGATGTGTTCTCTAAACAGGTCACGGCATTCGGTCGACGCGGAGATATCCTGCTGGCCATCACTACATCGGGCAACTCACGAAATATTTTGAAGGCCATGCAGGCCGCCGGTGATGCCGGTGTAACAACAATACTTCTCAGCGGTCGCGATGGCGGTGTCTGCGCCAGACTTCGTGGCGACCATGACATGTTACTGTGCGTAGCCAACGATGTGACAGCACATATTCAGGAAGCGCATGCGGTCATTATCCATTGCCTGTGCGCCATAATCGAAAGTCATTTTCTCAAACACGCCGTTAACGACTGAACAGATCAGGAGGAACACTCATGTCGAGACACAATACGGTTTGTGAAAAACATCCCTTTACCGGCTTGCTGATCTGCGTGATGCTGGCCGCCTACCTCGGTGGCTGCGCGGTTGCAGCGGTTGGAGCGGTGGCTGTTGTTAGTGTTGATATTGCCCGGGATCGACGCACTCTTGGTACCTACGTAGACGATAATTCGGTTGAGATGAAAATTCGCAGTTCCTTAAAACAGGACAGCCAGATCAGTGATGATGCACATCTTAGCGTCACTTCCATGAACGGCATAGTTCTGCTCACCGGTGAAGTACCGGATCATCAACAGGGGCGCCGCGCGGTTGCTATTGCAAGGGGTTACTCCGAAGCTCGTCAGGTTATAAATCAACTGAATGTCGCACCCAAAACCAGCGTGTCCAGTCATGTGAGTGACTCATGGATTACCACCAAGGTAAAAAGCGTACTGGCCGTCAACTCGGGGGTCAGCGCAGATCGTGTGAAGGTGGTGACCGAACGTGGCACC
Organism: marine bacterium B5-7; assembly: GCA_021604525.1. Taxonomy (GTDB): domain Bacteria; phylum Pseudomonadota; class Gammaproteobacteria; order Arenicellales; family CAJQKF01; genus BQJD01. The sequence continues at coordinate 51,847 of BQJD01000015.1, read as the reverse complement.
GTCTATATGATGGGTGTGGTCACCCGCGAAGAGGCCGATGCGGCGGTTGAAGCAACCAGGCGACTGCGTGGCGTGACGCGTATAGTCAAGGTATTCGAGTATATATAGTCATACTCAGCGCAGATGAGTGCAGTCGCCATAACAACAGCGAGTTACCGGGGTGTTCCCGCATGGGAGGATTGCGATGCTGCGATATGAATTAAAAACTTACGAGAATCTCTCGGCTTTCGAATCGCACATTGCCGAACTTGAACGACCCGTCGTCTTCACCAACGGTTGTTTCGACCTGCTGCATCTTGGGCATGTCGATTATCTCGCGCAGGCGGCCAGTTTCGGCAAGACGCTGATCGTCGGTGTTAACAGCGATCGGTCCATCCGCAATCTCGGCAAGGGCGACGACCGGCCCTACAATAATCAGCAAGACCGCATGCTGGTGGTCGCGAGTCTCGAATCGGTCGGAGCGGTGATCGGTTTTGATGATGAAACACCCATCGAGCTGATTCGTGCATTGCGACCGGACCACCTGGTCAAGGGTGGCGACTGGTCGGTGGATCTGATCGTCGGTGCTGACGTAGTACGCGAATACGGTGGCGAAGTTCATTCGATACCGATTCGTTATCAGCGCTCCACCACCGCACTCGCCGACCGCATCAAGGCATTTCATAACGTGTTTACGTTGCCCTGAAATGCAACGCCGAAGATTTCAAATCATCACCATGCCATGGCTTCGGCTTACCCGTCGATCATGGCTGAATCAGATACTAAAACGGATGCGCCCGGTGAGTCGTCGCTTACCTGCTGCAGTCGCGATCATGCTGCTGGCCATCACCATCAGTGAACCGGGACTCACCGCCGAGACAACAAATACCAGTACCCGCGAGGCCGTTTTGCGTTACCTCGACCGGGTGGTCAATATCGTTCCCGGGGTCGGCCTCGACAAGGTTCGAATCGGCGCGCCCATCGCCAGCGTGCCACAATTATGGGGTGAGCCGTATCGTCATGATCGCAGCGGTATTATTAAACGTCGCACAACGCTGGTTTACAAGTCGGATACCGATACCTATATACAGGTTACCGGCGACAAAACGGTTGAGGAAATCGGCGTACAGGGTCGTAACGGATTTTCAACACCGGAAGGTGTTGCTTACGGTATGCCGGAATATCAGGTGCATCTGATTTACGGCCAGCCTGACGAGATCGTCGATAATCAGCAGCGCTATACCACTCGTGGCCTGGGTATCGTGTATAAATCAGGAACGGTTTACCAGATGATTGTCTTCGCCCGCGAAGACAATCCGAAACAAGACTAAAAGACTATCGCGTCACTCCGGTGAACTGCGACATCAGCGGTGCAAGCTCTTCCAGTGCGCGCTGGTAGACATTGCGCTTGAACTCGACAATCCGGTCAACCGGGTCCCAGTAGTCTACCCAGCGCCAGCGATCGAATTCGGGACGTGAAACGCAGTCCAACCGAACATCTGAATCTTCGCCCACCAGCTCGAATAGAAACCATAGCTGTTTCTGACCACGAAAGGCATTGCGTCGAGGTGCAAGATGAAATCGTGGAACGTCGTACTTGAGCCAGGATTGAGTCCGACCAACCAGCCGAACATGCTCGCGGGAAAGCCCGACCTCTTCATATAACTCCCGAAAAGCAGCGTCTTCGACTGTCTCGTCGCGCTCCACACCGCCCTGGGGAAACTGCCAGCCGTCGCGTCGCGTACGTCGCGCCCAGAGCACTTTTCCCAAATCATTGCAGATCACGATCGCGACATTCGCGCGATACCCTTCAGAGTCCAGCTTTGTGGATACGGTGAAGCGTTGCATGATATTGAAAAGAAACTGTAAATTTGTCGTGATATTCTTCCACGTTCGTCCGGATTTCGCAATCGGGCAACATCGGACGATGTTCATTGTGGAAAACGGGCGGGGAGATATTCGGCCGCTAGCAAGGCATGTCATTGAATTGAATCGTCAGCGCTACCCGCCATTTCCTGGTAGCGTTGCCGAAACAGGGTCTCCAGATCATCGATGACCTGCACCGCCGGCCGTTGGCCAATCAGGTGCTCTGACATCAACACGCCGGCCTGCTTGAATAACGTATCGATATCCAGCATCGAGTACGTCTTTGTCAAACGACGCATCGCTGCAACCACGGTCTCGGATTCCGGCCGTTCGATGTCAAGCGGTTGGACTATCGCAGCCGGATATTTATCACCGCCCGATCGATCGTAGAGGAATGCCAGGAAATCGAGCAGGGTGTCCTTGTCCGCGTCGGGCAGCGCGTTGAACCGAGCCAGTAATAGCTGCTCACGGTGGTCGCCCACTATTTGGCCCTGGCTTTTTTCTGCTCGCAATGCGCCTCAATGAATTCGAGGAATTCTTCCATTGCCCGCAGCCGAAATTTCTGCCGCTGATAAACAATGGTGAATGGCCGCATCAAGGGTGTCGACAGGCTCATGGCCTTTAATGTGCCGAGCGCCAGTTCCTTCTCCAGCGTGGCGACGGACAAAATGGACACTCCAAGACCTACGGACACCGCGCTTTTGATGGATTCCGGCCCGCCGAACTCCATAACCGAATGCACATCGCCGGGATCAACATGGTGCTCTGCCATGTAATCCTCGATCACCTCGCGAGTACCGGAGCCTTCTTCCCGTGAGATAAACGGATGTTTGAAAATCTCGGTAATATCGACCACATCATTTACGGCCAATGGATGATCGGGCGCCGCGACGGCCACCAGTTCGTCATTCCAGCACACCCGGGTTACCAGATTACGATTACTGACCGGCCCCTCGACGATACCGATATCAATCTCGTTATTTTCCACCATGTGGATAATGCCAAGGGTGTTGGCGATGTTAAGGCGCACCGAGACTTCGGGAAATTTTACCTGGTACTGACCAAGCAATGCCGGCACCATGTAATCGCCGATGGTTGTGCTGGCACCGAGAACCAGTGGCCCAAGTACGTCACCGGTCAGTTTGCGCACCTCGTTATCCATTTCGCTGTACAGCGATATGATTTGTTCGGCGTAGGTCTTAACCAGCTCACCGGCATGGGTCAGGCTGATACGATTGTGGGTGCGATCGAACAACCGGGTATTAAAATAATCCTCAAGCTGGCGGATCTGGAACGTGACCGCCGGCTGCGTCATGTGGAGAGATTCTGCCGCTTTGGTGAAGCTGAGCAATCGCGCAACCGTTGAGAAAACCTGTAATCGTCTATCAGCCATAACGGGAAAACCTTGAGATACCTCTAACGCTGAACACAGTAACCGGCGTGGCGCTTACCTTCTATCGTGGTTGGTGATGAGTAGATTTTATTGATACGTGGCAAATGACAACCAAACGGTAACGACGAGCAATCGCTTCATTTGCTGCATAGGATGAGTTTATGACGTTCTGCTGGTGTTTGAAAGCCTACCATCTCGAAGGTTTTCCACCCTCTCCGGTAAGGGGCGGTCCGATAATTCAACCAATTTGTCGAATTACAACCGGTCAGTTTGCGAAGCCGCGTACCTTCAGGCCCATGTCATTGGGGCTGGTGGAATATCGTATAGCCACTTCTTCGCTGATTCGCTGATTACAATACAGCTCGAAAATGTTGTGATCGAATGACACCACACCGTCCACCGATTTACTCTTTCTCATCAAATCAGCGATCTCACCGACTTTTTCGGGATCAAGTATGAGCTCCTGAATTCGTGGCGTCACAATCATGACCTCGGAGGCGAGTACCCGCCCACTGCTGTCCTTAAGGGGCAGTAGACGCTGTCCCAGCACCGCCTTGAGGTTTTGCGACAGCTTGGTGCGAATGGTGTTTTGCGCCTCGGCAGGAAATGAGCCGACAATTCGATTAATGGCATCGGGCGCGGTCGGCGCATGCAGGGTACCGAGCACAAGATGTCCGGTCTCGGCGGCGTTCATGGCAAATTCCATCGACTGGTAATCACGCATGTCCGACAACATGATAACGTCCGGATCTTCCCGCAAGGCTGCCGCCATGGCATCTGAAAACGTGACTGCATCAATGCCGATTTCACGCTGCGCGACGATCGATTTTACATCCCGAAATAAAAATTCGATCGGGTCTTCAATCGTAATAATGTGCTTCGGATATCGCTTGTTTATCTCATTGAGAAGTGAAGCAAGGGTGGTGGATTTGCCGCTACCGGTGGCCCCGGTGGACAACACCAGGCCACTGCGCAATCGGGCGAGCTTATAAACAACCTCCGGCAAACCGAGCTCTTCCGGCGTCGGAATACTGGTTTTGATAATGCGAATGGCAACCGCCATGGTGCCACGCTGGAAGAATACGTTGATACGAATCCGCCCAATAGATGCCAGACCCAGTGATGTGTCTATCTGACGGTTTTCATCCAGCATCCTGCGCTCATTTTCGCGCAGCATGACACTAACGATGCCTTCCATCTCGCCAACACTAATGGTACTGGACGATTCGATTGGCACCAGATCGCCATCGATTCGGATAACCGGAGCGCAACCCACGCGCAGGTGAATATCCGATCCGCCCTTGTCGACTGCAATCCGAACCAGGTTTTCGACGAACCTCAAGCGATCATGATTGATGTCCTCTCGCGACAGTGCTGATTGCGTGTCATCGTTCGTTGTGGTCGTCGACGCGTTACGTGCATCGCGGGTAATGGTGTTATTGGGCGATCCGGTGAGCGACTGCGATTTTCCAAACATGTGTGCCAATTACCGTCAGGAGGGCGACTCTCACATCCATATCGAATAGCCCAATTTTTATATTTCTATCATTTTATACAAACCATTTTATACAAACTGGGCGCGCGACGCGCAAAACTTTATTTTTATACCTTCTTTCTTATGTAGGGCATTGAGATTGCCCGGGCAAGTTGTTCCACGATGTCAGGTACAAGTGACAGCCGCCACGGATCATTTTGACCACGCTAACCAAGTCACCCTCGCCTATTGAATACGCTTAAGGCGATGTGGATAAAAATACTACCAGCTATATTGCCCCTTGAGAGCAAGCTGATGCATACAGATTTCCACTGATTGCCCGGGAACAAACTGTGATGGACCGGACACGCACTCCTCGGGTGCATACATCAACGCCAAGGAGAATTCGCGGCCACCGTCAAGCACGCGGCTGAAACCGGCCGTGATGTGATCTTCGATCACACCGGGCGCAAGAATATTAAGTGTGACATCCTGCGGATCGATCGGTTGATCGCCATGACTCACGCCAAATCGCCAGGTCATGTCATTGGAAGATTTCCACTGAAATCCGAGCTTGTAGACTGTCATGTCATTCCAGCCGAATCCGGCACCGTTGCTGCCACCGAGGCACTGACTGGGATCGCCGCCCGCACAAGCAAACAGGTTGGATGATGAATTGCCGATGGCATCGACGTCTTCATAATAAATCTGCTCGATATCAAACGTCACTGCCGATCCAGACTTCGCCTTGTAGGCGAAGCCGAGATTGACGCGTGCCGGTATATCGAGCTCGCCACCGCCTGGAAATAACCCGGCATACTTGTCGAAGGTGTTTGAGATTTTGCTTTGATAGGACAACGACGCTGAAAACTGATCGCCCAAATCGGCCTGTGCCGAGACAATTCCGCCTAAGCCAAAGTCATCATCTTTCCCATTATTTGAAAGATTGGCAGAATCGACCGAGAACGGTGCAAATCCGGAAATGCCTTTCATGTTAAACCATGAATAGTTAACGATGCCGCCCACGCCGAGAGACACACTTTCAGCAACTCGTCGCGCATAACTCAAGTTAAAGAAAAGCTGATTGTAATCGACACCGGCATCGCCACCACCGAATGTACCCACCGGCCGCGGCCCGGCCGGGGTTGGCAAGATGGTGTCGAATGCGGAGTAGTCGGTATTCATTCCGCCATTACCATATACGGTAATGGCAAATGCAGACTGGTCATCGATGGGTCGATTCCAGCCGAAGTTGGGGATAAAAAATGATTCCGAACCGCTTTCCACAGTATCCCCGGGGAATGGCGGAAATGTTGGACTGAAGGCGCCGGAAACAGTGTATTCACGACGTGGCGAGAAATAAACAAGACCGATATCACTGCGTTTACCGATATTGACCAACCCCGCAGGATTGGTCGCCGCGACCATGGTATCGAGGCCGAGTGCTGCACCGCCTCCAGCCATTGCGCCCGAATTGGCGCCGAACCCTTCCGAAAATAATCCGTTCGTAGCCCACACCGGATTGCTGGCGATAAGTGCCGCGACTGTACTCAAGACAAGTTTGGACTTCAACATGGTAACCCCCGCTCGATTGTTGAATTGGACCGGTCGTTAAAATACCACATGATCAGGTCCACACTTTAAAACTATCAGCGAGAGAATTGCTTATAGGCAATGAACGATTTGATTCGAATCAACGATTTTTCAGGCTTTTATTGGATTATCGTGACTGATTTGATCCAGATCACCATGAGATAGCACAAAGTCGAGAAATTCCTTTGCTGTTGGCGACAGACGCTTACCGACCCGGTGGACGATGTACCATTTCCGATTGATTGGAAAACCGGTCGCATTCAGCTCAACCAGCCTTCCTGCATCGAGTTCAAGTTCGATTGTGTGGCGTGACACCACAGCGAGACCGATGCCAGCCTCCACTGCCTGCTTGATGGTCTCGTTGCCGGTCATTTCCATGGTACGGCCAGGCACGATTCCAGCATCCTTGAAACTACGTTCCATGGCATTTCGCGTTCCGGAACCTGTTTCGCGAACGACAAATGTCTTGCCGGTCAAATCTTTCGGATTAACGCGTTTTCGCCTGGCCAGGGGATGGCCGGGAGCAGCAATCAACACCAGCGGATTAATTTTAAACGGTCTGGAAACGAGATCGATCTCTGCGGGTGGCTCGCCCATTAATACAATATCGGGTTCGTTACGCTCGAGTTTTTGCAGTATCTCGCGACGGTTTGTAACATCCAGGGTAATGTCCACATCGTTGTAACGACGGTTAAATTCAGCCAACAGCCTGGCGGCGAAATAGTTGACTGTCGACACCACGCCGATACGCAATACACCACGATCCGTCCCACGCATGTCGTTAAGCTCGTTGCGCGCTCTATTGAGACACTCGATTACCGAACGTGCATGGGACAGCAGCACGCAGCCCGGCTCGGTGAGATAGATTTTCTTGCCAACCTGTTCGAATAAAGGCAAATCGACAGATGATTCGAGCTGCTTGATTTGCATGGATACTGCCGGCTGCGTCAAATGTAATTCCTCCGCCGCCCTGGTGAAGCTTAAATGGCGGGCAACCGCCTCGAAGACCTGTAGTTGCCGGACCGTGAAATGCATCGTTTCATCTCCTGACAGCGAATCGTGTGCCATGCTGGCGACCGCCGCCATTGAATGTCGATAGAGGCATCAAAATATATAGATACTTATACATAAAATAAATATCTCTAACTTTCGCTTATGGTTTGCGCTCACGTATAGTCGCCTTTAACCATGAATTTGTCAGGGATTTTTACCGCGGATCGGCTGCTGTGCACATCCACGCCGGGAGACTTCAATAAGCCCGAGCCGGTTGATCTACGGTCATGAAACGCATTCGATAATTTATTGCGAGGAGATATCCATGTCTGCAAAACACCCGGTAGTTGCGGTGACCGGATCGTCCGGGGCGGGAACCTCATCCGTGAAAGTTGCCTTCGAACATATCTTCCTGCGCGAAGGCGTGACTCCCTGCGTGATCGAAGGCGACAGCTTCCACCGCTATGATCGTATTGAAATGAGGGAGAAACTGGAGGAGGCGAGAACGCGTGGCGAGTACCTCAGCCATTTCGGTGCCGAGGCCAACCACTTCGACAAGATTGAGGAAACCTTTCGCCAATACGGGGAAAACGGTACAGGCCAACGCCGTTACTACCTGCATGACAAAAGCGAAGCCGAACATTACAACCAGGAACCCGGAACCTTCACCCCGTGGGAGGACATTCCCGCCAATACCGACATCCTGTTTTATGAAGGCTTGCATGGTGCGGTGGTCAACGGCACAGTCAATGTAGCGCGACATGTTGATCTCAAGATTGGCGTCGTACCCATCGTCAATCTCGAGTGGATTCAAAAGATTCATCGCGACACGGCTCATCGCGGCTACTCGGCGGAGCAGGTGACCCAGACCATACTCGGACGAATGCCTGACTATATCAAGTACATCACCCCACAGTTCTCACGTACCGACGTCAACTTTCAGCGTGTGCCAACGGTGGATACATCGAATCCGTTTATCGCCCGCGATATTCCGAATCCCGACGAAAGCTTCGTGGTCATTCGTTTTCGCGACCCGAAATCTTTCGATATCGACTTTCCCTATCTCTTGTCGATGTTGCACGACTCGTTCATATCACGCCGCAACACCATGGTGGTGCCGGGTGGCAAGATGGGTCTGGCCATGGAAATTATCCTTGCGCCGATTCTCGACGAGATGATTGAACGCCGCCGTAAACTACGCGAGATCTGAACCAACTGCAGCCAGCGCATCGAAGCGTGCCTTGGCAGAACCATCGTCCAGGACACCACGCACTACACTTGCGGCTTCGATCAAACTTGTTGCGCGATCCAGGTGGGTGAGACAGATCGATGCACCCAGAACGAGTGAGTCGCGGAAGCTTCCCGCCTCACCCGCCAACGCAGCCCGACCTGCGGCTGCCGCCGCGCGTGCTACCGCAGGTGCATTGATACTCGCAAATGGTTGCCCTTCGGGTTCTTGTTGCTCGGCATCGTCGGGTAGGGGTGTGATTCGCGCATGCTGGCGAATATCAATATCATCAGGGTCGAGACGAACTTCCTCATCCACACCATCGGCAACGAAACGAAAAAATTTCGACGGCTGAGTCAGGGATGGCACAACTCCGCCTTCGACACCACGCACAATCATCGCCGAGGCATAACCCGCCTGACGCGCCAGCTTCAGGTAACGCGGCGGATAAGGCTTATGCACATAGCCGGTCATCAGGTGGGTACGACGCGCATGCAGCGGATGCAGCAACACCTCAAGCGTCGTCAAAACCGTACGCTTGACCATAAGCTCGCGGAGATCCAGCAGGCCATGCAGTTCACGGGCAAAGCGTGATTGATCGAGATAACCCCAGCCGATATCGGGATCGGCGATGTGACCGGCCACCGTCTGGGGATCGCGATGTACATCAATGCCGGCTTCCTTGAGGATCATGTAATGGGTCACACCATACTTTGGGCCCACGACTCGTGCACCGGTTATTGCTGCCGGAACGTCAAGTGCAGCCAGCACCGGTGGCAGGAATGACGATGCCGGCGTGCCGCGAACGAAGCCGTCATAGGGATCGGCAATTTCCACCAGCTCATCGACATCGACATCGGCCTTGGTAACCGACGACAGCAGGGCGTCCAGAATACCGGCATTCTCATCGTCGGTCTCACGCTTCATGCGAAGCGCAATCAGGTAAATCGCTGCCTGCACCGGATCGGCCTCGCGACACAACACCTGCCGCATACCCGAACACGCCTCTGCGCGATCGAGATCCTTACTAAGCTCCGGTCCTGTCGCCACCCGCTGAAGCAGGGAACGCATCTCGGCCTGTGCCGGACTGAATGAATGTTGCATCGAACCTCACGTTATGTGCGTAACCAAGAGCGCAGTAGTTTAGCCCATAGCCACCTTCAAACTAATATCCCTGTTTGGGGGCGCGTTGGAACGACCTTGTTAACTTGAGCGGAGAATTAAGTATCATGGGTTAGCTTTGCTGGACGAATTTTCCGCAATAGCTTCATGCCAGAATTTGTAAGCCCTCGTTCCTGGTCCGCAATCTGGCTCTTCTTGTTGTAGTTTGTTTAGCGTCTTGTAAAACATGCACGCTTCAGATGACAGACCCAGCGTGGACAAGCATTTCAAAATACGGGTAATACGTAAATTATTATGCGTATCATGAGTAAACCAGTAACTCTTTCGATCACTCCAGTTCTCAGCCTTGACGATCTCACTCCCTGCCTGTTTCAGTCCGTAAAAGGACAGGATACGTTTAAAACTTGCTCTTAACTGATTACGTAACAACTCATCATCAAGGAAGGCATTTTGAACCTCTTTGGTGATAATCGGCGCATCCGGTGTGACCCTGCTGGGTTCCCTGTTTGGGAAAAGCCATTGAATATAATCATGGCAAGTCTCCAGCCAATCATCATCCTGTTGAAGAACATCGAACAGAAACCGTCCCCGGCTATCCGGATGGCTTCCCGTATAAAAAAGAATCAACGGATTCATTTTCAATATTCAAACTAACGATTGGCAGATAGCAACCGACCCATGCATATGTGTTCTTGATTACTTTTTGGCTGTTCTTAATTATCCGTAAAAATATGTGCAAAGCGTGCGAGAAACTTTTTAGCCCGAGGCAGGGGATCTTTTAAAAACCTATCGGGTGGAAGTAAATACAAGCCATCCCGCTGTCCTTGACCAAGCAATTCTGCGGCTTCGATTGGCACGATATCAGCCATCCAGCCGGGGTAATACCACTCGCCCCTCTTTGCGTAATGACGCAACAACGAAGTGACATTTGAGTATCCATGATAATCAAACGCACTCACTCCGTTTGAGACAAAAATATGATTCCCGGTGAAACCTTCTACTGGACGAACCCAGAAAGGTCGGAAGTCATTGCCGAAAAACTCTTCCATATATGCATGCGCAAGTATATGGCACGCTCCACAAGCAAAGAATCGTCGATCTGGTTGAGCCCAGCGACGACTTGGAATCTTTTTCAGATTTTCCCTGGGTACGAACATCATGCACTTACCATGCAGCTTAATCGGCGGATACGCAGCAGGCGTTTTTTTACAAATCGATAACCGGAACAGGCTTGAAATTTTATTACTCGTAGTGTGTCCACATGTGCAAGACTTTTACTACGTGTTCTTCATCCAACACTTGGTACACCAACCGATGTTGAATATTTATTCTTCGTGAATATGCGCCCTCCAAGTCACCAATCAGTTTTTCAAATTGCGGTGGATTTTTACGTGGGTCCTGTTCAAGTAGAGATATCAGTTCCAACACATTTTGCTTAAGATTGCTTTGGGCAATTTTTTTGGCGTCTTTCTGAGCTTGTTTGGTATAGGCAACGCTCCAGGTCACCAATCAAGTTCCTTTGCACAGTCATTGACTGGGCTATTCATTCCTTCACGAACCGACTCTCTCATTCCGGGGATTGAAAGAAGGTAAATCGTTTCCTGCAGCGAGGCCCAATCTTCTTCAGAGATCAGGACAGCACTATGACGCTTACCGGTGATTCGAATCGGCACGTGGGATTCAGCCGTCTCGTCGATCAGGCGGTACAACTTGGCACGGGCTTCACTGGCAGTTAATGTACTCATGCGCTTATCGTACGTTAAAACGTACGGTCAATCCAGAATAAAACGAGCAGCTCGTCTTCTATTGAATTTATACAGCATCTCTTATGGGGTAACGATCTATGTCTGGTGATGCGAGATAATGATCGCCATCAATCAATTCATCGGTTCACAGGTATTTTATGAACGATAATAACAACATGGATCTTGCCAGCGGCATATCGGCGTTCGAGTCGAAAAATTTTACCCAGGCATTGAAACTTCTCGCCCCCCTCGCTGATGCGGGTGAGCCCGAGGCCGAATACCGCATGGCCATCATGTATCAAAACGGCCTTGGGGTATTACGCAATGATTTGAAAGCGTTCAGTGCAATGAAAAATGCTGCCACACGCGGACACCCTTTGGCGCAGCATGGACTCGGCTTCATGTACATGGACGGCGAGTGCGTTGAGCAAAACGGCGCCAAGGCTGTGGAGTGGTTTGGCAAGGCTGCCGAACAGGGACTGGTCGGCTCAAAGACGACCTTGGCGATGATGTATCGCGAGGGCACGCTGGTGGAAAAAGACGAGGCGCTGGCCGAACGTCTTTTAAAAGAAGCGGGATTTTAGAAGAGACTTTTTCTACGAACTGCACGACAACATCGAACATCCTGGGCGGTTGCGCGCCCATTCCGGCCGCCGGGCAGCATAGCTTTCATATTCCGGCTGCTCGTCATAAGGACGACGCATGACGTCTAGCAGTCGATGAACCTCTTTGAAGTCGCCCGACTCCGCCGCATCGATAGCGACCTGGGCGAGATAGTTGCGTAACACGTATTTCGGATTGACCGCATTCATTCGACGCATTCGTGCATCGCTTAATTCATTATCGGATGCAAGGCGCACGAGATAGTCGTTTAACCAATGATCGAGGCGGTTCAGATATTCGTCGTTAATCTCATCTTCCTGATACCAGGCGCATTTGAAGAGCGCACGAGTGTCACCAGGATCACCTGCCTTGGCCAGGGCGCGGAAGAATAAAGTCATGTCCGTTTCAACGTGGGACAGAATTTCGATGACTTCCTTGATGAGCGCTTCATCGCCCTCCCGGAAATCGATTAAACCAAGCTTGTTCGCCATCATGCTACGCCAACGGTCGTTGTAGCGTTCTGCAAATGCGGATAGCGCCGCTTCAAGGGGTTCGGTCTTGTTGATCAATGGATATAGCGCATTGGCAAGCTGGTTAAGATTCCATAACGCTATGCGCGGCTGATTACCGAAGGCATAACGACGACCGGATGCATCGGTCGTGTTCGGCGTCCAGTTGGGATCGTAATCCTCCAGCCAGCCATAGGGTCCATAGTCGATGGTGAGACCCAGGATCGACATGTTGTCGGTATTCATCACGCCGTGACAGAAACCAACCCGCATCCAGTGAACCATCAGGTCGGCCGTGCGCCGGCAGATCTCGTTAAACCACTCGATGTAAATGTCCGTCGGATCGTCGCTGCGCGTGGGTTCGTCGAGATGGGGAAAGTCCTGGCGAATGGTGTAGTTGGCCAGTGTTTTAAGCAGTTCGGTTTCACCACGTGCGGTATGAATCTCGAAGTTGCCGAAGCGAACGAAGCTCGGCGCGACCCGACACACTACTGCGCCAGGCTCGGCCCTGGCATTGCCGTTGTAAAACATGTCGCGGATGACTTCTTCGCCAGTCAGGGCGAGGCTCAAGGCACGCGTCGTCGGCACGCCCAGATGATGCATCGCTTCACTGCATAAAAACTCGCGTAATGAGGATCTCAATACCGCCAGGCCATCGGCGGTTCTTGAATAAGGTGTTTTGCCGGCGCCTTTTAGTTGCAGCACGTAGTGCGAATTACCACGACCCAGCACTTCGCCCAGATTGATGGCCCGCCCGTCACCGAGCTGGCCTGCCCAGTGACCGAACTGGTGGCCGCCGTAACACCAGGCATACGGGTCCATGCCTTCGGGTAGTTCGCCACCGGATACCAGATGCAAAAATTCCGGACTCGCGGTAATTTGCGGATGCAGTTCCAATGCATCGACCATCTCATCCGACAGCGCAACCAGACTCGGCGAATGTGGCGTGCGTGGCGCGACATAGGCATAGCACACGCCCGGTGTCTGGCGAATCTGATTGGAACCGCGATCGCCGGGCAGGGTGTCCTGAACCGATTGTCTCAGCTTGAGCTCGTCAAGACTTTTTGCAAGTACCGGTGCATCCATAAGCAGGCTGAATTAGTGATTCATTTCGAGTGTTAGTTCATCAGTGTGGGCGCCGGCGAGGATTTTTTCAACGCTTCAAGCTGTGCGGTAATGATGCCGTGATGAGGATCGAACCGCTGCGTCAATCATTCGTTGCGAACAAATTCCGGGACGCCAACCACCGCCTGAAGGCGTCCCATCTCTCGATGTACCAGATTGATATTCGAATCTCGTACCGTAGGCAGGGCGAACCGCGCGCGGCGTACATCGTCGTAATCAAGGGTCGCGTGGATCAGGGTTTCTTCATCACCGGCCTCCGCCAATACCTTGCCGAACGGATCGAGAATGCGTGAACCACCCCAGTAACGCGCACCAAATTCTTCGCCAATACGATTGGCCATCATCACCGGCATGCCGTACATCATGGCGTAGAAATTAACCGCCAGATTCCAGCTTCGGCCATTGGAAAACTCGCTTGCATCCGTAGCCGAGTTAATTGGTGCCAGCAACAGGGTGGCACCACTGACCATAGCCAGATGAACCAGCGCAGGATTCCATAAATCGGCGCAGATCAACGTCGCCAGCGTCCAGTTGGAGCCATCGCGCAACACATCCACAAAGCTGCCCTGGGCGAACAGCTTGCCTTCTTCAAGATTGGCGTAGGTCGGCAGGTTCAGTTTGCGATGCTGAAATGCCACACCACCGTCCCGCAGGATAACGGCTGAGTTGTAATACTGCGCGGCGGGTCCTTCTTCAACGAGACCGAGCACCACCGTCATGCCACGACCCGCTTCTGCCAGTTCAGTGATCAAGGGATCATTACGCCCGAGTGCGACTTTAATGATATCCGCACCGAGTCGATAGCCGGTCAACGATAATTCCGGAAACAGCAGCAGCTCGGCACCCTCGGTGCGGGCACGCTCAATGTACTCGATATGCTTGTCGGCATTGGCGCGAACGTCGCCCAACACACAATCGATCTGCGCAATCGCGACCTGAAGATGCGTTGGGTTCACGAACAAAGTACGACTATTCGATCAGGCGCTGTTAAGTGCTGAGCAACAGGTAGTTGCGCTCCCAGGAACTGACCACCCGGTTGTACTTCATCAGCTCAAGGTTCTTGACCTCGACAAAGGCATCGACAAAGCGTGAGCCTAATATGTCACGCAGGGCTGTCGAGTTTTCCAGCTTGATCAGGGCATCGGGCAAATGGCGCGGCAGTGTGAAGGCGAGTTCGTGGGCATCGCCCTCGGTCATGGGGCCCGGTTGCCTGCCTTCTTCAAGACCCAGCAGACCGCAGGCGAGTGTCGCCGCAAAGGCCAGATACGGATTGGCGTCGGCACCGCCGATACGATTTTCCACACGCCTCGCATCAGGGCCCGAGTCCGGTATGCGCAGACCGCAGGTTCGATTATCGCGACCCCAGTTAAGATTGATCGGCGCATCGGATTCAAGCCGCATGCGCCTGAAGGAATTCACGTTCGGACAGAACAGCGCAATGGCCTGTTCCACATAAGTTTGCAGACCGGCGACATAATGCAATAACGCATCGGTATCGCCGCCATCGGCGGTCGAGAACAGGTTGTTGCCATCCGCGGTGGTTATAATCGACTGATGAACATGCATGGCGGAGCCGGGCTCGTTGGCATAGGGCTGAGCCATGAACGTGGCATACATGTCATGACGTATGGCGGCTTTTCGCACCATGCGTTTAAATAGAAATACCTGGTCGGCGATGACCATGGGATCGCCATGACGAAAGTTGATTTCGATCTGCGCGGGACCGGCTTCGTGGGCCACCGTGCCGACATGAATATCGCCCGCTTCACAATAGTCGTATATCAGGTTAACGACATCATCGTACTCGTTGACCGCTTCGATTCCATAAGCCTGACGACCGGCTTCGCGACGCCCCGACATACCTGTCGGTACACTGAGCGGCAGATCGGGATCGATATTTTTCTCGACCAGGTAAAATTCAAGCTCCGGTGCAACCACGGCTTCAAGGCCGCGCTCGGCATAGCGGTCGAGAATCTTGCGCAGTACCGATCGCGGCGCAAAGTCCACCGGCTCGCCGCGCTTGTCGAATGCATCACAAATTATCTGCGCGGTGGGAACATCTATCCAGGGGACGATCTCGACGGTGGTGGGATCCGGCCGCATGAAAATATCGAGATCGATATCGGCGGCGACACCACTGTCTGGATCGCTCTCTCCGGTCACCGATTGAATCAGCGCAGTTTCAGGAACTCGCAGG
The DNA here is from genome assembly GCA_021604525.1 of marine bacterium B5-7. Classification (GTDB taxonomy): domain Bacteria; phylum Pseudomonadota; class Gammaproteobacteria; order Arenicellales; family CAJQKF01; genus BQJD01. The sequence continues at coordinate 36,020 of BQJD01000015.1, read as the reverse complement.
CCGTCACGAGACAGGCCGGCGATAAACTCGGCACGAGGCACAATCTTGCCTCGCATGACCCCATTGATATCAGGTAACAGGCATTCGACCTCGTCGATTCGAGTGTCATTCAACCAGCGAATCAACTCCTCTTCGTCGTTGACTATCGGCGGGGTATAGTTGTCGATATCAAATTGGCCCATGGCGTCGCCTTAACCGGATTTAAAAAGCGAAGCATAGCAGGAAGGCCGCGTCTTGAAAGGAGAAAATTCATCAGCCCGGCACCTAAAATACGACGACCGTATCACTTACATCCGGTTATCATCCGGCGGAGGATACCCGTTTGATCAGGCCAGGCAGGATGAGGTCCTTGCCGTCACACGCCAAGGTCATATATCGAAAAGGTCAGCTATCGTAGGCGACCATCACCACGCCGAGACGCTGCTCTGTCTCTCGTAAGCGTTGTAGTTGATCGTTATCGAGATTGGCGTAAGCCGGCATGGGCTCAAGGGCCACCACTACGCTGCCGATTTCTTCTTCGAGGTGCTTGATCTCGTTGAGGGCGGTGGTATCAAGGGGAGCAGGGGAAAGCGATGCGGACATGTTCGGCCTCCTTAAAAGTTTACGAGGAATCCGTCGCAGATGAGACTACCCCGGCATCGGTATCATTGCAATCGACAGGGTCAATTACGGCGTGTCAGCCGTGCCACCTGTTCGGCGGTCAGCGGCCGCAACGGCATGCCCCGCAACAACAGATACAGCTTGGCGGTTTCCTCGAGTTCCTCGCTGGCATATACCGCATCCTCAAGGCATCTGCCGGCCACCACCGGTCCATGATTGGCAAGCAGCACTGCGTGGTGACTCGAGGCCATCTCGCCCACCGCGCGAGCGAGATCGACATCGCCCGGCGGATGATAGGGAACCAGCGGCAGGGTGCCGACGCGCATGACGTAGTAGGCCGTGATCGGTGGCAATACATTGGTCGGATCGACATCGGCGAGACAACTTACCGCCACCGAATGGGTGGCATGAAGATGCACCACCGCACCGGCATCGGCTCGCTGTCGATACATCTCGCGATGCAGGAAATCTTCCTTGGTGGGCTTGTCTCCATCGACCAATTGTCCGTTCGAATCGAGCCGCGACAGGCGGGCCGGATCGAGATTGCCCAACGAGGCCCCGGTGGGTGTGACCAGCAAGCCACCATCGTCCAGTCGTACACTGATATTGCCGGCGCTGCCGAAGGTGAGAGAGCGATTGAACAACGATTCACCCATGCGGCAAATCGATTCACGTAAGGCGGCAAGATTCATCCCAAGTACCCGGCGAGTTGATCAAAGGCACGTTCGAAGAAATCGACCTGGCCGAAATTGCCGGACTTCAGTGCCAGGGCGATATCGACTTGCCCCAGCTTTCGGCTGCGTATAGTGGCCCGGGTCCAGGGTACGCCCGGATCGATCTCCGCGCCGATCTCAAGGGCTTTGATACCAAGCGCCGAGACCACCGCGCCAGAGGTTTCGCCACCGGCGACCACCAGCCGATTAACACCTCGATCAAGCACCTCACGGGCAATGCCGGCGAGGATAGATTCCACCAACACGCCAGCGGCATCGCGGCCAAGGGCAAGCTGGATACGTTCGACCTCCACCGGATCCGCTGAACTGTATATCAGGAATGGGGTTTCAGGCGGTGCTGCATCGAATTGTTGCAGCGCCATCTCGACCGCAACCTCGATCGCCGTGGTCGTATCGGCAGTATCCAGGAGTAATGATCCGGTGTCGATGCGATACGCCGGCCAGTGCTGCATGCTGTGGGCGATCTGGCCACGGGTCGTTTCGGAACAACTGCCGGCAAGTACCAGCGAACGACCATGGGGCAGGCTGTGAAAATCCGTCACGGTTCCCGTCAGTCGGCCGCTATTGCGGAAATTTTCGGCAACGCCGATGGCCACGCCGGAGCCGCCGGTTATCAGTCGGTGATCCGCCGCGGCTCGCCCGATAACCGACAAATCAGCATCGTCAATAGCGTCGACCACAGCATATCCGGATCGTCCCTTGAGGTCCCCAAAGGCTGTTTTTACTGCATCAACACCCTGCCTGACCACGCCGTAAGGCACTAGAGCCACCGGGCGCTGCGACTGTGCCTGCATCAGGCGGATGAGATTCGAATCACGCATGGGAGTCAACGGATGGTTACGCATCGATGATTCTTCCAGTAACTGATCGCCCACAAACAGGTAGCCTTGATAAATGCTGCGTTTATTGGCGGGGAAGGCCGGACAGATCAAGGCAAGGTCGTCATCGAGGGCATCGAGCAAGGCATCGGCGACCGGGCCGATATTACCGTCGCTGGTGGAATCAAAGGTCGAACAATATTTGAAGAAAAATTTCTCCGTGCCAAGCCCTTTGAGCCAGTTGAGCGCAGCGAGGGATTCACGTACCGCGTCGACGACCGGCGTGCTGCGGGTTTTCAGCGCCACCACAACCGCCTCCGCATTATTCATCACATTGCCCATATCGTTATCATCGGCGGGCACGCCGATCACCTGAACCGTGCGCATACCCCCCTTGACCAGGGTGCTGGCGAGATCACTTGCACCGGTAAAGTCGTCGGCAATGGCACCAAGCAGCACGCTCATTTATGGCTACTCATGAAATCAGCATCTGGCCGCCTGGTCATGCCTGTTTATTTACTTTGAACAATATCGACCAATTCCCGGGTCAGGGTCCTGGTGCCCTGGTCACCACCGAATTCAATGGGCCGCAAACGACCCGCCGAAAAGCCCGCGTTCACTGACGAATCGATCAGCTTCGCGGCATCTGCGAAGACGGCTTCACCGCTACGCTCAGCCAGGTAATCCAGCATCAACACGCCGGAAAGAATCGCAGCCAGCGGGTTGGCTCGATCTTCGCCGGCAATATCCGGTGCGCTGCCATGGGCCGGTTGAAACAGGCCGTGATGATCACCGATCTCGGCGCAGGCCGCCATCCCCATACCGCCCACCAGTCCACCGGCGAGGTCGGACAGGATATCGCCGAACATATTCTCCATAACCAGTACATCGAATTCCCACGGCCGCCGCACCATATCAAGCGCCTGGGCATCGACATAATTGTAGCCGCGTTCGATATCGCCAAAGGCCACGGCCCGTTCGTCGAAGATCTTGCGAAAAAATGCCATGGAACGAAACACATTGGCCTTGTCGACACAGGTCACATGACCGCGCCCGCCACGCTGTTTACGGCGACGCGCCAGATTAAAAGCGAAGTCGTGGAGTTTTTCGGTAGTCGGCCGGGTGATCCGCAACACATCCCGGACTTCATCATCGGTGCAGATATCACGCTGCTCGAGCACTGAGGCCGAATAAAAAAGACCCTCGGTCGATTCACGCAGGATAATCATGTCGATATCGGCAGCACGCGGATCAGCCAATCGCCTTGGCGAGTTGGGATAAGCCTTGACCGGACGAACCCCGGCATAAAGTCCAAGACGATTGCGTATGCGCAGATGTGGCGAGATCTCGGTGCCGTCCGGGTAACGGACGCCCGGTAGGCCGATGGCACCGAGAAATATGGCATCAGCGTCATCCATAGCTGCTTCCGCGCCTGGCGCGACATCGACACCGTGATCGCGATAATAACCGGCGCCGGTTTCGAGATAGTCGTAATCGAGACGATCACCGCCGATACGTACCAGCGCAGCATCGACAACCGCCAGGGCTGCATCGGTGACATCAACACCGATACCGTCGCCACGAATCACCGCGACACGCTGTTTTTTATTGCTCATTGAAAGACAAATCCATTAACAAACGGGAAATTGTTAGAAGGTGACATTGTAATTCGTCCGCGTGATTTACGAATCACATTAGTGGCCGCGTCATTTGGATCGTACCGATCTGAATCAAGATCCCGTACCCCGCTTGAACACATGGCCGATCACGCCGATCAATCGTCCTGTCAGACGTCGCACAAACGGCACCTGTGACAATAAGGTCAGGACAATTACTGTCACCAGGATCAGCGCCACGGGGCGCGTAAAGAACGGTACCAGCGAGCCATCGGAAACCATTAGCGCACGACGCAGATTCTCGTCCGCCATGGGCCCGAGAATCACCCCGATAACCAGTGGTGCGATGGGATACTCCATGCGTACCAGCAGGTAGGCGACGATTCCCATCGGTACCATCAGATACAAATTGACCATATTGAGACCGAGGGCGTAGGAACCCAACACGCACATCAGTGCGACGATAGGCAGGAATATCGACGCCGGAACCGCCAGTAGCCGTACCACCTGACGCGCCAGCAGCATGCCGTTAATCCACATGGCGAATGATGCCAGCAATAAAATCGCGGTGACTTCGAGCAGGAAACCCGGACGTTCGAAGCCGATCATCGGACCAGGATTGACGCCATGCAACATCAGTGCGCCAAGCAGCATTGCAGCCGGCGGACTGCCTGGAATACCGAGGGTCAGAAGTGGAATCAGTGCACCACCGATGCACGAATTGTTGGCCGTCTCGGAGCTGACCAACCCGGCCGGCTCACCGCGGCCGAAACGCTCCGGATGCTTCGATGTGTTTCGCGCCGCGCCGTAGGACACCCAGCCGGCAATATCCTCACCCACACCAGGCACCGAACCAATGCCGACGCCGATCATGGCGGACCGCACAATATGTTTGAAATTGGCGCTGATGGTCTTTAGTTCGGGCAGTATCCGGCCGAAATTTTTGGGTCGCGCCAGAACCTCGCCATCACTCAAGACCCGAATTATCTGCGGAATGCCGAATGCGCCAATGAGAACCGGCACCACCTCGATGCCACTTTCAAGCACAGACAAGTCGAAGGTGAAGCGCGGAAAAAATTGCAGCCGGTCGCGACCGATACAGGCCAGCGCCAGGCCAAGCAGACCGCTGATCCAGCCCTTGTAAACCAGGTCTGTACTCGTCAGGGTACCGCTGATGACGATGCCAAACAGCGCCAGTAAAAAGAATTCGTATGAAGTGAATTTCAACGCGAAGTTGGCGATGATCGGTGCGATTGCCACCAGGCACAACATGCCGATCACGGTGCCGAGGAACGACGCCGTGGTAGACAGACCAAGGGCACGTGCACCCTCGCCGCGCTGCGCCATGGGATAACCATCCATCGCTGTTGCCGCCGACGCGGCGGTTCCAGGGATATTGATGAGAATGGACGGAAAACTGCCGCCGTAAATTGCCCCGACATACAATCCCAGCAGGGCAATCAATGCCGTATCGAGCGGCATGCCGTAGGTCAGGGTGGTCAGCAGGGCAACCCCGAGGGTTGCCGTCAGTCCCGGCAGTGCACCAAATACGATGCCAAGAATGCTGGCACCCATGAGCACAACCCAGTTAGCCGGATCGGACAGCAGGGTGACCAATATGACGAAAAAATCTGCGAATCGGGATGCCAGTTCCATATCGGTGATACTTGCTATCCAATGATGCTGCGTAGCAGGTAACGAACCGAGTCCATCCAGCCGATAACCAGCCCTTCATGGGGCAACGGTACCAGCAACACAAATCGAAACAGCGGCGCGACCAGTAATACCGTGATGAGGCTGACCGTGAAAACCCGCGCCACCTTGAAACGCTCCCCACTGCGCGAGAAAAAATAACCCGCTATCACCAGGATCATGACAAGGCCAAGCCAGTCGAACAGGTCGCCTTGATCCGGCAACCAGCCAAGGGTTTGTGCCAGCCCCACGACCGCCATAGCCACCAGGATCAGTATTGGCAAATTCAACGGCCGGTCAATTTCGAGATAGAAATTGCCGATGAATACATTCAGGAACAGCACCGAGGCAACAATAAAATCCATTGCCGGCACCAGTCCGTAGACGTAACAAACAAGTACCGTGAGTATCGTCCAGAAACGCACCCGCGTCCGAGATTCCGCTTGGCTCGCCTCAACCGATAAGTTTGATTTGTTTGCCGAACCGAGACGCCGCAAGGCCTCCCTGGCACCGCCGCTGATAATCGATTTGGTTAGCAACACCAATGACAACAACAGCAAGGCCAGCGACACCAGTAACGGGAAAAGCGCCGGTGAGACATACCAGACATTCTGCACGCCGCCGTAGCTGTCGGTTATGGGGTATCCAGATACCTCCATCAACATTGCAAGCGATAACCCGATCAGTACCAGTGCAGTCCAGAAGTCTTTTCTGCGTAGGCCCTTAATCTGATCTGTTTGCTTGTCCATGAATCATTTTTCCCCGTAGTGGTAACGACAACCTTCAGCGGTTGCGGTTGTCGTTACCTTGTACTTAATCTACGGTTTGGCAATACCGAGGGTGGATGGATCGAGCTTGGCCGCTCCGAGATCATGCAGGGTCCAGGCAAACAGGCTTTCAAGCCGTGCGAATTCCTCGCTTGCGGCATCGCCGGTTTTGCCCGACAGCACGTAGTAGTTATCAGCCGCCCACTGCTTGACCTTATCGGTGGCCAGCGCCTTGGTGAAAGCATCCGAGAGTACGGTTTTGACCTCATCAGGCACATCGTTGCGCACTGCCATGCCAATCGCCTGGCTGATAGGTAGATGCTCGGACAACTCAGGGTAGGCGGTGAAGGCTGATGGGATATCGCCGACGCCATCGACCGTAAAGGCATCCGGCACCAGCATGCCCAAGGCTCGCAATTTGCCGCCTTTCAGCAACTGTTGCTGTTCCGCCAGCGAGGTGACCACTACACTGACCTCGCCGGTCATGGCGGCGTTCTGTGCAGGTGCCGAACCGGCGTAGGGAATGAAGCTCATTTGTGCGCCGGTGCCTTTCATCAACGCCAGCAAATTCAGGTGGTGGATCGAGCCGGCGCCGCTGGCGGCGGCCTTGATGCTGCCGGGATTGCTGCGTGCGGCTTCAACCAGTTCTTTCAGATTTTGATACGGCGCATCGGCAGTGACCGAAATGAGATCCGGTGAACCACCGACGATGAACGGATACCAGACGTCCATTTTCTGATCCCAGCCGCCCTGCACGCCAGCCGTGACACACGACTCCGACAGGCCGACGATGGTGTAGCCGTCAGCCGGACGACCATGCACGTAACTCATGCCGATGGAGCCGGCAACCCCGCCCGGCTTGTTGGTGACATTGATGCGCACCGGCAGGAACTGTTCCATCTCCGCCGAGATTATGCGGTTGCTGACATCGGTTCCGCCGCCCGCCGACCATACCACCACGTTGGTAATATCGCGTTCTGGATAATCGGCTGCCGCCGTGCCGGCAAGGGTTACGAGCCCCAGGGACCATAGTCCCACGCTCGCCAGGGTGATCAATCGTTTCATGCTGTTCTCCTGTTCAGATCATATTTAACGTGTTGTAATCATGTTGATTTATTCGTCGCAGGCATCCCGCTTGAAACTCATCGAGCGTTGACGTTTTGCTCCATCAGGTCGCGAAATCTGTTTCGTTAATCACCTGGCGACGTGGGTGAATTATAGATACGTTTACGTATACATTGTCAAATCCATTATTCCGACCTATGATTGCCAGATGCTTTTTAGCAAGACATTGTTTGAAGTAATGTGAATATGGGAATGCGTGAAATTTTGTGCGGAGAATGTAGTGTGATTGAATCGCCCGGAAGTTATTTGATTCGCCATGCAGATTGATCTCGACAGTCTTACCCGCATCGGTAGTGGTCTCAATCGGCCTGAATGCGTACTCACCCACAGTTCGGGCTGCGTATTCGTTCCGGACTGGAGCGGTAACGGCGGCATCTCAATCATCCACCCCGACGGCAGCGTTCGCCACCTGTTGGCGAAGGCAGGTCATCCGTTGGGTGATGAATCACTGCGACCTAACGGCATTGCACTTGAAGCCGGTGGCTCCTTCCTCATCGCCCACCTTGGTGAAACTCGCGGCGCGATATTGCGTTTGTTCGTCGATGGCTCGGTTGAAACGGTTCTGGATGCAGTGGACGGTGAACCGCTGCCACCAGCCAACTTCGTGACTGTCGATAACCGTGGGCGATTATGGATCACAGTCAGTACCCGCCGTTGCCCACGTGCACTGGCCTACCGGGCGGATGTCAGCGACGGCTTCATCGTGCTGATGGATGAAGATGGCGCGCGCATCGTGGCCGATGATCTCGGCTATACCAATGAATGCCTGCTGGCTGAAGACGGCTCGACACTTTTCGTCAACGAGACCTTCGCGCGGCGACTGTCGGCCTTTAGCATAGATGCTAACGGTGGTCTCGGTAGCCGCCGCACAGTCGCCCGTTTCGGCTCCGGCGATTTCCCTGATGGGCTCGCCATGGATCAATCCGGTGCGTTATGGATTACCAGCATCATCAGCAATCGGCTGCTGCGAGTCGATACTAATGGCCGCGTCGAGACGGTGCTGGAAGATGTCGATCCGGATCATCTCGAATGGGTCGAGCGTGCCTACCGCGATAACGCAGTGGGGCGGCCGCATCTCGATCACGCAGCCGGTCGCCGTCTGGCCAATATCTCGAGCCTGGCCTTCGCCGGACCTGATGGTAAAACAGCGTATCTCGGTTGCCTGCTGGATGACGCCATCCATCGCGTCGATATGCCGGTTAAGGGTCGGCTGGCGAATTCCTGCAACGCCGACCTCGGTGCCCTTGGGGAGGCGATATTCGCACAGGCCGACGACGCATCAACATCTGCCGAAGCCGCCGGAGTAACTCCTGCATGATTGACAAGGTTCGTGTGGCCGTTGCCGGCGCCGGTTACTTCGCCCAGTTTCACTACGACGCGTGGAGCCGCATGCCTCAGGCTGAACTGGTGGCGCTGGCTGACGTTAACCGCGAGCAGGCCGATTCGACGGCAATAAAATTCTCGGTCCCCCGCGTGTTCGACGATCTCGATGAGATGCTTGCGGAAACATCGCCCGATCTGCTCGACATCGTCTTACCGCCGGAACATCACGCCGGAGCTATCGAACTGGCCTGTGCAAGTGGCGTTCATGCCATCTGCCAGAAACCGTTTTGCGGCGGTCTCGATCAGGCGACCGTCATGGCGGCTCGTGCTCACGATGCCGGAATTTTGCTGGTGGTGCATGAGAACTTTCGTTTTCAACCGTGGTACCGCGAACTGGCCCGGGGGCTTGCCGCCGGCGATGTCGGCGTGCCGCGCCAGATTACCTTCAGACTGCGACCGGGAGACGGTCAGGGCGAGCGAGCCTATCTTGATCGTCAGCCCTACTTTCAGACCATGCCGCGGTTTTTGATTCACGAAACCGGCATTCACTTTGTCGATACTTTCCGCTATCTGATGGGTGAGATCGACGCCGTCTGCGCTGATCTTCGTCGCCTGAATCCTGCCATTCGCGGTGAGGACGCGGCGTTGGTCCAGTTCCGTTTTGCTGATAACAGCCGTGGCCTGTTCGACGGCAACCGGCTGATCGACCATGCCGCCAACAACCGCCGACTCACCATGGGCGAGATGTGGCTTGAGGGCGATGGCGGCACCCTGCGTGTCGACGGCGACGGTCGAATCTTCCTCCGTTCACACGGCAGCAACGATGAACATGGGCTTGAATTTACGTCACCTGCAACAGGCTTTGGCGGTGATTCCGTTAAAGCCACCCAGCAGCATGTCGTCGATCATCTGCTGACCGGCACGCCGCTCGAAAACGATGCGACAAGCTACCTCGTCAATCAACTCATCGAGGAGGCTATCTATCACTCGGCGGACTGCCGTTGCTGGGTGGATATCGCCGACTTTCTAAAACACCGTAATGCGGCCAGCGATTGAGATTTTACTCATGAAAGTTCAGGTAGTATCTGCGAAAGCAACAAACTTACGGCACAGTCATGGCCCGTCTTAGCAGTACTGAACACGCCTACCGTGAAATCAAGGCACGGATACTGGACAACCGCATTCCCGCCGGTACCCAGCTGCTTGAAACCGAGCTTGGCGAGATGCTCAAGATGAGCCGAACACCGATTCGTGAGGCCACCATCCGCCTGGCACGCGAAGGTATGCTGGAGGTCCGTCCACGCCATGGTGTGCGGGTGTTGCCGGTCTCGGCCGAGGACATGCGTGAGATTTATGAAGTGCTGACGGAACTTGAATCCACCGCCGCCCGTCGGGTCGCCGAGATGGGTCTCGATGAATCCCGGCTGGCGGCGCTGCATCAGGCCGTCAACGACATGGATCGCGCCCTGGCAGAGCAGGATCTTGACTTATGGGCACGCGCCGATGAACAGTTTCACAAGTTGCTGGTCGAGTATTCCGGCAACAGCCGATTGATCGATATCGTGCATACCTTCTGGGATCAATCGCACCGCACCCGCCTGGTGACATTGCGGCTGCGGCCGCCGCCATCGGAATCCAACCGCGATCATGCCGCCCTTATCGAGGCCATCGAACGCGGCGATGCCGATGCCGCCTATATCATTCACCGCCGGCACCGCCTGAATTCCGGAAAGCTGCTGGTCTCGCTTCTTGAAAAACACGGCCTGACCCAGCTCTAGCTGTCCGGTTGCAGTTTCTACTCGCTTGATCTTTGGAGTTTATTCTTCGTCAATTTTGGCGAACCGCAGGACCAGATAGTCGATTAATGCGCGCACCGAAGGCAATAAGCCCCGCCTTGTAGGGAATAGCGCATGAATGATCTCACGGCGCGGAGCCCAATCCGGAACGACTCTGACAAGCGCGCCATCCGCTAGCTGATCACGCACCATGAGCAAGGGAAGTTGGACAACGCCAACGCCTGCCAGACACGCATTTCGCAATGCAATCATGTCAGTCGTCACGAAACGGGGCGTGTGATGCACGCTGGCCTGTGCATTTTCTGGCCCAAAGAGTGTCCAGATGTAAGTTTGTTGTGGACTACCCAGGCCGAGGCTAGGCAGGTCATCCAGTTCGATGGGCGAGATTGGAAAGTTTTGTTTTTGAACCAGCCGAGGGCTGGCAACCATGCATTGCCCTCTGTCGGCCAACACGCGCATTACCAGATCACTGTCTTGTAGAGGAGGTGGGCGAACACGGATCGCCACATCCACGGCTTCTCTAACTACATCAACGCTACGATTGGTTGCTTCAAGGTGCACGGTAACCTTAGGGCACTGCGCCATGAAATCGGCCAGCATCGAACCGATATGCACGTGCAGCAGCGCAATCGGACAAGTCATGCGAATCACGCCTCGTGGTTCGGCCTGTATTTCATCAATCACTTCTTGCGCCGCCTCAGCTTCCACCAGCATTGCTTTGCAATGATCGTAATAGGTTCGGCCAATTTCTGTCGCTGAAAAATGGCGTGTCGTGCGATGAATGAGCCTAACGCCCAACCTGCCCTCCAAATGGGCGATGCGACGGCTGAGTTTGGATTTTGGCATGCCCAGAGCTCGCCCCGCCGGTGCAAAACCCCCGTGGTCTACTGCCTGGACAAAGTAATAGAGATCGTTCAAGTCCTGCATGATGTTTTATCGTTCAAAAAATAGAACTCTGAGATTCACTTTAGCACTCTACCCCTCTCAGTGTTCTGAATCTATCTTAAGCCTGACCTTGCAATCAATACTGAAATATCGGAGAGCATCATGAAAAAGACACTGGGTATTTACACTGCCCCTCACTCCCATTGGGTCGGCGACGGCTTCCCTGTGCGCTCCCTGTTTTCATACGACAACCACGGCAAGCAACTGAGCCCTTTTTTGCTACTCGATTACGCTGGGCCGGCCGATTTCACGTCAACGGACCAATCTCGCGGCGTTGGGCAGCATCCGCATCGTGGTTTTGAGACCGTGACCATCGTCTACAAGGGCGAGGTAGCGCATCGCGACTCAACCGGTCAAGGCGGTGTTATCGGCCCTGGTGATGTGCAGTGGATGACGGCTGGTGCCGGCATTATGCACGAGGAATTCCACTCACCGGCATTCAGCCAATCCGGTGGCGCTCTTGAGATGGTGCAACTTTGGGTGAACTTGCCGGCCAAGGACAAGATGACCCTGCCTGGCTATCAGGCGATCTCCAGCCACGACATCCCTGTCATTGCCCTGCCCGATGAAGCTGGCACCGTGCGGGTAATCGCGGGCGAGTTCGATGGACACGCCGGTCCGGCACACACCTTCACGCCAATGAACGTTTGGGATATGCGGCTCACACAGGGCAGTTACAGCGAGATAGCACTTCCCGATGGTTGGACAACCGCGTTGATCGTGCTGCGTGGCACCGTGCAAATCAATGGCAGCGAGATCGCTCGTGAAGCACAGATGGTCTTGCTGGATCGTGATGGTCAGAACTTTTCCATTGAAGCCAACAGTGACGCCATCGTTCTACTGCTCAATGGTGAACCCATCGACGAACCGATTGCGGGGCATGGTCCGTTCGTGATGAACAGTCAGAAGGAAATCGTGCAAGCAATCAACGACTTCAACAGTGGCCGGTTCGGACAAGTGCCGGCCTGAGCAAGGTTCCGGGGGCCAGTTGGCAGCCGGAAATCACCGGTGCATAGCACCAGCTAAACCATGCAGGAGAAAATCATGAGTAATCCATATGTTCGACTCGATAAAGACAATGCTGCGATTTTGTTGGTCGACCACCAAACCGGTCTATTGTCTCTTGTTCGCGATATTGATCCGGATAAATTCAAAAACAATGTGTTGGCTGTAGGCGATCTGGCCAAATACTTCGGACTGCCCACAATCCTGACAACCAGTTTTGAGACAGGACCAAATGGCCCACTCGTCCCGGAATTGAAGGAGCAGTTTCCAGACGCTCCATACATCGCTCGTCCGGGACAGATCAATGCCTGGGATAACGAGGACTTTGTTAAGGCAGTTAAAGCCACGGGTAAAAAGCAGCTGATTATTGCCGGCGTGGTGACTGAAGTCTGCGTGGCGTTTCCAGCCCTGTCTGCCATAGAAGAAGGTTTCGATGTCTTCGTCGTCACTGACGCATCCGGCACTTTCAATGAACTGACCCGCCACTCGGCATGGGATCGCATGTCTCAATCCGGTGTACAACTGATGACCTGGTTCGGTCTGGCGTGTGAACTTCACCGCGACTGGCGCAATGATATCGAAGGCCTCGGGTCGCTATTCTCGAACCACATCCCTGATTACCGAAACTTGATCTCGAGTTTCATCACACTCACCGAAAGCGGTAAATGATTGCCTCGCTTTCCATTGACGAGAGAAGTAATACCATGACTATACCAGCCAATTTTGACGGTCAACGTCCCGTGATCAACCCGGAAGACGCTGTGATGCTCTTGATCGACCATCAAAGTGGTCTGTTCCAGACTGTAGGCGACATGCCCATGCCTGAGCTACGAGCCAGAGTTGCCGCTCTAGCCAATATCGCCACCTTATCAAAGCTGCCGGTTATCACTACGGCGTCGGTCCCACAAGGGCCCAATGGTCCACTGATTCCGGAAATTCACGAGAACGCGCCTCACGCTCAGTACATTGCACGCAAAGGTGAAATTAATGCCTGGGATAACCCGGATTTTGTTGCAGCTGTAGAAGCAACAGGCCGTAAGACCCTTATCATCGCGGGAACCATTACCAGTGTTTGCATGGCCTTTCCTGCAATCAGCGCATTGGCGGAGGGTTACAAGGTGTTTGCCGTAATCGACGCCTCCGGTACCTATAACAAGATGGCTCAGGAAATCACTCTGGCCCGCGTCGTCCAGGCCGGTGCGGTACCAATGGATGCCGCTGCTGTAGCTTCGGAGCTACAAAAGACCTGGAATCGTGACGATGCGCAGGAATGGGCAGAGATCTATACCAAAATCTTCCCGGCCTACCAGTTGTTGATTGAGAGTTATGCCAAGGCACAGGAAGTGGTTAAAAACAACGAGACTCTTGATTCAGCTCGTTGATAACAGCGGAATCCCTCACGTCACCCGAACGACCTGTTTCGGGTGGCTTTTTTGTACATTCAGATACAGGAACCTATCGCAAAATCAACGAAGGTCGCCAGAACAAGGCAAATGGGGACGCAACTACTCAGTAACATCCTTCGCCTTTATAAAACTGTTGATTCTCGACTGCCGCGCCTCGCTGGCGGAGTCGATCAATCATTCATATCAAGGTAGCGTCAGACAGGTGAGGTTGCGTGCCTCATAAAACAGATAATTCGATTAGCGGAAAAAATCAGGTTGGTTTTCGCATTCGTGTAAGTCGGGCGCGCGTATTGTGAATTGATCACTCGCTGTCCTGGAATATGCCTGCTATCTTTTGCTGTGGTTGATTGTCAGGCTGCGGCACAATCAACCGTCCGGGAATTTGTGTAAACCAATACGGGAAATTCATAGCATGCAAAGTCAGGCACGGGTCGTCATAGTTGGCGGCGGAATGATGGGCGCGGGTTTGTTGTATCACCTTGCTGAAGAGGGTGTCAGCGACTGTCTGCTGATTGAAAAAGGCGAGCTGACGTCAGGCTCCACCTGGCACGCTGCCGGCCAGTGCCCAAGTTTCATTGCCGACTACAACATGGCCAAGATCCACGATTACGGCGTTCGCCTGTATCCGCGTCTTGAAGCGTTAACCGGTCAATACGTGAGCTGGCACGGTTCGGGCGGTATTCGTCTCGCCACCAAACCCCAGGAGGTTGAGTGGTTTCGCCATGTCGCCGGCGTTGGCAAGCTGCTCGGCTTTCACTGCGAGATTATCGATCCCGCAAAAATTCGCCAGCTAAACCCGTATATCGATCTCGACGGCGTCATTGCCGGCGCCTGGACCACCGATGACGGCCACGTCGATCCCGCCGGCTGCTGCAACGCCCTGGCCAAGGGCGCACGCGCCATGGGTGCGAGCATCGTGACCCATAATCGGGTACTCGATATTCGCATGCGTTCATCAGGAGAATGGGAAGTGGTCACCGAGCAGGGTTCGGTGATCTGCGAGATGGTAGTCAATGCGGCCGGCTGCTATGCCCGCCAGATCAGCCAGATGGTGAGCACCGATAGCCCCATCACCAACATGCAGCACACCTATATCGTGACCGAAACGTTCGATGAATTTGCCGCCCGCGATGATGAGATGCCGGTGATGCGCGATCCGTATCCATCGGCTTATTACCGACAGGAACAAAAATCCGCGCTGATCGGTATTTATGAAACCCGCGGTTCGCGGGAGTGCTGGACCCATCGCGGCGGCTGGCCGGAGTGGGACTCGGAAAACGAATTGTTCGATCCGGATTTTGATACTCTCGAACCATTTATCGATCGGGTGATGGAGCGTATGCCGTCATGGCGTAACCTCGGCATCAAGCGGGTGGTGTGTGGCGCCATACCGCATACTCCAGACGGCAATCCGCTGCTCGGTCCGGCCGAGGGGTTAAGGAACTTCTGGCACTGTAACGGCGCCTCGATCGGTATCGCGGCCGGCGCCGGCTGCGGCAAGTATCTGGCCCAATGGATGGTCTACGGTGACAGCGAAATCAACATGGCGGGGCTCGATCCACGACGTTTCGGCAAACATGCGCCGGGGGATTACACCCGTGCCAAGTCGCATCAGGATTATGAACACATGTACGCCCTGCACCTGCCGGGCGAGGAACGACCGGCCTCGCGTCCGGCTCGGGTCTCAACGTTGTATCAACGGCTTGCAGATGCCGGCTGTGTGTATACCGAAGCTAACGGCTGGGAACGACCGCAGTGGTTCTCTCTGGATGGGCGCGAAGAAGTACCGGGACTCACCCGCAGCAATGTCTTCGATGTGGTCGCCGATGAATGTCGCGCCGTGCGTGAACGGGTGGGGATCCTCGACCTGTCGAGCTTCGCCAAGTACGAGGTGAGCGGCGCTGACGCCGAGACGCTTCTGAATCGTGTCACCGCCAATCGCATGCCGCGTCGCGATGGTGGAATCGTGCTGGCCCATTATCTCTCCGAACAGGGCCGGATTACTGGAGAATCCACCATCACCCGTCTTAACGGTGAACGCTACTACATCCTCTCCGGCGCGGCTTATGAAGACCGTGATTTCGATACCTTATGTCAGGCTAAAATCCATGGCGAAGCCGTCGAGGTCAACAACATCACCGACGACTGGGGCGTATTGGTGCTGGCGGGACCCAGGTCCCGCGACACACTGGCCCGAGTAACCGACGCGCAACTCGATAACGCTTCCTTTCCCTGGCTGACGGCTGGCGAGATCACCGTGGCCGGCGTGTCGCTGCGCGCGCTGCGAATCAACTATGTCGGAGAACTCGGCTTCGAACTACATGTTCCGATGGCCGATCTCGCTGATGTCTACGAAGCGTTATGGGAAGCAGGACAGGACTTCGGCATTGCCAACTTCGGCGCCTATGCGGTCAATTCGCTGCGCATGGAAAAAGCCTACAAGGGCTATGGCTCGGAACTCACCAATGAAATCACCATGGTGGAGGCCGACATGATACGGTTCTTCGCTGAAGCCAAGGATAATTTTATCGGCAAGGAGGCAACCCTCAAGGTTCGTGAAACGGGCGCTGAACTTTCATGCGTTTACTTCGAGATTGCGACTAACGATAGTGACGTCATGGGTGGTGAGTCGGTATTCGATGGCAACAGGCCCATAGGCGTGACCACCTCGGGCGGCTACGGTCACGTCACCGGCAAGAGTCTCGGCTTCGCTTATGTGGAATCTGCCTTTGCTGCTGTCGGCAGCGGTTTTTCCGTCGAGCTGCTCGGCAAGCGGTGTGCGGCCACGGTGTTGGCGGAACCGGTCTGGGACGCCAGCAGTGGGCGCCCCAGAGCTGACGCGGGTAATGAATCCTGAGTTAAACTCTTCTCAGTAAAGACCATGGGGAATACGATAGTTAGATGAGCGATGGGCAACTTCAGGTACACGTCTGGCGGGGTGGAGAAAAGGGTGCGCTGAAAACCTACTCGGTCTCTGCAAGAGATAACCAGACCGTGCTCGACGTGGTCACCGAGATTCAGCAACGCATCGATCCCACCTTGAGCTACCGCTTCGCCTGCCGGGTCGGTGTATGCGGTTCGTGCGCCATGACCGTCAATGGTCGGCCGCGATGGACCTGCCGCACCCATGTCACCCGGGTCGCCATTAACAGCGAGCTGACTATCGAACCATTGCGCAATCTGCCGCATATCAAGGATCTCATCACGGACATGGCGCCGTTCTTTGAAAAATGGCAGCGTGCAGGCGGTGTTTTTGAGGGCACCGCGACACGTCATGATCCGCCTGCCAGCGTGACTCATGAAGATCGCCAACGACGCAACGCCGATGCCGGTATCGAATGTATCAACTGCGCGGTGTGCTACAGCGCCTGTGACGTGGCTGGCTGGAACAAGGACTATCTCGGCCCCGCCGCACTTAATCGCGCATGGACATTGCTCAACGACTGCCGTCATGGAGATCATCGCGGATTATTAGCAGTAGTCAGCGCCGCCGGCGGCTGTTCGAGTTGCCACACCCAGGGTCGCTGCACCGAGGCCTGTCCGGTGGAACTCAGTCCGACTCGCAGTATCGCCGGTTTAAAACGCGCGACCCTGCTTAATACCCTGGGACTTGCTACTGACAAGGTGGCGTCGTGACGGAAGCCCGGTTATTTGTCCTGCAGCGCCTCACCGCCGTATTGCTGGCCGTCATGGTGATGGTGCACATCATCGTGATCGTATATGCCAGCGGCGGCGGATTGAGTGCCGCTGAAATTCTTGGCCGAACCCGTGGCAATTTCGGTTGGGCACTGTTCTACCAGACCTTCGTCATTGCCGCCGCCATCCACGCACCCATCGGCCTCCGTAATGTGCTGATCGAATGGACCCGCCTGTCCCGGCAATTTATCGATATCGCCATGCTGCTGTTTGCGGGGTTGTTGCTGTTTCTCGGCTCTCGTGCGGTCGTTGCGGTATTTGTTGGTTACATGTCATGAGCCGTAACATGGATCGCAGCGATGGCCGTTCGCACCGGGCTTTCTTTTTGCATCGTATATCGGGTATTGCCCTGGCACTGTTTCTGCCCGTGCATTTCCTGATGCTCGGTCTCGCGCTTGATGGCGAGGCACGACTTGATGCGGGACTCGCCTTCACCGATAACCTGGTGGTCAAGGCTGCCGAGACCGGTCTCGTTGTGTTGCTTACCATTCATCTCGCCTTCGGCCTGCGGCTGATGATGCTGGAATTCGGTACCTGGCGGAATGAACGTAATCTTGCACCGCAACTGATCGACGCCGGCATCGTGCTGGCGGCGCTCATCGGTGGCGCATTCATCTGGCGAATACTGTAAGCATGCACATCGAATCCGTAAATACCGACATCCTCATTCTCGGCGCCGGTGGCGCTGGACTGTTTGCCGCGCTGCATGCCATCAAGGCAAACCCGGATCTTGGCGTTACCGTGGCAAGCAAGGGACTGCTCGGCAAGAGTGGCTGCACCCGCATGGTTCAGGGGGGATATAACGTCGCACTGGCGGCGGGTGATTCGGTGGAACGCCATTTCATGGATACCATCGTCGGCGGCAAGTGGTTGCCACGCCAGGACTTGGCCTGGACATTATGCGAGACGGCGGTTGTGCGAGTACGCGAGCTTGAAAACGAGCTCGGCTGTTTCTTCGACCGCAATGCCGATGGCTCGCTGCATCAGAAAGCCTTTGCAGGACAAAGTTTCGATCGCACCGTACACAAGGGCGATCTGACCGGCATCGAGATCATCAACCGGTTGATGGAAAAAGTCTGGTCGCGCGATGTGCGTCGACTGGAAGAGCATCGTGCCATCGAACTGTTACCGGCAACCGACGGCTCGGGTATCGCTGCGGTGTTGATGATCGACGTGCGCAGCGGTGACTACAAACTGGTACGCACCCGCGCAGTGCTGCTTGCCACCGGCGCCGGGCCGACCATGTATCGCTATCACACACCCAGCGGCGACAAGAGCTGTGACGGCCTTGCCATGGCGCTGCGTGCCGGCCTGGGGTTACGCGATATGGAGATGGTGCAGTTTCACCCCACCGGTCTGCTGGGCGGACCGGATACCCGCATGACCGGTACGGTGCTTGAAGAAGGGTTGCGCGGCGCCGGCGGATGGCTGCTGAACGGCGACCTCGCACGCTTCATGGAACACTACGATCCGCGCGGCGAACGCGCCACCCGCGACATCGTCTCGCGGGCAATTTATGCCGAGATGCGGGCCGGACGGACATCGCCGAACGACGGCGTGTATATCGAGATGAAGCATCTCGGGCCAGATAACGTCACGCGAATGTTCAAGGGCATGGTCAAGCGCTGCGCCGACTGCGGTTTCGATCTCGCCGGTGGCCGAGTCGAAGTGGTGCCGACCGCGCACTACATGATGGGCGGCGTGGAATTCGATGCCGATTGTTCCACTGCCTGGCCCGGACTGTTCGCCGCTGGCGAAGACTGCGGCGGCGTGCATGGAGCAAATCGCCTGGGAGGTAATGGGGTCGCCAATTCAACCGTCTTCGGTGCCATCGCCGGTGACAGCATGGCGGCTTTCGTTGACCTGTCCAAACATCGTCGCGATGTCGATGCGTCCGCCATCGATGCGGCCGTAGCGCGTGCCGAAAAACCGTTCACCCAATCACCGGGTGCGCTTTACGAATTGCGCGAACGTTTATCGGCACTCATGTGGGACGATGCCGGTATCCTGCGCGACCGTGCTGGCCTCGACCGCGCTGCCGACGGAGTTAAGGCACTGTCGGCAGAACTGGATTCAACCGGTGTCAGCGACGACGACCGGCGATTCAATCTCACCTGGCATGACTGGCTGAATTTACACAGCCTGTTGTCGGCAAGTCAGATAATCATCGCTGCAGCCAGACTGCGGGAGGATTCCCGTGGGGCACATTTTCGCGAAGATTTCCCTGAAACCGGATCACTGGAATCCAGCACCTACACGCGAATTTGCGACAATGGCGATGGTATCAAAGCAGACATGCTGCCAGTGGAATTCAGTATCGTCGTGCCGGGCCAGTCACTGATCGATGGCGATGCAGGAACACCGGGCGGCTGACAATCAGACCAGTTAGTCTGATGCGTTAAGGATCCGTCGTGACGCTTTCAATCAAGGCCCGGTATAGCTCTCGCAAACGAATGGTCACCGGTCCAGGCGCCTGGTCGATGCGTCGTCCATCGATTTCCGTCACCGGTGTTTGCGCGCCGAAGGTACCGGTTATAAATGCCTCGTCCGCGCTGTACGCCTCCATGAGCGAGAAGTTTTTCTCGAATACGGCGATACCCTCTACACGCGCCAGTTCGATGATCTTGCGCCGGGTAATGCCAGGCATGCAGTAGTCCCCTGTCGAGGTCCACAGCTCACCATGACGAACAATAAAAAAGTTACATGAGTTAGTGGTGTTGACGAATCCGTGAGGGTCCAGCATCAACGCTTCGTCGGCACCCGCCTTCTGGGCATGAATCCCGGCAAGGATACAGTTTAATTTCGAATGCGAATTCAGCTTGGGATCCTGGGTCACCGGCAGACCGCGATAGATAGGCACGGTATGCAGGCGAATGCCGCGCTCGAAGGTTGCATTCGATGGTATTGAATGCTCCATGATGATGACAACGGTTGGGCCATGTCGAGACAGACGCGGATCCTGAAACGGTTTTGATTTTATCCCGCGCGTCACCATCAACCGCGCATGCACATTGGCGGTCATGTCATTGGCGCGCGCGGTATCATCAAGGGCGCGGGTTAGATCCGCCTTGTCCATGCCAATGTCGAGATCGATGGCGCGGGAAGCTTCGAACAAGCGATCGAGATGTTCATCAAGAAACGCCCAGTGGCCGTTGTACAACCGCAATCCTTCCCATACCCCATCGCCCAGCATAAAGCCTGCATCGTATACCGACACCACGGCCTCGGTGCGTGGCACAATTCGACTGTTGACGAAAAGCTTCAGGTCATCGTTGCGTGGATCGTGGTCGGCATCGTGTGTTGAGTAGTCGCCTGTATCAGTCATGGCTTGGTCTGTCTCTCGCGGTTAATTTCAAGCAAGACGACATGTTATCGTACACCTGCGATAAACACTGATTGCGATTTGTCGATCAATACGCTTTTTGGGGATGACTGAGTGGACCATGAATCGATGCGACTTCAGTTTTCTTAACCGACCGCCCAAAACGGTAATAACACTTTTTCTGTTTGCTTTGCTGATGTCTGGCTGTGAATCAAAACCACCGGTGCCGCCGGGTCTTGTCGACGGACGACTGTTGCCATGCCCTGATACCCCCAACTGCGTCAACAGCGACAGCGATCATGGAGATGACGTTATCCAGCCGTTGTCGTTTACCGGTGAGCCGAACGATGCCTTCAAGCGTGCACGGGCGGCGGTGATTAAAACCGGTGGTACGCTTCAAAGCGAAGGACTTAAGTATCTCCACGCGACCTATGTCTCGACATTGTTTCGTTTTGTCGATGATTTGGAACTGCGACTCGACCGACAAGCCGGCGTGATACATATCCGCTCGGCATCGCGGATAGGCCGCTCCGATTTCGGCGCCAATGCGCGTCGGGTTAAACGTTTACGGAAAGCATTCAACAACGCATCCTGATTTACTGTCAATTAATGCTGGAACCTGCTTGCTACCAGGCAAGCGCCTCATTGACGATGGTCGACAGCAGTTCTTCAATGGACTCAAGCGCGGCTTTTGATTCATCGTTACCAACCAGCTGCGGCCTTTTATAACCCACGTAAATCACTCCGGGTTCTTTGCGCAACTCGTAGAGATGGATCCCGTAGGGGCAGAACACCAGATTTGAAGGATCGGCGGCGACCATCTTGCGGGTCAGAGCGGCGCTGCAAAATTCAATTACGTCGGCCGCCATGTAGGTATGATCGGTTAGGCCGAGGTCGTTACCGGTTCGCTCCAGCATATCGCCGACTGTCGCGGTATAGTTGATGACCAGTCCCTGGTTCTCGATAGCGAGGCCGACATTCTCCTTCACATCATTGAAATCGCCATCCACTTTAAACAATACCTGGTGAACCTCGTCCTTAATAGGCTCCAACGCATAGCTTGCAGTGGCAACTGTCAAGGCAAGTATCAAAAACAGAATTTTCATCTTCGCGTACCTCCGCCGGTCGCTGTGCAGGTGATCGAACATAAGTATATAACGTTAATCTGACTGCTATTTTCACATCATTCCGAACACCTGGCGACATGGATTATTTTGTATCCGGGCAAACATTTTCTGATCAATTCTGTGACCTGGAGTTTTGCGTCTGCCCTGATTCAATCCTGACTATTGATTTGTTTAGCTTGGTGGCCGGTCGCCGCCTATGGGAAAATAGGGGGTTCAATAAAAGTTTTAGCCAATCCCACTTCATATCAGAGGAACACCGTTTATGTCCGACTCCATCAAGATCCCCCAAGACGGCGCCAGAATTACCAATGAAAACGGTGTACTGAAGGTCCCCGACAACCCCATCATCCCCTACATTGAAGGTGACGGTATCGGTGTCGACATCTCCCCTGTGATGATGAAGGTAGTCGACGCGGCCATTAACAAAGCCTACGGCGACAAACGCAAGGTCCACTGGGTTGAGGTGTATGCCGGTGAAAAAGCCAACAACCTTACCGGCTCATGGTTACCCGACAGTACCATCGACATGCTCAAAGAGTATCTGGTATCGATCAAGGGACCGCTGACCACGCCCATCGGCGGCGGCATTCGTTCACTGAACGTGGCCGTTCGCCAGATCATGGATCTGTACGTGTGCCTTCGCCCGGTGCGCTGGTTCAACGGTGTGCCGTCGCCAGTGCGCAATCCGCAGAACGTCGATATGGTGATCTTTCGTGAGAACACCGAGGATATTTATGCCGGGATCGAGTTCGAAGAAGGCAGTGATGAGAACCGTCGTTTTCTTGAATTGTTCAAGGAAGCTTTTCCGTCGTCTTTTGACAAAATCCGCTTTCCAAATTCCTCCGGTATCGGCATCAAACCGGTGTCCCGGGAAGGCACTTCGCGGCTGGTGCGCGCGGCCATCAAGTACGCTATCGATAACAAACGCAAAAGCGTGACCTTTGTCCACAAGGGCAACATCATGAAGTTTACCGAGGGCGCTTTTCGAAACTGGGGTTATGAAGTCGCTGAAAACGAATTTTCGAAAGAAACCTACACCTGGAGCGAATGGGAGCGCACGGTCGCTGACAAGGGTCAGGAAGAGGCCAACAAGGAACAGCAGGCAGCGCTCGATGCCGGACGCATTCTCTGCAAGGACGTGATTGCCGACATCGCGCTGCAACAGGTGCTGACCCGTCCGTCCGAGTTCGAGGTGATCGCCACCATGAACCTCAACGGTGACTACCTGTCCGACGCCCTGGCGGCCCAGGTCGGCGGTATCGGTATCGCACCGGGTGGCAACATCAACTATGACACTGGTCATGCAGTCTTTGAGGCGACCCACGGCACCGCGCCGAAATATGCCGGCAAAAACATGGTGAATCCGGGTTCCCTGGTGTTGTCCGCGGAGATGATGCTGCGTTACATGGGTTGGACCGAGGCGGCCGACAACGTGATTCGCGGCATGGACGAAGCCATCGCCAGCAAGAGCGTGACATACGATTTCGCCCGTCTGATGGAAGGCGCCAACAAGGTATCCTGTTCCGAATTCGGTGACATCATGATCAGCAAGATGTAGTTATTGCGCACTGCCCTTGAAAACACCGGCCATGCTCGGCCGGTGTTGCTCCTCATCCTGCCACCGGCGCACACGTTATGAGTCGTTTTGAGTAATTTTAACGAATTGATTTTATTAATTTAAATTCCAACACCGCAACGCGATTTACACCACTAAAGCACAACAAATCGGGGTTAGTCCGGCTAATCTTCCATAGCCGATGTACTAGCTTCCGCCCATGCGCCGGGATAGACGGCAATAGCAACTCGTCCGAAATTTAAATACATATTTCGGATGATGCGCTTGCCGATTGTCCGAAATAATGCTACATATTTCGGACATGATTGAAGCTGTATCAGACCTGAAGACCGCAATCGTGTCCCGCATCGAAGACGGGGGTTCGCGAGGAGTATGGACGCCACGAGATTTCCTCGATCTCGGCGCACGCGATGCTGTGGACAAGACTCTACAGCGGCTGACACAGGTCGGAGTGTTACGACGGGTCGATCGTGGTCTCTACGACCAACCCTTCCTCAACAGCCTGACGCAAAAAAATAATCCTCCCGACCCACGGAAGGTTATTGATGCCATTGCGCGACGAGATCAGATACGTGTGCTTGTCGACGGTCTGACCGCTGCCAATGATCTCGGGCTTACAAATGCGGTTCCAGCGAAAATCGTTGTGCATACTGATGCACGACTCAAATCGATCTCTCTCGGCAAAATGGAAATCATCTTCAAACCAACAGCCGCAAGCAAGCTATATTGGGCCGGGAGACCGGCCATGCGTATCGTTCAGGCACTGCATTGGTTGCGGGACACTATGGGCCAGATGGACGAAGACGAGATTCTGACCCACCGACTGAGCACTATTCTTCATCATCCGGATGATGGACGAAACCTTCGTAAGGATCTGTCGGAAGGTCTATCGACACTGCCGACATGGATGCAGAACATGTTACGGCCGATGCTGAAAGATCAGGCAATCACATGATGAATCCTGCATTTGATCAGATCATGGAGACCGATGATGAAACCAGGCTGGGCCTGTTCACAACAATGTCACAACGGTTGATGCAGAACGCACCTTCTGGGACAAGATCGTAATCTTGCACGGGCTTCGGCGCTGGTTCGATATACGCGGAGAATTGAGAGGTAACGGTCAGCGCGTATCGCGTCACTATTATGACATTTACCAGCTATTGGCATCAGAAGTTGGGGATAAGGCATTGCAGGATCGCGAGCTGGGTGCCGACTGCGTCGCGCATGCCCGCATGTTTTTCAATCGTCCGGCTTTCGACCTGACGACGGCTACATCGCCGACATTTTCAATCATCCCTGAAGGAAAAATGTCCGATGACCTTCGGCGTGACTATCACGCCATGTCGGGCATGATCTTCAGCGGAGCGCCGACATTCGATGCGATCGTCGCGGACATTTCAGAACTTGAGACCACATTGAACGCGTGGCCGGATGAGGAATTTTCAGAGGCTGACAGTCAAGAGCATGGTTAAGAAGAAAACGAAAGCGAGTAGGCGGCGACGTCGAGCTACGTGTCGATGGCACGACCTTCATTCAGGAGAAAAAGCCGACACGAACACCTCGATAAATAATTTCAGGGGACTGGCGAAATGACTCAAGCACCGGACGCCAAATCAAAGTGTGTTTCAAAACGATTCGTGGCTCTGTAACCTAATGATTTATATTGTAAATATGGTATATATGGATGTACATGAATCACCGGCGCACACGTTATGAAGCTCGACCATTCACATTCTGAAATCGCACGCGCCGCGCAACTTGTCTACGACGGCTTCGCCCATTACAACAAGCAGTTCAAGCGCATCACCGCACGCGCTCGGCGGCGCTTCGAACAACGTGACTGGAAAGGACAAATTCAGGATATCGGCGAGCGGGTCGAGCTCTATGACAAGTGGGTCCACAAGATTCATCGCGAGCTTATCAACTCATTTCACGTCGGCAGTAATAACCGCGAATTATGGAGCGAGATTCGCGATTTTTTTGGCACACGGCTCGAGAATGTGCCGGACGCCGGCTTCATGAAAACGTTCTTCAATTCCATCAGTCGACGAATATTCGGCACGGTCGGTACGGATGCCAACCTGGAGTTTGTGCAACCACCACCGGATGAAGGCGTCGAGTCCCTCGCCAAACGCCGCTATCCCTGCTGGGAAAACCTGGAGGATGTTTTCTTACGGGTACTTAAAGACTTCGAATTTCGCATACCGTTTATCGATATCGAGGCGGATATCACAAAGATGGCTGCCAGTGTGCGCGACTATGGTCGCCGTTGGAATCTCGATACCAACAGCTTTCAGCGCTTCGAGTTTATCGACTCACACTTCTTTCAGGGCGCGCGTGCCTATCTTGTCGGCCGGATCCTCGACGGTGGTCAGCGCTATCCGATGGTCGTTGCGTTTGAAAATACTGGCGAAGGTATTCGGGTGGACGCCGTTCTGCTTGAAGAACGCCAGGTCAGCAACGTATTCAGCTATACCCGATCGTATTATTTTACCGATCCAACCTCGGTGGTTGCAGCCGTACATTTCCTGCATACCATCCTGCCGGATAAACCCATCGATGAGCTTTATACCGTGCTCGGTCGACTCCGTCAGGGCAAGACCGAGCGCTTTCGAGTGTTCTCGGACCATCTCAACAAAACTGACGACCTGTTCGTGCACGCTGACGGCGACCGTGGTTTGGTGATGCAGGTTTTCACGCTGAAATCCTTCAACCTGGTATTCAAGGTCATTCGCGATCAGTTCGGCTACCCTAAAAATACCACCCGTGAAGAGGTGATGAGCAAGTACCGTCTGGTATCGAACCATGACCATGCCGGTCGACTTATCGACACCCAGGAATTTCGCAATCTGACCTTGCCGGTCAATCGTTTCGAGGAAAAACTACTGATCGAATTGCTCGAAGGGACGACTGAATCAATCCACCGTAATGGCGACAATCTCGTGCTCAACCATGTTTATATCGAGCGTCGGGTACGACCGCTGAACCTGTATATCCGTGAAGCCAGCGAATCCGCCGGACGTGCTGCCATTCTAGACTATGGTCAGGCAATCAAGGATCTTGCTGAAACCAATATATTCCCTGGTGACCTGCTGTTAAAAAACTTCGGGGTCACCTCATCCGGTCGCGTGGTTTTTTACGATTATGACGAGGTGGCACTGGTGACAGAGTGCCGTTTCAGGGAACTCCCGGAACCGGCAGACGATGATTTCGACCTGATGGACACCGGCACGACTCACTACATCTCACCCAACGATATATTTCCCGAAGAATTCATCAAGTTCCTGTCCCTGGATGCCGTTCAACGCGCCGCCTTCATGGAGGTCCATGGCGATCTGCTCACCGCTGGTTACTGGCGCGAGGTTAAGAACCGGCGACTGCGCGGCGAGATAACCCAGGTTATTCCCTATACCCAATCCAATATCCGACAAAGCGCGGTAGCCGCCTGACAGTCTTTATCCCACTCACTGCTGTTTACTTAACCAGATGGTTGACTATTGTCTGCAAAGCCGATAGCCTAACCAAATGGTTAACTATTCAACACCCCAACTCGACTCGGTGTTCTCGGCACTGGCCGATCCGACACGTCGCGCCATCCTCGCGCAACTCACGCAGGGCGAGTCATCCATAAGCGAACTTGAAACACCGCAAAAAATGTCCCTGCCCGGGTTGATGAAACACGTCAACGTATTAGAGCAGGCCGGTCTCGTGGAACGTGAAAAAAAGGGCCGGGTGGTGCGTTGTCGTCTGGCGGCTGAGCCACTTAAAAACGCAGCGGGATGGATTGAAGACTATCGACGTTTTTGGGAACAGAATCTTGATTCACTGGCCGATTACCTGGCCAGGCAAAAAGACTAAGGGCAACACATCATGCTGGCAGAACAACCATCCAGTGAAGGCGACGTCGTTGAGTTTCGTCGACAGTTTGAAGTCGGACGGGAAACGCTGTTTCAAGCCTGGACAGATGCCGATGCCTTGAAAGCATGGTTCGGTCCCGACGGTGTCGAAACCCGGGGCGCTGATATCGATCTGCGTGTGGGTGGAAAATATCGTTTGGAATTGCACCTGCCAAGCGGCGACATCGTAGTCCATCATGGTGCTTATCTTGAAATCGTGCCGCCTGAGAAACTGGTGTTTTCCTGGATTCTTGAAGGTCAGTCATGCGGAAGTGATAACGACGAGCCCGTGACAACCAAGGTGACGGTTTTATTTCATGCGGTGGGTGATCATCAAACGGAACTGCACCTCGTGCATGAGGGACTGCCGACACAGACGTCCCGCGATAATCATGGGTTCGGCTGGAAAGGTTGCTTCAACAGCCTTGGCGACTATGTCACCACCGAACTGTCATAACAAACATCAATTACAGGATCAATATGAAACTTTATTCCGCACCTCTTTCGCCTAATTGTCGGCGTGTCGAAGCCACCATTTTGCATCTCGGTCTGGAAATCGATGTGCATCATGCGGACTTCGCGAGCGGCGAACTCAAGAGCGATGACTTCCTGGCACTGAATCCCAATGGGCGTGTTCCATTATTGATCGATGATGGCTTCAATCTCTGGGAATCCAATGCCATCATTCAGTACCTTGCGGACAAGGCCGCAGCAGAAGACTTCTATCCATCGGATCTGATGGCTCGCGCGGATATCAATCGCTGGCAGTTCTGGGAGTCCCTGCACTTTAACAAGGCCGTGAGCAGTATCTGCTGGGAAACACTCGCCAAACCCATGATGAACCTGGGCACGCCGGACGAGACCATCATCGCAGCATCCATCTCCGCGTTTCATCCCTTCGCCAACGTCTTGAACAAGCAACTGGATAACCGCGCGTTCATCATGGGCGATACGCTGACGCTAGCCGATTTTTCCGTCGGCTGTTACTCGATCATGGCGCTGCATCCGGATTCCCAGGTGCCGCTTGATGATTATCCAAACATCATCAAATGGATGCAGTTACTGGAGCGTGTTCCCGCCTGGGCACAGACAGCACCGCCGCTTTGAATCGTTTCCAGTGTGTGTCGTACTTTGTAATTCGAGGACGCCATTAACTCATATTATTGGGCAGGAAAGTAACAATCTCCGGCACCATCACAATCATTGCCAGGGCCAGCAACATCAGCAGGAAGAACGGCAGAGCCGCCCAGGCAATGTTGAGTATGTTGCGACCGGTCAATGACTGCAGCACGAACAGATTAAAGCCCACCGGCGGGGTAATCTGCGACATCTCCACCACGATGACGATGAAAATGCCAAACCACAACGGATCGATGCCGGCGTGCTCCACCATGGGCATGATCACCGATGTGGTCAATACCACTACCGAGATGCCGTCGAGGAAGCAGCCCATGATGATGAAGAAGACCGTCAATGCGGCCAGCAACGCATAGGTTGATAATTCAAGCGAGCCGATCCACTCGGCCAATAACTTGGGGATACCGGTAAAGCCCATGGCCACGGTGAGGAAGGCGGCGCCGGCAAGTATGAAGGCGATCATGCAGGAGGTGCGTGTGGCATTCATCAGACCATCGACGAACACGGCGCGGCTCAATGACCCCGACGACCACGACAATACCAGTGCCAGTACCACGCCGACCGCAGCGGCATCGGTGGGCGAGGCAATGCCCGAGTAGATCGAACCGATTACGCCGCCGATCAGCAGCATGACCGGAATGATGCGTCGCGAACGGCGGAGTTTTTCGCGAAGACTGGTGTATTCGTTTTCGCTCGGCAATTTGTCGCGATTAAGCAATGACCAGATCGCCACGAAGCCGACGAACATGACCACCAGCATAATGCCGGGCAGCACACCGGCAACAAACAGCCGCGCTATGGATTGTTCGGTGGCAACGCCGTAAACAATAAGAATGATGGACGGTGGTATCAACAGGCCTAGCGTTGCGGAACCTGCCAGCGTTCCAATCATCATCTTTTCCGGATAACCACGCCGCGAGAGTTCCGGTATCGACAGCTTGCCCACCGTGGCCGCGGTGGCCGCTGATGATCCGGTGACGGCGGCAAAAATAGCGCAGCCGAAAATGTTGACATGCAACAGGCGTCCCGGCAGCCGATTCATCCACGGTGACAAGCCGACAAACATGTCATCTGACAGCGTCGAACGAAACAGGATTTCGCCCATCCAGATAAACAGCGGCAACGCGGCCAGCGCCCAGGAATTACTGTGTCCCCAGAAGGTTGTGGCGAGGATTGAACCCACCGGCGCATCGGTGAACAGGGTCATGCCAACCAGCCCGACAATGGCGAGTGAGAAGGCGACCCAGATGCCGGCACCCAGTAGTGCAAACAGGATGAGCAGTAAAAATCCAGCCAGTAAAATTTCCGGCATTACTCACCCCCCGCCGCTTCGAGCAGTCCTTCGCCCTTGCCGGCATAGGATGCGGGTTTTCCGGCAAGCTGGCAGATCAGGTCGTCGATGAGTGCAATCGACAGCACGATAAGTCCGCCGGTCATTGCTGCCTGGGGGATCCAGATGGGTACCGCCACCATTCCCGAAGAAAGATCGTTATAGACAAACGATTCGTGGGTCAGGGCAACCGCATACCAGGTAGCGAACACGCCGACTGCCGCTGCAATCGCAACGCAGCCAATTTCAACCCATCGCTGTACACCCTCCGGCAATAAACCGATGACCAGTGTGACGCGGATGTGGCCGCCGGCGCGAAAGGTATAGGCAAGCGCCAGAAACGACGCCGCAGCGAGAAAAAACCCGGTGAAATCGGAATACGACGGAATGGTCAGGCCGATGGCACCGCCAAAAAATGCAGCGGCAATCCGGTCGGCCAGATTCAGCATCACCTGTGCCATGACGACCACACAGATAGCAACGATGCAGCTCGCGGCAATACCCCCGCTGACGGCATAAAGCCTGTCAAGGAGTGCTCTCATGGATCTCCTCCCGAGACGGTATTCGCCCCAAGGCGGATGACGGGCAGCGGATTTTGTGATCCGGCGCCCGTCATCCTTTTATATTTTTATCTCAATCAGGCTCAACAATCGTGCTGTTTATTGCTGATATGCCTTGAGGATGGCCGCACCGGTATCACCCGCGTCCTTCTTCCATTGTTCAAGTATGGTGGCACCGATGGCACGCAGGCCGTCGAGCAATTCCGCAGAGGGTTCAACCACGGTAATGCCATTGTCGCGAAGAATTGCCGTTTTGGTATCGGTCTCCTCTCGACTCATCTGCCAGCCACGCTTCTCAGCCTGGGCGGCTGCCGCCAGCACTGCATCCCGTGTCGCGTCGTCAAGCTTTCTGAATGCGCGCTTGTTTACCACCACGATGTTCTTCGGAATCCAGGCCTGTATATCGGTGTAGTGACTGAGGTAGTCCCACGACTTCGAATTGGCGCCCGTCGACGGTGAGGTGATCATGGCCTCGACCCGCCCGGTGGAGAACGCCTGGGGAATGTCCGGCACTTCAACCTGGGTTGGTGCGGCGCCTGCCAGGTTGGCGAACTGCTCCAGCGTGGCGTTGTATGTTCGGAACTTCAGGCCCTTGAGATCATCGACCGATGCGATAGGTTTCTTGGTATACAACCCCTGGGGCGGCCACGGCACCGAGAACAGGGGGATCATGTTCTGCGCATCCAGCAACTTTTCGATAACCGGTTTTTGTGC
The DNA here is from genome assembly GCA_021604525.1 of marine bacterium B5-7. Taxonomy (GTDB): domain Bacteria; phylum Pseudomonadota; class Gammaproteobacteria; order Arenicellales; family CAJQKF01; genus BQJD01. The sequence goes on along the minus strand of BQJD01000015.1, from coordinate 4,832 downwards.
GGACCACAAGCGCGCGGCATCATCGTAACTGGTGACCAGGAACGGGATCGAGTCGACCCCGAAAGCCGGGTTTTCGTTGTTTAGCAACGACAGGAAAAATTCACCGATAGGCACCTGACCGCCACGTACCGCCTTGCTGATCTCCGGATGTTTGAACAGCGAACCGGCCGAGTGGACCTTGATCTCAAGCGCGCCGTTGGTTGCCTTGGCAACATCCTCAGCGAACTGATTGATATTAACCGTATGAAAAGTCGCGTCAGGATAAGGCGTCGGCATGTCCCAGGTTTCAGCACTGGCACTGGTGTAAATCGCGGACGCCAGCAACAGTGCGGTTGCCGCGCCGACGCTCTTGGCCATTTTTGAATAATGAGTCGGTATAAATGAGTTCATGGATATCCTCCTAAAGTATTGTATTTGGACTCAGGCATTTTCACGGTAACATATCAAATATAATTCGTCTACATTTTATAGATAAAGTGTATTTTTAGATTCTCGCGTGTGCCAGTAATGATTGTAGAGTGTTTCAGACATCCGGCAACATACTCCGTAGCGCGCGCCTGAACCACAACCAGGCGATACCGGCAGCGATCATGTTGGCAACAGCCAGCCCGGCAAACACACCGCCGACACCCGCGATCCGCGCACCCAACCATGCCAGAGGCACCATGACCAGAAACATGCGGGTGGTCGAGATCACAACCGCGGGTCCGGGCCGGCCCACACCGTTAAATGTCGCATTGACCACCATGATGATACCGGCAGCGCCGTATGCCGGCGCCACGATCAGAAGATAAAGTCGACCATATTCGATAACTTCCAGATCGTCACTGAACGCTCCCAGCAAATGACGCGAGGCAAGCATGATGACAATGGCTGCAATTGCCCCCAGCAGCAGGCATAAGCGTGTGGACTCGATCAACGCCAGGCGAATGCGATCGATGCGCCCGGCGCCGAGGTTCTGCCCCACGAACGGGCCGATCACCGACGACATGGCAAAAAAGACCACCAGCGCCAGGGACTCGATACGACTGGCCGCGCCGTATCCGGCCACCGCCGAGGCACCGTAGCCGGCGATCATCGCCACCACAACGCCGGTGGCAAGAGGAATAATGACGTTGGTGCCTGCCGCCGGAAAAGCCACGTGGCCGATGGATTTCACTGAATCCCAAAACATCACCGGACTTGGCAGCGTGGTCGCCATCATGTCTTTCACGCGGTGCAGGGCGTAGAAACCGAGCGCCATTGAAACCATCCGCGCCAACACCGTTGCCAGTGCAGCGCCGGCGATACCCATAGCGGGAAAACCGAACAAACCGAAAATCAGTAAGGGATCGAGAATCAGGTTCACCAGCGAGGCTACCAGCATGATACCGCTTTGCAGGCGGGCATCACCGGTGGCGCGAATCGCGCCCACCCCGGCCATCGGAACAAGGAAAAACACGAAGCCAACATACCAGGTGATCATGTATTCCCGAATCAAGGGCAACAGTTCATCGTCGGCACCCAGTAACCGGAATAACGGATCGATGGTGGCAAGACCAACAATAGTGCAAACAATGGCGATAATGACTGCCAGAATCGCGCTGTCAGTGGTTAAACGACGGACGCGTTGCCAGTCGCCCTTGCCGATCACACGGGCGAGAACCGACGAGGTTCCTGCCATCAGACCGATACCGAGACTGATCAACACCATGATGACCGGGAAGGTAAAACTCATCGCCGCCAGCTCTGCTTTACCCAGTTGGGCGACGAACCAGGTATCCACCACGTTCAGCGACATCATCGCCAGAATGCCCCAGATCATCGGTACGGTCAGGCGGATCAGATGCGCGCGGACATCCCCTTCAATCAGCGATACGTTACTGGATTTCATCTATCGTACCGATCCGATCCACCGGATCATCACTTCCAGGGAGTCACTTGCAGCCATCACAGTCTGGAACACAGGCAGGCCTTAAAGTCACTACGATTCTTGCGACAGTAAGGTCGCTTGTCGGGCAACGCATAGAACGTGCGAATGGCACGCTGGCGGATTACCAATGTGCTGTAGTGATTCGCAACGCCATCGACTCGGGTTTCGAACAAACAGGATTCGGTCACATTTTTGCCAACGCGTTTAGTGGCCTGTTTGAATGCCGCTGTGCCGGCTATCAATAAACGTTCGGCATCCATCTCAAGGTGGTATCCACCGATGCACTTGACGTTGTCGCGGGGGTTCTCAGGGTTAATAAATTCGATGCTGATATTGAAAATCGGCGGCGACACCTGCTCGCGGATATAGTGCTGTCGACATTTACCAATCGGGCGTTGTTGGGGATTGCGGGCGAGCTTGCGATAACCTGCCCAGCCCTCGTCCTGTGCCTGCCAGTAACGCGGTGCAAAATGCAGCCCGCCAAGATCATGACCTACCCCGGGTTCACCGCAGAAAATATGCTTGAATCCCTTTTGTTCGAACCATGCGCGACGTAGCTGACGCACAAATTCGGTCAGATCGTCGGTCGATGAATACACCCGCCCACCAAGCGCCCCATGGATACGTTGCAGCGAGGGCCGATGTTCGTCCTTGAGCATCATGATCTCGAAATCGCGTGCTTCCACCGGCGCACCCCAAGCGCCGCACAGTATTAATACATCGAGATCGAGATTGCTCAGTTCAGGCGCCTGTGGCGCGTACCGAGTTGCAGGGTTATCATCGAAAAACGGCTCAAACGCGGCCGCTGCATTCGCCGAAATCAACAGGAAAATACTCAAGACAAAACGAATCATGGACCTTCACTTATCAAGGATTTTCTTATCAGGTTTGTTAGCAGCGCCTTCGCCGCATGCCGTGTTTACGAGAGGCTCGCTGGATCGATCGTGTGGCGATAGAACATTATACCGTGTGCCTGTTTGTACGGGTTATCTCGTCTCCTGCGTCTTGTGCCTTACCCTGATTGGCATATACTCCAGCGCCTTCGCCGCCGGACCATCCAGTAGCCCTGTACGATTAGTCGCAAGCGAAACCAGCACCAGGGCGGAATCTGACGATGACTTCAGCGATCTGGAAGAATTGGCTGCATTATGGTCCATCGCCGATGAAGGTTATCGTGCCATCACCCTACCTCTCGATCGTCCCGCCTTCGTCCATCAAAAAGTCATCACCCTTGAAACCAACAGCCTGACCGGTGGCTGGGTTCACAATTATCAATGTCATCGTTACTTTCCTCTATTCCCGGCGCTGCAGATTTCCTTTCGTGAAGGGACCGTTCGTAATATGAATATCGTCAACATCGAGGCGGCAGACGAAGCCTATGTCGACGAACCGACCATTCAGATGAAGCGCACCCGACTTGAAACCCGGCTGTGTTTTACCAGCGAAAATCGCATCGTTACCTATGACAAGGTTAACGATGAATATCGTATGAGCATCGGTCCTTATTACCTCAAGCTGTTCGACGGATACTTTCCTCTCGACGTCCATCTGACCATTGATTATCCCGCTGCAAAAATGAAATACCTGGGTGTTGAGCCGGCGGAAGTAGACGGCGCCGAATTTGAATATCAACCTGGAAAAATTCTTTTCAGCGCACTCTTCGAAGGCAAACTCGCACTGGTATTCCGTTTTACACCGTTATGAAACCAGTGATCGTCTACAGCCGCGACGGCTGTCATCTGTGTGAAGATATGCTCGAACAGCTCCATGAATTACAGCAAACCGGCAATCTCCACGACCACCCGATTAAGGTATACGACATCGATTGCGACCCTGTTCTTTTAAAACGATTCAATACCCGCGTACCAGTGCTTGAGTTCAATGGAGAGTTTATCTGCGAATATTTTCTCGATCAGGCCACCCTGCTTGAACGTCTGGCAAAGGCTGACTGATGGCCGTTATCCATGAGCAAAGACGCGATGGTCGGCTTTACCAGGTGCGCACCGCCGGTGCGTCCTTGCGTCTTTATACCAACGGTGTGCTGCACAGCCAGATTAATCCCGGCAAGCGCGCCCTGCCGAATCTCTGGCATCTTCTGACCACACCGGCACTGCTGGTTGAACCCCGGCAATTAAAACGAGTACTGGTCCTCGGCGTGGGTGGCGGTGGCGTACTGCGCCTGTTAAACGAAATATTCCCCGACATTCATATAACCGGCATTGAGCATGATCCGATTCACCTTGAACTCGGCAAACGTTTCTTCGGCCTTGATTGCGATAATTTCGAGTTGATCGCGGACGATGCTTTTAACTGGCTCGAGAACGCCCCGCCCAAACGTAACAATCACTACGATCTGGTTATCGACGACCTTTTTGGCGACTTCGATGGCGACCCCCGTCGCGCCGTATCATTCGATCATCACTGGGCCTCGTTGCTTGAAAAACGCATGAGTCCACACGGCGTGCTGGTCGCCAACTTCGCCGACGCCGGCGAGTTTCGACGTTCGGCCATCGGTCCACGCAGTAATCACATTGCGCGCTTTACACAACGCGCATCATTAAGCCTCGCGACGTTGGAAAACATCGTTGCCGTCATGTCATCGACACCCTTCTCAAACAGCGACTGGCTCGCCGCCATCAGCGACCACTTCGGTAGCAAAATGGCGGGTGCCTGCACTATTCGTCGCTACAAGGCGGTCAAGCCGTCACGTCGATTGCGTTAACTATCCGTGCGTCTTGTAACGACAAATACGTGCCGACGACGAAGCCATTTCAACCGACCATAAAATCGCTCTCGTAGATAGCTGGATGCGGGTTGAGGGGGTCATGTGGATTGATCGGATCGAGGGCATGGTGTGTGGTCGCGTGCGGGTGTTCGTTGACGGCGCTGACGGCGACGGTGGGTGGGGCGGCGGCGGCGC
>BQJD01000014.1 GCA_021604525.1 marine bacterium B5-7 | reverse complement strand
TGATTACATCAGGCTTTAATTTGAAATTCCCTGATTAAAACAGCGATAGCTGCCCCGACCCCGGTGGCGCGAAGGCGGCGCAATCAAGTGGCGTTTCTTCCGTAAACTGATAACGTCGATACGCGCTGGCAAAACGATTGGCAATCAGTTCGGCAAATACGCCACTGCCACGCATTCTCTGACCAAACCCCGACTGGTAATCCGCGCCATTGCGGGTATCGCGAATACGATTCATGACATGCTCCGCTTTTAACGGATAGTGCGTTTGTAGCCATTCTCGAAATAACGGAGCGACCTCCAGCGGCAGCCGTATGAGTATGTAATGCGAATGACTTGCGCCGGCATTACGAGCACTTTCCAATACTGTTTCGATATCGATATCACTTAACACCGGAATAATCGGTGCGACGATAACGCCCACCGGTATACCCGCTTTGGCCAGCTTTTCAATTATTCGAAGACGTCGTGATGGTGTTGCTGCTCGAGGTTCCAGTTTTCGACACAGATCAGCATCGAGAGAGGCAATCGAGACATGAACAAGCACCTGGTCACGTGTTGCCATCTCCGCAAGCAGATCGATATCTCGTTCAATACCCGACGACTTGGTCACAATAGCCAACGGATGACCGTATTCCTTTAAGACTTCAATGATCGAACGGGTAATGCCTAACTTGCGTTCCGCCGGCTGCCAGGGATCCGTGTTGGTTCCAAGACCCATGGGGCGACACTGATAACCTGGTTTGTCGAGTGCCTGACGCAGCAGCAACGCAGCATCCGGTTTATAAACAATACGGGTTTCAAAATCGATACCCGGAGACATATCGAGCCAGGCATGGGTCGGGCGTGCATAGCAATATACACAGCCATGTTCGCAACCTCGATAGGGATTGATCGATCGATCAAAAGGTATATCGGGCGAGTCGTTATAGCTGATGATGGAACGCGAGGGATCCTTGATCAGCAGCGTGTCCGGTGCACCGGGTACTTCCTCGTCTATGGGCCAGCCATCATCGATGGCTTCCGTCACTTGTCGGCCAAACCGATTGCCGATGGTGCTGGTGGTGCCGCGGCCCTTTATCGAATGATGTCGATTCACCCTGTCACCATTAAAGCGTTAACAGCAGGTTGTTGTTTCCAACTGCTCGGCGTGCGATGTATGAATAGTGAACGTCAGGCATAACCCGTGTCACAAGATTTACTAGCGTACACTCTGACGAAGCGCCTGAGTTAAGTCGTCTATCAAATCACTTGCCGATTCGATTCCGATCGATAACCGCAGAAGATTTTTAGGTACCGGACTGTCTGGTCGTTCGACGCTGGCGCGATGTTCGATCAGGCTCTCGACACCACCAAGGGATGTAGCCGGCATGAACACCCGGGTCGCGCCGGCTACTCGTCGAGCGGCATCGGCATCACCACGAACCAGAATTGACAGCATGGCGCCGAAGCCTCCACGCATTTGCGCGCAGGCGACGTCATGACCCGGATGCGACGGCAGACCCGGATACAAAACGGCTTCCACCGCATCATCGTGCTGCAGATGATCGGCCAGTGCCGCAGCATTTTCCATGGCGCGTGCGAGTCTCACGTCCAGGGTACGCATACCACGTACCAAGAGCCAGGCCTCGAATGTCCCGGCAACTGCGCCGCCGCCAGTCCGATGCTCAACGATGGCATTCCACCAGTCACTGTCACGGGCGCAGGTCACTATGCCGCCCAATACGTCACTATGACCATTCAGATACTTGGTTGCCGAGTGCATGACAAAATCGACGCCGAAGTCGATCGGCCGCGTTACCAGCGGCGTCGACAGGGTGGAATCTGCCGCACACATCGCCCCAGCGCCATGGGCAACATCAACTGCCGCGGCTATGTCGGTTATCTCCATACTCGGATTGGCGGGTGTCTCAACCCAGACCAGTGCCGTCGGGCGTGCGGCAACGGTACTCCGCAGCGAACCAATGTCACCGGCTTTATATTCGCTGATGGTAAGTCTCCAACGTTCTGTAAAATCCCGCAGCCAATCACGCAGGCCATGATACATAACATGGGGAATAACAATATGGTCTCCCGGCAACAACCCCTGAAAAACGGAACTGGCCGCCGCCATTCCAGAGGCAAACAGACGGCTATCGAAGCCACCCTCAAGACGGGTCATCAGCGTCTCAAATGTACGCCAGTTCGGTGTACCGGAACGCAGATACGAATACTGCGAATCTTTCAGATTGTAATTCGCATCACGAACGAAGGTGGTCGCCGGGCTGATTGCCGGAACGATACTGCCAAGATCGTCAAGAATCGGATCTCCGGCATGGGACAACAGGGTCGCCGGATCGAACGATGGCGTGTAGTTAGCAGGTGTACGCGACATTATGGAGCCTTAATGATTAACCGGGATTCAAGGGTTTAGTTTAATCAACATACGCTGAACCGGGACTTCAGTAATATGTGAATTACTCGATTTCCGGCGGCACATAAGCTGGATCATTGGGATTTAAAAAAACAAACTGCATCTGGCCTTCTATCTCGATAAAGTCGAGTACGGCGCCGCTGAGCAGATCGATACTGGTAGGCGCCACCAGCACGGTGAGATTATCGTACTCGCTAGTGGTATCGGACTCCGCTTCGTCATCATAGCCCATGGCATATTCAATACCACCATCTGCGCCACGCTGGGCAGCGATCCGTAATATCGCGCGCTCAATACCGGACTCTCTGGCCGAAGCTTGAATTTGTTTAACCGCAGCAGCGGTAAGCTTAATGGTCATGGCTGCTTGCCTCGTTTGATCTGTTGTATAAACCCGATGAAATCCTGAATCCACGGGTTTGATCGTGTATGACGTTGATGTAGATAAGTTGCCAGGGTATTACCGATAACAATACCATCGAACGAGCCATCGATGCCCTGTCCCCGTTCAACCTCATAGGCCATGGTATGAGATTGCGTGAGTGGATCCATGTGAGAGTAATGAAATTCGTGAGCCTGAATCATGCTTCTCACAACACGACCCGTTGCTGACAGCCAGGGATGGTGAATGGTCGGTCGCACTTCGACCAATCCGCGACCGGCTGGATGGTTCTGCATGCGTGTAGTGATCGGCAAGACGTTGGCCATGGGATAACCGGTGCCATCGACAATCAGGCACTCACCGAGATACATCAATCCCCCGCATTCGGCATAAACCACACCACCTTGCGTGGCAAATCGTCGAACTGATTCTCGCATGGTCGTATTATCAGCTAGCTCCGTAGCGAAGCATTCCGGAAATCCTCCCCCTAAAAACAAACCATCGACTTCAGGCAGGACGTTATCGGCGATGGGACTGAAATACTCGACCTGAACACCAATTCGACGCAGATATTCCATATCGTCGGCATAGTAAAAACCGAACGCACTGTCGCGCGCGACGGCCAGGCGAATGCCTTCACCATCCATATCGTCAGTTACAAAATCCGTCGATGGACGAGACGCGGTAATTCGAGTCGATGCCAGTAATGCGTCGAGGTCGATTGATTCCACGACCTGATCGGTAATCAGTTCGATAACTTCCTCGCGGGCAGCGTGTGCATTACTTGGAACCAGCCCGAGATGGCGTTCATCGATGTTTAAATCGCGGTTACGCGGGATCGCTCCAAACACTGGAATATCAGTGTAGTGCTCAACCGCAGCGCGCAACTTTGACTCGTGACGCGAACCGGCAATCTTGTTAAGAATGACACCGGCAATCCTGACCTCTTCGAAATCGCGATACCCGCAAATCAGCGGCGCGAGTCCGCGAGTAATCCCCTCACAATCAATCACCAGAACAACCGGCACATCCAGCAGTCGCGACAACGCTGCATTGCTGTATCGACCTTTGACATCGACACTATCGTAGAGCCCCTTATTACCTTCTATAAGCCGAACATTCGCATCGGCAGCAGCGAACAGGTCGCAGATCTCGTCTTCATCCTGGGTATTGAAATCATAGTTGTAGCAGTCTTTATCGGCGGCACTGGCAAGCCACATGGGATCGATATAGTCAGGCCCTTTCTTGCCAGGCTGCACCGACAAACCCCGTCGACGCATGGCACGGATGAGGCCGATGGATAGTATGGTTTTACCCGACGACTTATGTGCTGCCGAGATAAGAAATTCGTGTTCCGCCACGATCAGCCACCTGACAATGGGTCAGTCAGCGGCCGGTGAAATCGCACAGTCAACAATTGGGAATACTTCAATGTAAAAGCTTTCAAACACTCTCGCCAGATGCGCTCGGCTCCGCATCGATATGATCCGCGTCTCGCTCGGGAAGAAATGGCAGTATTCGAATGGCTATTGTAGTAATCAGCAATGCTGTCGATACACCGCCGATACCGAGAAGCACTTCGGGCATGGAAGGTATATAACTTGCAATAACGCCATCATAAAAACTGCTTGAAACCTGCTTACCGGGAAACAGACTCATGGGATAAGCCTGACCGCCGATGATCAGAACATACAGTTGTGCAAAGCTGCCGATGATGACGAGAGCTGCGGCCAGATGGACAATAGAGCGTTGAGCTGATTTTTTCAGATAAACAAGTACTAGCGGAATAATTGTGCCGATGAGTATTTGCACTCCCCAAAACAGCAATGTGTACACGCCACCGTCCAGCAAGACAAATTTCTCGAAGTCCTGATGCTCGACGATATACAGATTGGCGAGGTGATAGACAATTACAAAGTAAACAACCGCCATCACGAACAGGCCAAGCAGACGTTTGAGCCGTTCCATCATGGCATCCGGTACCATCATTTCAGTAAAGCGGGATATCGCGCCAGACACCAGTATGAACAAGGCCGTGCCAAACGATAGCGACATGAGTATGAACATCGGTGCCAGTATAGCCGCGTCATAAGCTTGGCGAGCCACCAGGAAGCCGAAGATCGAACCCGTACCGGTAGTCAGAATAAAGCGCCACGTCAATGCAGCGATGCCAACCATTCGCGAATACACTTGCATGCGACGTTCGAACATCATCCAGAGATAGACCACAACGACTACCATGAAACCCGTATAAAGAAAGATGTTCCAGGCGAAAATCGACTTGAAGTTGTAAGTCGTCATGGCCACGATCAAGCGATCTGGCCGACCGAGATCAAGTACCAGCACCATCAAACCGCCGATCAGGAACGTCACGGCAAGCAGGGCTGATAATCTCCCGAAGGGTTTGTATTCCGCCTTGCCGAATACTGATCCAACAGAGGCGACATTCAATACACCGGACGCAGTCAGGATAAGGAATATGGCAAACACATGGGGCATACCCCAGACCACCTGATTATTCATTCCAGTGACGACATGACCCTGACTTTCCATAGTGTGCGCCGCCAACAACCCGGCCGCGCTTACCAGGATCAGAATCACGATCCATACAAAGTAACCCGTGCTACTTCCCCTAATGTTGGCATAGCGAATATTCACTGATTGGGTCGTCATTCAGATACCCTCATAGCGAACTGCGGTATTGAGGTTGAGGTCCGCACGGATCTGTCGACTCGAAACCTGCTTTGCGCGAATCGCGATCTCGCTGTCAGGATCGTTCAGGTTTCCGAACATCATGGCGCCATTAGCCGCCTCACCACACGCTTCAACACAGGCCGGCGCATCACCTCGATCAACCCGATGTACGCAAAACGTGCAGCTTTCAACCGTACCCTTGCCGCGTGGCGCCCAGGGTTTCTGATCGGTCAACTCTTCGTGAATAAACGAGCGTGCTTTATAAGGACAGGCCATCATGCAATAACGGCATCCAATACAGGTGTGCTTGTTGACCAGCACGATACCATCGGCACGGCGAAACGATGCACCGGTAGGACACACATCGACGCAAGGTGGATGTTCACAGTGCTGACATAACATCGGCAAAGACGTCACGTGGCCGGTTTGTTTGTCACGTACTTCAAGCGTTCGAATCCACTGCGCATCGGTTTGTTGTCGGTCGAAACCGGTTAAGCCGTTTTCCTCATTACATGCCTCGACACAACGATTACAGCCTTCACCACATTTGGACGTATCAATCAACATTCCCCAACGCGCCTCATCGGTAACCGCCTCGTCATCTGATTTGGCCGTTGCCAGACCGACAATTCGTACACCGCCAATGGCGGCGGCAACACCACCTATACCGAGTGCAGTCAGGAAGCGCCGACGATAGCTATCCAGATTATCGAGACCTTCAGTCACTACCGCCACCTTGAAGAAACGTATTCTGCACCGTATGCGGTATATCACCGTCGGCAAAAGACTCACTGGTATCCATGCCAATCATTCCCTGAGTATTTCCTTCCATATTATCGCCATGACCCTCCCCTGCGGGGACCGTAGCGTGACAGGAGAAGCAGTCGATCCTGACTGCAGCATACTGATGGCAAGTGCTGCAAAATTGTCCCGGCGCGTTGACTGCAATGAAATCACCCGCATCGTTTTTTTCAGCGTGGCAATCAATGCAACCTTTCAGGCTGTATCGGGGCGTACGTATTCCCTTGACTACGGTATCGTCGCGCTGATGCATCAACATTTTCATGTGATTACGACGCATGACTTCAACCGGCTCGACACACTGCTCACCACGCACCGCAACAGGCTGTGGAATTTCAACCCCATCGGCAACTGCCGCACTCACAGAAGCTATTGCGAGACATGCCGTGACAATGAATCTGTGCACCCAAGGCCACAGCATCCGCCTATTCTCCCATTCCCATGTCGATATAACCTGTCGGACAGACTTCGGCACAAATATGGCAGCCAATACATTTCATGTAGTCCGTATCCACGTAGCGGCCAAGAGTCGATTTGGTTTTATCGACTCTGAAAACAGCATCCTGCGGGCAATAGATAACGCAATTGTCACACTCGAAACACATACCACAACTCATGCAACGATCGGCCTCGTTTTTCGCCTGCTCTGTATCGAGTCCGAGGTGTCGTTCCTGAAAATGGCCAAGGACTTCATCGCCACTCGGACCGACAACAGCCCGGTGGTTTCGCGGGGTATATTTAAAGTGCGCCAGGAATAACTCGTCGGCTGAAATGATTTCCTGGAACGAGCGATCCTCAAAATTATGAATGGCAAATTCCGATGACGATGTGCCCCAGGTACTGTTGTGGTCATATTGCTCGGGAGACAGGCCACTCTCGTTTAACTTGGATAGCAGATTGAAGTGGTGCACATCGACCTTGGGCCGTTTACTCAATGCTTGGCCCTTGAAGTAATACACGATGGAATCCACTGCAATCGACGCCTGACCTATCGCTGTTGTGAGCAAATGTGGTCGAATGATATCGCCTGCAGCAAAATGACCGGGACGATCAGATATTTGATAAAACTTGTCCGTATCCATCAGACCGCGACCATTATCCAGATCTTCAAGACCCTCCAGATCGCCACCTTGACCAATGGCAGAGACAATCAGATCGCATTCAATTTCGAATTCGGTATCCGCTACCGGTGTTGGCACACCACGGTCATCCAACTGACACTTGGCCATGCGTAGTGCCACTGCACGTCCGTTGTCATCCTTGATTACTTCAATCGGCATGACGCCATTGATGATGGTCACACCCTCACGCATGGCATCCTCAACCTCCTCCGGAGTTGCCGTCATGCCTTCCCGTTCAAACAACGCTGTGAGAGTAACTTGCGCGCCTTTACGTGCAGCGGCATAGGCAGAGTCGTGTGCGACGTAACCGCCAATGACTTCCTCAGGTCGATCCTTGGGATTGATTTTATCGATCTTGCCCAGTCGCCGGGCAACCGACACCACATCGATAGAAGTATCACCGCCTCCCACACAAATCACGCGATCGGCTGTGACCTTCAGGGTCCCGCGATTGAATGCATCAAGAAACGCCACGCCGCTAACACAGTTGGGTGCATCGCTGTTTGTGACAGGCAGGGAGCGACCGCTTTGACAACCGATTGCCCACAACACGGCGTCGAATTCATCATCAATCTCTTGCATCGAAACATCGACCCCGACACGGGTGTTGTTACGCACTTCAATGTCACCCATGGCCAGAATGCGCTGAACTTCATGGGAAAGAATATCGCGCGGCGTGCGGTAGTTCGGGATGCCATACCACATCATGCCACCGAGTTGATCCTTGGCTTCGAAGATGGTCGAGGCAATACCCTTGCGTCTTAACTGGTAGGCTGCCGATAAGCCTGCCGGTCCGCCACCGATGATCGCCACCTTGCGATCACTTGTCAGCGGCGACGAATCGAATGTGTAATTCGCCGTGTAAGCCGAGTCGCCGATAAACTGTTCAACCGAATTGATACCGACAAAGTCTTCGACGTTATTACGATTACAACCGTCTTCGCAGGGCGCGGGACATACTCGACCCATCATCGATGGAAAAGGGTTGGCATCGGTCAGGCGTCTGAATGCGTATTCTTCCATGGACAGCCCTTCAGGAGGGGATTCGATGCCGCGTACGATTTGCAGCCAACCACGAATGTCCTCGCCCGACGGACAGCTTCCCTGGCATGGTGGTGTGCGGTGAACGTATACCGGACACTTGTGCGAATGATCGGCATTGAATATATCGTCGTGAAAGCTGCTCCAACGATCGTCACCTTCCTTGAAAGCGCGAAATGTCAGCGCCTTTTCCATCTTTGCATTCATGTCATCTGTTGAGGTAGCCATTTATCCACTCCTGTACGAATAAACTTAAATATTTTTCAAAGACACGCTTATATATGTGATCAATGCGTTGAGTCGAATACCAGAGCATCGCCAATCAATTGATGCACGCTGATAATCATGTCCATGCCGAAACCGTAGTGCGGTAACACCTTGGAAAATTGCGATTTACAAATAGCGCAGATCGCCGCCATATGAGTGACGCCATGGTTCTCGATCACCTCGGAAAGTGCCTGCACTCGTGGCAGTGCGCCCTTGACTCGTAACTCGAGCAGATCGTCGGTTAGCAAGCCACCACCGCCGCCACAGCAATAAGTCGCCTCGCCGATGGTATCCGCTGCCATGTCGACGAAGTGATTACATGATGCCTTGATTAATTCTCTCGGAATAACGAACTGACCGCCTGGCATATCGCCCATTCGCGATGCCCGTGAAACATTGCAGGAATCGTGAAAGGTCAACACCTTGTCATCATTGGCCGATGGATCGAGCTTGAGCGCACCGCGCTTTATGAGATCGTAAGTGAATTCGCAGATATGCTGCGGCACCGGATAATTCGGATCGAGAAAATCGAACGGCCCAATCAGGGTGTTCCAGAAACTGTAGGCAACTCGCCAGGCGTGTCCGCATTCACCAACCACGATTCGCTTGACACCCAGCTCAAGCGCCGCTTCGCGAATGCGCATGGCGACTTTCTGCATATTTTCATAGCTGCCGATGAAGAGTCCGAAGTTCGCTGCTTCCGATGCATGGGAACTTAATGTCCAGCTTATGCCAGCTTGATGAAACACCTTTGCGTAGCCGATCAAACCATCTACATGGGGTTCCGCAAAGAAGTCAGCCGATGGTGTGATTAACAGGACATCGGCGCCTTTCTGATCAAGAGGAAGCTTTACCGGAACTTCGATATCTTCCTCGATCTCTTCCTCCAGTCCCTCAAGCGTATCTGCCAGTGCCGGCTCCGGCAGACCCAGGTTATTACCTATCTTGAATACCTTGCCGATAATCTCGTTGGAATACTTTTGACCGACTCCAATGGCAGCTAGAATCTCGCGGCCAGCCATGGTGACCTCTGCCGTGTCTATTCCAAATGGGCAATATACGGAACAACGCCTGCATTCTGAACACTGGTGATAATAGCGATACCACTCGTCAACAACCTCTTCGGTCAGATCAACCGCGCCAACCAGTTTGGGGAAATATTTTCCGGCGAACGTGAAGTAGCGTCGGTATACATTTCTAAGCAGGTCTTGCCGCGCAACCGGCATGTTCTTCGGATCGGCTGTTCCGAGGAAATAGTGACATTTGTCCGTACAACTGCCGCACTTGACACAGGTATCCATGAAAACCTGCAACGATCGATACTTGCCAAGCAATTCCTCCATCTTGTCGAGGGCGACCTGCTTCCAGTTATTGACAAGTTCATTGGGATAGCCGAGTGCCTCCTGATGCTCCGCCTTGGCGATAAACGGTTTGCTATGCGCCATTGCACCGATGCGAACCGGTGGAATCTCGGGAATCTTCTTGAGACTCGGTGTTTCGAATTCCTGCTTGGCCACTGTATTTACGTATTCAATTTTACCGTTAGTGTGTAAGACATGGAATCAATCAGTCCGCAGCACGGGATGTTGCTGCAGATCCTGGCTGTTTTGCGCCGAGTTTTTCAGCGCCGAGTTTTTCTGCCCAGGGCGCCACATGACGATGTTCGCGAGGGTTATCGCGCATATTGCGAGTGGGGCTGAAGAACATGCCAGGCGCATGCAATAACTTGCTGAACGGAAATATCAGCATCAGGAAAAGTACCAGGGAGAGATGAATCAACAGCATCGGATCGGCTGGTAACGGCTGCCAGTCGAAATACATCACACCCAGCATGAATGCTTTCAATGCCACGATATCCGTATGCCAGACATACTTCATGGCAAGTCCTGATAATGCGATCGCCAGCAGCAGAACCAGCATCAGGTAGTCCGACGGTGCGGAAATATAACGAACGCGATCGACCAGGAAGCGACGGGCGAGCAGGCCAGCAAGTCCGAGCGTCATGGCAAATGCCGCGTACAGGCCAAGCCATTGCAAGGTTTCAACCCAATACCATACCGGTTGCGTGAAGTAGCGAAAATGCCGTAACAGCACCAGTAACATGCCAAAATGAAACAGGTAACCAAACAGCCACGTCCACTTGCTGCCTTTAAACAGGCTTTCGAAGAACACCACCTCGCGGGTCATCCGGGCGACCACTCCGCTGCGCGTTATCGGCGCTGGAGTCGTTGGAATTACCAGTGGCGATGGAATCCTCGCATACCGAATGACTCTCAACCCGACCCCAATCAGGAGGGTAAGAGTCATCACATAAAACAGGCATGCATATAGTGCCGTTAGAAACATCGCACGGTCATTGCGCTCAATTAATTTGCCTGATGGCGGAAATCGTGTCGCGTCCGATGAGTCCCGGCATCATGCCTACACCCGGCTCGGAGACGTCAATGCTGTGTCATACGCAGCCTGTCGGTTTCGGTAGGCCAGCATATTTACATGCCTGTTTAGCCGGTCCATACGGGAAAAGCTGATACAAGTATTTACTATTGCCCTTGTCCTTACCAAGCTTTTTACCAATGGCTTTGGTGAGAACGCGAACTGCCGGCGCAATCTGATATTCGTCGTAGTATTCGCGCAAAAAGTTAATTACCTGCCAATGATTTTCATCCAGTTCGCAATCGTCGAGCTCTGCCATCTTCTTTGCGACTTCCTCGTCCCACTGGTTTAAATCAGCGAGGTAACCTTCTTCATCGGTCTCGTATGTTTTACCGTTAATCTCAATTGCCATGTTGGTTTTCTCCGATAGGGTATGTTTTAAAATTACAGCCAGGACTGAACCCGGTCATTACTTGCAGCCAACTCCACGAACCCGCCATAGTCGACGATAGCGACACCTTGAACCAGTCTTGACGAATCGATTCCACGCGCCTTTATATCGGATTCGAGTACGTAGATCTTGCGATCCGTAAGCGCTTTTTCAATATCACCGCTCATTGCGGAATCCTTGATCGCGCCATAAACACCATCTTCAATCAATAGAATGTCACTATCCTTCAATGAATGTGACAGGCAGGTTTTTAGACTATTTTTGTCAAAGGGTGATTTATTAACAGTATGCAGCATGATCCGGTTATTACGACTAGAAGTTAAGAAGAACGTCTTGCTCTTCCATTAATCGACCCAGCTCGGATCGCTCGACAATTTGAATCGACGGTTTTTCTGCCCAGTCATCGTCTTCGTCCTCGTAGGTCAATTCCATTAAGTCAGATTTAGTTAAACCGCGTTCCATGAGGGATTCCTTCTCAACATACAGTCTGGTCACTTCGTAATCGCCGAGCGCCCTGTAGGTTGGTGAGAAATTTTTCATGCCACTCGCTGATGAATCCTGTCCTTTTACGAGCTGAAACACACCGTCGTCAATGAAGGCCATGCAACAGTCCTGGTCGAATGCCGCGCCGATAAGAACCACTTCGAGACCTTCAAGCGCGTAGATACTGCCATAGGGTGCATGGCGGTTGACATACATGAATTTCTTTACTGTAGACATCAGCGCTTCCTTAATCCCCGAACTGCATCAATCGATCGGACTTGACACCCGCTTCAATCAACTGACCGAGACCAGAGATCCTGAATCCTTCCGCAATATTGTCACCGTCCTTGCCATGGCGCTTCGCCTCATCCACATCGACAATACCGCGACGCTGAGCTGCTGCCACGCACACTACCATGTCGAGATCGTGAGCTTTGGCAAGCTCGCTCCAGCGGTCAACAATATTACGGTCATCCTGAGGCGGCGTCGTCATTCGCGTGCCGTTATTGACGCCATCATGATAGAAGAATATACGAAATATTTCGTGACCCGCGTCAAGTGCGGCCTTGGTGAATTGGTAGGCGCTATCCGATGCCTGATGTGTGTACGGTCCTTCGCTAACCATTATCGAGAATATCATCCGCTGGACTATCCTTGAGTTCGATTTTAAAAACGTATGTGCGTCGAGGCATTGAGGCTCTTTCGGGATCCACGCCAATTATCAATATGAAATTTGGTAAACGGCAGGCCGGTCAGCTCGAAGAAACGCGGCCAGCCGATTCGGTCTATCCAGTCACTCATACGTTCCCAATCCCTTGCATCTTCCTTGTATGTAGACAGTATGCGCTTGACGATGGCAGTTGCTTCGGGCCAGCGTGGAGGATTGTTTGGCACGCCCGATGCAACCAGCTTTTGAAAAGATGGTTTGCTGCGCGCATTGGAATGATTACCGCCGACCCAAATTGCCAGCTTGGAATGTTCGGGGTCGTTGATCTGCATTGGCGGACAGGGAGGATAACATGCGCCACAACAAATACATTTCTTCTCATCAACCTCAAGGGTCGGCTTACCATTAACCTGGGCCGGGCGAATGGCCGCTACCGGGCAGCGGGCAACCACCGAAGGACGTTCGCAAACATTCGCCACCAGGTCATGATTGATCTTCGGCGGTTTAGTATGCTGAATGTTGATCGCAATATCGCCCTGTCCGCCGCAATTGATCTGGCAGCAGGATGTGGCAATATGCACGCGGTTCGGCATATTGCAGTTGCGAAATTCGTCTACCAGCTCATCCATCATCGCCTTGACGACACCGGATGCATCGGTTCCTGGAATATCGCAGTGCAGCCATCCTTGAGTATGAGAAATCATGGCAACCGAATTAGCGGTACCGCCAACGACAAATCCGGCATCTTCAAGCGCTTTGATCAGCGGATCGACCTTCGATGCATCGCTGAGGAGATATTCAATGTTACTGCGGATGGTGAAACGAACATGGCCTTCAGCGAATTTATCGCCAATATCGCACAGGGTTCGTAACGTAAACACGTCAAGTATTCGCTGGGTTCCCGCCTTGACAGTCCATATCTCGTCGCCGCTTTTGGCTACGTGTCGCAATACCCCGGGACGCGGATGATCGTGCCACGCCCATTGGCCAAAATTCTTCGCCATTACCGGGTGCATATACTGAAACCCGTCCGGACATCCGGATTCGATAGGCTCGCGCATTTTAATTTTCGCCATGCCTTACTCCAAGAAAATTATTGTTAGCGGTTAAGCATCAAATTTGTTGCGGTATCGGTCGGTGTAAACTGCCTCAACCAGCGGCCCGCTTTTCTTCGACCTTTCGTTCAAACCACTTGACCGCTTCATCGTCCCAGCCATCCATGCGCACATAAGAAGATTCACGCGGATGGGAAACCATATGCGGATCCACCTCGATACCGATACCCTCGAGAAAATTCACCAGGCCAATACGTTCGATCATCTCACCGCAACGTTCATGCTCCAGACCGTTCTCTGCCCAGAAATCAATGGTCTCTTCGGCAATCTCGGTGATGCGCTCATAGTCTTCGTCAGTTTCGAGTTTCATGAACGGCACAATGACCGTGCCCATCAGGTCACCAATTTTCAAGGTTCGCTTGCCACCGATAAGAATCGTCACGCCTTTGTCATCACCGGGCGATAGCGCCTTCGGCACCACATTCAGACAGTGCATGCAACGCACACAGTTTCGGTTGTCAACTTCAAGACTGTCGTCATCATTCAACGATAACGACTGAGTTGGACAACGGGTGATGATGTTATCGACAACATGCTTACGTCCCTTCTCGGCAACATAAGCCTTGAACTCATCCTGATTAATCTTCATGTCATCGCGCCAGGTGCCGATAACCGCCATATCCGCACGCTCTATCGAATTCATGCAGTCGTTTGGACAACCCGATATCTTGAATTTGAATTTGTACGGCAGCGCCGGCCGATGTACGTCATCGGTAAAATTGTTAACCAGAGTGCGATGAATTTTATGCTCGTTGGCACACGACTGCTCGCAGCGCGCCGAGCCGACACACGACATGGCGGTGCGAACACAGGGTCCGGCGCCGCCAAGATCCCAACCATAATCATTGATCTCGTCGAAGAAATGCTGGGTGTTTTCTGTAGAGGCGCCGATAAACATGATGTTGCCGGTCTGACCATGGAATGTCACCAGACCCGAGCCCCATTTTTCCCAGCTATCGCCCAACTGACGCAGCATATCGGTGGTGTAGTAATTACCCGCCGGTGGTTGAACTCGAAGTGTATGGAACTCACGTGATTCCGGAAATTGCTTGCCGACCTCGGAGAACCTCGGAATGATTCCGCCACCGTAGCCGTACACACTCACAGTGCCGCCTTTCCAATATCCCTTGCGGGTTTCATAGGAGTGTTCGAGTTGCCCTAAAAGATCATTAGCGACTCCATTGATGCGGCTGTCTTCATGCTGATCCCTGAGTCGTTTGATTCCCGATACGAAACTAGGCCACGGGCCGTTTTCCAATTCATCAAGCATCGGTGTAGGGTGCTTCTGATCCGACATGACTGGCTATCTCCTCGAACTGGTTATTCGATGCCCCCCTTTAAAGTTGCGACTCATTTCACTATCTGGCATTGATACGATGCTTTCATGAAGAAAGCCTCTACACAGTACGTCACAACCACTAAGTTAAACGGTCAAATCACATCGACGCGTTCACTGTAGGAGCTATGCACAGCATTTTAAGCAGCTTTGAAATACGACACACTCCTCCGTGGGGGGGGATATGGGCTATTCGGTATTATCCCATTAGGAGTAATATTTTTGCTGCAACGCACAACCTGAAACTGGTGCGATGCTCTGACCTCATTAAAAACCCTTGGTTATCATTGTTTTGCAAGATTCTGGTTGAATCGCTCATAAAATGCAGCACATTATCTGACTGTTTTGGAAGGGATTTTCATGCATTGACATGTCCGTGCGGAATATTGCGCTCGGGCCATGAGCGCTTACAATCCATCGCCGTGATGCACATAGTTGAACATTTGGAAAAAACAACAAGGCCAGCACCTGTGGATATACCGTGGCGAGACGTTGATATCAATAATCGCAAGCGCGATAGCGAATCATCCATTGCATCACGAACGGAGGTGGACGAATCGACTCGGCAATCAAATGATCATCGCCATTGGGATCAACAAACCTGGCATGAAAAGTGTGCCGCATACGAGCGCTTTTTGAATGCACCGATTGTCGACGTTGAGAATATCCGGTATCTGACCAAACAGGAACATTGTGCCTTGTCGGCACGAATCGACGTCGCCAATATGACGCTTTATCGAACGCCTGACATGACAATCGACCACCAGGCAGTACTGACGCTCGGAGAGCAGTTCGGTTTACGGAATGTCGAACACAATATTTGCGCAGACGACGATGGAGTCAGTGATGTCACCGTGAAAAACGGCGATCGACACGGCCGATATATCCCCTATACGTCGCGGCAGTTAAGCTGGCATACCGATGGCTATTACAATGCCGATGATCGTGCGATCAAATCATTTATCCTGCATTGTTCAGAACAAGGAATCCATGGCGGAGAAAATGAATTGCTTGATCATGAGATTTTGTTCGGCCTGCTGCAGCACGACAATAATATTGATCATCAGTCTCTCTTTGCGCACGATGCCTTTGCCATCCCCGCCAATATGGATGGAGGCGAGGAACTACGCGAACGTTATGTCGGCCCGGTTTTTAACACTGTCGATAACCGACTGCACATGCGATTCTCAGCGCGGTCGCGCAACATCGAGTGGAATACCCGGCCGGCGATTCTAACTGCGGTTGAGGCGATTCGCTATTACCTCAACCATTCCCCGCTAACATTAAAGATTCGACTTGAACCGGGTATGGGAATCATCACAAGAAATGTTTTACACCGACGAAGCGCCTTTGTCGACAGTCATGATCAACGTCGCTTGGTTTTTCGTGCCCGCTACAGGGATGATATTTACGACCAACAACTCTCAGGGTTTCGTGATGCTCTGGCTAAGTGAAATCCTGCTCAAGCGGCACGACATGTCGAGTTTTGCTGAACTGATGGACGCTGTTCGGCAGGAAGCACAGAGCGGGGAAATGTTTTTTCGCATGGACATCAAGCCACCATTTAACGATACCCCTGACAACTGGGAAGATAGATTGGAGTCTGTATTCACTGAAACTGGTGGACGACGTTGATGATCTCTATAAATTATCGCTAGTTGAATACCATACTGATGTTTATTTGAAGTGACCGATATGAAACTGATGAATTCACAAGTCGATCTCGGTGCCGAATCCGGAGAGGATGCGCAACGCTCTACTGCGGTATTTGAAGCCCGGCTGAGGGCGCTCCGCGAGTGTCGCCGTGACATCGCCGCCGAAATTAACGAACAGCGTCGTATCGATTTTGATCTCGACGAAGCTGAATTGCTGATTGAGCTTGAGCGCAATGAGGAAGCACACCGCCTGGCGCGAAGCGGTTTTGATTCAGCCATGCACGAGAAATCCTGGCAACAGGCAGTCCGTTCGTGCGATCTGATTTTCGAATGCGGTCTGGACGATGCCTTGATCGCGCTTGGTCAAGGGGTTTGGTTATCGGTCAGTTTCCCGATCGAACCGGAACTCACCATGACCATGCTGCAACATATTATCGACGACACACCGGATGATGCCGACGGCGCTGCCGTGGCAGCGGCTACCGCACTATATGTAATCAATCTACGCGCTACTGGTCGTGTACTTGAAGATTTACAGTTCTTCGCTAACCAGATGATCGCTAACGTTGCGCGACGTCATAGCGACATTACCGAACAATCCGCGTTCGATCATTGGGTCAAGCGCATGGAACTCGATGATCCTGAAAAATTTCTCGTTCGACTTCGCAACATTGTCGATGTATTGGTTCAGGACGAATGGTGGTTCGATCGTGATCGGGTTCGCGACGACATGCCAACTCACTGACCCTTGGTCCGCAAACGCTCATGTACTGGTCTGAATCACCAACCGATAGCGATACTTATCGTGTCTCGGATGCGGTTATCGACATGAGTTTCAAAATCGTCTGCGCACGTCTGCCGGTGGATCACGCGTGGCCATTATGTTCAGCCATACATGCCGTGCTGCCGTGGTTGCCTGCTGAAAACCAGGCCGGCATACACCTCGTGCATGGTGCAGAATCCGGTAATGGCTGGTATCGACCTGACGATGATGACTACCTTATCTTGCCAAAGCGTACTCGATTATCCATACGGATTCCGTCGCGACGCAGATCCGACATCATTGCACTATCCGGATGTACGCTTGATGTCGATGACTGTCGCATAAAGACCGGTGACGCTCACGAAAAACCACTGGTACCCTGCACAATCGTATTCAGCAGACATGTGGCGGTGCCGGATGATGTCGATGAGAACGATTTTCTAGGACATGTCTCCGATCAATTACAATCTCTCGGAGTCAAGGCTCGCAAGATTATGTGCGGTCGTATGCATTCGATCAAATCACCGGATGGGCCAATACCGGTACGCAGTATCCTGGTGGCCGATCTTGATATTAGCGATTCCGTTGTTTTGCAGCAAAACGGTATTGGTGCATTACAGGCATTTGGCTTGGGGCTTTTTGTTCCCCACAAGGGAATCGACGCTATCTACAGCAAACATGACAGCCAATCTGATCGCCAGACCGGGACGCCCACCGATTTCTGAACTGATAAAGTGACTAATGAGGTAATAAACCATGAGCGAGAAACAGCAAATCATCGCTGAGATGATTCAGTTACAAAAAACGTTTATTGACTATGAACATCAAAATGGCGTTGACCCAAGTGACTATTTCAACCCGGAAGCGGGTCACACACTTGATGGATTCAGGCAGAAGTACCAGGAATTGGCCAACCGATTGGTAGATATGGCGCACGAGGAAAAAGGTTCGCGTCGCTAGCGACCAATAGACCGATTTGATAAAGACTTCATCCAGTCGATAAGGGCTCAGCCGATAAAACCTCATGAATACCTGCTTAGAACCTGCCTTAAACTGAGCGAAGGCCGCCAAGACAAGGAAAATGAGAGAGAACGCGCAGTTTACATTGGTAAACGAGCATTTGAACCAGCAATTAACACCGTATTGTGGAGTAGTTACAGCCAGTTTGAAATTGGTTCTTGTGAGAATTTGATATCAGGTCAATTTCTGCTATACCTCGCTCCACATTCGCACAAGATTGACATAGGTCTGTTCGACCGTGGCGCAAGCGCTGCTATCAGGAAGTTCACAAAACAGTTGATCACGGGCCATGGCCAATTTATACAGCAGCTCGCGCTGAGCTTCACTGCGCACCATGCTTTGCAGCCAGGTCACAGCAACCAGCCTCTCACCACCTGTCACTTCATCAACACGGTGAAGGGTCGACGATGGATATAAAACCGCGCTACCGGCGCTTTGCTTGATCCGCTGTTCGCCAAAGGAAGTATCAATACACAATTCCCCACCCTGGTATTCCTCCGGCGCATTCAAGAAAATGGTGATCGATACATCGGATCGATATCGTGGACCGTCTCCCATCACCGGATCATCAATGTGTGAATCGTAGTACATACCGGAAACATAACGTGCATAAAATGGAGCGGCGACTTTAAGTGGCAAGGTCGCCAGACGATATGTTTCATTACGCACCAATGCACCCATCACTATCCGGTTGAGCGAATCAAGCGAATTCGCGCCGACAGGAATTTCTGAATTTTTTTTCCTTGCAGCGGCCCGCTTGCCAGCGCTGACACGTCCCGATACAAAAGTCGCCTCATCAAGGATACGTCGAACCTCCATGACCTCTTGCGGCGATATCAACTTTTCTATGGTCACGAGCATTTTCTGATACTACGGTATGACAGGTTGTTCAAATACTTTGTTGGACAGCGCTATACAACGAGATGTCCACCCAGGCAGTATAGTGTAAACGTGCGCTTAAGCAGTTTTGCTATTACAGAGGTGCTGCTGGTGTAACCGGGAATAACTTATCTGCCCTTACTGCTATAACGCTTGTTGGCGAAAATGAGGCATGTAAAGGGCATCGCTCAACAATCCGTTACGATGCAATTCAAGGAGTTCACGCGCCAGGGACTCAAAATGTTGCCGACCGTTCTCGGCAACATCGATGATAGAACCCAGCGATCCGTCATCGAGCCATTGGTGATACGCTTTAATAATTGATGGAAACATCTCCCGACGCAGCGGTGTCAACACGGCAATATAAAAGTCCAATAATTCTCGGCGGGACGATTCAGCAAGTTGCGGAATAACTTCCAGGCAGTCGGCAAGACAGTCGCGTATGGCGCGCGCGATCGTTTCAACCTGACTGCCGGCATGTTCAAGTATCAACTTGTCCCAGTCATCGCCAAGCAGTTGACCGGCACGAAACTCACCGACTTCATGTAGCAGCATTTGCTCCAACTGATCATTGAGCAGATCAGACAATGCCTTTGATTCATCACGATCGAAATCATAGTGTGCAACCACGTTGGCCATGGGCCCTGGTCGCCGATGCCAGCGCCATTCCTCGACAGTCTCCCACAGCATTCTCTCAAGACTTTCCCGACGAATAAATAGTCGGTTCTGTCTGATCATGGCCGGCGGTGCTGACAGCTCCCTGGCAAACTCACGGCCGGCGATGTGCACGGTCATGCCATCCACATGCCTGACGTCGACAAGTTCCGCCAAAACGAATACCGGCTTGCCGAATCGTCCGATTCCACTGCTAAACAGACATCGGTCAGGCAACCGTTGATTTATACGTTCATCATCAAAGACATCGCATGAAGTACCATCGACAATCAGCGGTGTATGCTGCCTGTCTTCCAGAGTTTCCCACAGGCTTTCAGTTTGCTGAACCCATTCACCGACGTCGCTCATCGACAGATTTTCAGCGAAGCCGAACCCATGACGCCATCGATAGTATTCACGCATCTTTAACAAGTACACGCACATCGTATAATTGCCGGCGAAGCGCGCATCGGATACGTCGCAGTTGTACTGCACTTCGGATATCAGGCGGGATTCTGCGGGGTGCATCTTTTAAACCAGCTTAAGGTAATCTGCATGATAAACTAGCATGCGCTGTTCAATAAGGAAAACAGGTCGCGTGATGTATTGCCATAATCGCCTCACTATTTAAACATGTCCAACAAGCACCTGAGAGTACGCAGTAAGTGGCGGGACTCAAAAAGTAATGTCACGCTAGAAGAAAACGCCACCGCCCTTGCATACATAGCATGGCAAATTGCTCTCGACAAAACCAGGAACCTGCATCGCGAAGACTTCGACTATGAAGACGACGACCAGCGAACCGGCGTACTTGCTGAATATCTTTGCTTTCTCATACATGTTGCCGACCGGCTTTCTTTCACATCCCTTGATGCAGATGCGCGTGCAGCGTTTGTGAGCACGTTAGCGCAACAGGCGGCACGCCATTATCAGCGCAATCTCGAAGATGTCTATGGTCATGGATCGGACTACAGCAGCCGATTCATCGAACTTGTCAACAACCGTATCGAAGAATATTCCGCCTACGGTTTTGACAGCAACCAACCCGGTTACACGATGATGCGAGGCCTCGGCAGACATGCCCAGGACCTCATGGGGGACACCCAGGCCAACCGCTGGGTGATCGATCAGGTGATGGAAATCGATGCCCCGGAGGCGGTGCTCGAACTTAAAAACGGTATGGATAGTCTTTTTGGTACGGCGAACGTCATGTCCAATATGAATCCCCCGGAGTAACACCGTCAATCAGTGAATAACGGATCGATCAATACCCAATTTGCTACAACCTTTCCTTTCAGGATTCGGTTACTCAGCTTGCTGATTAATGCTTGAACTGTTCGGCTTTGCTGGTTGTTTGACTCTGGCCGTCTTCATAACCTGCCGTATACGCATCGGTTACACGCTGCTCCTCACGATGGGGATTTCCTAAAAATCCACCCATCCAGCCTTTGATATAGTCAGCATCAACGCCCATTTTTTCAAGCTCATCAACGGTTTTGTAGTAAGCCTCGTTCACGATAATTCCTCTGAGATAAGTGATACACAACTCAGGTATTATCTCAATTCATTTGATTTAAGAACAGCAGCCGCCTTTAGTGATTTCTAATATCTCCATTAGCGCCCCCTATCGTGGTGGTGCGTCATTACACAGGCAAGGCCGATGGAACTGAATGCCGAGGATGCCCTGCGTCTACAGGTTCTTATCGCCCGCTCCGATGCCATTCGCATCGACGAAGCGACCATGACGGTGTACGGACTCGGGGAAGATACCGAACACATGGTACGTTTGAATGTGGCTGGACAAAACCAACGCTACCTTAAAAAGGTGCGGGAACTGTTGTCCAGCCAGGCAATCGACTCACCTTCAGGCTATCCAGGATTTCTGTCGCGCTGGACGAGAATGCGGCAAGTCAAGAGTAACCGCTTGAACGATCTGTTAAAGCTGGGGGAACCGGAAGCGGTGATTGCAGTCGCCGCGGCAACGACACTTGATCCGACAACGGCGGCCAAAGTCTGGTGGGCCTATCAGTCATCGGAAACAGCGCGTTTTCTACTCGAACATGACCGTATTTGCGAAGCGTCGATCGGTCAGGAGGTCGCTGACTATCTCCTTGAATTCCTGCCATTTGAAACTGAATATTTAATGGTGGCGCGGGATACGGCACTCATTCTCAAAGTAGCAAGTATTGATGGCGATATCGTCAATTCACTGTGGCGGCGGGCCCAAAGAAAAACCAGTATCCTGCTTGGTTTCCTGATGGCGCGACCCCTTAATCTTCCACCGGTTATGAAAACCGGCCAATACAGAAATCACGGCACCGATCCGTCACTCACATGGAACCGGGGCACATCGTCAGTTGATACCGGGAATGACTTCGGGAACTTGATGCCCCTGTTACTCGATACGCCCGGACAACAATTTTGCAGAGTCACCGAGAAAGTACTGACACAGGCAGCCGACCAGGAAATCGTCAGCGCCTGCCTTGGAGTTATTACATCAACCCTGGCTCCACTACGGCCACCTGGCGAAGAATGCGCCAGTATTGATGAGATACACCAACGACTGACTGAACACTCCTCGCCAGGCTTTGGTGTTTTTCCGGTTGAACTGAAAAAAAGAGTTTACGCGCTACGATTTTTATCGATGGCAGGCGATTCACTCATCCGCGACTATTGTGTAAAAAGCTCCGCGGTTGGCTCGTTGATGCGTAAGCAACTGGCACCTGTACTCGACCCGGTATGCGACGAGTTACGAATTGCATGCGGTGGCCAGTAAGTCAAAATATGTCGTTGAACAAGTAGAACAAGTAGCCAATACTGGTCCATATAACACGCTACCACTCAGCATTAGCACCAGCTTGCATAATGGCTTCCATCGAATCACGAATACGTACCGCATCGGCTTTTAACTGATCGCTCAGTTCAGAGTCCGGATGCCACGCATTTGCCAGCCAACTGACATCCCAGTCCATTGTCATTAGCCAGATATCACCAGTGGCATCTTCCATAACGGTAATACGACAGGGAATAAAAATCGAAAACTCCGGGCTGAAATCGAGCATCCGACGGCCGACCACAGCGTCGCAGAATTGTAGAATCTCGACTCGCAGTGCCGGAACACCTGTCACTGCGGAGGCATCTTTCCAGAACAAGTTGTGTCCAACATTCTTGAAATTCACTTCATTCGCCTTGATCAACATGGCCTCTATGACCTCATCGAATGTAATACCCTCAGCAACCTTTTTCTTGGATGTCATGAAGTTAAACAGGTCACGCATTCCCAAACCACTCACTGCCGTAAGCTGATCAAACAACTGCTTCTTGGTCGCGGCCGGGACTGGCGGCAATGGTCGATTACTCTGCTCTACGAGTTGCGCACGCATGATCTCCTGAATCTCGTCCGGTTGATCGGACAACAACCGATCACCAAGTTCTGGATGTGGCTGTAATGCATCGCGCACTTCATCACTTGCCCCTTCAGGCACACTGAAGCTGTCCTGTTGTGCCTGGGCACACAAACTCACCGAAACGATAAGAGCGAAGATGAAACCGATGACTCTCTTCACTTTAGCATCCTCCTGTTTTTTGTCTGTTCCTGGAACCTGTCTCAAAATGGCTACAACCCACCAATAGCCGATACGAGCCAGCCATAGACACTGCGCATATTGTCAGCCAAAACTACTACTCTGTGGGATCCTTGGTTTCAGGGTCGGCTGTTGTCTCCCCGGCAGCAGTGTCCGGGTTGTAACCCAACAGGCCACCATATTTTTTGGTGTATGCCTTGTACCACTCGGCATAGGTTTCCGGATCCATTATCGGTGTCGCCATGTTGACATAGGCCATTGGATTAACCCAGTTAAGTGGATTGGCCATCTGCAGCATTGGCCCAAGTACTTTACTGTAACGTGCCGCATCCTCATCGGAATGACATTGAGCGCACACGACTACCGGGTTTTTTAAAGTTGCCGGATTTACCATCGCCTTTAAAATACCGGCATAGGCATCGGTACTCAGAGTCTGCTGCAAACTGTGGATTGCAGAATTGGCAGATTGATTCTGGGCGGATACGGCGGCAGGCAGAAATGAACTTGCCAACAGGCAAACTCCCGTTATGTACGTGACCTTGAAAGACTTCATTGCAATTGTCCGTTTAAGTTAGGTTTTGATTTAAAAATATGCAATCGGAACAAACGTCGTGGTCGACACAAATAAGCAATTAACAACATAAATGCTCCGCGAACTACGTTCTATTGTTCAGGTGCGACCTTTTCTCCAATTTCCTTGAGTTTGTCGAGAAAACCTTCGCTGGTTTCAGGTTGACCATGAATACCACCGAGTAGTTGCACCAGCACTTGCCAGTATGTGTTGGGGTCGATAGCCGCAATGTTTCCCATGGGCTGTACGCCGGCAAGGCCAAGCGCTGGGTTCATCATCTGAATGTATGAGTTCGGATTCATCATGGGCAGATAAGTCATCGGATTCATCATTGCCATGTAGCTCATCGGGTTCATCATCGACATGTAACTCATGGGGTTTGCAAACTGGGCGTAGGCATTAGGATTAAGCCAGTTAGCCGGATTAACCATCATCATCATGGGATTGGCACCACCCATCATGCCCATGGGTGCCATCATGTTGGTAAACGCGTTGGCTTGCTGTCCGGCAAACGGATTGGCCTGTTGCTGGCCACCGAAGAACCCACCCAGATTCGGCATTTGCATCGGCATTTGTGCATGGGTGCCGGTGTTGAAAGTCGTCAATGCGAGCAAAAGCCCTATGGTTGAGAATATTTTCATTTGAGTTGCCTCTGTTGCTGTATGAGTGAGGGTGTTTATTGATACCTGATCAAAGGCACAATAATGTATTGCATACCTTTAGTATCTCTCATTACGCATATTACGGTGTATCCGGCTTTTTGCTGGCGATCAAAAATCATTTTATCGCGTTGGCAAATTGTCAAGATGTACCCGGGGTAGCAGAACGAAGCCCGTGCCACTGCTGATAATTCAAACCGCTTTTATAGCCTGACTCGGCGACATACTGAAGTACCCGCCCAAGCCTGTATTGCTGTACGACGGAGCCGATACGAATAATCTCCCTTCCCCGTTCATCGAAAAAAACCAGTGTCGGGGCATAAGAAATATCAAGCTGCTCCGCCCATTGACGTGCTGTCAGACGATCCCCGGTTGGCGTTAACACTGGCGTATCGCTCCACATATCGAGTTGGACTACCTGCATGAACTCCAGCATGGTACGCGTGCTTTCATCCGATAACGGGTCGGAATGCAGTACATCGCAGGCATGACAATTACGTTGCTCGAAAAATACCACCAGAGGCTTACTTGCAGGAAACCGGGATCGATCGAGGAAAAATGGTGGTGAGTCAAAGAATATTTCCTCGTTCAATTCCTCGAGGTCAAACTTGGGTGGCGGATGCGCCCGCTCGAGGTAGCTTCGAAACGATTCGTCACGATAGTGACCGTCGGCAACATATTCAAGCGCGGCACGAAACCTGTAAGGTGGGTAATACCCCCTCAAGCGGAAAACAAGCTCACCGTTTGCATCGTAGAACAAAAACGACGGTGTGAAATTGGTTTCATTGGCGATTGAGAACTCGTGTTCAGTCAGCTCCACGCCGTCGATGTTAACCATCTCGGCGGCACCCCAGATATCAATTGCAACCACATCGAAATTTTTCCGGGTGTAATCAACAACATCGGTGAGAGTGAAATTTACCTCCATCAACGCTTTGCAATACGCGCAATTTTCCTGGCCAAAATAAACGGCAAGCGCGCTTTTACCCGAGTTAATCGCCTCACTTAAGTCCTCACGAAGATCAAGGAATCCAACCTTGAACCAGTCGGGGTGGTTAATGGTTCGAATCTGTGGCGTGTCGTCAAATCGTAGCGCGCCGTCGTCTATGATTTGCTCGCGGTTTTGAGTCATGGAAGATGATTGATCTCGCGGAATATCAGGTACTTTAACCACCTTTAGAAAATCAAAGGATCGTTTGCAGATAAGGCAATGAATATTCGTTCGCAATCACTGATTTGTAGCAGAAAAAATATCGCGTAACGCTAACACCGGTATCTTTAAGACAAGAAAGCCCGGCGAATGGCCGGGCTTTCATTGTCATGTTGGTGATCGTCGATTACTGCCTCTGGCTAGGAACCTTCAGAGGAATACCCGCGTTCATGACCGCTTCATATAATTCAAGCGCTTTGTACTCCGGCCCCTGGGGTTTGAATGCCTGAGCCCGCACCTGGCCGTTGCAACCACCGTAACGGCGATGGATTGTTCCAAGCGGCTTACCCGCCAGCGCCCACTTTGTCCGATAAACAGGGAAGCCAGTCGTGTGTCCAAGGCCCGCACTCAGCACGTCGCCGCGAACACTCAGTCCGGCTGAATGTACGTGGCAATCGGCACAGGAAAAATTAAGCTGGCCACGCTTGGCCCAGTAAAACTGTTTACCCTTCTCATACCATTTAACGGCACCAGCATCGGAGATATCGACATTGATTGGCTCACCGTTAAACTGCTCTTTATAGGCGATGACCAGACGAGCCATCTTGCCATTTTTGACATTCTTGATGGGCTCCTCACCGTTTGCCTTGAGACATGCATTAATGTCTCCAACAATGGTTCGCAGATCATCACTTGCAGGATCGTAGACCGGATACACGTTCGCAGGCGGCCAGTCTTTTGCGCAATCGTTGAATGTTTTGCCGTTAGCAAAAGGTTTGGCCCACTCCTGACGGCCAACTTCGACTTGTTCCTCATACGGCGGGAATTCCATGAGAAGCACCCAATTTTCTCGGCGTTCTGCGTATTGCGGCAAGGCGTTTACACCATCGTTATAAGCTTCAAGGGGAACATCCGAAAAGCGTTCCTTGAAGTATCCCTGAAACGCTTCGATATCTTCCTGGGGCGTGGCATAAGCCGCAAAGCTGAATACCGCAAAACCGGTTGTTATCGCGGTCACTAGTAGTTTGCGCATACAAACTCCTCCTTTAATTTATGTAAATTCAAAGTCACGGGGCGACTCCGGTCACATATTGTTGAAATATCGAATAGCTATGTAAATAGCTGTTAATTTTTAAGATTTTTACTCGTTATCCTTACTCAATACCCTAGGCGACCTTGCCTTCAACGCTATCAGATTCGCCCTTATTGTCGGTCCAGTTGACGGATACTGTATCACCCGCCTTGGCAGTTTGAATGTTGATACCGACCAATGGGTTGGCGGAGACACCCTGACTAAGATTAGCCTGTGCCACCTCGGCGCCGTTTACACTGAATACCATGGTTTGAATGAAGTGTGCAGGTACCAACTCACCGGTTTTCTCATCCTTTCGGTTACCGGTTTCCATGGGATGTTTAGCCAGCACCAGAACGTCGTAACCGCCTGTTGAGCCGGTCTTTATTTTCATCTTGGTAGCCATATAAAACCTCGCGTAATATAAATTCTGTTAGTGGAAACCCAATAAGGTTTTACGATCTCGGCAGAGGCTTATAAAGTTATCCGCCGCAACCGCCAACCGTCACCTTGATTTCCTGGGTTTTGCGAAACAGCTTGTCGCCGGAACGAACCACGCAATGCACTGGCGAGGTTTCACCCATTTTGATACGTACGCTATATACGCCGCCGACGCCATCACCTGCATTAAGCATGGAGACCATCGGTACCGGGTTTTTTTCCGAGATGACGGCAATCGTGTCAGCATCGAGAGTCGTTGTTACCTGTATCGGCACAACCGCACCATTTTCTGCCTGCAGTGGCGCCTTGATAGTCACGTCGTCGCTGTCGGTCATCTCGGTCGTTCCGAATGCGGCCTGGAGCGCCGCGTCTACATTATCCGCGCTCAATGCCGCTTCTGGCCAACTGGCGGCCATCACCCGTCGCGGATGTAATAAACCGGCACCAGCAGCGACTGCCAAGGCGACGCTTGCCATTGAGCCTTTAACGAAAGTTC
This sequence comes from marine bacterium B5-7, assembly GCA_021604525.1. Classification (GTDB taxonomy): domain Bacteria; phylum Pseudomonadota; class Gammaproteobacteria; order Arenicellales; family CAJQKF01; genus BQJD01. Next base: position 58,485 of record BQJD01000014.1, on the reverse strand, counting down.
TACGTTTCATGGCTGAGTTTTCTCCTGTTAAATTTCGTTTTGGGTGTGAGCAACACGCACTTGATTACGGTTGCTCAATGAACATACCAACACTCAAACATATGCATTAATGACCGCTAGATCGTCATTAAAAACGCCACGATTTCATCGATCTGTTCGTCCGTCAACATCTTGTGCTTGCCAAATGGCGGCATGCGGGTATTCGGATTCATGGCTGTTGAGTCGTAGATCTGCGCGCGCAGTTTGGCAGGATCAGGGAACCGGTCTTTCATTGATACCAGCGCGGGCGCGACATTGCCGCCCGGGGGGAAACCTTCAGGCCAGGGATCAACCATAATCGTATGACAGGCCAGGCAATTGCCCTTGCGTCGATCGATAGCAACACACCAGCCCTTCTGCTCTACGGTCGGGTTCTCGATTTTCTTGCAACCCGAATCGTTTGGATAAGTTTGCGCGAATAATTGCGGCGCGTAACTCATAGAGATCATCAAGCCGCTGGCAAGGCCGATAGCGGTGATGGTTTTTCTGAGCCTCAGCATAAGAAATATCCTCCTGTCATGTGATTTTTCGTGATGTAGCAGCACGTTTTCTAACCGTATTTACGGTCTCGAACCAAAATGTCGAAACCGTATACGCACCGGATTATCATATCTATCGGTTGCGTAACTGTAACATTCCAAAATAATCAGACCACATGTACTCGCCTTTGGCAAGTGCCGACTTCAACCCTTCCACTCATCATTAATCGTATTTACTTATAGTCGTATTAGTGAGATTTGATCCCGGTCGTTCGATCTGCATTAGATAATTGATTAAAGGAGGCTTGTTAATTGACAAGTATTTCTTGAGCCCAAACTGTGGTTTACGCTATTTTGGCGGAATCAACTCATCGTACCGTTGCATTTCTTCGGTCAACTCCTTGACACGAGCGTTAATGCTTGATGTGAGATAGTAATTGCCGGTGCTGTATTGGCGCGCCCTTTCCAGTTCATCAATAGCGCGATTCGGTTGAAAACGGAGCGCAAAATACTCAGCAAGAGCCTGAAATGATTCGGCACGCCGACCAGTTTCGCCATATACGCGACTCAAATCCTTGTAGATAACCGCATTTTTCGGCTCACTGCGCTGCCATTTTCGCAGCACCCGATAGGAGTCATCGGGTCGTTTCGCCGCCAGTAACGCTTCACTGTAATATTGTGCTAGCAAAGAGTTGGCCGGATCCTCGTTATACAGCGACTCGAGAAAAGCCACTGCTCGTGCCGAAGCTCCACGGCGAAGTTCAAGTTGCGCGACTGCCAGATTGATATACAGATTGTTGGGCATTGTCCTCGTCAGTTCGTTGAAAATCTTTTTGGCAGATGCGAAATCTCCTGTCCGGGACAGCGCCAGGGCTTGTCCGTAGCGCGCCGCGGCAGCATCAGTCTCATTCACTGTATCAACGCTGGCAAAGTAGTCGGCAACGCGTTTTGGATCATCGTCAGTTAATGCGCGCGTACGGGCCCGGACAAAATAATAACTCTCGCTTGAATCACGTTTTGTAACCGGGTAATTGGCGGCACGCGCCTCGGAATCCGCAACACGAGCCACTGATAACGGGTGGGTTCGTAAATATTCCGGAACTTCACTCGCCTGCACAGTCGAGCTTTTTTCCAGCTTCAGGAAAAATGCCGGCATCGCCTGAGGGTTAAAACCCGATGCCGCAAGGATGCGTATTCCGACGGCATCGGCTTCCTGCTCAAAATCCCGGCTATAACGAAGCTGATCGGCTACCACTGCTGCGTTGGCACCTACCAGAGCCGCGGAACCTGCCTGACCACCCAGAAGAATTGCAGCAACCATGGCCGCTGCCGCCGGTAATGAGCGCTGTTTGGAACGTTCAATCATGCGTGGAAGGTGTCGCTGGGTAATATGTGCAATTTCGTGGGCGATGACCGATGCCAGTTCACTTTCGGTTTCAGTGGTTGTAATTAAACCAGTATGCACCGTGATGAAGCCGCCTGGGACTGCAAATGCATTCAGATGCGGGTCGATGATTACGGAAAATGTAAAATCGGAAGCAGACAGGCCGATCGATTCAACCAATCGATCACCGAGATCCCGTATGTAATCGCGGGTCTCCGGGTCATCGGTAAAATTCATCTGCACCAAGGCAGAACGCATGAATTGACGCCCCAGACGCTGTTCTTCATTCGAGTTGATGATACTCATGGATGGATCGCCGAGTGCCGGCAACTGCTGTTGGCCGGCATTAACGGAGGACGTCAGGGCGACGACAAGCGCGATTGAAATGAACAGGGTTCGTTGAATCGTCATCGATAAAATCGTGGGTTTGTATATGAGTTTCTGATATTTTCCTAAAGTCCGGCACTATTAAGGCCTGGTAACTTATCTGAACGTTATCAGGTAGACCGGATGGTATCGTTGCCCGACCCTCGCAGACGGCTGATGCCAGCAAGTGACGAATTAGAACACTAATGGTCACCTGCTTGAGAGGGACACCCGCAATAATACATCTGAAATTGTCTGCAATGGGTGCTGAGGTAACATTATCATTTGACAATAATTCGGCACATTCTTTCGTTAATCTGACTGAAAACGCCAGGTGAAATGAATTTTACAGCTCATTTTTATAGACGCACTTTAATCCTGGAATGGCTGGCCCTTCACTGGTTAATTACAATTTGATAATTTTCTAATATGGTCTTACAATGCCTGAGATTGAGCGAAACTGGCAATGGAATCATCCATGCCGAATATCGCTTTAAATCGATGATGTCGGCTGCTTGATAGTAGTCGTGAACAGGATTAACAATAGAATTTACAACCACCAGACGCGTAGCGTAATCGACAACTCGATAGCTTCGCGACGCACAATATAATCACATATTCTTTTGCTGGAGATAACACAAGATGGCTGATTTTGATCAAGAACTCGACGCACGTGGATTGAACTGCCCACTACCCATTCTGCGCGCAAAAAAGGCACTGAATGGTCTTGAAGGTGGACAGGTTCTGAAGATCATCGCAACCGACCCAGGTTCGGTAAAAGACTTTGAAGCATTCGCTAACCAGACAGGGAATGAGTTAATGGAATCCACAGAAGCCAATGGTGAATTTCATTTCCTGATGAAGAAGTCTGCCTGAAGACTTTACCGGTGCGACCTCCATGGTCGCTGGAGATACTTCCATGAATCAGAAAAAACTTACGATAATCGCAACCAAAGGCACGCTCGACTGGGCCTACCCGCCTTTCATTCTCGCATCGACTGCCGCGGCATTGGGGTATGAAACGACCATGTTTTTTACCTTTTACGGACTACAATTACTACGAAAAAAACTGAATCTTAAAGTGAGTCCCTTGGGGAACCCGGGCATGCCCATGCCGCTTGGGATGGATAAATGGTTTCCGGTTCTCGGTACCGCCCTTCCAGGTATGGAAACCATGATGACTTCAATGATGAAGAACAAGATAAAAAGCAAGGGTGTTGCTTCTATCGAAGATTTGAGGTCCTTGTGCATCGAAGCCGATGTGAAGTTGATCGGCTGCCAGATGACTATTGATCTGTTTGATATGAAACGAAGCGACTTCATCGACGAGATCGAGCTGGGTGGCGCTGCAACCTACTTCGAACATGCCGGCGAGTCAGATGTATCGTTGTTTATTTGATTCGATAGACGGCATTACCGATCAAATTAGCAAGCCACATACTCAATCGGTCGGCCGTATCAATCCATACAATATAAGATTCAACGGATGAACAGCGCGGCATGAGATCATGGAATGGTTTGTCTATTGCTCTGATGAATCATCCTTGTCAGAACTGCCAGACTGGCCAGTAATTGATTGAATGCTCAGCCGGACTTTGTCGCGACGGCTCGTCTGTCCTGGATAACGAGGCCTGTTGGCAGAAATCTCGTCAGGGTCTTTTGCAAGTTCCATTTCCCGGGCACTGATGAGGGACAGACAATGGCGAATCTGTTCTATGGTTTCATCCGTTAAAACATGGCGTGTACCCGGAGTTGTGGCGGTCTCTCGCGCAACACGCGTTAAAATATCTCTCATGACACTCAACACACGCCGCTCGGTACGGTTGCCGTCGTTTGCAGCAGATTCGCTATCGTTCATGTAATGTCTCCGCACGGAGTTTGAAAATAACATGCCCTACTTCGTTTTCCAGATCAACAATCATCGCGAATACCACTGTCTTGGTCACCATGATGATTATCGTGAAGCGCGAGGACAGGTACGCTTGCAACGCCTGGATGAATCGTCCGACATCATCGAATACAAAATGGTTTTTGCCAACGACGAGGAACACGCCGAAGTGCTACTCCGGACTCGTCGTGAACGTATTCCTTCAGAAGACGACTAATAAATTTTGCGTTCCCAAGGCATTGTGCTCCAATATATTCACCCGCCAACCACTATCGCACCACCGCATGATGATACCTCAAGTTTCGAATCACAATTTAGCTGGCAATACGACAGCACGCTCTGATAGCTAACGGCAATGAATGACAAATCGGAATCTGTCGGCAACCCGGCCGCCAGAATCTGCGTCTTCGAGAGAGCACTTAAAGCCAGACGCTTTCAATGCCTGCATGCTGAACGCGCGATCATCGCTGAACGTGAAGAGATTAACTGCGATAACAGCTACTGCTTACAACGTTGTCGTGAGCTTCTCGAGACCGTTATTGATAAGGGCCGGTTTCTCAACCACGGCAGAATAGATATCGACACCATGTCATTTGCGCAGCGCTTTCGCTATGAGATGGGGGCGTTAAATGGTCTGCGAATAATTATTGAAGATACGGGGCACGCTGCGATTAACGACGTGAACGAACTGACCAGCCTTGCCGAGGAACACTTCGGCAGCTTAAAGGATCTCCCCTATGGCATCATTATCCATGAAGTTGCGGCACTGCATTCCCGGAGACGGTAGCGATTTCAAATCAGAAATTGTTAACCGGATGGGTACCGCGCAAACTTCTCAAGTTGCGATCAGCATCATAGCGATATGGTTCACAATAATCATCAGCTAAAACATACCCAGGTCGTGGCAATATACTTACTACCCGCTTGAAGCTCGATTGAGCGGTGAACATGGGTCCAGAACGGCGGGAATAACAGCAGGTCGCCGGCAGTTGGCTTAATCTTGATATCCTGAAACGCAAACTCGGTTTCACCGCCTGGTCCATCGACATTATTGAGATACCAGATGGCGACGAGCTGTCTCTGACTGAAAGGCCCGGGGCCGGCATCTACATGCCAGCGATAATATTCACCTGCCCTGTATCGCTGCAGATTGTATCCATGATCCTTGAATGAATTGCTTGAGAAAAACGGATGTACCGCGCAAACTTCTGACAACGAATTCCGCAACGATTCAAACAGCGTCGAATCGACATCCGCCCACTGCGGTTTACCGGATACCCGAAGATCAACCGTTTTCTTGATGTCGGCATGGCTCTGTTGATCCTGGCCAATTCGTCCAGGATATTGTTCGTCCACAGCATGCTCGAATCGTGCAACAACATCATCACAAAAATTGTTTTCCAGCGCCTGTCGACGGCGGTAAATAAAACTCCCGGGTTTGACCTCTTCAAGTTGCATGACGTCATGATTTTCCTGGCAACAATTTCATTACCACTGCAATACAGATCACGACGACTTTAAAGCCTGTCACGAACCCGTTCGAGGAGATTTCGCACTTCATTCGCGAACGGCTTCAGGTCGTCGCGACCGGTCACACTGAGCATGGCTTCAGGATCGATAAACCCTACCGATACGCTACCGTCAACTTCCTCCCGTACAAGCACGTTACAGGGCAGAAGCAGACCGATGTCAGGTTCCGCTTCGATTGCCTGATTCGCCAAGGCAGGTTGGCAGGCACCGAGAATAATATATGGGAGCCGATCAATACCGAGCTTCTTTTTAAGAGTCGCTTTAACATCAATCTCGGATAACACGCCAAAGCCTTCTTCAGCGAGTGCATTGACCACCGCCGCTTTGACGTCGTCTACGGTACCGTCTAACGTCTTAAAAAATCCATACATTACGAATGCCTCCTTAGAATTTTACGTGTAATCATTTCCATAAGAACATAAAGAGCAGCAACTGAAAGCACCCCCTTTGCGCAAGAATGAAGATACCTGGCTATTCCGTCTTTTCGACTTCTTTAGACCAGGCCGCGGGATCAAACCAGTTGGCGTCGGTAGCCTGACCGGTTGACGTTGACGTGTTGCCAAATTGATAGGCGCCCGGATTCAGCCACTGCGTGTAAGTCGATGGATTCACATAGCCCATGTAATTGTTGAGGTTAGCCCACTGCAAGTAAGTCAGGGGATTCATGAATTGCATATAGGACATCGGATTCATCGCCTGCAGATACGTTGCCGAATCTACCCACGATGAATAAGCAGATGGATTAAACCATGACATCCAGTTTTGCGGATTCATGAATTGGGTATAAAAGCCTGGTGACATCATCTGTGTATAGAATGCCGGATTCATCATCTGCGCGTATAGCGTCGGGTTCATGAACGCGGCCATACCGTTCGGTGTCGACATGTTGAGTTGTGGTACGCCTTGGGGCACGGCAAACATTTGCGACAATGCAGAAAAATCATAACCGCCCGGCATTTGCCCGGCTATTGAATCCGTTTGAGCAATACTCAAGGTGGGAGCCACAAATAGCCCCAGACTGACGAGGATTGGAATTAAATGGTTTCGCTTCATGAGAAATTCTCCCGGGTAATTGAAACTGAACTGGAACCGAAGAATCATTAATATATTATTTAATACTTATTTACCATATCACCATTGGTGAACATGCTACCCATTTGGACTTGTTAAGCCCTGAATCATAGAACCTGAACATTCCTCAGTTACAGCGCATGTCGATATAAACCGCCTCATCCTCTGCCGGTAATTCGGCAGTGATTAGCTGGTGTTCCAACACCTCGATGGTGGCATCAGATGGATCACCCTTGCCGGTGCGGTCGATAATTCGTTGCCGCAACGTTTCCGGCGATGCCTGGCAAAAAAGAATACTGAAAGGAACTTTATGCCTGGCAGCTAACGAACGAAATCGATCCCGATCAGATCGCCGCAGAAACGCTGCATCGACAATGACCGGGTAACCGTCAGCCAACACTTGATCGGCGATCGTAATCAGCTTTTGGTATACGTTATCGCTTGATTGTCGGCTATACAGCCCTTCTGTGATCCGATCTTTGCCCGGCTCCCTTGCATCGAGTCCGGCCATTCGTTTGCGCTCAACATCAGATTGAACAATGACCGCGCCCCATTCACCGGACAATCGCCCGGCACAATAACTTTTACCCGATCCGGACAATCCGCAGGTTATTGTAAGCGTGACATGAGAGGCGCCAGAATCGCCACATCGGATCATCTTTTCGGCGATGTCCAGATGCCGCAAAAAATCTGGCGGGATGCCTGTCGTGCCGTTATCTTGATCATTTGTAAGCAATGTAACCTTGGCACGTACCAATGCGCGATAGGCGCCATACATGCCCACCAGCAGAATACCCGCATAGTCACCTGTCTGGCGAAGATATCGATTCAAAAATTGCCAGGCGAGATCAGACCGGCGATAGTAAAAAAGATCCATCACTGTGAATGCAATGTCGTTGATCACATCAATAAATCGAAGTTCATCATTGAACTCTATTCGATCAAACAGTCTTGCCTGGCCGTGTGACCAAATCACATTACCGAGATGCAGATCACCGTGGCAATCCCGTATGAACCCGTCGTCTTTTCGCGCTTTGAGTAGTGATTCATTGTTGTGAATAAAATCATTCATGAAGGCTTGCAGCCCCATGACTCTCGATAAGGATTTATCGTCGTCTATACGCTCGCGTATTGCATCGAAGTTTTCATTGTTCCAGTAGATGAATCGTTCCAGTGTACCGAAGTCACTCTCTGGGTCAGCGGCCGCGGTTAGGCGATGTATCCCTGCGACGGCTTCGGCGAGTGATTCAAGCTCTGCGAGCGTTAATCGGTTATTTTCTATTCTCGTCCGATAAAGCGCATTGGAATCGAAGCGTTTCATCTTGACCGCATATTCAACCGGTTCTTCGCCTGATTGCGTGAGCCTGATTTTCTCGTTGACGCTGGACAACGAAACGACACCCAGGTAAAGCTCGGGGCTGAATACCGAGTTGAGTGAAAATTCGCGTTCGCAGAAATTTTTACGCTTATCGAGGGTTGAGAAATCAAGGAATCCGAAACGTACCGGTTTCTTGATCTTGAAGGCGTGGCGATCTGTTAGAACCACCCATGAGATGTGTGTTTCAGTCCACTGTGCAGTCTTACCGGACTCATCAAAACCGGTTAAATCAAGTCGGTCCCCGTTTAAAAAGATATCGCTTGTCTCGGTCATCACATCGACAGCCTACGCTACAAAATCTATCGATGTGATGACACTGGTCAGATGCCGGGATACTGACCCGAATAATCACCTGCCCCGACTAACGAACCATTGGAACTCTGGTTGCAAACAGACAGATCTGGCCGGTATGTCAGTGGATACAAAACGTCAATTTACTTTTGGATCGAGTTCACCACTGGCATAGCGTGAGGTCATCGCTTCAAGACTCAAGGCACGTAGTTTCGGCGCCTGACCGGCAGTCGAAAATGCTTCGTAACGCTCCTTGCAAATCTGCTTCATTGCGGCTGTGGCGGCAGCAAGATATTTTCTTGGATCAAAGTTAGCTGGATTTTCCTGCAAATGTTTACGAATCGCACCGGTGGACGCCATGCGCAGGTCAGTATCGATGTTCACCTTGCGGACACCGTGTTTTATACCTTCGACGATTTCTTCAACAGGTACGCCATAAGTCTCACCCATATCGCCGCCATATTCATTGATGATGGCTAGCCAATCCTGTGGAACCGAGCTTGAACCATGCATCACCAAATGGGTGTCAGGAATCCTCGCGTGGATTTCCTTGATCCGCTCGATTGCGAGGATGTCGCCTGTCGGCGGCCGGCTGAACTTATAAGCACCATGGCTGGTGCCAATTGCAATGGCAAGCGCATCAACCTGGGTATCGGCAACAAATTGCGCGGCCTCCTCCGGGTCGGTCAATAGTTGATCGTGGCTGAGCTTGCCTTCAGCGCCCGAGCCGTCCTCTTCACCTGCTTCACCAGTTTCTAGTGAACCGAGACAGCCCAGTTCTCCTTCCACCGAGACGCCACAGGCATGAGCCATGTCCACCACGCGTCGGGTGATCGAGGCGTTATAGTCATAGTCCATCGGCGTTTTCATGTCTTCACCCAGCGAGCCATCCATCATCACTGAGGAGAAACCGAGTTGAATGGATCGTTGGCAGACACCTGGCGATGCGCCATGATCCTGGTGCATACACACCGGGATATGTGGCCATTCTTCAATAGCGGCCTCGATCAAATGCCTTAAAAACGGTGCGCCTGCATAGGAACGTGCGCCCGCCGAGGCCTGAACGATGACGGGACTTTGGGTCTCGTCCGCAGCCTCCATGATGGCGCGCATCTGTTCCAGATTATTGACGTTGAACGCCGGGCATCCGTAGTCGTTCTCAGCCGCATGATCAAGCAATTGTCGAAGGGAAATCAGTGCCATTGGGTCAGCCTCGTGGAAATCTTGAAAGTAATATTAAATTAGTGATTGGCACGACAGAATTCAGCCCGTGCCGCGTTCTTTAAGTATGGCGACAGCGGGCAGTTCCTTGCCTTCGAGAAACTCGAGAAAAGCTCCGCCACCGGTTGATATACAGGAAATGCGATCGGCGATTCTGAAACGATCCAGCGCCGCCAGGGTGTCGCCACCTCCAGCGATGGAGAATGCCGGGCTCTCTGCAATTGCCGCCGCCAGCCGCCGCGTTCCTTCGCTGAATTGTTCGATCTCGAATACGCCGACCGGGCCGTTCCAGACAATAGTACCGGCAGTGACCAGGATAGCGGCAAACTGTTCAGCCGTTTGTGGGCCGATATCGAGTATCAAGTCATCATCTGCGACTTGATCCACCCGTTTTTGGGTCGCCTCGGCTGATTCGTCGAACGATTTTGCAGTCACCACATCCACCGGCACGGGTATATCACCACCACGCGCTTTAGCCTGCTCACTAAGACGACGGGCCTCGTCGACGAGATCGGGTTCGTATAATGATTTACCAACCGAATAACCCGCTGCAGCAATAAACGTGTTGGCAATACCACCGCCTACGATGAGCTGATCGACGACCGTTGACAGGCTTTCAAGAACCGTCAATTTGGTGGATACCTTGGAACCGCCGACAATGGCCACCAAGGGTCGGGCAGGATTATCGAGCGCCTTTCCAAGAGCCTCCAACTCATTGGCAAGTAACGGTCCGGCACAGGCAACCGGCGCGAAGCGGGCCACGCCGTGAGTGGATGCCTGAGCACGATGGGCGGTTCCAAAGGCATCCATGACAAACACATCGCAAAGCGCCGCCATCTGACGGCTGAGTGCCTCATCATTCGCTTTCTCACCGATGTTGAAGCGAACGTTTTCGCACATCACCACTTCGCCATCGTTGAGTTCGACGCCGTTCAGCCAATCACGGGTAAAACGCACCTCCACACCGAGCAGATCTGACAGGTGTGCCGCCACCGGCGCCAGAGACAGGTCCTCGTCATATTCTCCCTCATCAGGTCTGCCGAGATGAGACATGAGCATCACTCGCGCACCTGCGTCGAGGGCCTGACGTATGCTTGGCAAGGCGGCACGAATTCGCACATCGCTGGTTACCTCACCATCCTTGATCGGCACGTTCAGATCTTCGCGAATCAGCACCCGCTGCCCGTTCAGATCGAGATCTGTCATCTTGATGATGGCCATGATTCTATCTATCCGTAATATGCCTACCGGGTACACGCGGCAGTAATAAATCAATGATGATCTTCGAAGAATTCACAAAGTAGACTAACCTGAAATGGAAATCGGATTACCCGTTCGTTCTCTCTTCGCTGAAACATTCAAGGCTGAATACTATTGATATTAAAACCCGCGAATTGAAACTCTGTGTACATACCATTACATGAGCGTTGCAATAGCGGGCTCTAATGCGCCAGTGTCAACCAGGTTTTATCAAGCCGCATTCATCAATGCGATGGTCGTGTCGATCATGCGATTGGAAAAGCCCCACTCGTTGTCGTACCAGGAACAGACCTTGACCGTGGTTCCACCGACTACCCGGGTCATTGATGAATCGTAGGTTGACGAGACCGCAGAATGGTTGAAATCAACCGACACCAGGGGAGAGTCGTTGTACGCGAGGATACCTTTCAGCTCGCCTTGCGAGGCAGCTTTCATGATCTCATTAACCTCGTCGACACTGGTGGCCCTTTTGGCATGAAAGGTAAGATCAACCATTGATACGTTGATAGTCGGCACACGCACCGCGAAGCCGTCCAGTTTGCCGTTCAACTCCGGCAGCACCAGGCCAACGGCTGCTGCTGCGCCGGTATTGGTGGGAATCATGGACTGGGTTGCAGATCGCGCGCGCCGCAAGTCTGAATGATAGACATCGGTCAGCACCTGATCATTGGTATACGCATGAATGGTCGTCATCAATCCACATTCAAGACCGATGGTATCGTTCAAGGGTTTGACCAGCGGCGCCAGGCAGTTGGTAGTACAGGAGGCATTGGAGATAACCGTGTCCGACGATTTGAGCACGTCGTGATTAACACCGAAAACGATGGTTGCATCAACATCCTTGCCTCCGGGCGCAGAGATAATAACCTTACTGGCGCCAGCCTGCAGATGTGCGCCAGCCTTGGCCTTGCTGGTGAAAAGCCCGGTGCACTCCAACACCACATCGACACCCAGATCTTTCCACGGCAGCTTGGTGGGATCGCGTTCAGCCAACGCTTTGACACGTGTATCGCCAACCACAAAGCAATCGCCGTCAACCTCGACGTCAAAACCGAATCGGCCGTGCACAGTATCGTATTTGAGTAGGTGTGCGTTAGTCGCTGCATCGCCTAGATCATTAACAGCGACAATCTCTATCTCGTCCTGGCGTCCGCTTTCAAACAACGCGCGCGTGACGTTACGTCCGATGCGGCCGAAACCATTAATCGCAACCTTGATGGCCATGGGTGACTCCTGTGTAACCTGATTTAAATGTATAAGGGTTTGAAATTGAAAAAATTGGAAACTGATCCAGCAACGCCGCCATCACAAATCCTGCTTAAGCGGCTCTCGCAGCAGCTGATAGGTTACCCAATCGAATTATGGATCTGGCTAAACGATCGGATAATATCGATGCGTGTCTAGCTGTGCACCTAATCGATAACCGCTAACGTTTGCGCAACCACATTATCGATTGTGAAGCCAAAGTGCACGAACACTTCATCTGCCGGACCCGATTCGCCGAAAGTATCGATTCCGACAACCCGGCCTTCAAGGCCGACATATTTACGCCAGTAATCCGACACGCCCGCCTCAACCGCAATTCGAGCGGTCACCGTCTCCGGTAACACGCTATTACGCCATGCGCTGTCCTGGGCGTCGAACACATCAGTGGACGGCATCGATACCACTCGAACCCGACGCCCGGATTCAGTAAGTTTCGCGGCCGCGTCAACCGCCAGCGCCACCTCCGATCCGGTGGCAATGATAACCGCTTCGGGCGTTCCCTGGCAGTCCCGGATGACATATCCGCCGCGATGAATTGCCTCAACTGTATCGTCGGAACGTTCCTGGAAAGGTAGATTCTGACGGGAAAATAGCAGGCACGTCGGTCCATCGCGACGTTCAATGGCATGCTGCCATGCTATCGCGCTCTCGACACTATCGCATGGCCGCCACACTGACATACGCGGCATCATGCGCAAGGTCGCGGTCTGCTCCACGGCCTGATGGGTTGGGCCGTCTTCACCGAGGCCGACCGAGTCATGGGTATAGACGAAAATCGAGCCGACACCCATCAGGGCCGCCATTCTCAAGGCGTTTCGAGCATATTCGGAAAACATCAGGAATGTCGCGCCATAGGGGATGAATCCACCATGCAGGGCAATGCCGTTGAGCATCGCCGACATGCCGAATTCACGCACGCCGAAATAAATATAATTAGCGTCATCGCAACTACGCGACAATGGCCTCGATCCGGACCAAAGAGTGAGGTTGGAACCGGCCAGATCGGCCGAACCACCAATGAGTTCCGGCAGCAGTGGACCAAATCCGTTGAGTGTATTCTGGGACGCCTTGCGACTGGCAATGGTTGCCGCATCTCGACGGGTGTCATCGACAAACTTCGCCACACCACTCGACCAGCCTGCCGGCAGGTCGCCAGCAATCCGTCGCTCAAATTCATCCGCAAGTTCCGGGTAGTCAGCACGATACGCTTCAAAACGCTGACTCCAGTCCCTGTGTGCAGCGCTACCGCTCACCTTCGCATCCCACGCATCGTAGATTGCCTTTGGCACTTCGAACGGCGGATAAGGCCAACCTATGGCTTCGCGAACCAATGCAATCTCGTCGTCGCCAAGTGGCGCACCGTGACAGGATTCCTTACCCTGCTTATTGGGTGAACCCCAGCCGATGATCGTCTTGCAGCAGATCAACGTCGGCTGCGCGTCATGACCACGAGCAACCTCGATGGCAGCAGCAATGGCCTTGGGGTCATGCCCGTCAACATTGTCCAGTACCTGCCAGCCGTAGGCGCGGTATCGTGCCGGCGTATCATCGGTGAACCAGCCATCCACTTCACCATCGATTGAAATACCGTTGTCATCCCAGATGGCAATAAGCTTACCGAGCCCGAGAGTTCCCGCCAGCGATGCGGCTTCGTGGGATATGCCTTCCATCATGCAGCCATCACCCATGAAGACGTAGGTGTAATGATCGACAACAGGGTAGTTTTCACGATTAAACTGCCCCGCCAAGGCCTTCTCCGCGATAGCCATGCCAACGGCATTGGTGAACCCCTGACCAAGCGGTCCGGTAGTGGTTTCAACACCCGGCGCATAACCATACTCGGGGTGACCCGGTGTTTTTGAATGAAGCTGCCTGAAGGCTTTCAGGTCATCGATAGTCAACGCATAACCACTCAAGTGGAGCAGTGAGTACAACAACATCGAACCATGGCCGTTGGAGAGGACGAAGCGGTCCCGATCAGGCCACTGCGGATCTTGAGGATCATGCTTGAGGTAGTCACACCACAGTACTTCGGCGATATCAGCCATGCCCATAGGCGCGCCAGGATGACCCGATCTGGCTTTTTGCACCGCATCCATGGCGAGAGCCCGAATGGCGTTTGCTTTATCCCGACGATTCGGTTCGGTGACCGGTTGCGCATCTGGCATGATGATGTAATTTCCTCTTGAAACGGGTGATCTTGAAGGCATGGAAAGTCCGCACAAAGAGACAGATCAGGCCACGGCGCCAACCGCCTGAAAGCAGATCACTTACCAACGCCAATGAAATAAGGTGGCCTCGAATATGCCTATTACGAAAATGAACTTCCAGTAAAAGTTTTTGATCTAATGTATAAATTAAGCAGTACGAATGCGGTCTGATCGTACGGAAACGGTTATCTTCCAGGTACAGCACCAACGCGTCCCGCAGGCTTTTCCAGACAACCGTCCCGAAAGATCCAGGCACTCCACAGTCTCTGAAGTTCAGGTGATACCGCACCGATTACTGATCGTTTCATCAGTGATTCGCAGTCAAGTCTCTCACCTTCAAAAGTTCTAGCCCGCCCGCCGGCCTCCTCCAGAATCAATGAGCCGGCTGCGAAGTCCCAGAGTTTTTGCCCACCGTGCAAATACAAATGAAAACGGCCGGCTGCAAGCCAGCACCACTCCAGCACGCACGAACCGAGGTTTCGCTGCGACTGGTAGGGTGGCGAGCGCACCAGACGTTCCGCCACCGATCGAGTCAGGCGTTTGTAGTCGATGTTTGCAACACATCGACTGAGGCGATCGACCGATCGCGGCCTGATCGGTACATTATTCAGGAAGGCACCCTGCCCGCGATTTGCGGTAAACGTCTCGCCGCGTACCGGGTCGTGAATCACTGCCAAGGCCGCCTTGCCGTTCTCGATCAAGGCCAACGAGATACCGTAGAAGGGAAAACCGGCAACGAAATTGGTGGTGCCGTCGAGGGGATCGAGAACCCACAGGCGATCGCTATCGCACTCGAGCACCGACATCTGCGTCTCATGAGCCATTTCCTCACCGACGAAGGCGATATCGGAATAAAGCGCGTTGAGCTGATGCTGAATGAAGTCCTGGATCGCGGCGTCCGTTCGAGTCACCAGGCTGCCGTCATCCTTGCGTGTTTCGTCTCGATCATCCACCCGGGGATAGTGGAGAAACTGATCGCCGGCTGACTGAACAATGGATGTAATTCGTTTCAGATCGGGCATGATCCCTCTGGAGATAAGGCATACGCTTTGCAAAGCGCCGAACGGATTGCACACCCTTCGGCAGCGCGCCCTATTCTACCTGTTCACGCCTCAGTGAACAGTCTCCAAGGGCATTTGTGTCGGGTTATTTGTTAACGAATTGATCGATTTCACCAGTTCATCGAGACGATAGGGTTTACTCATGTATCCATTGGCGCCTAAACCCATCGCCTGGTCACGATGCCGCGTACCCGCTCGTGAGGTAATGATGAGAATCGGCACAGTTCCAAGCTGGTTATCGGCACGCACCCGTCGGGTAAGCTCGAAACCGTCCATACGCGGCATTTCAAGATCCACCAGCAGAATATCGGGCACGGTGTGACGCAATTGCTCGATAGCGTCTACGCCGTCCTTCGCCAGGATCACCTCGTAGCCGCTGTTCTGCAGATCGCGGCCCATTACGTTTCTTACCGTCATGGAATCATCGACTACCATGACAGTGAGATTGTCAGATTGTCGTGGCGCTGTTGCATAACTGTCGGCTGTCACGCTCAACGTACGCTTTTGCCACAGGCCGGGGATATCGAGGATCAATACGATACTGCCGTCGCCGAGCAAGGTAACCGCACCTATTCCGGATATTGACTGCAGCATCTTGCCGAGTGGCTTGACCACCACTTCACGCGTGTCTGATATTGATTCTACCCACAAGCCGATCTCTCCACGTGCAGAACGCACGACAATGACCTGCGCAATATTGCGATCAGAACCGCGGAATGGCAAACCCAGCCTATGCGCCAGATTGAGTACCGGGATACGCCTGTCGTTATAGTAGGTATAACCATCCGCCTCGGCATCGGAAGCTTCGATATCATCGGCGGGAATACGCAGTACATTGACAATAAGTCGTGCCGGCACGGCAAACATTTGCTCACCGGCATAAACCAGCAGCGCATGACTGACTGCGAGAGTGACCGGAAGCCGTAAAGTGAAGGTCACGCCTTTACCGGTCTTCGACTCGACATTGATGGATCCACCAAGTTGGCGAATCATGTCGCTTACCACATCCATGCCGATACCGCGGCCGGATACCCGAGTGAGGCTGCTGGCTGTAGACAGGCCCGGTGCAGACAGAACACGCATGAGGTCGTCTTCACCGAGAGGCTGGTCCGGCTTCAACAGACCCAGGTTGCGAGCCTTGTCTTCGATTGCTTTGAGGTCGAGGCCACGTCCGTCGTCGCTAATTTCGATAACAATATCGTTACCATCCTGACCAAGCGACATGACAATAGTGCCAATCTCAGGTTTAGAGGCAGCAGTACGCACAGATGCCTCTTCGATACCGTGGGAGATCGCATTTCTGATCATGTGTTCGAATGGAGCGCTCATTTGCTCGAGCACTTTACGGTCGACTTCGACATTCTCGCCGCGTACTTCCAGATTAATCGCGCTGCCGAGTTCACGCCCCGTTTGTCGTGTCAGTCGACGCAACCTTGGGACAATACTTGCGAACGGCACCATTCGGGTTCGCAGCAATCCATCTTGCAAGCTTTCGCTTAAGTGTGCCTGCTGTTGCAGGGTATTTTCCGCATCACCCGCAAACTCGGAGATACCGGCCTGGATCGATGCCAACTCACCGAGGCTTTCGCCAAGCTGTCGCGATACCGTTTGCAAACGGCTGAAACGGTCGAGTTCGAGGGGATCAAACGCACTCGCGCCATCTTCGCGAAGACGCTCGTTGCTTGCCAGCATCTGCGCTTCCGACTCGATCTCAAGATCGCGAAGCTGTTCGCGAAACCGCCTTACGGTCATGCCCAATTCACCAAGATTGGATTTCACCGTGGAGATCTGCTGCTGCAGCCTGGATCTCAGAATACTTACCTCACCGGCATGATTAACCAGTTCATCCAGCAGTTCCGTATTGACACGAACAACGCGCGCATCGGATTCAAGCAGCACCGCCGGTGAGGTTGGCAATTTTTCGTCAAGAGACTTGCCGGCCACGGTTGCTGCATCAAGGGCGACGTTCAACAATTCGTCATGCTGGCGACGGGCATCGTCTTCATCAACCGTTTCAATAGCAGGCGACGCGCTGACATCGAAATCGAGAATGTTGTGATTGAGTCGTTCGATATCGTTACGCAGCACTTCCTCATTGGATGCAATGACCGATGCAGCGAGATCGTACACGTCCTGGACGAGCGTAAAGACGCGATCAGGGCCGGATTTAACATCCTGATCGAACTCCAGCAGGGTTTCGGTGTTATGCGCAAGATCGCCTAATGCGGTCCAGCCAACGGTGCGAGCTCCGCCCTTGAAGGTATGCAGCTCACGGCGCATAGCCGGCAGTATAACGGTGAGAGCAGAACCCTCGCGCCATTGGTCGAGCGACTGACCAAATCGTTCGAGAATTTCTTGCGCTTCCTCGCGAAAAGCATCGACGAGATCGATATCCGCATCATCGTCCTTTAGTGTCAGCGAGACGACTTGCGACGTTGCCGTACCATGCGCAACATCGGCCGGAACCGGCGGTGGCTGCGCCATCGATACGGTTGTTGGCGCCGCTGCTTCAAGGAACCGCAATCTTTGTGTTAATGCACCGGCCAGTTCGTCGAACTGCAGTCCAACTTCGGCACCGAGTTTCAGTTCGGCGCCAAGCTTACCCGTGGCGAATCGGATCAGGCGGCCACTTTGGTCAAGCAGTACCAGATCCACCTCTTGGATAGACAATGTCGACTTTCGCTGAAAATTCAACAGATCATCAAGACTATCCGCCATTCGCGCACAGGCATTGAGACCCACGGAACGAAACACTCCGCGCAACGTATGTGCGGTGCGCAATAACACATCCGGGGGCTGCCAATTGGGGAAGCTTTGCCGGGCGTCGGCGACGCTATCGACGATGACTTGAATATGGCCATCAAGCTCATCGCGAAATACCGAGTCAACCTCTGTTGTATCAGACGCCTGACGGGTATCGGCTATTCCCACAGCAGGGCGCATTGTCCGAGGCTCTGAAAGATTGATATCAAGAGCACTGTCTGTATCGATGTCCGCACTTTCGACTGAGGCATTTTTCAATGCCCCGGCTCGCGCTTGCCAGGGAGTCAAATCGAGATCACTACCAATATCGCGTGCGTGAATCAGTTGTGTCAGACGTTGGTGGACTTTGTCAACGAATGAGTGGATGCCGCTTGACGGGATGACGTCACCTTCGAGTACGCTGTTCAGAAGGTCTTCCGCAACGAATGACAGTTCAGCTATGGACCCGGCGCCGATAAAACGACCGCCACCTTTCAAGGTGTGAAATCCGCGTCGCAATGCTTTCAGCGTCTCGAAATTATCAGGCTCCTCCTGCCAACGATGTTTTGCGCTGGTGATCTCCTCATCAATCTCGCGCGCCTCTTCAAAGAACACCGTGACCAGTTCGTCCTCCTGGTCATCAACAACATCCGCTAACGGCAAGTTGGCTGTTACAAGTGGGTCCGTATCAAGTTCAAGGCCATCATCGAAATCAAGCGCAAGATCATCCGATCGATTATTCGATTTATTAGCACTACCACGAACCAGATCAAGGTGAACCGATGAGCGGTCTTCTCCCAATCCGGCTGCCTGAGTCCCGCCAAGAC
This sequence comes from marine bacterium B5-7, assembly GCA_021604525.1. Lineage (GTDB taxonomy): Bacteria > Pseudomonadota > Gammaproteobacteria > Arenicellales > CAJQKF01 > BQJD01. Next base: position 39,472 of record BQJD01000014.1, on the reverse strand, counting down.
TTTGCAGCTCGGTTTTTGCCCGGGTGATTGTCGATGCAAGGTCGTTGAGGTTACTGCCCTTACCGATTTGCTCGGCGCAAAGACTGATGGTACCGACAGCCATGGCGAGAGCATCCAGCCCGCGCGTATCGACGGCGTCATCTTCAACCAACTGATGCAGGCTCAGGCGAAGTTGTTCGGCCAGAGCTGCAACATCGGCATGCTCGAGAATTTCGAGGGTGCCCTCAATGCGTTTTAAATGTGGCTCGACTGATTTAAGGTTTGCACTTGGCACCTCACCAGTGGCGACTTTCTCAAGGGTATGCTCTACATACTGCAGTTCGCCGCTGACCTCGGATGCGGCTGCCCGAATGACCTTGTCATCACCCATCCCACGAGCAGGCGTAGCCGTGCCGACAGCGACTTCGTGAACACCTGAATCCTTTACAGATAGATCATCTGTATTCGTGCCAAGTGACTTGAGCGAAGAAATTGTTGCTTCCGCTTGAGCGTGCCATTCGACCCCGGGCCTGACACCGGTGGTGCTGTCCTCAATAAACAGCAACGAGCTGGCTATCTGCATCGAAGCGGCATCAAGATCATCAATTTTCTTGTTACCAAGTCCATCGACAATTGTCAGCAGGGCGTTTAGTAAACGCGCCATGATGTTAATGTTGTTTCGCTCTGCCGCCTGTTTCAAAGACTGCAGTCGGGTTGCCAAACGCTCAAGGGTTTGTGTATTACCACCCTGAGGCGAAAAATACCGTGCCAACAGACTCTGGGCTTGTCGCAAATCGACTTCCGACTCGGAAGAAAATATCGTTAGTCCGCTGCTTAATTGATTGATGTCCGGCATCGCACCAGACGACTCCTTGCGGATCCAGTCATCCAGGCCAAAGCGTTCGCGAATACTGGACACCGTCGGCCCAGTGCCTCCACTTCGAGCTAAAACCAGCAGCGCGCGCTTGATGAGATCATCCGGCGGAGCGCGACGTCTGGACGACTGGGATTTTTCCTGCAATCGTTTAAGTTGTTCGTTGACCTGCGCGAAAATCTGGCGAATTTCATCGTTCATCACCACTGAGCCATCCAGTAGCACTTCGGAAATTCCGCTTGCAATCCACCACAGTTGACGCAAAGACGCACGCCGGTCGATTGATAACAGGTGCTTTAAAACACGGGAGATTTCATTAATGGCATCGCGATCTTCAGAATTTCGCAGTAGCGTTAACAACGCCCGCTCGAAATGTATTCGAAGATCATTGGCAAGCTCCAGGAATAACGACGACTCGAACTTCACCTGACTGGTCGGGTCCGGTGGACGCGCTGACAAATCCGGGGCAAACAGCTCCAACTCCGATATGGCTTCTGCCTCGCGAGTTGCGCGAACACGATTTATCGACTCGATCAACTGGAGTGGCGAAGGCACTGGTGGCGACTGCAACCCTTCGAGGTAACTCGTCAGATCGTCAAGACTGCGTCTGAGCGTTGACCCGGTCTGCGCCTGCCACTCGATTTTACCTTCGGCAATTTTCTGCGTTAGCTGTTCGGATTCGCTAATCAAACGCGCCGCACCGTCCAGTTCCACCATGGTTAGGGTGCCGTAAATCTGATGCAGATGGGTGCTGCACATACGCATCAGTGAACGGTCGCTGGCGTCAGAATCAAATTGATCGAGTAGACTGCGAGCCTGGGCGGCGGTGTCCTCGATTTCGGATTTAACCCAGCCAAGGGTTCCCGAATCAATTGTCGGAAGTGTGCTCATCACGCAGCCTGCCTTCGATTACCCGGATGTACGGCCAAACTGGTCAATTCCAGGTCAGACCTTGAATCCGCTAACGGATTCTTCGAGTTCGCGCGCCACCTTGTCCAGGTTACTTATCGACTGAGCAGTACGGCGCACACCCTGTACCGCATCTTCGGTCGTCTTGCGAATGGTCGTCATTCGATTCGATACATCGGCAGCGGTCTTCGAGTGGGTCAGTGTCTTGGTCGCGGTTTCCTGAATCAGATTGGTAAGCTGCTCGGACTCCTGCTCGATCTCGACCAGTGCACGGCCGGCAGCATCGGCCAGGTTTGTGCCTTCGACCACTTCACGGGTGGCCTGTTCCATGGAGCTGACCGCGTCGTTAGTATCGCGTTGAATGGTATTGACCAGTTCGTTGATCTGCCGTGACGCCTGTCCTGAACGATCAGCCAGACGCTGCACCTCGTCAGCTACGACAGCGAATCCACGACCCGCCTCGCCTGCCATGGCAGCCTGAATCGAGGCGTTAAGCGATAGTACGTTGGTTTGCTCGGCAATGTCGGTGATCAGTGACACGATGTCGTTGATCTGCTGGGAACTTTCGCCAAGACGCTTGATACGCTTTGCCGTCTCCTGAATTTGCTGGCGCATGTCATTCATGCCCTGGATCGTCTGGCGTACCGAAGAAGCACCCCGTTTGGCGACATCACGGGAGCTGCGGGCCACCTCGGTGAAGCGATTGGCATCGGATGACAGTTCCTGCATCGACTGCGCCATGAGCTGGATTTCGCGGGTTGCCGTATTGATTGCCTGGAGCTGCTGGTCTGCCGATTGGGCGAGACTATCAGCGGTTTGCCTGGAACCACTGGTTTCCATTGTTACTGCTTCCGCAGCACTTTTAATACGGCGCACCAGGTTACGCATTTCTTCAACCGCAAAGTTAACCGAGTCGGCAATCGCACCGGTTATCTGGTCGGTTACTTCAGCCTCGATCGTCAGGTCGCCATCAGCCAGATCACTCATCTCATCGAGCAATTTCATGATAGCTTCCTGGCTCTGCTGGTTTTCCTCGGTACTCTCGCGAGCCTCGGTTTGGGCACGACCCAGGAAAATCCTTATGAGTATGTATAGCAGCAACAGACTGAGCGCGCCAAGTACCCACGGCAGCCATTTGAAGACGAGATTCGCATCGACATTCGCGGGCACATATTCCTCAACCAGCGGTAGCGGAGTCGAGTCCGAGATCGAGCGAACCAGACGCTGTGACTGTTCCAGTAACACATCCGATTCGGCGTTGATTGCTCGTGCGGCAACCTGCGCCGAGAAAAATTCTGCGACACCGCCAAGAACCTGTTCGATAGCAGAGGAAAGTTCCTGATAAGTCGCCTTCAAACTATCCAGCTTGGCAGCTACGGGTGGTGATACCCGACTTTCAAGTAGTCGCACGGTACGCCCGTACAATCTGAGATCGCGACCAAACTGGGTTGCCGCCACTTCAGCCCCGGATTCGCCCAACGCAAACTCATTGACTGACGCACGTATACGCTGAGTCAGCGTTCGCTGCCGGCCGGCAAGATTAATCAGCGACGCATCGGCCTGCTCAACAACCATTTCCTCGACGACTTCGTCGGATTGTGCGAGCAGTAATGGAACCAGCTCATTAACGGTATCGCGAGCTTCACGAATTGACAATACCGCGTCACGATTTCCAAGAATCGTCTCGGTGTTGCCGCGGACCGATTGCCAGGTTCCACTGACCGCTTGCAAAAGGAGTCGTGATTCGCCCACAAGCGGCTCGATATCAATCTCGCTATCACCCAGATCCAGCGCGGCCAAAATTCCATTTACCGCATCGCGCGAATCCTCGAGCCCTGGATATGCGGCCGGGTCGCCAAGCGTTGCCTCGCGGGCCTGTCTTGAAAGTCGCTGCGACAACATCAACAGACGTGAACTGATCTCCACCTGATTGGCTTCAATGGCACTGCGTCGTGCTTCGAGGGTTACGTTCACCACCAGCGCACCCACCGCGAATACCAACAACAAGGCCAGCAGAAACACGATGAATCGTCCGCCACGACGTTTCGAACGGCGCTTTATAGTGGAAACCGCAGGTCGCTCAGTTTCACTGTCGTGTGAGTGGCTGACGGATTCACTGTCCATATTCATGTCGCCAGTGTCGCCGAGATCGTCAAACGGTTCGTTCCCGCTCGCCCCATCCAGATCTTCAAGCGGCTTGTATTGACTCGTCGTTGCCATAGTCTTCAGTCCAGCGTTGCTGTTTTGTTATCTAATTAATCACGGGTACGGTGAACTCGACCCGTAACCTCCCATCCACAGATTGTTTCTACCAATTTCAGTGTTCCAGCCCGGGTACTGCCTCCAACCTGCCTGGTGTCAAAAAACGCTTATCGGTAATCAATGCGTCGACATCAAGCACAGCCCACTGCCGCTCACCCTCGTCAATCTGTCCACGAAAAAATGGCTTGATGTCAGTCGACACATTGGCAACATCGCCCAGCGGTTGATCTTCACCGAACACTTTGAGTCCGAGTACGCTATTAACCAAAAGACAGGTGTTGAAACCATCATCAGACAGCAGCACGATTCTCGCATCGCGGCTCAAGCGGGTTTCATGGCCACCAAAAAATACTGATAGATCGATAACGGTGTACAGTTGCCCGCGAAGATTCGTCAGTCCCCGGATCCACGTCTGGGTCAACGGTATTGGCGTGATGTTTTCACACACTGCCAGTTCAACCACATTATTTATGGGAATCACCAGTGGTACATCACGGGCTTCTATAGCCAGTGCGCGCCAAACCTTGTCATCATCGCTTGCTTGCTGGTGCTGTGCTTCCAATAAGCGACGGGTTTGTTCAAGCGCTTTGCTGCGTTGTTCAACCACGTCACATCGCCCTGATTTTTTTGATGAGTTCCGACTCCGTCACCGGCTTCGTCAAGTAGTCCACCGCGCCCTGCCGAAGTCCCCAGGCCTTGTCGGTAACCTCCCCCTTGGAGGACACGATAATCACCGGTATCGCCCGGGTATCAGGATCCCGGTTCAATCGTCGGGTTGCCTGGAATCCATTCATACCCGGCATGACAACATCCATAAGGATCAAATCGGGAAGTTCCGATCGAGCGAGACCGATACCCTGCTCACCGTCTTTGGCCGTTAGCACCTGATAGCCGTGATTCCTCAAATAGCCACTGATCATGTGTTGATCAGTAGGTGAATCATCTATCACTAGGACTGTCTGGATTGCCATTGGGTTTACTTCACGAACACTTGGGACATCAATAATTTAGACGTAATTATGTTAGGGCCTATTAAAGTATTAGCGTCTGATGGGCGAGGGTTTAGCGCGACCATCCCGAAACCGAATCGCCCAATTCAAGCTCGAATCCCGCTATCGATGGCGCCTGATCGTTGATCTCGCTGTCATTATCGACATTGCTTGCCTCACCGACATACAGTGCCGCGGCGTCGAGCAAATCCGCTTTGCTGAACGGTTTATTGATATGTGCCTCGGCACCAACAATACGCCCTCGGGCACGGTCGAACAAGCCGTCCTTACTGGATAACATGACAACGGGTGTATCGCGAAATCGTTGATTTCGTTTAATCAATGCGCAGGCCTGATAGCCATCCAGACGTGGCATTACTATGTCGATGAAGATCAGATCGGGATGGTGATCGGTAATCTGCGACATGGCGGAAAAGCCATCGGCGGCTGTGACCACATCGTAGCCGGATCCGCGCAACGCGGATTCCGCAGCGCGTCGCACTGTATTGCTATCGTCAATTACCATTATCTTAGTCATCGCCCCGACACTCTTGGCGCCCCGTCTGACTTGAACTATTGCCCGTAACTTATGGATTTTATTTCTAAAACAGGTGAACCGCAATGACCTGTCAAGGTTGACCGGAAGGACACAAACAAAATCGCACTACCGCCAATCCGGTTTCGCAATCATCCATCCAGGATACTCACGAACTCTGCGCACTTCCCACCTTGTGACGACGAGCGTGTTACCGTGGCAACACCTTCGAATCGTCAAAAAATGAACCTTTTAAAATAGTATACACCGATATTTCGCCCCCTGGCGGCGAAATATCCTCGACCAACGGACTGTAGCGCCGACTTAAGGAAAAGCAGCTTTAGATCACGCAACATAGCCTTCAAGTCATTGGTCATCATTCTCCAAGGCCCCTTGATTCAGGTGGGGTAATTTTAATTGGGCGGGGTGCCGGATTTGTTTAAAATGGAAATACGCTGGATATCTGCGGTAGACAAGACCCATCAGGGTGCCAAATAATCCCTGACAGATGCCATCGCAAGGCGAAATCCGTGGAAAAACACGGTGATAAATGAGAGTTTATGCGAGTTGAACAGACTTGTTTCCGGGTTCTCACACGGATTGCAAGACATTCTCGCCATACAAGACTACTTAAGGGGATCCCCATTAAAAATGGCGTTGTCGATAAATGTTGAATCCTTGAGTCAGCGCGACAGAACCGGGTTCACCTTGTTCGGTTCGGCACTGATTCACATCGTTGTGATTATGGGAATCGGCTTCACCTATACCATCGGCAGCCGTGATTCGCAGGATTTCCAATCACTGGCAACGACAATATCCAGCGCAGTTGAAAGCGACGAGGTCAATGACGCCGATCTGTTTGCCGAAAGCGCGCAAAGCGGCGGCGGCCTGAATGAGCATGATGAACCGGCCAGCACGCCGCTACCGCTGATAAACGATCCTGATACACAAGCAGAGCAAATTGCGCGCCGCGATTCTACTCCGAGCGTTGTCGATAGCCCGTTTATTTATGTCGAACTGCCTGCATCGCTGCTGGCGGGCCTTGAAGCACGTGATCCAGACCATAACGCTGAAGCGGAAAATGCGCCCGAACAGGAAGGCGCGCAGGCGCTGATTCGATCTCCCGTTGAGGCCGACTTCGATTCCGAACTACGCACCGGTACGATATCTGACAAACAAAAGTTCATCAGTTCGAGAACCCGCGAACATAAATATGCGGCATATATGGAAGCGTGGCGGGCACGCATCGAGCAGGTTGGAAATTCCAACTATCCGGATGCGGCGCGATCAAGGAAGCTCAGCGGCAATCTGGTATTAGATGTATCGATACTCGCCAACGGGTCGGTGAAGGATATCGAGGTGGTTCGATCATCGGGGCAAAAGGTGCTGGATGACGCAGCCGTGCGCATCGTCATGATGGCTGCACCATACAGCCCCTTCCCGGATGACATTCGCAAAGAAGCTGATATTTTGCACATTACCCGTACCTGGCAATTCCTGCATAACAGCACCTTGATTCAGAATTAACCCATGGAATTTACAGCGCTTGCCAACCACCTGTTGATCGCCATGCCGTCAATGCGCGATCCGAACTTCGAACGCACGGTGACGCTGCTATGCCAGCACGATGAAAATGGCTCCCTCGGGCTTGTGATCAACCGCCGCATCGACGAATTCTCGCTTGCTGACGTGCTTGAGCATCTCGACCTGAAGCCCGAAACTGCAGAAGCCGCCAACCCGGTATTCTCAGGCGGACCGGTGCATCCGGAACTCGGTATGGTATTGCACAACGATCAACACCAATGGGAATCAACCATGCGTATCAGCGAATCGCTGGGCCTGACTACATCGCTTGATATCATGCAGGCGATTTCCCGCGGCGAGGGGCCCGCGCGCAGCATGATGGTGCTGGGCTATGCAGGCTGGGGATCGGGGCAACTGGAGCATGAACTGCAGGAGAACGCCTGGTTGTGCGCGCCGGTTAATTCGCAAATCGTTTTCGATACCCCGGTGGATGAACGCTGGTCGGCAGCCGCGGCACTGCTCGGCGTCGATTTGATGACATTATCAACCGATGCGGGTCACGCATGATTTCACGTGAGACGACTTTCATGTCGTTCGATTACGGATCCCGCAAGATCGGAATCGCTGTCGGACAACGCATAACCGGCACCGCCAGCGGCATCGCCAGTGTCTCGGTTAATGGTCATCAACCACCGTGGTCAGATATTGAAAGTTTACTGATTGAGTGGCGTCCAGGCGCCCTTGTCGTAGGCTTGCCACTGGACTCGGAAGGCGACGAGACTGTCAGCTCACGCGCCGCCCGAAAGTTCGGTGAGGCACTCGGCAAACGCTTTGACTTGCCGGTATACTGGGTCAACGAATTTCTGACCAGTTCCGCCGCCCAGTCGCAGTTGAAACAAACGCTCAGCGCAGGTAAAAAATTCTCCCGCCGCAAGCAAATGAACAGGGATCAGCTTGCGGCTGAACTTATCCTGAGAAGTCATTTTGAATTCCAAACTACCTGACGTCGACACGCTTCTGGACGAGATGACCAGGCAGATCAAGTCCATGTCGTCATCTCAGGCACTCATGATCGGTATTCATACAGGCGGTGTCTGGCTGGCACAAAAGCTGCACCATCTTGTTAGGCTCGAAACCGCCCTCGGCACATTGGACATCACCTTTTATCGAGACGATTTCTCAACAATCGGCCTGCATCCACAGGTAAATCCCTCAAACCTCCCGGAAGACATTGAAGGCCGTGACATCATCCTGGTCGACGACGTATTGCAAACCGGCCGTACCATCCGCGCCGCACTCAATGAGGTCTTTTCCTACGGACGACCGAATTCAGTCGTACTGGCGGTACTGGTTGATCGTGGACTTCGCGAATTACCCATACAGGCGGACGTCTGCGGCCTGAAAATCGACCTCGACGCACAGCGTCAGATCAAGTTATCCGGACCGGATACGCTCAAACTTACCATTACCGACAAGGATGCAAGCGATACGTGAACGTTGAAGAGTCGTCCGTACAATTCGAAGCACCTGGGCGGCTTCGACATTTCCTGACAACCGAGGGACTTGGCCGGGAAACCATTGTCGAAATCCTGGATATTGCCGAATCGTTTATCAGCGTGGGTGAACGGCGCATCAAGAAAGTCCCGTTGTTGCACGGCAAAACAGTCGTCAATCTGTTTTTTGAACCCTCCACCCGTACCCGTACGACCTTCGAAATTGCCGCCAAAAGACTGTCTGCCGACGTCATTAATCTGTCCAGTGCACGCATGTCGACCAGCAAAGGGGAATCCGTTCTTGACACCGTCAAGACGCTCGAAGCCATGCATACCGACATGTTTGTGGTACGCGACAAGGCGTCCGGGACAGCCCATCTGATTGCTCGCCATATGCCTCCCGGGGTCAGCATTATCAATGCCGGCGATGGACGCCACGCGCATCCGACCCAGGCAATGCTGGATGTATTCACCATCCGCCAGTATAAAAATGACTTCGAACCGCTCAGCATCGCGATCACCGGCGACATCCTGCATTCACGTGTAGCCCGGTCACAGATTCATGCCCTGCGGCAACTCGGCGTAAAAGACATACGAATCATCGGCCCGGCTACCCTGTTACCAACTCGCATCGAGAAGCTGGGCGTGCGCACCTATTACGATATGGACGAGGGCGTCGCCGATGCCGATGTGCTGATCATGCTGCGTGTTCAGACCGAGCGCATGGACGGCCAACTGCTACCCGGACCGGAGGAGTATTTTCGCTATTACGGTTTGAGCGAAAAGCGACTTAAACTCGCCCGACCGGATGCTATCGTGATGCATCCGGGACCAATGAATCGCGGTCTTGAAATTGCATCAGGCGTCGCCGACGGGCCCCGGTCGGTTATCCTGTCGCAGGTCACTAACGGCATCGCAGTACGCATGGCCATCATGGCCAAACTTGCTGGTGACGCCCATCGGGAGTCACACTCGTGAATCTTTGCATACGTGGTGGGCGGGTGATCGATCCGGCCAGCGGCTTCGACCAGATTTGCGATTTGCATATCCGCAATGAACGAATTGTTGCCATCGGTGGCGCGCCGCCCGATGCCAATCACACCGGGGTAATCGATGCCAAAGGATTGATTGTCGCACCCGGGCTCATCGACATGCAGGCGCGACTGCGCGAACCTGGCGAAGATCATACTGGCAGCATGGAATCGGAATTGGCAGCAGCGGTTAAAGGCGGCGTGACCACCGTCTGCGTTCCGCCCGACACATACCCGCCAATCGATACGCCGGCGATGGTGCACATGATCAAGCAGCGCGTCGATGCCGTTGGACTGGCGCGTGTACTGCCCATCGGCGCACTCACTGTCAATCTCGAAGGTGAACGCCTGACAGACATGGGATCGCTGCATCAGGCAGGCTGCACCGCGCTCGGCAATAGCGACCGGGCAATCGTAAATACCCTGGTCATGCGGCGCGCCCTGCAGTACGCCAGCACATTCAACCTGGTGGTATTGTTGAATGCACAGGATCCCTGGCTGGTCGGTAACGGCTGTGTTCACGAAGGCGAGATATCCACTCGCCTCGGTCTGCCGGTCATTCCGGAAGCGGCTGAAACCGTCGGCGTTGCACGCGACCTGGCGCTTATCGAAACAACTGGAATCAGGGCTCATTTCAACTGCCTGTCCAGCGCCCGGGCGATAGCCATGATTGTCGATGCCCGCGCACGCGGTCTTCCGGTTACGGCCAGCGTGACGCCGCATCACCTGCATTTGTGTGAACAGGATGTCGGCGTTTTCGACACACAGTGCAAGGTTATGCCGCCGTTACGCAGCGAAGACGACCGCACGGCACTGCGCAATGCAGTGGCAAGCGGTGCGATCGCCGCAATATGCTCAGATCATCAAGCCCATGGCAAGGACGCCAAGCTGGCGCCGTTCAGCGAAGCGGCGAGTGGCATTGCCGGGATAGAATCGTTACTCGGCTTAACCATGAAGCTGGTGCGTGAAGATAACCTGCCGCTGACAACAGCACTGGCTGCACTAACCAGTAATCCGGCACGCATTCTGGATCTTGATCGTGGTCGAATCGAAGTCGGACAAATTGCCGACCTATGCGTATTCGATCCTGATGAGGTTTATACCCTGTCCCTTAATGGGATGACCAGTCGCGGCGCCAACACACCGTTCTACGACACGGAGCTCTATGGCAAAGTCCACACGACGCTGGTCGCAGGGAAAATCGTCTACAACGGCTGACGAGGTCTTTTTGCGTTAATTGACGCGGTGATCAGAAACCGACTCCATCGAGACTTTTGCCGAGCCGATCACGGCTGTCGCCGCTTTCAAGCTTGATACGAATACGCAGATTATTGACTGATTCGGCATTGCGCAACGCATCTTCGTAGGTGATGAGCCCCTCGCGATAGAGCTTGAACAAAGCCTGGTCTATGGTGCACATACCCAATTCGGTGGATCGATCGATCAGGTCGTGCAGTTTTTGTAACTCGCCGCGCAAAATTAAATCGGCCATCAATGGCGTATTGATCATGACCTCCAGCGCCGGCACGCGCCCGGTCTTGTCTTTGCGAGGTATAAGACGCTGGGCAATTATGGCAGTGAGATTAAGACTCAGGTCCATCAATAACTGGTCGCGACGATCGTCGGGGAAGAAGTTGATGATGCGGTCAAGCGCCTGGTAGGAGTTGTTGGCGTGCAATGTCGCCAGACACAGGTGCCCGGTCTCTGCGAAAACAATCGCGTTCTCCATGGTTTCGCGGCGGCGTATCTCTCCAATCTGGATCACATCCGGGGCTTGCCGCATGGCATTTTGCAGGGCGATCTCGAATGAATCCGTATCAAGTCCTACCTCGCGCTGGGTAATGATGCAATTGTCGTGTTTGTGAACGTACTCGATAGGATCCTCGATCGTGATAATGTGACCCTTGGTATGTTTGTTGCGATAACCGACCATGGCCGCTTGCGATGAACTCTTACCGGTTCCGGTACCACCCACAAACAATACCAGACCCATATTTTTCAGAGCCAACTCGCCGATAATCTGCGGTAAATACAGCTCGTCGAATGTCGGGATATGCATCTTGATGTTTCTAAGCACCATGCCGACCTGACCCTGCTGAATGAATGCGTTCACCCGAAATCGCCCGAGCTCGATTGGGCTGATGGCGAAGTTACATTCCTTATCCGTTTCAAATGCGCGCCGCTGCTGATCGTTCATGATCGAATAAGCCAGATCACGAGACTCCTCTGCGCTGAGTGCAGAAGTTTTAACCGGGATAATCCGTCCGTCTATTTTCAGACTGGGCGGCGCACCGGCGGTGATAAAAAGATCGGATGCTTCCTGTTTGAGCATCAGGTGCAGCAAATCGGAAATGTTCATATCAAAATCCCATCCCATTAATCGAGTTGTCTCAAATGCAACTTGCGGGCTCTGACCAATAACCTGTGGTCCGCATTTCAAACACAGGAATCAGGCACGCATCTTATAGCAGGCTTGAAGCGATACTTTGATTGGTAGCTAAAACTTGGATCGGTCCATTGCCAGGGCTTTGGCTGATTCTGTCGATATCAGGCGTCGCTTCACCAGATCCAGTAATGATTGATCCATAGTTTGCATGTCTGCGTCTTGTCCGGTTTGCATTACCGAGTACATCTGCGCAATCTTGTTTTCACGAATGAGGTTCCGCACCGCTGGCACACCCAGCAAAATCTCCCAGGAGGCAATTCGACCGCCGCCAATACGTTTCAGGAGACTTTGCGAGATGACCGCCTGTAAGGATTCAGACAACATGGTACGTACCACTTCCTTCTCACCCGCCGGAAACACGTCGATGATTCGGTCGATCGTCTTCGATGCTGACGAGGTGTGCAGGGTTGCGAATACCAGGTGTCCGGTTTCAGCTGCGGTGAGTGCGAGGCGAATGGTTTCCTGGTCGCGCATTTCGCCGACCAGTATGACGTCCGGATCTTCACGCAGCGCCGATCGCAGCGCACTGGCAAAGCTGTGTGTATGAATACCGAGCTCGCGCTGATTGACAACGCAATTTTTACTGACGTGTACGAACTCGATAGGATCTTCTATGGTAAGAATATGCGAGCGCTTGCTCTCGTTGATGTGATCCACCATTGCAGCCAAAGTGGTGGATTTCCCGGAGCCGGTGGCCCCGGTCGCCAACACCAGACCGCGCGGCTTGAGCGCAAGCTGTGCCAATATCGACGGTGCATTTAGATCGCTCAAGGTGACGATTTTGTCGGGGATGGTTCGAAACACCGCCGCAGGACCACGCGCCTGATTGAATGCGTTGACTCGAAATCGCGCAATACCGGGCAATTCAAATGAAAAATCGGTCTCGAGGAATTCCTCGTAATCCTTGCGCTGCTTATCATTCATGATGTCGTAAATCATGCCGTGAACAGCATGGCCGTCGAGCGGATCGACATTAATTCGCTTGATATCGCCGTCAATACGGATCATTGGCGGCAGGCCGGAAGACACATGAAGGTCGGACGCCTTATGCTTAACGGAGAAGGCGAGTAATTCTGAAAGATCCATGCAACCGACTCTTTAGTTGTTAAGTAGACTCACGAATCCGGTTTTGCGACGAGATAAACGGGCAATCGACCGGACCCCCCTTGTGCCAAGTATAATACAGCCCCGCGCGCTGCGGTCTAATACGCAACAACGCCCAAAGCATTAACATGGTCACAATAATCACTGATACGTATGTCTGAGACACCTTCGATGTCACCCGCCGATCGGTTATACGCTGTCCGTTCACGTATCAGTGAAGCTGCGCGCGGTTCAGGCCGAAATAAGCACGATATCACCTTGATTGCGGTTTCAAAAACTCATCCGGCGAGTGCGGTGCGTCAACTGGCGCTTGAGGGACACACCGATTTTGGCGAAAACTATCTTAAAGAGGCAGCCGGAAAGATTCACGAACTCGAATCACTTTCGATCGTGTGGCATTTTATCGGCCATATCCAGTCGAATAAATGTAGTGAGATTGCTGAGCTCTTCGACTGGGTACATAGTGTTGACCGATTGAAAATCGCTCGTCGCCTGAATGACGCTGCCGGACAATTCGGCAAACGCCTTAATGTGCTCATTCAGGTTAATATTGACGGCGAGGCGAGCAAGTCAGGAGTCTCACCAGATCAGGTTCCCGACATGGTTGAAGCAATTCGAGGATTTACTCATTTACAATTACGTGGCCTGATGACTATCCCGAAGCCATCCGACGATCCGCAGCAGGCTCGTGAACCGTACAAAAGGCTGCATGACCTGCTCGATGCTGCCAATTCACAGAGTGCTTCGGTAAATGGTGCGCGGCTTGACTGCCTGTCCATGGGAATGAGCGCTGATCTGGAAGCGGCAGTAGCTGAAGGGGCAAGTCATGTGCGAATCGGTACGGCACTATTCGGTCCACGCCACTATCCGGCCGAAGCGTAAAATCAACAACGTCGGCAAACTGTACTATTTGGAAACAGCAACTCACCATCACAAAATGAAATCAAGTGGAAATACAGGATTTATCGGCGGTGGAAATATGGCCGAAGCGCTGATCGCAGGGCTTTGCCGCGCCGACTTCGATGCCACGACCATTTTTGTATCAGAGCCAGATGCAACACGCCGTGACACACTAAAGGCACGCTATGGCATTAACACTAGTGCTGATAATCACACACTTGTGGAAAATTGCGAAACCTGTGTCTTGGCGGTTAAGCCACAGGTCATGCGATCGGTCCTGCAGCCCTTAGCGGAGGTACTTGAGAAGTATCGACCGCTACTGGTGTCGGTTGCCGCCGGTGTTACCGTGGCGAGCCTTGAATCCCTGTCGGGTGGTCACTGCGCCATCGTCCGGGCGATGCCCAACACGCCGGCCCTGGTCGGTCGCGGCGCTACTGCCATATTCGCCGGCGAGAATGTCAGCAGTACGCAGCATGAGCGTGCCGAATTCATCTTGCAGACCACGGGTATTACACGCTGGCTGGATAGTGAGTCCTTGCTGGATGTGGTCACAGCACTGTCCGGTAGTGGTCCGGCATATTTTTTCCTTATGATGGAATCTCTGATCGAGGCCGCCTGCAAGCACGGTCTCGATACAAAAATCGCCCGGGATTTGTGTATTCAAACGGCGCTCGGTGCAGCCGAGCTTGCTGGCAAGAGCGACGTATCGCTCAGCGAGTTACGTCGCCGTGTTACCTCACCTGCGGGTACTACAGAACGCGGTGTCGAAGCCTTGCAACGCGGCGGCATCGTTGCGGCGGCGACGGACGCGATTGATGCGGCCCGTTTAAGATCCATCGAACTTTCCAAAGATAGCGGAGACGATTCATGAACCAGTCGTATGTAGGCGATGCCGGACTTTTCCTGATCGAGTCGGTGGTCGGTTTTTACTTGCTGGTGGTAATTCTACGATTTCTGTTCCAACTCTTTCGGGTGGACTTTTACAATCCACTCACGCAGTTTGTACTGGTTCTGACCAATCCACCACTTAAACCGTTACAGCAGTTCATACCGGGAATTTTTGGTTTCGATATGGCTGCGGTCGTATTAGCAATCGTTATTGCTGTCATCAAAATTGCCTTGATTGCTATGCTCAAGGGCTACCCCCTTGATATGGGCGCTGCCGTGATCCTTGCCATAGCTGACGTGTTGCAGACCATTGTATATATTTTTATCTTCGTGACCTTTGCAAGGGCAATCATGAGCTGGTTTCAGCAAGGTGGATATTCTCCTCTGACCCGTTTGCTGGATTCGTTGAGCGAGCCGTTGCTGGCTCCGATCAGACGTGTTTTACCGCCCGTTGGCGGACTCGATTTCTCACCATTTGTGCTGATTATCCTGCTCACCCTAGTACTGAAACTGATCGTCAAGCCAATCGCCGACAGCGGCATGATGATGTTGCTGTAATATACTTCAGGCCCTATAGATATATTTTGTGCATCCGCTGGCGAGTTTTACAGACAATATGATCAAGTCCCGGCATATTTGGTAATCTGGCCAAGACACCGTCGACCCGAATTAATTCAAGTTCCCGAAACAGGCTCACTATCGTGACAAATCTTATCAATCTGGATAGCGTCAAGTTATCGTGCAAGAACTGTTCACTGTCAGAGCTGTGCCTGCCGCGATGTTTATCACAGGAAGATCTCGTGCGTTTTGAGAAAATCATAGCTCAGCGTCCACCTCTGCCCAAGGGTGGCACGTTGTATCACAGCGGTGAGAAGGCCAGCGCCCTCTACGCGGTTAAATCCGGTGCGTTAAAATCAGTCGTCACAACCGAAGATGGCGAAGAACAGATTGTCGGCTTCCACATGCCGGGCGAGCTGATTGGCTTCGATGGCGTCGACGCGGTGCACAACTGCACAGTCGTCTGTCTTGAACGTTCCAGCGTATGCGAGCTTCCGTTGAATGATCTCGAGGAACTTTCAAGAGAAGTACCCAGCCTGCATCGTGAGGTGTACACAGTAATGCGTCGCGAAATCAGCCAGGAGCAGTCCATGCTGCTGTTGCTGGCAAGGCGCACTGCGGAAAGCCGACTGGCAACCTTCCTGATCAGTCTGTCGTCACGACTTGGCTCAAGGGGGTTTTCCGAATCCGAATTCAATCTGTCAATGTCTCGTCACGATATAGCCAACTATCTGGGTCTCGCCGCAGAAACCATCAGTCGTTTAATCTCAAAGTTCCAGGAAAACGGCATTCTCGCTGTTAACAGGCGCCGCGTCATCATTCTTGACAGGGCTGCATTAACCGACAAAATCGGCCATCAATCCGGAGTTAAGTCGGCGTAGTGAAATCAAGTAACCCCGCCGAACCTGTCGAATCCGGTGGGCGGGATCTCGCTGCGCTGGATCTCGGTTCCAACAGCTTTCACCTGATCATCGTTCGCGAGGAAGCGGGGCAAATACGCACTCTCGACCGCCTTAACGAATATGTCCGACTGGCAGAGGGGCTTGATGAGGATAATCGTCTAAGCGAAGAGAAAATGGTGGAGGCGCTCGAAGCCCTGTCACGAATCGCCCAGAGGCTGCGTCATATCGACCACGACAATATTCGCATTGTCGCCACCAATACGCTTCGAAAGGCCAAGAACGCACTGCAATTTGTCAGTCGAGTAGAGGCAGTGCTCGATGAGCCTGTGGAAATAATTTCCGGCAAGGAAGAAGCCCGGTTAATTCATCTTGGCGTATCGCGCACCCGTGCCTCTGGTCCTGGCAACAATCTGATTATCGACATTGGCGGCGGTAGCACCGAGTTGATTATTGGTAGTAATGAGTCGCCAATTTGCATGGAATCTCTGTTCATGGGCTGCGTTTCGTTGTCGAATCGATTCTTCAAGGACGGTGAAGTCAGCCGTACGCGCATGGACGATGCCATCCTGTCTGCAAGTATCGAACTTCTGCCTATTGTCGAGAATTACAAAAAAATCGGTTGGGACACAGCCATCGGTTCATCGGGTTCGGTCAAGGCGGTTCTCAAGACCGTTCGCGAAGCCGGTTGGTGTAAAAATCTGATTACTGCCAAAGGTCTCGATAAATTAACCAATCGCCTGATTCAATTAGGGCAGTGCTCGCCAAAATCGTTGCCCGGCCTGAGTGATAAACGGGCGCCGGTATTTGCCGGCGGGGTTGCGGTTCTCAACGCCTGTTTTAATCTGCTTGGTATCGACAAGATGGAAGTCTCCGATGCAGCCCTTCGTGAGGGTGTCATTCATGACCTGATCGGACGTCAGCAGCATCAGGATGTTCGTGAGGAATCCGTTAACGATCTGGCCATGCGTTACCATGTCGATCAGGCACATGCCGAGCGCGTTGAACACACCGCCCTCGCCTTCTACGATCAAGCTGCCGGTGATCTCGATATAAACGAATCGGAATTCAGATCACTTCTTCGCTGGTCGGCAAAGCTGCATGAAATTGGTATGGATATCTCACACCATCAGTACCATAAACATGGCGCCTACATCATCGCCAATACCGATCTCACCGGTTTCTCTTTGCCCGAACGCGCCATCATCGCGACGCTGGTTCGGGGCCACCGCCGAAAACTCAACCAGCTTGTTTTCAACACCATCCCGGACAATAACCTGAAGCATGTCGAAAACCTGGTGATGTTGTTACGGCTGGCGACAACGTTGCATCGGCCGCGAAGCCCATTGGGCGTGCCCGACACGCAGCTCAAGGCATCTGGTAAATTCCTGACACTTTTTTTTCCACCTGAATGGCTGGAGTCACATCCGCTGACTGCGGAGCAATTTCGAGAAGAGAACAAACTGATCGCAAACCGTGGCTTCAAAATAGAAGTCATGCCTATGGATGAATCGACCTGACCTCATGAATCACAATCCTAAGGTCCGGATGAAAACCTTTTTGGGCTTTCAGATTACCTTGGAATAGGTTCCCTGAGCTCCCGGCCGGCGCAAGTAGTGGTCGAATGTCATACAGATAGTCCGCAGCAAAAACCGACCGCTTGGCGTCACGTCTACACGGTGATTACGATGGTCCAGCTTGACCAGGCCGTCATATTGCAGATTCTCAAGCACTTCCCATTCGTACCCGAAATACTCTTTAGCGTCGACACCGGCACTGCGACACACCGTATTTAGATCTACTGTGTAATAGCAAATGAGTTTCTCAATTACTGCTCGGCGGGTCAGATCATCCTGCGACATCTCGGTACCACGCGCAATCGGCAGACGATCATGGTCGAGATCAGCGTAGTAATCCTCCAGTTTCTTGTGATTCTGGCTGTAACACAAATCAACCTTGGAAATCGCGCTGACCCCAAGCGCAATCAAATCACAGTCTGCATATGTCGAGTAGCCCTGAAAGTTGCGGTTTAGAGTGCCATTTTTTTGGGCGAGCGCAAGACCATCGTCGGGCTTGGCAAAATGGTCCATCCCAATATACTTGTAACCGGCCTTGCCAAGTATTGATACGGTTGAATTTAAAATTGCCAGCTTTTCTTCGGGACGCGGCAGGTCAGCCTCGCGGATGCGCTGCTGGGGAAAGAACATCTGCGGCAGATGAGCATAGTTGAAAATACTGAGTCGCTCCGGTTCTGACTCGAGCACCCTCTCGACCGTTTCCCTGAACGTGCTCTCGCTTTGTAGTGGCAGACCATAAATCAGATCAACATTTGTGGAAACGAACCCCATCTGTCGCGCCGCTTTTATCAGGTTCAACGTTTCTTCAGGTGACTGTATCCGGTGAACCGCACGTTGTACCTTTGGATCGAAGTCCTGCACACCAAGACTGATGCGATTAAAACCGAGTTCCCTAAGACCGGCCAGCCGGGCGACATCGACACCACGCGGATCGATTTCGATGGAAAACTCACGCCTTGAATCCTGTTTCAGATAGAAGTGATAACTGGTGTATTCGAGCAAATCGGCAATCTGCTCGTTACTTAAAAAGGTGGGAGTGCCGCCACCAAAATGAAGCTGCACGACTTCCCTGTCACTGTCGAACAACTCTCCCTGTAGTCGAATTTCCTTTTTCAGATAGTCAAGATACTCCACCGCTCGCGAACGGTTTTTTGTGACAATTTTGTTACATGCACAATAAAAACAAAGCGTGTCACAAAACGGTATATGGAAATAGAGTGAAATCTGGCCTGGAACGAGATGTTCGTTACTCGCCCTCGCATTGTGTACATAGGTGCTACGGTCGAATTTGTCGGAAAACAAATTTGCGGTAGGATAGGATGTATATCGAGGCCCGGCGTGATCGTATTTTTTGATCAGTTCAAGATTAAAGCCCATGTTGACAATTCGCAAATCCGGCAACGCCTTGGCTCCTTTAAGGTGTACGGCAATGGTCAGCATAGCCTACCGAACTAATACATAGTCATTGTTGATCTGGGTCAAATCGCATCATGCCGCCTGGCAATGAAAGATGTAACAGATATACCCGCAATCTATAGTCAAACAATCTTGATAACTCAAGGTGTAGCATTACCTTTATCGGATAGAGACTGGATCAGACGACATAACTAAATGACTATCGAACTAACTGGACTTGTAAGGACATGACCCCGAATTCCAAGAGTGAAGCCAAGGTAACGACCATACCTGCCGATAACATCAGCGTTGCCAGCAAGGCATCCGTGAATCGACGCCCCGTGGATCTGTCAAAGCCATCTTTGTATCAGAATCGCGAAATTACGTGGTTACGTTTCAATCAGCGGGTTCTCAGTATGTCTCGTGATGATTCCACACCGCTTCTGGAGCGGCTCAAATTTATCGCCATCGTCTCGTCCAATCTCGACGAGTTTTATATGAAGCGTATAGGCGGCCTGATGCAGCAGGAGGGTGCTGGATATAGCGAACTGACAATTGACGGTCTCAGCCCGAAAGAACAGATTGAATTATGTTCGCGATTTATCAATACGCTTGAAGCTGAAATCGAGGAAAGTCTCACAGCCCTGTTAAAGCGCCTGCCCGAATACGATATACAGATTTGCCAGTACGATACGCTGGACCATGACGAACAGCATGTTTTGCGACGATTTTACCTGGAGAATATTTTCCCTCTGATAACACCACAGGCTGTCGATCCGGCGCATCCGTTCCCGTTCATCTCAAACTTGTCGCTGAACCTGCTGGTCACCTTGCACCACCCCGATAGTGAGTTCTCATCGTTAGCCCGAGTCAAGGTGCCGGTCGGTTCCGGTACCAAACGTTTTATACCGATTGGTAAAAGCAACCGGTTTGTTCCTATCGAACAGATCATGGCCGGCAACCTGGACCTGCTATTTCCGGGAATGCTCATCGATCGCTGTGAAGTCTTCCGTGTTATTCGAAACGCCAGTACCGAACGCAACGAAGCCTCCGCCAACGATCTTCTAGAGATGATCGTATCGGAGCTTCGCGAAAGAAAGTTCGCACCGATCGTCAAGCTTCTGGTCCATAAAGACATGAATCCATCGCGCCGAGGCATGCTGTCGGCGGAACTCGGTCTCAATGAAGAAACAAACGTACTCGATAGCACCGGACTCATGGCAAAGCGCGACCTGATCGAGCTATCCACACTGCAGATACCTCGCTTGCGGGATGTACCGCACCGCCCCGTTGATCATTTCAAGCTACTTGAAACGCGCA
This sequence comes from marine bacterium B5-7, assembly GCA_021604525.1. Classification (GTDB taxonomy): domain Bacteria; phylum Pseudomonadota; class Gammaproteobacteria; order Arenicellales; family CAJQKF01; genus BQJD01. The sequence goes on along the minus strand of BQJD01000014.1, from coordinate 18,789 downwards.
GTATTTTTCACATCATCCGCGAACACGGCGATATTCTGCTGCAACATCCTTATGAATCGTTCGCCACCTCGGTACTGCGTTTTCTCCAGGAAGCGAGTCGCGATCCCAAGGTCCGCGCCATCAAGATGACGTTATATCGCACCGCCGATCAAAGCAAAATTGTCGATTGCCTGATTGAAGCAGCACGTAATGGCAAACAGGTCGCGGTCGCGGTAGAACTCAAGGCGCAGTTCGACGAGATGGCCAATGTACGCTGGGCAAGCCACATGGAAGAAGCCGGTGTTCATGTCACCTACGGCGTGGTAGGACTGAAAACCCACAGCAAGGTCATCATGGTCGTGCGGCAGGATTTCAACGGTATTCGCTGCTATGTACACATAGGCACCGGCAACTATCATGAAGGAACTGCGCAACTGTATTGCGATCTGGGTCTTTTAACCTGCGATCGTGAGATTGCCAGTGATATTGCTGAATTCTTTAATTTCCTGACAACCGGATATACACCGAATCGCAATTACAAAAAAATTATTCCTGCGCCGAGAATAATGAAAAGCGTTCTGATCAACAGAATTCGCCGCGAGATAAAGCTACACAAGAATGGTGAACCCGGGCATATCCAGTTCAAGTGCAACGCGCTTGAGGACTTCGATATCGCCAAGGAGTTATATCGTGCATCCATGGCGGGGGTCACCGTCGATCTCATCATTCGAGACAGTTGCAGGGTGAAGGTGGGTATCAAGGGACTATCCGAGAATATTCGTGTGATCAGCATCGTCGGTCGTTTTCTCGAACATAGTCGTATCTATTATTTCAGAAACGGCGGGGACGAAAATGAGGAGTACTACATCGGTTCGGCCGATCTCATGAAGCGTAATCTTGAAAGTCGCGTGGAGATTTTAACGCCAGTCCAATCCGTGGACCTGAAACAGGATTTGCGAATGATTCTGAACACCTACATGAACGATCGCCACGGCGCATGGGAGATGCAACCGGATGGAAACTACCGCTCACTTCGTACTGAAGGTGAAAAATCAAGTCAGGACAAATTCGTTGAGATGGCTACCAATCGGTATCAGGCGGCGCGCAAGCAGAACCTTCGCAAGCTGGATAATCTGCGGATGCGGGGCAAATCACGCACGATATAGCATGACAGGATTTATGCGCTGCACATAAGTCCAACAGGGTGATTAATCGGCTGGATCGGATGTACCAGGCCAACAAACGTCATCACTCCGAATACGATAATCAGGACACCGGCAGTACGGCGGATATACGGATGGCTACGAAGCCTCGAAAGCCTGTCGGCAAGGGTCCCCATGGCAAGCAACATGGGTAAAGTGCCAAGGCCGAAAAACAGCATCAGCCCCATGGACATCAACGGGTCGGCAACAAACAACGCCCATACCAGGGTGGCATAAACGAGTCCACAGGGTAGCCAACCCCACAACAGACCTAACGGGAAAGCAGCAAGTGGTGAGCGCACCGGCAACAGGCGATGCGATAGAGGCTGGATTTTTGCCCACAGCTTCGCGCCGATCGCCTCGATGCGACCCAGAGCACGCCACCAGTCGGCAAGATATAACCCCAGTAAAATCAGAAACCCACCGGATAACATCATGCCAACTTCGGCGACCCTGCTTAAAGGAAAAACTTCATAGGCGGCGTTACCGGCAATTCCGGCCAATAGCCCGGCCAGTGAATAGCTGACAATACGACCTGCGTTATAAGCAAGCAGGTTGGCAAGACGGTTCGCCGTGATGGGTCGATTATCTTTTCTCGCACCGCCGACACTAAGGATGCCGACGATACCGCCACACATACCGATGCAATGGACTGATCCCAGAAAACCTACCATGAAGGCCGCAGCGAAACCGAATTCGGTACCCATCTGGATCAGACCTTCGCTAAAGCGCCGTCAAGCTTGAATGAGGCGAGTAATTATCCGTCTTCGAGTGGCACCAATCACGCCTTTGCCATCCGGCAATAATCATCTTTATGAGATTGATAAAAATTGCCGAATTCTTTCTCGCTATTTGGTCCATAAAAGTTTTATAGCTATGTTGCCGGCAACGATTCAAAATGAATAACAAGGGGTGCACTATCGAGTTCGGTACGAGTGTTAAGCCGCCATGCATTGGTGCCAAGCTGAATAATCCAGTCGCCTTTGGGCAGTTGGGGCGCCACACCGTAATAATGGCCGTTGGGGCCTTGCGTCATCAGCGTTGTATGATCAAAGCCACTTCGTGTCGGGTGTAAAAACTGCAGGCTGATCTCGGGATCCCGCATCTCGATATCGTCTGCATCAATATTAAGGTCAAGCCGACCATCATTGACTGACCAGTCAAGACGCGCCACGAGTCCGTGTTCAGTCGCGTATTGATCACGAACCAGTACCCGGTTTATCTCTTTGCCGCGTTTGTAATAGTCGTCAGCTACGAGGCCGTCCCAACTGGTGATGGCGAAGGTAAGCATGACGATTCCAACGACAACTGAAGTAAGCGGGATTGATATTAACATCCACACGAGACCCACGCGATACCACGGTCTGCTATCGGACTTGTTCGGCTTCACAATACATACCTGTTTAAACATACCTGTTTAATTTAACTGCCGGTGCCTAACCAGCGTGGACCGACGAACCGTGCATTTTCCTCGGCATCCAGACCGGGTGCAGTCGGTGAATGAATCCGAAACATAAAGTCGCTACTTTGTTGCGTCATCCGATTCGGATCGACTTGAACTCTCACAACATAACTAACCACCCGGCCACTTTCCACCTCAACTGAATCGCCGTCTTCAACGAGTTGCGCACCATCGAGGCCATCGATATCGACATCAAACACGTGGGCTTCCCCATCCATGTTGACTATCTTGAGGGTATATACATTCTCGATTAAACCGTCACCGGTCTCGCGATACAAGGCATTGCGATCACGGATAACATCAAGTCCAATCACATCGCGTGTCAATAGTCCGAATAGTACGGCGGTAACAACCACGATCATGAGGCCGGCATAAACAAACATTCGCGGTCTCAGCACATGGGTATCTTCACCAGCAAGTGCTTTCTGCGTCGTGTATCGTATCAACCCCTTGGGATAATTCATCTTTTCCATGACATCGTCACAGGCATCGATACAGGCGGCGCAACCGATACATTGATACTGCAATCCATCACGTATATCGATACCCGTTGGGCAGACTTGCACACAAATCGTACAGTCGATACAGCTACCCAATTCCACATCGGCCGGATCGATGCCTTTCTTGCGCGGTCCACGTGGTTCGCCACGCACACTGTCATACGAAATGATCAATGTATTTGCGTCGACCATCGCACTTTGAAAACGCGCATACGGACACATGTATATACATACCTGTTCACGTAGCCAGCCGGCGTTGCCATAGGTAGCAAGGCCGTAGAATAAAACCCAGAAGGTTTCCCAGGGGCCAGTGTTGAAGTGGACAATCTTGTTTGCCAGTTCAAGTATCGGCGTGAAGTAGCCGACAAAGGTAAAACCGGTCCAAAGCGAAAACAGGATCCACACTGCGTGCTTGCTTGCCTTGACCACGAACTTGTTAAGCGTCAGCGGTGCCTTGTCGCGTTTTATCTGCTTCTGACGAGAGCCTTCGATCTTGCGTTCAATCCATAAGAATGCTTCGGTCCACACGGTTTGCGGACAGGCATAACCACACCATAATCGACCGGCAAGCGCAGTAAAAAAGAACAACGACATCGCCGCGATAATCAATAAGGCGCTTAAGTAGATAAAATCCTGTGGCCAGATGATCAGGTCGAACAGATAGAATTTACGTTCCGGTAGATCAAACAAAATTGCCTGACGACCATCCCAATACAGCCATGGCGAAAAATAATATAACCCAAGCAGCAACAGAACAGCCGATGTTCTAAGCAACGCAAAGATCCCATGAACTTCTCGCGGATAGATTTTCTGGCGTTTGGCATACAGTTGTCTGTCGACATCGTCTGATGGCGATTCGACACGGCGCTCGGACATGAATAATTGACTCCGCTTAGCCCGGTAGTCCAGGCTCAGGATTTATTGAACTGCTCAACGGGGCGTTGAAAAAAACTTGTCAACAAAGACGTTGATAGCGTAAGCATCCAGAAAAGAAAAAAACCAATGGAGTAGGCTCCAAGTCGGCTGAGATTTGGAAACCATGTGGGCGCAATCAGTTCAAAAGGATCGAAGACGGCAAAGAAAACCAACGTGGCAACACCCGCCATGATGAATGATGACCAAAAGATTGCCACGGCTTTTTGTATAACTGGAATTGCCATTGTTTACACAATCATCTCTACTGACATGTTGACGTTTAACATTTTCAGTTATTCTTCGAGAGCCCATAGACATACGCTGCGAGCACATGAATCTTAGCTTCACCAAGAAATTCGCCATGGGCCGGCATGACACCGTTACGACCATTTGCAATACTTTCACTAATAGTGCGTCGCGTTCCACCATATAGCCAGTCATCGTCTGTCAGATTCGGCGCGCCGAGTGCCTGGTTGCCGGTCCCGTCGGGTAGATGACAGGCAATGCAGAGCATGTTGAATTTTTCCTTACCCTTGGCTGCCATGTCGGCATCGACATCACGACCGGCGAGACTTTCAACATAACTGGTCACATTCTCAACACCCTCCTCGCCCAGTGCTCCAGCCCATGCCGGCATCACGCCTCTGCGGCCATTGGTCAGAGTCTGCGTAATAGCCTCTGGCGAACCACCATACAACCAGGCGTCATCACGCAAATTGGGAAAGCCCGGTGCACCTCGCGCATCCGATCCATGGCATTGAGTACAATAGTTCGCGAACAAGCGTTCACCGGCCACTTGGGCCTCCTTGTTTTTAACCAGAGCCGGAATGTCGGTACTCATGAACTTCTCGAACAACGGATTGTAGGTCGCATTTGCTTCGGCAACTTCGTCCTGGTATTGCTCAAGCTGCGTCCAGTGAAGCACCCCGGGAAACGATCCAAGCCCCGGATACAGCACCAGGTATACGCCACCAAAGATCAGAGTGATCAAGAACAGGTTGAACCACCATCGCGGCAGAGGATTGTTCAACTCGCGCAGGTCTTCATCCCATACATGACCGGTAGGTTCTCCTTCAACAGAATCACTATCGGAACGACGATTCGCCAAAACCAGCCACAGACAGGCGAGCAGCGATACGATGGTCGCGATAACGATAAACCAGTGCCATGAAGGATCGACGAAATCAGCCATTGTTGTTCTCCCGGGTAACTTTTGAACCCTTTACAGGATCGGGTTCGTAATCATCATCGAGCGGTAATTGCGCCGCTTCATCGAATCGTTCTTTCTGCTTCGAGCTGTAAGCCCATATGACGATGCCGATAAATATGACAAATGCGATCACGGTCCAGACAATCTGTATAAGTGTCACGACTATCTCCGAATCTTGACGTGTATACCGAGGCCCTGCAGATAGGCAATCAGTGCGTCCATTTCAGTTTTACCGGAAACAGCGTCAGCGGCTGCAGCAATTTCCTCATCGCTGTACGGTACACCGATGGTCTGAAGTGCCGTCATATGCTTTTGAATCGTTGGGCCGTCGATTTCATTATTATCGAGCCACGGATACGACGGCATGATGGATTCAGGAACCACATCGCGTGGATTGATCATGTGAACGCGATGCCACTCGTCACTGTATCGACCACCGACACGAGCAAGATCCGGCCCGGTTCTTTTCGAGCTCCAGAGAAACGGATGGTCATAGACGAACTCACCGGCGACCGAATAGTGTCCATAGCGTTCGGTCTCGGCACGGAATGGACGAATCATCTGTGAGTGGCAACTCATGCAACCCTCTTTTTGATAGATGTCGCGTCCAGCGAGTTGAAGCGCCGGATACGGCGTCAGCCCGGCTACTGCTTCGGTGGTGGATTTTTGATAGTACAGCGGCACGATTTGTACGATGCCGCCGACACTCACCGTCAGGATGATCAACACGATCAGCCAGAACAGGTTGGTTTCAGATTTTTTCTGTAGTCCCATTGTTACAATGACCTTTAGACTGTTCGAATGTATATGCGACTTAAGCTGCGTGAGCTGGAGCCGGTATCGTGGTATCAGCCTCACGCGCGCCGGCAATGGTGCGAAACACGTTGTAGGCCATCAGCAGCATCCCAGTCAGGTAGATCAGACCACCTGACAGACGAATCAGGTAATACGGATGCATGGCCTGTACACTCTCGATGAAGCTGTAGGTCAGCGTGCCATCGGGGTTTACCGCACGCCACATCAGACCTTGCATGACACCGGATATCCACATGGCGGTGATGTACAAAACGATGCCGATGGTCGCCAGCCAGAAATGCGCATCGACCAGCCTGGTACTGTATAACTCACGCTTGCCAAACAGAGGCGGAATCAGAAAATAGATAGCACCAATGGTCACCATACCAACCCAGCCAAGCGCACCGGAGTGGACGTGACCGATGGTCCAGTCGGTATAGTGAGATAGTGCGTTGACGGTCTTGATGGACATCATCGGCCCTTCGAAAGTCGACATACCGTAGAACGATACCGATACCACCAGAAACTTCAGGATCGGGTCGGTACGCAACTTCTCCCAAGCACCCGACAGCGTCATGATACCGTTGATCATGCCACCCCAGGACGGTGCCAACAGCACCAGTGAAAATACCATGCCGATGCTTTGGGTCCACTCCGGCAATGCGCTGTAGTGGAGGTGATGAGGACCTGCCCAGATGTAGGTAAAGATCAACGCCCAGAAGTGCACGACGCTCAAGCGATAGGAATACACCGGTCGTTCAGCCTGCTTGGGGATGAAGTAGTACATGATGCCGAGAAATCCGGCCGTCAGGAAAAAACCCACTGCGTTGTGGCCATACCACCATTGCACCATGGCATCCTGAACCCCGGCGTAGACCGAGTACGACTTGGTCATTGAGGCAGGAATCGCCAGGCTGTTAAAAATATGCAGGATAGCGATAGTCAGGATATACGCACCGAAAAACCAGTTGGCTACGTAGATATGCTTGACCTTGCGTTTGCCAATGGTGCCAAAGAACACGATGGCGTAGAGCACCCACACGATGGTAATCAATATATCAATCGGCCATTCAAGTTCGGCATATTCCTTGGATGCGGTGTAACCGAGCGGCAGCGTGATCACCGCGAGCACGATGATGAGCTGCCATCCCCAGAATGTCACAGCGGCCAATGGCCCGCCAAACAGACGCGCATGACAGGTGCGTTGAACGACATAGTAAGACGTCGCGAACAGCGCCGATCCGCCAAAGGCAAATATGACCGCATTGGTATGCAACGGACGAAGCCGGCCAAAAGATAGCCAGGGGGTATCGAAATTCAATGCTGGAAAAGCAAGTTGTGCAGCGATGAGAACGCCAACAAGCATACCGACAACTCCCCAGATTACCGTCACTACTGCGAATTGACGAACTACTTTGTAGTTATAGGTTTCACTCGTGCTCATATATCCTGACCCTTTACATATCACGGAAAAATCGAATGTAGAAACGTTCCTGTTATCATCGTCCGTCGTGACCACGTGATAATTAACACACAATTACAACGGCATTTCTGCACACAAACAGTCGACGAAACACCTCTAATGCAAGACGCGACGAATTGTCTCAGCATCGCAATACTGCGAAGTTGATTTATATCAATTTTAGTTTTTATCCATTGATGAAAATCACGCTTTGCAATGCAACACTAACATTTTAAACTCTCAAAAATAAGCCAATTTGTGTGACTGATCCATCTACTCTGTGCTTTCATTGCGGACTGCCTGCACACACCGCTGATGGCTACTTTGCGGTAATCGGTGGGATGCAGCGCGTCATGTGTTGTCCTGGTTGCGCGGCGGTCGCCGATGTGATCGAAAAAGAGGGGCTTGGCGACTACTACTCTCACCGAACGGCTAACCCGAAAAGTCTCAAGGGTGCCATCCTTCAGGACCTCGATCAGCTCCTGGTCTACGATCATGAAGCCATTCAGCGAACGTTCGTAGTGGTCCAGCAGGGGTCCGTCAGGCAGGCAAATCTCGCTCTCGAGGGGATTGAATGCGCGGCCTGCATCTGGTTGAACGAACGCCACCTGCGCTCCCTGCCGGGAGTCAGCGAAGTATCGATCAACTACAGCACCCAGCAGGCAAGCGTAACCTGGGACAACGAGTCGATACACCTGAGCGATATTCTCGCGGCGATACACGCCATCGGTTATAAAGCCCACCCGTTCGATGCAAACCGGCAGCAGATCGTCCTGGCCGAACAGCGTAAAACCCTGCTTCGGCAAATAGGCGTCGCCGCCGCGCTGGGGATGCAGGTCATGATTCTCACCGTCGCACTGTATGCCGGTGACTGGTACGGAATGGAAGCCGAATTTGAGCAATTCTTCAGGCGCGTCGCCCTCTTGTTAACGTTACCGGTGCTGGTCTATTCAGGCCGAAGCTTTTTTAAAAATGCCATCACTGACTTACGGCTCAAGCGCGTCGGCATGGATGTGCCCGTGAGTATTGGAATAGGCCTGGCATTTTTGGCCAGCACCTGGCATGTGATCAGTGGTGAAGGGGCTGTGTACTTCGAATCGGTGTGCATGTTCATCCTGTTTCTACTCGCTGCCCGCTACTTTGAGTTATCCAGCCGCATGCGCGCGATGCGGGCGGCACAGGGCATCGGCGCCATCAAACCTTTGAGCGCCCGCCGTCTGCTCGATGGCAACATCACTGGCAGGCAGGAGAACGTTGCCGCCATCGATCTCAAAGAGGATGACCTTGTTGTGATTCGTCCGGGCGATACCATCGCTGCCGACGGCGTGGTGGTCTCGGGCGAGTCAGGAATCGATGAATCCATTCTTACCGGCGAGAGCCTGCCGGTCTCGCGAGGTCCGGGACAGCCTGTCATCGGCGGCAGCATCAATACCCGATCACCGCTGGTTGTTCGGGTGACGCGAGTCGGTAACGAATCACTGCTGGCAGAGATCGATCGACTACTCAGCCAGGCATTTGCCGAAAAACCAGCAATCGGACAGCTCGCCGACAGGGTCGCGGCTTACTTTGTGGCAACCATATTGGTGCTTGCAGTCCTGGTCGCGATATTCTGGTTCTTGCATGGTGAACCGCGCTGGCTCGCCATCACGATCTCGGTGCTGGTGGTGTCCTGTCCCTGCGCCCTGTCACTGGCGGTACCCACGGCGATCAGCGCCACGATTGCCCGATTGATGCGCGACAAGATATTGGTGACTTCTGAAACAGCCCTCGAAACCCTTCCAAAAACCACCTTATTCGTTTTCGATAAAACAGGTACATTGACTCTGGGCAAGCCGGCCATAACACGAGTTGATCAGTTCAAAAATGGCCACCAGGTGCCTCAGAACCCGGGCGATAATGATCGCCTGATACACATTGCCGCAGCCCTTGAATCCGGATCCGAACACCCAATGGCACAGGCCTTTATGCGGGCCGTGGGAAACGATGCCGAGTTATCGTTTGTAGAGTCCGCCAAAAGCATGCCCGGCGCCGGAGTTTGCGGCCGGATTGATGGCTGTAATTACTGGCTTGGCAATCCTGCCTTGATTGAATCACAGACCTCGGCGACACTTCCTGACGGGTTTCATTCCAGTTGTATTGATAGCTCGGAAAGTGAGATTTTTCTGGCCACCGATAGTGAAGTTATGGGTCGATTTCACTTGCGCGACGAGTTACGGCCAGACAGCAAGGCGACCATTGATGCGCTCGAAGCGCGCGGCATGAAGACAATATTGTTAAGCGGCGATGATGAAAGGGTAGCGCGCGCTGTTGCGGATGAACTCGGGATGGATGAAGTCATCGCAGATTGCACGCCGGCAGATAAACTCGATGCAGTGAAACGCTGGCAGTCGGCTGGCGAGATCGTTACCATGGTCGGAGACGGCATCAACGATGCACCGGTTCTGGCGGGCGCCAATGTATCTTTCAGCACTCACGGCGCTAGCGCCATGGCCATATCGAGTGCCGATATCGTGTCCCTATCGAAACAGATATACGCAGTCGTTAGTACTTACGATTGCAGCAAGCGCACCTTGACAATCATGAAGCAGAATCTCATCTGGGCAATTGGATACAACGCTCTGGCAGTTCCGGCAGCAGCACTTGGCCTGGTCGCTCCGTGGTTGGCAGCGCTCGGCATGTCGCTCAGTTCACTGATCGTGATCAGCAATGCCACGCGGCTAAAATCCGGCTGACATCAAACCATAATGGAAGCAATCTACCTTCTCATACCGCTCGCCGCCGTGCTGGTATTGATAATCATCGTGGGGTTTTTATGGGCAGTCAGATCGGGCCAGTTCGATGATCTCGAAGGGCCTGCCTACTCAATTCTCATGGATGACGACGAAATGCCACCCGCTCAGGATCAAGCAGATAGCGATGACGACACGACCCGTAAAAAACAGGTCGGCGCATCATCACAGGATTCAGGTTCCACCCGTGATGCCCAACCTACTTCGAAACCCGAGCCAAAAGTGCGGCAACAGGAATCGGAGATGTAACGAGCAATACCAGATTATCTCACTAAGGATGGCCGACGTTATTCGCCAGCCACCGTCATGTGGTCAATCAATATTGAACCCGTACGATAGTTACCGCGTAAGTCAACATCGCTGCCCACAGCAACCAAGCCCTTGAACATCTCTTTGAGATTACCGGCGATGGTAATTTCCTCGACCGGGTAAGCAATCTCGCCATTTTCAACCCAGAAGCCTGACGCACCCCGCGAGTAATCGCCGGTCACCGTGTTTACGCCGAAGCCGGCCAGCTCCGTCACCAGCAGACCACGGTTCATGTCGGCTAATAATCCAGCAAAATCATGTTCACCAGATTCAATTATGAGGTTGTGTACACCACCGGAGTTACCCGTGGTCTCAAGCTCAAGTCGTCGGGCTGAATAACTACCCAGGACATAACCGCGCAACACGCCGTCACTGACAATGTCGCGCGCGTAAGTAGCAACACCCTCATTGTCGAAACTCGCGCTGCCCATGGCACGGGGCAATAGTGGTGCTTCGTGAATGCGAACGAATTGCGGGAAGATTAGCTTGCCGACATGGTCGATCAGGAACGACGCATTGCGATACAGCGCGCCGCCGCTGATCGCGCCAATCAAGTGCGACAGCAACGAAGACGCCACCGGCGCCTCAAACAGGACCGGAACCTTGGCTGTGCTAACGCGTCGTGCATCGAGGCGTCGCGCCGTACGCTCACCCGCGCGGCGACCAATCTCCTCACTGCTGTCCAGATCACCGCGATGCCGGGTTGTGTGATACCAGTAGTCGCGCTGCATGCCCTGGTCGGTCTTGCCGATAACCGCGCAGCTCAACGAATAGCGCGTACGCCGACTGATGCCACGAAAGCCGAGCGAGTTGCCAAAGACATCGATACCTCGATCCATGGACATACCGGCACCTTCCGAATTAACGATGCGTGAATCCACCGCGCGCGCAGCGTCTTCACAGCGAATGGCATCAGCAGTTGCGTCATCGACCGACAATTCCATCGGGTGATAAAGATCGAGATCAGGAAATTCTGTGGCCAGACGATCGGCATCCGGCAAGCCGTTAGCGCTGTCTTCCTCGGTGAGTTCGGCAATACTGATGGCCGCGTCGACCGCTGCGATCACCGCTTCTCGTCGATAATCCGAGGTACTGGCGGAGCCACTCCGATGGCCGTCATATACGGTCACTACCAAGCCTTTGTCGCGGTGATGTTCGATGGTTTCAGTCTCGCCCATTCGCACGTTGACACTCAAACCCTCGCCGGTGCTGGCGACAGCCTCGGCACTGCTGGCACCCCGTGTACTGGCGCGTTCCAAGGCTACATCGAGGGCATCATGCAGCTCTTGTTCGTTCAAGGACGGGGCGGTGCTTTTAGTCTGAATATCCTGGGTCAAGAATCTAAACCTCGATAATTGAAAGATGGTACGACGGCGGTCCGCCGTTTAAATTATTAGTGATGGATTTCAATGTCATCGCAACCATTTGCAGGTTGTCGCATGCGTGCTAGACGTTGACTCCGCCGACGGTAATTCCGTCAATTCGCAACGTCGGCTGACCGACACCGACCGGCACGCTCTGGCCTTCCTTGCCGCAAGTGCCGACACCGCTATCGAGTTCCAGGTCGTTACCCACCATGGACACCCGGGTCAATACATCAGGGCCGTTGCCGATAAACGTGGCGCCTTTGACCGGTGCGGCGATGCGCCCATTTTCGATCATGTACGCCTCGTTTGCCGAGAACACAAACTTACCGGAGGTGATATCCACCTGGCCACCCCCGAAACTGACTGCATAGATTCCGTTTTTTACTGACTCCAGAATCTCACCTGGATCGCGTTGTCCCGCCAGCATGTAGGTGTTAGTCATGCGCGGCATCGGCAGATGCGCATAAGATTCCCGGCGTCCGTTACCGGTAGAGGCAACGCCTGTCAATCGGGCGTTCATGCGATCCTGCATATAGCCTTTAAGAATTCCCTTTTCGATCAGCACGGTTTGCTGGGTGATGGTGCCTTCGTCGTCGATGCTGAGTGAACCGCGACGTTCAGGTAGCGTGCCATCATCAACCACAGTACATTCATCCGTGGCTACCCGCTCGCCGATTCGCCCGGCGAATGCTGAACTGCCCTTGCGATTGAAATCGCCTTCGAGTCCGTGGCCGATGGCCTCATGCAGAATGATGCCAGGCCATCCAGGACCCAAAACCACCGTCATGTTACCAGCCGGCGCGTCAACCGCTTCGAGATTGACCAGCGCCTGTCTCACCGCCTCGCGGGCATAGCTCTCAGCCCGGTTCTCATTTAAAAAATATTGGTAATCGACCCGGCCGCCACCGCCATGGGATCCCTGTTCGCGGCGGCCTTCGTGCTCGGCAATGACCGATACATTCAATCGCACCAGGGGTCTTACATCAGCGCTCATGGCGCCATCGTGGCGAACTATCAGAATCGTCTGCTGAACCGCCGAGACGCTTGCCATGACCTGCTTAACACGGGGGTCGACCGAACGCGCCACTTGTTCGACGGTTTTTAGCAGTGCCACCTTGTCTTTATCGTCAAGGCTTGCCAGCGGATCGGCAGGTGCATAGAGCCGTTTGCCCGGCTCGATTATCGACAAACCCTTGTTCATTACCTTGTCGGTACCGCCCAACACCGCGATTTCCCGTGCTGCACCTGCCGCCCTGGTCAAAACCGGCATGTGTAATTCGTCGGAATAGGCAAAACCGGTCTTGTCGCCGTTGACAGCACGAATACCTACCCCTTGGTCAATATTACGGCTACCAGACTTAACGGTACCATCCTCTAGCGACCAGCTTTCATGACTCGTATACTGAAAATACAGGTCGCCGTCGTCGATCTGGCGCGAACGAAGCACGCCAAGCAGTTCATCAATCTGACTGTTGCCGATACCGGCGGGTTCCAGCAATTGGGTTTGGGCAGCTTTAACGGAATCTGACATAAGGTAATTTCGTTGAATCGTTCAAATGGAACCGTGAATATGGAGGTTAGCCGGCCGCGACACAAGCGCTGCGAGTTTCTCGCCACTCAATACTTAAGCAACAATAAAGTTAACGGTTATACCGATTACTGTGATAACCAGCAGCGCGAGTCCGATCACACGCATGAACGTTTCCGGCCGAGCTTGCTGCAGGTGGTGATGGGGCCTTAACCCCAGCAAGTGGCCGATTAACGCACAGGGAAACAGCCATAACTGATGTACAAGTTGCAAATTGGTACCGGTTCCAACAAATGCCGCCAACTTAATGACGACCAGAATTATCCATAATACAAACAGCGTTTCACGCAGGTTCTCACGCGCTACATATTTGACATACACGGCAATAATCAGTGGCGCACCGATTAACGATGTGCCACTGACATAACCACCGGCAGCGAGCAGAATCGAATCGGATATTCGACTGCGACTTTGAATCTGTATACCTGTCAAATAGCCGATCGCATAAAACAGCGTGATGGCATAAACCATGGCGGTAAGAACGTTTGCCGGCAGACTCAACAAGCCGAACACGCCCACAAACTTGAATGGCAAAATAATCACAAGGCTGCGCGCGAGATAGGCGTAATCCACATGAGTCGGCCGAACGCCGATAGTCACCAGCCCGAATATGACAAGTTGAATGCCGATAATCGGCAGGAATATCACCGGGTTATCTACTATGAGTAAAAGTAACGGCAGAGTCAGTGCGGCGCCACCGAAACCAAGGCCTGAGCGCACCGTGCCGCCCCAGACAAACATCAGGCCAATGGCAATGTATTGCCAGCTCTCAAGATCGTTCAACGCGTTGGAATTAAAATGCTAACAAATAGTATGTGAGGATATTCTGCATTTCATGCAGGTGCAGTTAACGCAAAGCCGTCACGGCGCGTTGATCGATTGTCAATGATGATGAACCATCATTTAAAGCATTCTGTTCCGATTCACCGTTGACCTCAGGGTCGCGTTGCAGGGATGCGATCAGCTCTGCGACCTCGGCAGTATCCCAATGTCTGGCCCCGCGTGACACGTGTGTGACCCTGCCACTCTTGTCGACAATGAATGTCATCGGCAGGCCTCTCATCGGCCAATATTGCGAGGCGGTCATCAACGGATCCAATAACACCGTGAATGTTAAAGGTTCACCGAGTGAAAAATAAAATCGCGACACCACTTCCCTGTCTTCCCCCAGGTTGATGGCGAGAATACGAAAATCCGGGCTATCGATACGCTTGTACAGACCTTCAAACGACGGCATCTCCGAACGACACGGCGCACACCAGCTCGCCCAGAAGTTGACCACCACCACCGAGCCGCGCAATTTCGACAGGCTATAGCTTTTTCCGCCCAGATCGTTCAGTTCGAAGTCAGGCGCCAGTGGTCTCGTGTTTAAAGCAACCAACTCGCCGGCATGCATACCACTTGACCAAAAAAACAGCGCGAGGAGCACAATCGCCAGCCATGAATCAGCTCTGCGCCCGATCAAACGATAGGAGAGCTTTGAGGACTGTAAATGATTCATATAAAACATTTCCGATGCATTTTTACACCAGCGAAATGGCTCTTCAACTACGAAAATATTAATAGCCGGGTCCAAAATCCCGATTCCACCCGCTATCAATGATGGCAGTCTTGAATGCGGATTGATTATTGAGCCGATCTGTACGGAAATATCGGACAAGCCAGACTATCCGACATTGATCTATCGCAAGCTTTGTATTGCCAGCTTATTCTAATCACTTTACCATGCATAAAACCTGGCTGGAGGTGTGTGGGGTGACTAAACCAATTTACCTGAAATCTGCGGCTGCCGCTTCAATGGCGGCGGGTGTAACTGTATTGTTTGTCTGGCTCGGCGGTACAGATCCAGTTGTGCAACCGGTGTCGATACAAGTGCCTGTAAAAGCCGAAGCCTCATCCGCAAAGAATCTAACGGCAGATTCCCTGGTATCTCCCAACAAGAGCGCCGCCATTGACGTTTTTGATATTGTAACTGCTGTATCCATAACCGATGCCACGGCTACCGAACCAAACCAACAAACTGCTGTCGTTTCCTCCCGTACGACAAATCCGGACAACACGGTCGATGCGCCAGTACCTGCCATCAAGGCAACGTCGTTTTCGCCTGTGTCAGGCGCGACTCGTGACGAGATCGCCTCACAGTTATTCGATGCCGCTGAAGACGCGGACAGTCGTTTGATGCTGGGTCCATTTACGGCCTGCTTCGATCAGATGCGCGCTATCGCCTGTCCCATAGTCGGTGCAATTCCTGTTCTTAATGACATCGTTGGGCGGGTATTTCTGGAACTCGGTGTTTCCTGTCCGATGGGGCAACCCAACTCGCGTATATAGTTAATTAGTCGGTTCAATTAACCGGGTTATTTATACGGACAGCGGCCGTAAAGAAATTATTCACAAATTCAGAGCTCAACAGTCTTGTTGGCTGATCGCAACGAATCCGTCAACTTAATAATCCGGCAATCTGGTTACACCGCTTACTCAACTAATGCCTTCGCAAGATCTGCGGGTCGTCGGATTCCAACCTGTGTCATGACGTTGGTCAGATCATCGGCGATCATCCCGGCAACGTGCTCGACCCCATCAGCTCCAAAAGCACATACCCCGTACATGAAGGCACGACCGAGCATCACGAAGTCGGCGCCGAGCGCCAGCATACGCGCGACATCGAGACCGCTGCGCACACCGCTGTCAGCAATAATCGGCACATCGTCGCCAATAGCGGTACGAATCACGGCGAGCACATCTATCGGAGACGGTGCGGCATCCAGTTGCCGGCCGCCATGATTGGAAACCCAGATTCCATCCGCACCGAACTCGACGGCGCGTATCGCATCGCGTGGATGGAGTACCCCTTTGATCATCAGTGGTCCTTTCCATTGCCGCCGTATCGACTCGAAGACCTGCCAGTTCACACTACCCGATAGCTGGCTTTGAAAGAATTCTGAGATATCCCCGTTGGTGGTGTACTCGGGATAACTTTCGAGGGTCCTGAACCTCGGCATTCCTCGCTTGATCGTCGCCAACGACCATGCAGGATGCCAAAGACATTGCCATGCCATGGTCGGTGACAATTTCGGTGGCGTTCTAAGACCCACGCGGCGCATCGCCTCTCGACGGCTCGGAACCGGTACGTCCACGGTGACCGCCAACGCGGTAAAGCCTGTGTCAGCAGCTCGTTTAATAAGGTCATTGGTAATCGGCTGTTGGCGTGCGACATACAGTTGAAACCAACCCATGTCGTCCACACATCCGCCGATCCGCTCCATCGCCTCACCAGCCACGGTGCTGAAACTATAGGGTATACGTAATCCGGCGGCAGTCTTTGCCAGTAAATACTCGGCATCCGGCCACAGCAGCGATGTCATGCCGACCGGGGCTATACCGAACGGCGCTTTATAGTCAACATCGAATAGCCTGGTCGCAAGATCGGGCTTAAGGTTGCCATGCAGAAAGGTCGGAGTCAGTTTGACCGCGGCCAGTGCATCGCGATTTCGGATCAGACAGCGTTCCTCGCCGGTTCCACATTCAAGATAAGGCAAGACGAATGCCGGTAGTCGTCGTTGAGCAACGCGGCGTACGTCTTCAATGGTCGCCATACGCGATAGCGACGGCTTTGATTTACTGGTGTTCATTTCAGATTATGGCTTAAAAATCAGGACAGTTACCCCGTTGCCTGATTGTGCCACAGACCCAGCACACCTCGGTGATATCTTCCACCCGACGAACTGAGAGAGCAGCAAGGTACATTTCGATCAAGGTGTCTTCGGTCGAACTCTCACGCTGCTTGTAACGCTCGATAATCGCAGTCTCAACCGGGTGAAGGTCAGAAAGTCAATTACACCATCAGATACTGGTGACTCTCAAGACGAAAAAATGCCGCCCCCGATAAATACCGGAGGCGGCTGATGGGTGAGTCAATGAAGCTAGTCCCTAAGCAATCAACCTCATGGGCAAGCTATGCCATATGCAGGTAATGCACCAGAACCGTAGTAGCCGATATCGCCGGACCCAAAGGTATTGGCATTTCGCAAACCGGCTTCACTTGCTTGAGCGATCGCAGGAAAATTATCCAAGCTGTGTTCTATCTTGAAATTGATCGCATTCGCACCACCACTGATGTTGTTGTTGTAGACATTGAAACACGCATCAATTGGCGCGGGTATATGCGGGTTACCGCTACCTACGTTAAAGTCATAGGTGAAAAATATCCCGTGGGCGGCTGCGTGACTTGCAGTCAGGTTATTATCGACCACCTCAACATTTTTCATGGCACCATGTGAAAACCTGAGCGCGTGGCCACTATCACCATCGGTCTCGACGGTATTATTACGTATCAGTGTATAGTCGTTGTTGTTGTTCGAAAGCCGAATGCCCTGCCCGCCACTTCCTTTTGTCGTAACTGTATTATTTTCGATGTAAATATCACCCCCTTGATTAACATCATCGCCGATGTATATCACATCGATGCCTAGGGCATTTACTCCACCAAGATTATCAACCGTATTTCCATTGATGGTAACGGTATTCTCACGATCACCATCAAATATGGGACTACCATTTTCGGATACGCCGGTAAAGTCCTTGTCTGCACCAGACACCAGGATGCCTGTTGAATGCGTGCCGCCTGCAGCAGTGATCTGGTTTCCTTCAATAAGGGTATCGCCTTGGGATCGTAAGGTATAAATACCTCTGGCAAAATTGCCGTCGGTGGTGATCCGGTTATTGAGTATGGTCTGATCGACGCTGCTGTTTGAGAAGATGCCATCAGAGTGATCGCCAACCGGGTTTAGCACATTGTCGGCAATGGTCACCCTGGCACTACTCTCCCAAATCGCTATTGCATCTGACTCCTGGCCTACAGTCTTCACGATATTATTCGTGATGATCGTTGGGTCAGTGGCATCCGTGCGTAACAGAATACCGGCCCGGTTAGGCCCATCTGTTCTGACGTCAAATCGATTGAACGTATTACCATTGACCAAGGTAACAGCCGCCAGATTACCGCTACCAACATAGAAGAATTGACTACTACCCGTTGTCGTATCTTCTACCTGTACCTGGGCACTTGGCGCGATGACGGGTCGAGCATTGGTTTCCACCACCCCGTAGTTTTTGTAACTACCGAAGTCGTAGCTGCTGGTCACGACCTGGCCGTCGTATAACGAGACGGTTTCATCATAAACCAGAGAGTTATTGATCACCGTGTTGGTG
>BQJD01000013.1 GCA_021604525.1 marine bacterium B5-7 | reverse complement strand
CCCTTGATTGCTATTCGACCTCTGGATCCACCAATCGTATTTCACTATGGATTTCTGTTTCCGGCAAGCCGCCCTCTTGATTCCGTTACCAAACGGTTCAGCGAGATAGTAGTTGATACTGCAACTTCCATTTTGACCAATAAATGAAACAAACCATTTAAAATCGTGCGAAATTTCGACTAAATAGCACGACCGAATTACATGATTGATGCAACTGCCTGGATAGATATCCCTACCGTGTAATAACACCACTTCCAAAAGTAGTCCTTTTCGAAAAAGGAATTTAAGAATTAATATTGGACCAAACATATGCTCTTAAGAGTACAGTAGACGTAACATAGTCCGGTATTTGGAATCGACAATTAATTATTGGTCTTCTGCTATCTCGGCAATATAAACAGTTCTATTAGGTATCGGAACTACCTATGTGGTTATCCCCGATACATCGTCTTGAACTTCATCAAGAACTCGCCTGAGTATTGAAAAGAGCTCTTCAATTTGCTCTGTCTTGATGATGAACGGTGGTGCCAGCACCACTGCTTGTCCGAGCGGTCGGCAGACCAGGCCGTGATGCAGCGCACGCACGGCGACCCGCTCGCTGATATCGATATCATCGGCAAATGGTGTTTTGTCAGTTTTGTCGGCTACCAGTTCCAGAGCGCCCATGAGTCCAACGCCACGCGATTCGCCAATCAATGGATGATCGGACATTGCGTTGAGTTGCTTCTGAAACACGGGTGCCACTTTCGTGACATTATCGAATGCACCCGCCTCAAGCTCGTCAAGCGCGGCCATGGCGATAGCACAACCAACGGGATGGGCACCGGTGGTGAAACCGTGGGGCAGTTCATCAAGCTTCTTAGCGGCGCGTTCGAGTCGTTCACTCATGTCGGGCGAGAGGATCACGGCACCCATGGGGAAAAACCCTGCGGTAAGTACTTTCGATGCCACCACGATATCCGGCTCGATACCATAGTGTAGCGAGCCCCAGAATGACCCGGTGCGCCCGAATCCGCATATCACTTCATCGGCTATAAGCGGTATGTTGTAACGTCGCAGTACGGTTTGAATGGCATCGAAGTAGCCTCGTGGCGGCGGGATGACGCCGCCTGCACCCATGACCGGTTCAGCGAAAAAACCGGCGATGCAATCAGCGCCGGTGTTGCGGATGGTGCGATCCAGTTCATCGGCCAGGCGCGCTGAAAATGTTTCCTCATCCTCATCAATCAAAGCTTCGCGCCAGTGATGCGGACAACTCAGGAAACGTACTTCGGGTAACGGCAACCCGGATGCAGACCTGACATAGTCTTTGCCGGTGAGACTTGATGCAGCAACTGTCATACCGTGATAGGCGTTACGACGACTAAGTATCAGACGACGATGAGGTTTGCCTTCGGCCTCGGCGAGTATCCATAGCAGCTTGATGATGCTGTCGTTTGCCTCGGAGCCCGAGTTGGCATAGAACACACGAGTGGCAGGCATGGGAGCGATTGACACCAATCGTTCGGAGAGTTCCAAAGCCGATTCAGTGACACGTCCGAAGAATGCATGATAAGCCGGCATACGCCCATAGGCCTTTTGCGCTGCTTCGATCAAACGCGGATTATCGAATCCCAGCACCACATTCCACAAACCCGAATTGCCTTCGAGATAACGTTGCCCCTTGTCATCAAAGATATACACGCCCTCGCCATGGGTGACGACCATCGGGCCATCGCGTTCCAGTGTTTGAATGTTTGAGAATGGGTGCAGAAAGGCGCTCGGATAGTTTGTATCGTTCATTCAGTCATCCCATGCAAGATCAATAATTAACTTGAAACACTCGTTTAACGACAGCGACCGTGTTTACGCATGATATCGGTTAACTGGTCATGGTCGATGGCTCGACAGACACGGCCGTATGGGCGCAAAGTGGTCATGTCCTGAGCCGCGACAAGCGCATTCAGCACTGCCTCTTCTACCGCTTCGACTGCGGCCAGGTACACGTTATCCAATACTTCGTCGTTGAGGCATTCAAGGGTCAGTTTGGGGCTATCAAACTGCATTAATGGACGCGAATTGGCGACTGAGAAAGCAAGAAAGATATCACCGGAATTGTTGCCCCCCGGTGTACCGCCTCGACCGATGCCGATAGCGGCACGTCGTGCAAGGCGTTCGAGCTGATGTGGAAGTAGTGGCGCGTCAGTACCGAGCACCACAATGATCGACCCCTGTTCACCTTTGGTAAATAACCGGTCGTCTGTCATGTATCGTCCGACCGGTACCCCGAGTGCGGTAAACCAGGGACGCGTGCCATGATTGGCCTGTACTAGTGCGGCCATCGTATATGACGATCCATCCAGATCGATCAGACGCGATGCACTGCCGGTACCGCCTTTGAGTTCATAGCAGATCATGCCAGTTCCACCGCCCGTATTACCTTCCGGTACAGGACCATCCGAGGCTGCATCGAGTGCCTTCAGCGCATCATTCGGGGTAATGTGCATTCCGTTGATGTCGTTCAATACACCATCATAAGTCTCGGCCACCACCGGCATCGCCCACAGGTGTTCATTTTCGAATGTATGAGCATACTGTCGCAACATCCACTGCGTGGCTCCATGATGAACCGCACCGACGCCATGGGTATTGGTAATGCAGATGGGACCAACAAAGTAGCCGCCGTCCCGTATCCAGTGGGAACCGGTCAGCTCGCCGTTTCCGTTGAGCGCATACAGACCTGCCCACACCGGACGAGGTTCGCTTTCCCTGCCACGTGGCAGAATAGTGGTGACACCGGTTCGCACTGGACCGTGTCCTGTGCGCAACGGCCCATCCCCCTCGATACGCGTATTGACGCCAACCAGCACGTCGGGAATATCGGTAATGGCATTCATTGGTCCGGTATACCCCGGCAGGTCCAGGCCAAGATCACGTGCGCGCGGTCGGGTCATGTCTCACTCCTCTCCTTGAAACTATCTGGATGATCGCGAACGGAACCACAACCCGAGGGACGCGATTACCAATGAAAAGAAAATCATCAGCGAGGCGATCGCGTTAATTTCCGGTTTAATGCCTCGACGTAACATGCCATAAATGAATACCGGCAAAGTGGTCGAATCGACCCCGGCTATGAAATAAGTAATTACAAGATCGTCCATGGAAATGATGAAGGCAAGCAAAGCACCGCCGATAACACCCGGCAGAATCAGTGGCAACGTAACCCGCCTGAATGTCTGATAAGCGCTGGCACCAAGATCTGCCGAGGCCTCCTCACATGTCTGGTCCATGCCCGCCAGGCGGGCACTGACTACAATGAACACATAACTGGCGAGGAATGTGCAGTGGCCAATAATAATTGTGACAAGCCCAAGCTTTACACCAATCGTGACGAAGTAGATCAGTAAGGCGATGCCGAGGACGATATCCGGAATGATCATCGGCATGAATACCAACACGCGATAAAATGTTTTCAGTCGAAACCCGAAGCGAGCCATGGCCAAAGCGGTCAACGTACCAATAACTGTCGATATGGTAGTGGTTGTTAATGCGACAATCAGGCTGTGACCAACGGCATTGGTCAGTTGCTCGGTGGATTCGACATACATCGTCTGTTCGGTCAACTTGGTGCCAAGGCCGAATATGGTGCGATACCAATCAAAGGTGAAGCCCGACCAGGACATCATGTTCACCGGGTTGGCATTGAACGAGTAAACGATGATGATCATCATCGGCGCATATATGAAGGCGAAGAACAGGATGCTGTAAACAAGCAGTGCATGGCGGCTTGCACGTCGCATGGTTCGGTCGAAAATCTCGCGCATTACAATCCCGTCCTATTGCTCTTGCAGTGCTTCAGCGCGGTTGACCACGGTGACGTAGATCAACAGAAACAGCAGTACCGCCACCATAACCATCCAGGCGAGCGCTGATCCGAACGGCCAGTTACGTGCCTCCAGGAACTGTTGTTCAATCAGGTTGCCGATCATCAGGACCTTGGCGCCACCAAGCAGATCTGGAACAATGAAATTTCCAAGGCTTGGAATGAAAACGATAATTGACCCGCCGACCATGCCGGGAACAGAGAGCGGCAATGTCACGCGCATAAATGTTTTGAAGCGTCCGGCACCGAGATCGCCGGACGCTTCCAGCAAGCTGCGATCAAGCTTCTCCAGGCTGGCATACAACGGCAGAAACATGAAGGGAATGAATACATACACCATGCCAAGCACCACCGCGCCTTCGGTATAGAGCATGTCGAAGGGTTTCACTATCATACCGATGCTAATCAGTGTTTCGTTTATCCAGCCGGTAGGCTTCAGGATTAATACCCACGCAAACAGCCGCACGACCAGGCTGGCAAAAAACGGCAGCGTAATCAGAAACAGGAAGAATGATCGCCACCGTTCAGATAACGAGGTGACCCACAGAGCAGCCGGATAACATAAAAGTAAACTAATCAACACTGTAGTTATTGCAAGGCGAAACGATCGCCCAAAAATACTGAAATAAACCGGATCGAACTCTTCGTAGTAGCCGTCTGCCCAGCCAAGGATACGACCGAAGTTCTGGTCGTAGAAATTCCACACCACGCCACCGTACAAACCCGGTTCGAGAAAAGCGTAAACCAGTAGGATTGATAACGGCGCGATAAAAAATACCGTTAGTAGAATAGTGATCGGGGATAGCAGCCCGGCCAGCCTCACGCGTTTACGGGTTCCAGCCAGTGCCATCAGTCGCTTGAATCCGGTGGTAAAACCCGGGGCGCATCGAGACGATAACGAAGCCTGATGCGTGAACCCGATTGCACTTCACGAGCCAGAGTCCGTGATGGATCGCGAATTGTTGCTTTGATGGGAAGACCGCCATCTATTGTGGCGACAATTTGAAAGTCAGTACCGACAAATATTGTTTGGGTAACTTCTGCTTCGAGCACCGCATGATCGGCTATCGGTTCACTGGTCGGATCGAGCTGGAAATCCTCGGGTCGTATCAACACCACCGCGCGGCCCGAACGACGCGACTTATCGTTTTCGGATAATTGCACCTCGACACCCTGGTCAGTGCGTAGATGAAGGGTTACTCCGTCCATATAGAGTTCGCCCTCGAACAGATTTCCTTCTCCAACAAAACGCGCGACGAAGATGGACGCTGGCCAGTCATACACCTCGGTCGGCGATCCGATCTGTTGTACCGCGCCCTGATCTATGACCACGATTCGGTCAGACATGGTCAGTGCTTCTTGCTGATCGTGTGTGACGAACACAAAGGCAATACCCAGTTCATGCTGAATATTCTTAAGTTCCAGTTGCATCGATTCACGCAACTTGCGATCGAGCGCGGACAATGGTTCATCAAGAAGCAGAACGCGGGGGCGATTAACAATAGCCCGCGCAAGCGCTACGCGTTGTTGCTGGCCACCTGACAGTTGACGCGGCATTCGTCGTTCGTAACCCTCGAGGCCAACCAGCTCCATTACCTCGCCAACACGCTGGTTGCGTTCTGCGGGCGGACAACCTGTAACCTCAAGCCCATAGCCGATGTTCTTGCCTACACTCAAGTGCGGAAATAACGCGTAGTTCTGGAATACCGTATTCACCGGGCGTTTGTTGGGCGGCACATGGGTCATCTCCTGCCCGTCGATGTCAATGACGCCTTCATCGAGATCTTCAAAACCACTCACCGACCGAAGCAGTGTGGTCTTTCCGCAGCCGGACGGACCGAGCAACGTAATGAATTCGGTATTGCCGACTTCAAGTGAAACAGATTGCAACGCGTGGACAACGCTGCCTTCAGGTGTATTAAATCGTTTACAGGCGTTCCGGATGGAGATCAAAACGATCTATCCTCATTCGCAGATGGCGGAGGCCACTATGGTGGCCTCCGCGTTATGGATTAATTACTTCGACGCGTTGGTGATAACAACACGCCGGTCATTTATAACGTGCTTTGGGTGTTACTGGGTACGTACCTGGGTCCATGCACGATCATAAAGGCGAAGGTCCTGTCCAAGATCCTCGAATATCTGCAATTTGGACATCACTTCATCGGACGGATTCATGCCGGGATGTGACTTGAACTTTTCCGGTAACATTTCCCTGGCGACAACATTGGGTGTTCCGTTCATCTGCTGCTCGACATTGAGTACCGGATTTTCAGGCTGCAGATAAAATTCCAGGAACAGCTTTGCATTCTCCTTGTTCGGTGCACTTTTAAGTACACACATATCTTCCTGGTACATGGTTGCGCCTTCCTTCGGAACGACATAAGCCAGACGCTCGGGATCCTCAAATACGGTGTACATGGCACCAACATACCAGTGTGACGCAGCGATATCACCTGATTGAACCAGGGGGATGACATCATAGGTAAACGCAGAGATCTTGTCCTTGCGTTCGAGAATATAGTCACGTGCCTGTTCGATTTCTGCACGGTCGCGAGAGTTCACCGAATGACCATTCATGATCAAGCCGACACCGAGCACTTCACGCAGATCGTCAAGCATGGTGATCTTGCCGCCATATTGATCGGGGATAGCGAAAAAATCATCCCAACCGGTGATTTCAGGCACGATGGTTTTATTGTAGACAATGCCGACGGTGCCCCATGCGTACGGCAGACACCAGGATCCTTGCGGATCCGTTTGTGCACGGATGAAGTCCGGATCGATGTTCTTGAAATCGGGATGCTCGTTGATCTTGCTCTCCCACAACAAACCAAGCTTGAACATGATGTCGTGCATATGCACCGATGGAAAAACGATGTCGTAACCTGTCGCGCCCGCCTGAATCTTGGCCAGCATTTCTTCGTTGGTACCGTAGGTATCCAGATTAACCTTAACGTCGTATTGTGCTTCGAATTTTTTGAGTAGTTCGGGGTTGATGTAGTCGCCCCAGTTGTACAGATTGAGTTCGCCAGCGGCCTGTGCTGTTGATGCTACTCCCAACATGGCTACTGCCAGGATTCCACCGCTTGCGGCTTGTATTGCGGTCTTAATCATCCACCGGATAGTTGTCACCATTGCGCCTCTCCTCATAAGTTATTTACCTGCTCAGGCCTGTTTCCCGGCTACGAAGGGTTTCAAATTGCGGGTGCCAGGTTGCCTGTAGACTCATAATATGAAAGGATTATATCGGTGTCAATTTATGAAAGAAATATTTCATGAAAAGTGTCTTCTCATCCCACCCACAGGTTGAAAACTTCGGCGTATCCGAGCGGATCCAGTCGCTTCTTGACGAATTGCCCAGGCAGGAAGCCCGGGTTGCGCAGTATATGCTGCTGAATGTAAACGACCTGGTGTTTCAAAATGGGGCATCCATTGCACGCAAGGCGGGCGCCAGCGAAGTGACGGTCAGTCGCTTGTTGCGCCGGCTCGGCTACCGTGGAATGGTTGGTCTAAAACGCGAACTCCGCTCACAACAAGCCGAGGCAAACCTGGATATTGTTGATGATCATGGTATTAACCGACTCGATCCCACGCTCAAGCAGGTACTCGACAACGAATTGCGTGCGCTGGTGGCCGTGTTCTCGCAGACAACCGACCCACGCTGGATGCGCGCGATACGAGCCATCACCCAATCCGAACAGGTTTTTGTCACCGGCTTTCAGTCGGTGCGCGGTGTGGCCGAGGATCTATCCCGTCGCCTGGCTCTGGTACGCGACGACGTACGGTTCTTCTCGGCCCATGACGGTATGCTCGGCGAATGGGTGGGTGACATGAAAAAGAGCAAGCAAAAAGATTGCGTCATCATAGTAGACGTGATTCCTTATGCCATGGAAGCGCCTTTGCTGGCGCAAATGTGCCGTGAAGCCGGGCGGCAACTGGTGGTTCTCACTGATGAACTGTGTCATTGGGCACAGGCGAACACCGACTTGATATTCCATGGTCCATCAAGACACGGCATGGCCATCGAGTCCACTGTTGCACTCACCTCGCTCGCCAATCTTATGGTGGATGCAGTCGCGCGAACCAATCCTGAAGTGGCCGAACAACGCATGCAGCGATGGCACAAGATCACCCGCAAACTGAACGTGTTTTGACAGCATGTCGCATTACCAGATTACCAGGGCGGATCGGCCCTTTGCAGATGAGTTCATGCGAAATCCGATGGGCCCCGCCAGCCCCGGCCTCCAGCGTGTGTTGAATCGCATGCGCACCGACACCCGTGCCGGCAAGTATGTACTGATCACCGACGTGCCCTACAAACAATGGACCCTTGGACTGTTGCCGCCAAACCGTGGGGTTCCAGTTGAACGACTTGACGACCTTGTATTCGATGATCGCCTGGAAGCCGAACGCACTGTGTTTCGCCTGCGATGGCAAGCACTAACTGGCGAGGAATTGTCACTTTGACAACATTTTATCGCAGCATCTGGCCGTGAGCGCCGGCGATCTTCTTGGCTATCTCGACCGGTGGAGCGTGCATCCCGGCGATACGATCAGTTGCCGGGTAAGCGGTACTGCCGGCGATCCATATCAAGCTAATCTGGTACGCACCATTCAGGGAGATACCAACCCCGATGGGCCAGGTTATCGCCAGGAACACATTCCGCTGGATCTCGGTGGTCCATTCATGGCACAGCAGCAAACCATCGAAACGGGTTCATTTGCCATTGTTGACCATGCAGAAGTTCTTGCAGTCGACAATGCAGTGAGCATTGTTGCCACCATCTGGCCGACCACGCCGCAACGTGGTCGACAAACACTTTTTTCGCGGATGAATGAAGATGCCTCGACAGGCATTGAGCTATTCATCGATAAATCCGGTGCACTGACCGCCGAATGTCGGCTCGATGGAACGATAGTCACCGTATCCACTGGATGCACGCTGCTGTCACAATGTTGGTATCGCGTTGCAGTCAGCCATGATGCAATACGTGGTCAGCTTCATGTCATACAGGAGCCTGTTAAGTTACATCCGGCGATCAGCGATCGTGGCTATGGCGTTGCCATCACGCCTGTGGGTACAAGCCCATTCGATATCCGGGCGCCGCTTCTCATGGCCGCCAGTCCGCCGAACGATTCGAATGATCGATATCACTACAATGGTCGAATCTACAACCCTTATGTACTCTCGAGGATACTCGTAGATTCCATTCCTGACCGGCCAACAGTCGGCGATCATCTCGTGGCGGCCTGGGATTTTTCCATCGAAATCCCCTCACAACGAATAGTCGATGTGTCGGGTAACGGGCTTCACGGACGACTTGTCAACTTACCAACCCGCGCGGTTGCTGGACCGGACTGGGACGGCAGTTGCCACGTGTGGACTCACGACGCCACGCACTACGGTGCCATCCACTTTCACGATGATGATCTGTACGATGCCAACTGGCAGGAAAGTTTCCGTGTCGATATACCTGCCAATCTCGCCAGCGGTGTTTACGCAGTACGTCTTGAGCGTGGGCGTGACACCTTCCACATGCCGTTCTGTGTAAGGGCACCACGAGCCAGGCGTGACAGCGATGTCGTCTTCCTGTTACCCACCGCGAGTTACATGGCCTATGGAAATAATCGTATTGGCCTGGATGTACCTGAAACTGAACTCGTTTGCGGACGCCTGATTGAACTGACTGATCAAGACATTTTCATGCAGACCCATCCGGAATTGGGTTTGTGCTTCTACGATCTGCACAATGATGGCAGTCCGGTGTACTACGCTTCGCGTTTACGACCGATGATGGACTTTCAACCCGGGTTTATTGGCAAACTCGGCGGTGCAGGTTCCAACGTCTGGCAATTCAATGCGGACACTCATATAACCGGCTGGTTCGATGCCATCGATACATCGTTTGATGTAGTCACCGACGAGGATCTGCATAACGAAGGCGTGGATTGCCTGAATGATTATCGGGTTCTGGTCACGGGTAGTCATCCGGAATACTACTCGGCTTCAATGCGCGATGCCCTCGACGACTTCATCGAACGAGGCGGCCGGATGATGTACCTTGGCGGCAATGGATTTTACTGGCGTGTCTCCCCGCACCCTGAGCTGCCTGGCGTAATCGAATGTCGCAAATCCGAAGACGGTATCCGCGCTGCCGCCCCAGGGCCCGGCGAGTACTATGCCAGCTTTACCGGTGAATACACGGGACTGTGGAGACGAAATGGTCGGCCGCCGAATACGCTTGTCGGTGTTGGCATGGTGGCGCAGGGCTTTGACAGATCTTCTCCCTACATTCGTTCTGAAGCGAGCAATGATCCGCGTCTTTCATTCATGTTTGAGGGAATCGAGACAGACATTATCGGAGATTACGGTTTATCCGGTGGTGGAGCCGCTGGAATTGAGCTCGATGCTGCCAATGTGGAACTCGGTACACCGCATCATGCATTGATCGTGGCCTCATCGTCTGGACACAGTGATCTTTATCTGGTTACGCCGGAAGACATGCTCGACCCGGTTCCCGGACTGGGAGGTTCCGAGGCGGAGAACATCAGCGCGGACATCGTGTTTTTCGAGACTTCGGCCGGCGGTGCGGTATTCTCCGTCGGTTCAATCGCCTGGGCCGGGAGTATGGCCTGGAATAATTACGACAACGCTATTGCACAACTGACCTACAACGTTCTGAATCGCTTTTTGAACAACACACCGTTTAACATTACCCCGTCATCCAGCAAAACGGAAATACTCCCCTAACCACTATTCTGCCGAATCCATGCCTTGAGCTGGTCGCGACCCATTGCACCTGCCTGGCGTGCAATCTCGCGACCTTTTGAGAACAGAATAATTGTTGGAATGCTACGAATGTTGTAACGCGTTGCGACCCTTTGTGCCTGTTCCGTATCAACCTTGGCAAAGCGCAACGCAGGTTCCATTTCCTGGGCTGTTTCAGCAAATACCGGCGACATCATTTTGCATGGACCACACCACTTTGCCCAGAAATCGACAACAACCGGCAAGTCATTACGCTCGATGAATTTGTTAAACCGAGCATCATCGAGAGCAACGGGCGTCCCGTTAAATAAGATTTTATGACATTTGCCGCACTTCGCAGACGCCGTGTCGGAGTCGTTTGGCAATCGATTGACTGCGGCACACGCGGGACATACGACATGATAGTTGTCGCTCATAATTCACCCGAAAAAGAAAAATTGATATCCGGGATCTGGAGCAATAACAGGTAATTTTCAAGACCCTTGTCAAATGCCTGATGCGTTGCGGTGTTATCCGGTCGCACTTGAACGCGACTTTCTGTGGTCGCGAATAATGTCATACGCCTTGCGAATTTCCTGTGATTTTCGATTGGCGATTTCAATCATTTCTTCAGGCATTCCACGCGACACCAGTTTGTCCGGGTGATGTTGATTCATCAGGCGTCGATAAGCACGTTTGATTTCGGCATCGTTGGCGGTGGGGGTAATATCGAGTAGTTCGTAGGCATCGTTAAGCAAGGCCTTGGGTGACCGCGCACCGGCGCCAGCGTGTCCGGCAGAGGGATCGAAGCCTTGCGCGAGATGCAGCAGTTGCTCGAAATAACCTCGCGGGATACCCAGACGTGTTGCAATGTTAAGCAGGGTATTTCGTTCTTCATCATGCAGGATTCCGTCCGCCATGGCGGTCATGATCTGAATTTCAAGGAAGAATCGAATCAGATTGGTTCGCCGATGACATTCCGCCTTGAACTGATCCAGGGTTGCCTCGAGATCGAAGTCATCCGCCTTGCCGGCATTGAACAATTTGATGGCGATTTCACGCTGGGCCTCGCTCAAGCGCATTTGCCCCATAATGGAACGCGCCTGACTGATCTCCGCTTCACTCACCCGCCCGTCAGCTTTGGCGATATGACCCATAACGGCAAAGGTCGCGGTGAAGAAGGCGGCCTGAGTGCGCTCGGTCATATCCTCCCGGCCGCCGATCATTTTGACGCCCTTATCGAACTGATGACCGAATACTGCGCCTAGCAGGGCACCAAGTGGACCACCAAACATGAAACCGAATGCACCGCCGGCAAGCTTTCCCCACCACGCCATAGTCTTGAATCCCTTTGTGCTACTTGATGCTGACCGGTACTACTCGTCGGTGACGCAGCCGTGACTGGCGTCGCTGACGTTCTTGATGTACTTGAACAAGGTACCACGGGTCGCTTTATAAGGCGGCATGCGCCAGTTGTCGCGACGTCGTTTCATCTCAGCATCATCGACATCGACATCAAGCGTGTTCGCCTCGGCATCGATAGTGATGATATCGCCGTCAACAATCAGACCGATGGGTCCACCCTCCTGGGCTTCAGGAACGACATGCCCCATGATGAAACCATGCGAACCGCCGGAAAACCGGCCGTCTGTAATCAGTGCCACATCGCCACCCATGCCGGCGCCCATGATTGCCGATGTGGGTGTGAGCATTTCCGGCATTCCCGGTCCGCCCTTGGGTCCCTCATAGCGAATGACGATGACATCGCCTTTTAGAATTTTTCCTTCTTCGAGCGCCTTGAGCATATCCTCTTCGCCA
Source organism: marine bacterium B5-7 (assembly GCA_021604525.1). Classification (GTDB taxonomy): domain Bacteria; phylum Pseudomonadota; class Gammaproteobacteria; order Arenicellales; family CAJQKF01; genus BQJD01. Next base: position 86,733 of record BQJD01000013.1, on the reverse strand, counting down.
TCGAATACTCGTGCCGGACCCTGAAAATAGAGGCCTTCCTTACCCGTTATCTTGGCGACCGCACCACCCGGGGCGAGACTACCTTTGAGAATACGAATATGCCCGGTTTTCTTTATGGGGTTATCCAGCATGTGCACGACATCCTGATCCGCTCCGACAGGATCGATGTCAGCCAGGTTTTCAGAGATGGTTTTGCCGGTTACGGTCAGTAGATCTCCATTGATAAGGCCTCCATTAAGCAAGTACTTCATCACCGCCGGTACACCGCCAATGCGGTGGACATCTTCCATGACGTAGCGCCCGCTTGGCTTTAAGTCCGCAAGGAACGGAATTCGATCACTGACTTTCTCGAAGTCGTCGATGTTTAATTCAACACCGGCGGCACGGGCAATTGCAATCAGGTGAAGTACTGCATTGGTCGAGCCGCCGAGTACAGTAACAACAACCATGGCATTTTCGAAGGCCTCCCGGGTCATGATCTGACTCGGTGTTATGTTCTGCTCCATGAGGTGACGGATCGCATGCCCGGCGCGCAGACATTCATCCATCTTGCCGGGGTCAAGTGCCGGAGTCGAGGAACTATAGGGTAACGACATACCCATGGCTTCGATGGCGCTTGCCATGGTATTGGCGGTATACATGCCGCCACAGGCCCCGGCGCCGGGACAGGCGTTTTCAACAATCTCCTGGCGGGCATTGTCATCAATTGTTTTGGCAAGATATTCGCCGTAGCTCTGGAAGGCGGATACGATATCGATAATCTGTCCGCTGGCTCGTCCGGCTTGAATGGTACCGCCATAGACCATCAACGAAGGTCTGTCGAGGCGGGCCATGGCCATCATGCAGCCCGGCATATTCTTGTCGCAACCTGGAATGGTAATGAGACCGTCATACCATTGTGCAGCGGTCACGGTTTCGATGCTATCGGCGATAAGATCTCGCGATTGCAACGAATAGCACATCCCCTCGGTACCCATGGATATGCCGTCGCTGACACCGATGGTATTGAAACGCATGCCAATCAGGTCGGCGGCACTGACGCCTTCCTTTACCTTGGCGGCAATATCATTGAGATGCATATTGCAGGTATTGCCTTCCCACCAGTTGGAAACAATACCGATCTGGGCTTTGTTCATGTCTTCACGAGTCATGCCGGTTCCATACAGCATGGCCTGGGAGGCGCCCTGGGAGCGCGGTTGGGTGATGCGAGAGCTGATTTTGTTGAGTTTGTCCGACATGATGAATCCCATGAAAAAGAGCGGGACCAACCCGCTCGACTGGCAAAGAAATAATTCGGGAGGCGTCCCGACCAAACAGCAATTTACATTTTGCGGCTAGCTACATACCGTCGCAGAAAAACGCCGATAACTACACCACAATGCAATTAGTGAACCTGCATGCAATGATACCAAGCCCGACACCAGATCTGCACGTCGATATTAGCTCAGCGAGGTCTTCATGGCTTTTGGCGACTAATCGACAGATACCCGTCGCTGGTTGTCACTGATTCTGCTGATTTTCCGGGCTGGATGCTGACTGCATTAGGGCATCCATATTGATACGGATATTGGGCGAGGATAGCTGTCCGGATACCTGCAGAGGGATCAGCAGTTTTTCAACTCCACCCTGCCCTGCGCCTGGGGATATCAGGCTCAGTCGATAATCAATTGCATCAGCCGCAAGATCGAGCGTCCCGCTTCCGCGCACAGAAAATTGATTGGCTGTGGCTAACAAATCGTCGTTTCGACCCATACCATCGACGAATTCCAGGCGCCCCCGCGCACGGTCAACAACGGTTGTCGGGATTTGTCCGTCTGGCATGTTGGTGGTAGCAGCGGGAGCGGTACTGTCAGTATCACGCATTGTGCTGATCAGTCGCCCGGCATCCAGTCCTTCAAAGCGCAGGCTATTGAGTACGACGTCAATTGATCCATTGACGGTGTCGGGACGCACTACCCCGCTATCCACGGTAAGGCCGAGTTTTATTTCGATGTCAGCGAGTCCGGATACGCTTTTTGTCCACCCCAACGAGATTCGCTCAAGGGGCCGAAGTAAATCTTCAATGGCTGCATTCTGAATCGATAAAGCAAAATCCAGTTGAGTATCAGCCGATTCTGACAGGGTCAACGTTCCCGCAAGTTGTCCATCCGCGATCCTGGATTCAATTTGATCGAGAATAATGTTTTGCTTGTTTACGTATCCTGAAATACTCATCGATTCGAATAGCACGTTAGCTGCAATCATTTTGTCAACTTGAAAACTGGCCGTACCACCGTATTCCTGAAGCCATTTCACGGGCAGCATGACGGGTAATGCTGTCCTGACCGGCATTTCAATTTGCGGCCCTGCCATAGAATCGATTAACGCATCGACATCCAGATAATGGGATAAAAATCGAACATCGGTTGAATGATTATCCGTGACGCTGTGAAAGTCGATAAGGAGATCGCTTTCACCAACCATCAAATTCATTTGCGATATCGGATGAGAATCAGGGGTGTTGCCAATTTTTACTTCAACTCTTACATCATCAAACGATGAGGCTGTCACTTTCTCATCCGTTGTCACAGACACCGGCAAGACATCTACCCTGTTGATTTCCAATTCCAGACGTTTGAATAGAAGCGGAAATATCCGCAGGCTGACATCAATACCGGTCAGATCGTAAGCCGATGCGTTGACTTGATCGGAATCGAGACCCGTGCGATCTGTCGATAAGATAATTTTGTCAGCACGCAATGCCGGGGCTGGCCACCAATCCAACTTTAACGGGCCATCAACAACTAGATTTAGTCCGGTTGTGTTTCTTACTGAATCGATTAGAGTCGTCCTGGTCGCATCACGATTGAGATACGCCAGCGAACCCAGCATGAAGATGAATATGATGATTACGACCGCCGCGGTAATGGCAGTGAAAATCCAAAAGGCTCGCCTTATCATGATACGTGCTGAATAGCGTCGAAATTAACCAGGTTGTATTGCAAGGAGATCAGGCGGCTAGTTGCAGATCAAATGCGCGACTCGCCGCATCGTATAGCACTTCTATCCCTGCATCCTGGCGATAGGCATTCTCGCTGATATATCGTCTCCAGGCACGCGCACCAGCGCAGCCCTGAAACAATCCAAACAATGGCGGAACCAGCTCCTTCAACCGCGTTCCGCAATCAAGCTCCTCATCGACATACTTAAGATAAAGCGCGAGTATGTCTTCACGGGTTCTTACGGGCGTAACTTGATCGAATATCCGTCGATCAACATCAAGCAATATGGATGGATTCTGGAATACTTCACGACCCAGCATCACTCCATCCACATATTCAAGATGTTCCTCTACCTGATCCATGTTTCGAATGCCGCCATTGACGATAACCGTAAGATCCGGTCGCTCATCTTTGAGCCGATACACCGTGTCATGGACAAGGGGTGGAATTTCACGATTCTGCTTCGGAGATAAACCTTTGAGCCAGGCTTTACGGGCGTGAATCGCAAAAGTGGTGCAACCGCCGTTGGCAACCGTATCGACGAATGTTTTAAAAAACGCATAGGAGTCATTATCGTCTATCCCGATTCGACACTTCACGGTCACGGGTATGTTCACGGTATCCCGCATTCGCACCACACAGTCTGCCACCAATTGCGGTTCCGCCATGAGACAAGCACCAAAACGCCCCGCCTGAACCCGGTCGCTGGGACATCCAATATTCAGATTGATCTCGTCAAAACCTGCTGCCTCGCCCAACTGTGCACACTGTTCCAACGCATCCGGATCGCTACCGCCGAGTTGAAGGGCCAGTGGATGTTCGGTGGGGTGAAACTTTAAAAAGCGCGTTCGATCGCCATAAATAATCGCACCGGTGGTCACCATTTCCGTGTACAGCAACAGGTTGTCGCTGAACAGGCGAAAAAAGTAACGTGCATGCCGGTCGGTCCAATCGAGCATGGGAGCGACAGCGAATATGACAGGATTATCTTTCAAGTGGATATGGTTAGAAAAAGAGTTATTGAAAAATACCAGCGCGATTACGGTTCTGCGGACTGTATATGGCCATTAAAAGTCGTCTCGCACCGGGTACTACGACAGTCCGTTATTCTACACCGGGCTGGGATATGAGTCGTCGACAGATCAGGCAGTACCGGTAACAGGCGGCGGCCTTTGTTGCGGCCACCTGGTTGCCTGATGATAGGCCTCACCCAGTTGTAAAATATTCATGTCATTGCCGTACTTTCCGAATATTTGCATGCCCATGGGCAGACCCTCCTTACCGAATCCCACTGGCAGACCCAGCGCCGGCAACCCTACCAAAGAAACCGGTATGACTATTTCCATCCACTGGTGATAGGTTTGCATCTTGCGGCCGACAATCTCGGTTGGCGAGTGTATTGCCGCTTCAAAAGGAAATACCTGGGCGCTCGGCAGCACCAGCGCATCGTAGTGCTGGAACATACTGACAAGGTATCGAAACCACTCAGACCGAATAACGCTTGCTGCTTGCACATCGGCAGCAGACAACGCCAGGCCATTTTCAATTTCATAAATTGCCTCCGGTTTGAGTAACCGTCGCTCAGACGGATTGTCAAAGTGCTGTCTCAGGTTTGAGGCGATTGAGAAGTGTCGCAAACTCAACCAGGCCTGCCATAACCGGGCGGGATCAAAGTCCGGGACTACCGGTTCAACCACACAACCCATCCTGGCAAAGACCGCTAGCGCCTGTTCGCATAAAGGAAGAATTCCTGATTCCACCGGATAGTATTCGTTCCAGTCACCAATCCATCCGATGCGACTACCCGTGATTGGTCCCGATAGTCTCTCAGTAAATGGCCGGCGGGATAACCAAGGTTGAGGCAATCGTTCATCTGGTACCGCGATCACATCCATCAACAGTGCCAAATCCCGCACACTGCGTGCCATTGGGCCGTCGGTAGCCAACTGGTGCAAATACATGTCACCAATCGGATCGGCCGGTACACGACCGTAACTCGGCCTGAATCCGTAAACGTTGCAATAAGCGGCGGGATTGCGTAATGAGCCCATCATGTCTGAGCCATCTGCGAGAGGCACCAGTCGCGCCGCCAGTGCGGCTGCTGCCCCACCACTCGAACCACCAGCAGTTTTATCAGGATCGTAGGGATTGCGGGTCACGCCATGAACAGGATTAAAACTTTGTGAACCCAAGCCGAATTCCGGCGTATTGGTTTTGCCGATAATAATCGCGCCGGCGTTGCGAATACGTACTGCCAAAAGGTCGTCGATAGTTGGAATGTGGTTAGCGAAGATCGGCGACCCATGTGTTGTTCGAATGCCGGCTGTTTCTACCAGGTTTTTTATCGCAAAGGGGATACCATGTAATGCGCCACCATGTGGATCATTATCGGCAGCATGTGCCTCTGCAATCAGGTCATTACGATCACGAAGTGAGACGATCGCGTTGATGCCTGGATTAATCGATTCAATTCGATCAAGAAAATGCTCCATGACTTCAACACACGTGTACGAACGATCAGCAATAGCCGTTACCAAATCGGTCGTGTCAAGTTCGTTTAATTCGACAGTATCATCCATTTTTTAACTTTACTTGAAATATGAAACAGCCCCGGTAATCAGCTTCACAATGTAAATTCCTGTTTCTGGAGATTCATTTCGAGGAACGATACGTCATAATCACTCTCGTATATTATCTAAAAACGTACTTGGCCGATAAATATGCAGCTATCAATATGACCACTACAGCCCAAACACCAAGGCAAGCCGGATTTTACATGCCGGCCGAATGGCAATGTCATCAACGCACCTGGATGATGTGGCCGAGTCGATCCGGCCTGTGGTCAGATATCGAGATGACCCGGCATGAATACGCAGCCGTGGCACATGCAATCAGAAAATACGAACCTGTCACTATGGCGGTCAGACCTGAAGACACCGTTAAGGCGAGATCGATGCTTGGTTCCGATATCGATATCCTGGAAGCGCCTCTCGACGATTCATGGGCTCGCGATGCCGGCCCCTGTTTCCTCATTGATGGTAACGGTAATCGCGCGGGTGTTAACTTTCGCTTTAACGCCTGGGGCAGAAAATATTCGCCATTCGATAACGATGATGCCTTCTCAAGTACCGTCTTGAGCAAGTGTGGCGTCAGGCAATTTTATTCCAGACTGATTGCCGAAGGTGGTGGCGTCAGTGTCGATGGCGAAGGCACCATACTGACTACTGAATCCTGCTTTCCGAACGTCAATAGAAATCCCGATTGGTCTCGGGACGAAATTGAAAGTGAATTAAAAGAAATGCTCGGCGCAGATAAGGTGATCTGGCTACCGGGTAATGTCGAGGAAGTCGAGACCGATGGACATGTTGACGGCATTGCCACCTTTGTAAGTCCGGCTGTTGTATTGATAGAAACTGCCGACTCACCGGATAACCCCTGGCATGAAATCTTTCTAGCCAATATCAAGGGGCTTACCGATACAACCGATTCCAAAGGTCGTCCCATTCGCTTGGTACATATTCCTGAAGCAGAGGATATAGACAATGACAACGAACGATTTTGCCGCTCGTATGTCAACTCATACATTATCAACGACGCTGTTATCATGCCCAAATACGGGATACCTGCAGACGACAGGGTACGCGAGATCTACGAGGAACTGTTCCCTGATAGAACAATGGTACAGGTGTCAATTAACCACATCGCAGAAGGTGGTGGAGGTATTCACTGTATCACCCAACAAGAACCCGCGATTCAATCTTAGGTTCTTATTCTGATTATTGTGATAATCCAACGTGCCTTTTAGACAGGGATTTTGTATTATTTTAAAGATCAACGTGTTTCGCCAGAAGATGCTTTTGAACCGTTCATGTGAGCCTGGTCGAATTGTGAATTCCGGCGACGCCATATTATTCTGCAACGAGGTTTCCTATGTACGCCCAGATGGTTAAAACCGGTGTCGACAAGCTGCAGAGTCTTGATGAGATGTCGGCGCGTGAACGTGCGTTCCAGGAACGTATCGATGCCGACAAGCGGATCGAACCCAAAGACTGGATGCCGGACTCTTATCGAAAAACCCTGATCCGGCAAATTTCACAACATGCTCATTCCGAGATTGTCGGCATGCTGCCGGAAGGCAACTGGATCACCCGGGCACCCACTTTAAAGCGTAAGGCCATACTGATGGCCAAGGTACAGGATGAAGGTGGTCACGGGCTATATTTGTATAGCGCCGCAGAGACGCTCGGAATCACCCGCGACCAGATGTTTGAAGCACTGCACAGCGGTCGAGCAAAGTATTCGAGCATCTTCAATTACCCGGCTCTGACATGGGCCGATATCGGTACGATTGGCTGGCTGGTAGACGGCGCAGCCATCATGAACCAGGTACCATTGCAACGCTGTTCCTACGGCCCATATGCGCGCGCTATGGTAAGGGTATGCAAGGAGGAAAGTTTTCATCAGCGACAAGGCTACGATTCCCTGTTAGCACTTTCACGTGGAACCGATGAACAAAAACGCATGGCCCAGGATGCCTTGAACAGATGGTGGTGGCCGAGTCTGATGATGTTTGGTCCACCCGATGGTGAATCGGTACATAGCGCCCAATCCATGCGGTGGAAAATCAAACTTTTCAGCAATGACGAACTGCGTCAGCGCTTCATTGATCTATCAGTGCCGCAAGCGGAAGTACTCGGTCTCAAAATACCGGACAAGGATCTCAAATGGAACGATGAGCGCGGCCACTATGATTTCGGTGAGATCGACTGGAGTGAATTATATGAAGTCGTCAAAGGCAATGGACCGTGTAACCGCGAACGGTTATCCGAACGGATTCGTGCCTGGAATGAAGGTAGCTGGGTTCGTGATGCCGCCCTTGCCCATGCAGAAAAGAATATTCATCGCGCCTCGGCAAACAATTAGTTTTTTTACGGACTTTCAATATGCATGAATGGCCATTGTGGGAAGTATTCATACGCTCCCAGCATGGGCTCGCCCACCGCCATGTGGGTAGCTTGCATGCTGCCGATGCTGAGATGGCGGTACGCAATGCCCGCGACGTCTATACTCGTCGTAGTGAAGGCGTCAGCATATGGGTGGTTCGATCCAGCGATATCATTGCCAGTCGCCCCGATGAGAAAGACGCGTTGTTTGAGCCTTCCGATGACAAGGTGTATCGACATCCGACCTTTTACAAGCTTCCCGACGAAGTGGATAACATGTAGTGGAGCTTGACAAGAAATTAAATCAGCCGCTCGCCGAATATCTCAAACACCTTGGCGATAACACACTGATACTTGCCCAGCGCTTATCTGAATGGTGCGGTCATGGACCTGTTCTTGAAGAAGACCTGGCAATCACCAACGTGGCGCTCGATTTGATCGGTCAGACTCGGTTGTGGCTGGGACTCGCCGCCGATATTGATGATACGGGTGGTGATGCCGATAGCCTTGCCTACCAACGCGATGTTCTCGACTTCAGGAACGCGCTGTTGGTGGAGTTGCCTAATGGTGATTTTGCCACCACTGCCGCTCGTCAGTTTCTGTTTGATCACTGGCAACTTCTTGCTCTGGCTGAACTAAGCAGGTCATCACTGCAGCCGCTTGCAGACATTGCCGCCAAGTCACACAAGGAAGTGCGCTATCACACAGATCGCAGTGATCAATGGGTTCGCATTCTGGGCGATGGCACGCCCGTCAGTCGAGAACGCTTTGAAACCGCATTGAACGCATTATGGTCATACACCGGTGAGTTGTTCGAAGTAAAGCAAGGAGACCAGGCGCTTATCGATGCCGGCATCATTACCGATATGTCTCTGCTGCATCGACAATGGCGGGACGACATCACTTCGGTACTTGATCAAGCATCGTTGGCAACACCGCCGGATGAATACATGCAGCGTGGTGGTCGAGACGGCATGCACAGCGAACACCTTGGATATTTACTTGCCGAAATGCAGTTTCTTCAGCGAGCTTATCCGGGTGCCGAATGGTAGCCGGGTATATTGATTATGGGTAGTACGATCAGCACCGAGATCTTGTGGGAATGGCTTGAAAGTGTTCCGGACCCGGAAATACCGGTGTTATCCGTGGTTGATCTCGGCATCATTCGCGACGTGGAAATTGTCGATGATGACAGCAACAGCCATGTTGTCATAACCGTTTCTCCAACCTACAGCGGATGCCCGGCCACTGAGGTAATCGCTGGGGATATCACCAGCGAACTCAAACGACGCGACATCGACAAAGTTGAGATCAAAACACGCATTGCCCCGCCATGGACTACGGACTGGATCACCGAAAAAGGTCGCGACAAGCTTCGTCGTTATGGAATCGCCCCGCCAGAGCACTTGAGTCCAGGATCCACACCCGACTGCCCGAATTGTAACAGTGAGAATACCGAACGCCTGTCACAATTTGGTTCGACACCTTGCAAGGCGCTATATCGTTGTCGGGAATGTCTTGAACCATTCGATTATTTCAAATGCCTGTGATTCAAACAGTATGGGTAAGCTGAGATCATGCCTCACTTTCATCCACTGACCGTTACGGACATGACGTCGACTACTCGCGATGCCGTTGTCGTCACCCTTGCCCCACGAGCAGAAGATGCCGAGGTGTTTCGATTCACGCAAGGCCAATATCTGACCTTGCGACAAGTAATTAATGGTGAGGAAGTTCGACGCTCCTACTCCATCTGTGCATCAATCAACGAACCCCTGCGTGTCGGTATAAAGCGGGTTAAAGACGGAATTTTTTCCAATTGGGTGGCTGATCACCTGAAACCTGGTAACGTGATTGAATCGATGACACCTGCGGGGGGGTTTTTCACTCCACTTTATCCCGACCAGAGCAAACACTACCTCGCAATCGTTGGCGGCAGTGGTATCACACCGGTTCTTGGAATTATCAAGACGACGCTTGTTGTTGAACCAGCCAGCACCTTCACCTTGTTCTACGGCAATATGGCCTCAGGCACCATCATGTTTCGCGAAGAACTTGAAGACCTGAAAAATCGTTATATCGATCGACTTCAGATTGTTCACATACTTGACCGTGAACATCAGGATATCGAACTGTTCAACGGCATTCTTGACCAACAAAAATGCACTGAGCTGCTCAAACACTGGGTTCATCCGGGATATGTGGATCAGGCATTCATCTGCGGACCCGAAGCGATGATGCTCGCAGCAGCCGAAGCACTGAAGTCATCCGGTATCGACAAGCACAATATAAAGTTTGAACTATTTGCAAGCCCCGGCAGACGACGTACAACAACTGCCGATCAATCAGATGATGCAAACGCAGAATCCGAGATAACCAAATCAGTTAATCATGATGACCATGATACTTGTAACGTCACACTCGTCATTGACGGACGACGCCGGGAGCTGTCAGTTATCAAAGGCCACGAATCGATTCTCGATGCCGGGCTCAACGCCGGAATTGAATTACCATTTGCCTGCAAGGGTGGCGTTTGTTCGACATGTCGCGCACTGCTGAAGTCAGGAGAAGTCGACATGGACGCAAATTTTTCGCTTGAAGACTACGAAGTCGAGCGTGGCTACATACTGACTTGCCAGAGTTTCCCGGTCACCGATTCAGTAGTCGTTGACTATGACGAATAGGGGTCGCAAATAATGAGTCATGACATGGACATCGAAGCTTATCTGGCGGCTGGCGGGAAAATTGGTTCCCCCGACAATGCACCGCCTCGATATCGTGGTGAGATCTTGAAGCTGATGGCCATATTTGTTGATTCCGAGATGGCCGGTGCTGCTGGCTTTGCCGATCGGATCAATGATGCACCCGGGCTTACCGGTAGAATTGTCGCGGCACGTATGGTGCTTGAGAAATTTGCCAATGCTGAGCGCGTTCTCAAGCTGATGGAAACCTTCGGTGCCAACAGCTCACGTTATGTTAATCAGCATCCGTGGTCAGATCGACTGGAACGCGACTGCGACCTCGGAACCAAACGCATTGACGGTGATATGCGTCTTAATGTTTTTCACTATCCATTCACAGGCTGGGGCGACTCAGTCGTTATGAATGTATTAATGGGGCTAGCCACGGTGGTGCAACTGGAAGAGATGATCGAGTGTTCCTATCAACCGCTCGGCGATGCCTTTTCGAAGATCCTCCCGATCGAGAATCATCATGCAGAACTTGGCATAAAGGGAGTTAAAAACCTCATCGCCGTTGAAGGCGATATTGACACGTTACAACAATCGGTCAATTACTGGCATCCACGTGTCGCCGATACCTTTGGCCGAGCCGACTCGGATCGACTCGATTTGTATCTGAGATTCGGATTGCGCCAGCGAACGAACGAATCGTTACAGCATATGTGGCGTGAGCGTTGTGACAAATGCCTTGGCGAACTTGGCTTTCGTGTACCGATCGACGACTGAATCCATCAATTTCCGAATACGGTCACCACCACCGAACGACGATGCGCCGCGGTACGATGTTCGTAGAGATAAATGCCCTGCCAGGTACCGAGCATCATGCGATTGTGGTCGATGGGAATGGTCAGGTCACTTCCTGTCAGGAGCGTCCGGATATGGGCTGGCATGTCGTCGTCGCCCTCCTGGTCGTGACTGTATCGAGTTGACCCGTCCGGCACTGTGGCAGCGAGAAATGTTTCAAAATCGCGACGGACAGCCGGATCAGCATTTTCCGACAACACCAGCGACGCACTGGTATGCTGATTGAAGAGATGGCAGAGCCCCGCGCCTACCCCGCTCTGATGCACCAGCGCGGCTACCTCTTCAGTGATGCTCACTGTACTGCGTCCGCTGGTCGGTACAATCATCGTTTTCCTGAACCACATGGATGCCTCCTGCTTAAGCCTTGAATCTGTGACCATTCATTCTCGCCGATCAGCGTTACCGATACCAACTGTCATGTTCGCTCAACGTCAAATGAATACAGATTCATTGCCCTCAAGTCGTCTCGCTCGGGATACAATGCGCGTCGCACAGACTCACCCATACCGGGCGGATCTGTTTTAACAATCACGGGAGCATTTGAGGATCCATGCGTGACAGATCAACTTGAAACAGCGATCAACAACCTTGAGCGCAGCGGTGCCGCCGAAACACTTGGCGGGATTCGCCGGGGATTAGAGAAGGAAAGTCTGCGAGTCGGTCTCGACGGCGTCATCGCCGCCACGCCACATCCGCATGCACTTGGCTCTGCCTTAAGTCACAGTTCAATCACAACTGACTATTCCGAGGCACTACTTGAGTTCATCACGCCGGTGCATGATGACATTGACTCAATGCTCGAGTTTCTCGCCGACCTGCACATCTTCACCTACCATAATCTGGGTGATGAGATTCTGTGGACTAACAGCATGCCTTGTATATTGCAAGGCGATAGCAGTATTCCAATTGCTGATTTCGGCACTTCCAATACCGGATTCATGAAACATGTTTACAGGCGGGGACTTGGCAATCGTTATGGTCGATTAATGCAAACCATTGCCGGTATTCACTATAACTTCTCCTTGCCGGATCATTTTTTCAATTCCTCAGACAATAATGGCGGTAGCGCTTCGGTTCGTTACTTTGATTTGCTTCGCAATTTTCATCGGCACTGCTGGCTGGTACTTTACCTGTTCGGCAGTGCTCCAGCGGTCTGTCGAAGTTTCGTCAAAGGACGCGATCATACCCTGACGCCATTTGGCAAAAACAGCCTCTATCTGCCCCATGGAACAACTTTACGCATGAGCCGCCTTGGCTACCAGAATAGTGCCCAATCGGACATTCATGTTTGTACCAATTCGGTTGAAGACTACGTACGAACACTGCGTGCGGCGACTGAACAGAACTACCCGCCCTACGAGAGAATTGGTGTTGTCGTCGATGACGAATATCAGCAGCTCAACACCAACATCCTGCAAATCGAAAACGAATTCTATTCGGTTATACGCCCGAAACGCACGATAAACCCGATGGAAAAACCAACTACCGCACTTGCATCCCGCGGTGTGGAATATATCGAAGTGCGAATTATGGATCTGAATCCGTTCACGCCGATCGGCATCGACGCCGACACGATTCGTTTTTTGGATGCCTTTCTTGTGTACTGCCTGCTCGAACCAAGCCCGCCGATCAATCACGATGAAGAAATCGAGATTGCACATAATCGTGATATGACGGTAACCCAGGGCCGCGCCGATGAAACTCGCCTGTTTCTTCGTGGTGCAGAACGTCCGTTTCGAGAGGAAGCGTTACGCGTACTTGACGGCATTGAGCAAGTCGCCGACCTGATGGATCGACATGCTGGTGGCGGCCACGCCGACGTGGTGCACCGCGAACGCGATAAGATCAATCAGCCTGACAGCACGCCCTCAGCTCGGATTATCGAAGAGATGAGTAGCCACAACGAGGCATATTTTGAATATGCCATGCGAACCGCAGGCAATCACCAGGAATACTTCCTTGAGAAGAAGCTCAGCCCGGATACCGAGCAAAAGCTGGTTCATGAGGCTGAAGCCTCGCGAGCGCAAACTCGCGCCCTCGAGGAAGCCCAGTTAGAACCGTTCAAGGATTTCCTGGCTCGCTATTTCGCCGGCTAACCGGAAATTTTAAAAACTACTCTTGAACAAACGATGTTCAACAGCGTGTGATCCCACCTCACGCGCTGCGAATTATATAGTCGTATAACTTCTGATATTCCTTGTCGACAATATCACCAAACAATGGATCCTTGCTTTGAGCGAGTTCTTCACGAACTTCCTTCAACGCTTTCTTATTGAGTGATTTTTTGAGGACAGGGAACACCTTGCCTTCTTCCAGGTCGATATGGTCGAGTTGTTTCTGGATAAATTCCCGACCAACCCGTTCGAACTCAACCCGTTCTACCAGTTGTTCTTCGCGAACGGCTTCGACAATGGCCAGGAATTCCCGTCCCAATCCAAGAAGCTGGCGATGTTGGAGCTTGCACTCGTGAACCTCATGATTTTCCGGTGCTTCACTTTGTTCATAGCGGGCAATCAATAATTCCTCTGTAGGATGATGGGATACATCCACATAACGGGTCAGATATTGCATGATATCCAGCAGTAACGAAACGTTAGGCATCTCCTCATTTGCAACGCGGTCAATCTGATTTTCAATCATATGAATAAGTGTGACGATGTTTTTATGCTGATTGTTCAGCTCTTCAAATATTTGAGTCATAGTGGATCACAAGTCGGGATGAAAATTGATAGTTAGACGGTACCACACAACGTAGTCGGATTATTGTCTCAGATCGACAGGCAAGCTGATTAGGCTTTATATAAAATATCCATACTATTTTTATTATTCAGTTAGTTACTGGTTTCTATTAAGTTATATTCGAGTTTCAGTATTAGTCTCGAAAACTCCGACCAGTGGACCGACAAACGGCTTGGGATAACGGGTGTAGCTGAGCTCAGGAAATTCAATTCTCAAGCTTGATCAGGAGCATGTCGCGAGAGACTTGCGTATGCAAATTGGGTGGGGTAACTGATACCGAAAGCTTATGACTTTCGAACTGCGTTTTTAAGATTGCATCTCGATAATCTCATCGATGAGATGTTCGGCAGCCTGTAATTCGCTTAGCTCAAGGTATTCATCAGGCTGATGTGCCTGATCGATAGAACCCGGTCCGCAAATGACCGAGGCGAGTCCGGCCGCCTGATACTGTCCCGCTTCGGCAGCATAGGAAACATTTTGTGTTGCCTTTATCCCGGTCAGTCTCTGCACCATTTCCACCGCATAGCTGTCGGCAGATACTTCGAACCCGGGTGCATTGGCGAGAATTTGAGTATCGATAGCGACTGCAAAATGACGACGCTTGAGTTCAGGTAATACCTCATCGCGACAGAAAGTTTCGAATTCATCGATCAGGGATTGTGGATTGTCCTGTGGCATCGCCCGTATATCCCAAATGAATTCACATTCCCGGGAAATGATATTGATGGCGGTGCCACCACGAATAATACCAACGTGTACCGTGGTGTATGGCGGCTCAAAACCGTTATCGTTATGGGTTTGATGGGCGATTGTCGTCGCCATGGTGTCGAGGTAGCTAACAAGTCTCGCTGCCGTCATGACCGCGCTGACACCGCGATGCGTCTGGCTGGAATGGGTTTCGTAGCCGGTTACGGTAGTCTTCAAGGCAACAATTCCCTTGTGTGCCCGAACCGCTTGCATACAGGTGGGTTCGCCGATAACCACCGCGCGACAAGGCGGTAATTTTCTGCGAATTGCGTCGATCATTCTCGGCGCACCCTTGCAACCCACCTCTTCATCATAGGAAAGCGCCAGATGAATCGGTCGCTTCAGATTCGTCATGCGTGGCACGGCAGCCAGCGCCACAGCGATGAATCCCTTCATGTCACAGGTGCCTCGACCGTATAACCTGCCCTCATCCACCCATGGCGCGAATGGATCGGCCGACCATGGCTGACCATCTACCGGGACAACATCCGTATGCCCGGACAGGATGATTCCATCCGCCTCGGCAGGCCCAATTGACGCCACCAGATTCGACTTGGTACCGTCATCACTGCTGATACGAAAACTGTCAATCCCATTGTCAACGAGCCAGTTCTCGGTAAATTCTATTAACGGCAGATTGCTGTCGCGAGACACCGTATCGTAAGACACTAACTGTCTTGTCATTTGAAGGCTGTCGAATGTGGCCATGCTCTTGCTATTATCCGGTCCGAAATTCTTCACTCATTTAATCACATACTCCTGCCTGATCGCTAACCGGGTCATTATAAGACGACTCCACTGAATTTACGGTTGAAAACAACTACATGCTGGTCGAACTACAAAATATTGAACTCGGATTCGGTGGTCCACCGATTATTGAACGTGGCAACCTTGTTATTGAACACGGCGCACGTATCTGCCTGCTGGGCCGAAATGGTTCTGGAAAAAGCACGCTATTAAAACTACTTGCTGGCGCAATGATTGCGGATGACGGAGCCCGCCGCATCATGCCTGGCCTCAAAATCGGCTGGCTTTCCCAGGAGGTCGGCTTTGGCATTGATGGCAATACCATCGATTCAAGTGATGGCAGCGCAATAGAAATCGCCACGGGTGGGCATGCCGGTGATCTGTCTACACGTAAAATTCTGGATCGTCTATCGGTCGACCCGGATACCAGCTTTGCATCGCTTTCCGGCGGGATGAAACGCCGTACCCTGCTTGCCCGGGCACTTGCTGGAAGTCCGGATTTGTTATTGCTGGATGAGCCGACAAACCATCTTGATACCGATGCCATCGAGTGGCTGGAACACTGGTTAAAGTCGCCCGGCCTGTCTGTGATGTTTATCAGTCACGACAGAAGGTTTATTGATAACGTAGCGAGCGAAGTGGTGGAGATAGATCGCGGTGTGTTGCATCACGGCCGCATGGGATATCGACGCTACCTTCAACAGCGTGAGGCGAGAATCGAGACTGAAGAACGCGAACGAGCACAATTCAACAAAGTGCTCGATGAAGAAGAAGCGTGGATCCGAGGTGGAATCAAGGCACGTCGTACACGAAATGAAGGGCGGGTGCGGCGTCTTCAGGAAATGCGTCGACAACACCAACGCGATCGTGGAACCGAGGCCCGCGCCAGGGCAAGCATTCGCGAATCATCAACTTCGGGGAAGATTGTACTGGATCTCGATAATGTCAGCTTCAGCTATGACGATAAACCGCTGATCAACTCATTCAGTTTTCGAATCATGCGTGGCGACCGCATTGGCATCACCGGTGTCAACGGCAGCGGCAAGACGACCTTGATCAATCTCATGCTTGGGAAACTGACACCACAATCCGGCACGGTTACAACCGGCACTAAGATTGAACTGGCTGAATTTGATCAACATCGCGCACATCTGGACGAATCATTGAACGCAGCGGATAACGTAGCCGGTGGTCGTGAATTTGTAGAGGGTCCAAAGGGTCAGCGGCATATTATCAGTTACATGAAAGACTACTTGTTTACGCCGGAAAAAGCTCGTGCACCAATACATCGGCTTTCAGGAGGCGAACGTGCCCGGCTAATGTTGGCGCGGCTGTTTTCAAAGCCCTTCAATTTGCTGGTAATGGACGAACCCACCAACGATCTTGATATTGAGACGTTGGAGTTGCTTGAAGAAATTTTGCTGGATTTCGATGGCACATTGATATTGATCAGCCACGATCGTGCATTTATAGACAATGTCACCACTTCAATGCTTCATCTGGATGGCAGTGGCCATGTCGCTGCATACGAAGGAGGTTACACCGAGTATGAGCGTGTAAGACGGGCAACAATTGCACAACAATCTGTGGATCCGAATAACAGCAAAACCAGTTCGGGTGAAACCCTTAAAAAAGTAACAACCAGGCAGCCACGATTGAGTTACAAGTTCAAGCTAGAACTTGAGAAATTGCCGGGACTCATCGAACAACTCGAAACTGATATCAGCGAGCTACATAACACTTTGTCACACCCTGACTTTTATACCAAACCAACTGACCAGGTAGCCAAGGCAAATCGGGAACTTGAAGATAAGGAATCTGCTTTATCCAGGGCATACAAACGCTGGGAAGAACTCGAGGGCGCCTGATAGAACCCTTATCTTTAGAAATTGGAACTTGAGCTAATAATGTTAGAAAATTGGCTTTGAACAAATCAGACACAGGACGGTTAAACTCTTTGCAGTCATTCCCACGACCAATTGTTACACTCAAGCAATGACTAAAGCGACATTGGTTGTTAATTACACGAATGTTGGAAGTACATCAATCCGGAAATTCCAGACGAACAATTTATATCTTCAGAAAACATCGATCTATTAAAAAACAAACATAAAACGAACCAACTCTTTAAAAATCCCGGAAATTGATGGCACAGTCAAATGGAACTAACCACATCACTGACTACTAGCACTATAGTGGACATCAGTTAGTATAGTACCTGGATGGGTAATAGATATGCGAATAAATAGCTTAAAGATCTCGGCGATGCCAGGTTGCCAGATGACTAGATATTGTTTTCGAAATTATCTACTGATGCTGGTAGTATTTATTGCGCCTGCTGCGCCGCCGACCTATGCACAGAATAATTTCGATCTGTATCCTGCCGAACTCTATTTGCTTGCAATTGAGGCAGTCCTGAATACCTATGAGACTGATCCAAGCCGTATACCGGAAACTTGTCAGCCAGTTGCTGATGCACTGAAATATCATCATGAGCAAATCAATGATCTGGAGAACAAAGTACGTAACGCTACGGACACTAATAAAAAAGAAATTCTGCAACTTGATTTGGAAAAGGTTGAGTCGGGCCTTGAGAAGGTATGGATAAATTGGCTGAAGTGTATTTTTAATCATACGGAAATCGTCTCAATCCCGGCAGAACTACAAAAGAAATTTGGTTCGGTTTCGCCAACCGGATCATATTTGCCTTCTGAAGCACTATTTGTCAGCACACGATGCAAAAAGAGTTTTGAATGCGTTGAGAAAGCAGAGAAAATTAACAATTGGGTAGGCCAAAACGTGGATGAGTTTCACAATTTCAGTATTGACGAATTACCGAAGGAGAGGGCAAAAAGGGTTAAACGCCAGAACGAATTTTTAAATGAACTGACAAATCGAAAAGCAGAATTAGAAGCACTTGAGACTAAATTTTGCCCTGACTTGAAACAACTTCCAATTTTGAATCAGGCTGACGCAAATGCTGACCAACGCATTCAAGTTTGGATTCATTTCAACAAGAGAACGGGAGATTTGGAATACAAAGTTTCACCAGAATCACTTAAGAAATACTGGCAGGAACAAGGCGCGCTTGATGATGAATTCAAAATTGAGGTTGAGTACAACCCTGACAAAATTTTCAGCGACGCTCTTAAATCATTAAAAACACCCACTGACCCGCCCAATGATACTGCGATCAAGGCTGATAAAAAGTTAAAAAATGGTCTTAGTGCTTCTTACCGATACGAATTCTTTACCCATGGATTTACTCCGTCGGAAAAAGGATCTAAACCGGAAGACAATAAAACGGGCGAGACAGGAAAAGCCCGCAGTACACAGATGCCAGCAAACCCCAGTGATACTTATTTCTCATCGACAGGCAGTATTAGAGATGGCCTGGAAGATCAGTGGGGTTTAAGTACTATAGGATTTTCAATTAAAGGTTCGGGATTGTGGCCGGAACAGGCATCACCCACCATAGTGGCCATTATAGATAGCGGGCTTGACCTTACACATCCAGACCTGCGGAATCGCATATGGATAAATACCGAAGAAATTGCCGACAATGCTTTAGACGATGATGATAATGGGATTGTTGATGATGTCTATGGCTGGAATTTTGTTAGTGATAATAATAATACTCAAGATGCCAATGGTCATGGCACCCTGGTAGCCGGGATAATCGGTGCCACCACCGACAATGGTATAGGTATTGCCGGTATTAACCCATGGGCGAAATTGCTGCCAATTAAAGTGACGAATTATCAGGGCAATGGTAATAGTGTGGATTTGGCTGCAGCCATTGGCTACGCGGTCTCTATGGGTGCCAGGGTAATTAATGTCAGCCTGGGAGGAGAAGAGTTTTCAGAAGTGGAGTACGACGCGGTACGTTTCGCTAATGATAATGGTGTGCTCGTGGTCGTAGCTGCCGGTAATCAGGCTAAGGACACCGCAGAATTCTGGCCGGCCGGTCTTAATGGCGTAGTCACAGTTGCCGCTGTTTCGGCTGGCAATACGCATGCCAGATATTCCAACTGGGGTGACGCAGTTGATATTGTCGCGCCAGGCAGTGAGATTTTATCGCTTCGTGCACGCCATACAGACCCGATGATTTTTGCTGATGATAACTACAGCCCCGGCAGTAACATCGTTGGTCCAGAAAGAATTCTTTACCACGCCACTGGTACCTCCTTTGCTGCCCCTCATGTAGCTGGTGTAGCGTCTTTGCTTTTCTCGATAAATCCGAAGCTGACGGCCACCCAGGTTAAACGCATGATTTTGCAGTCTGCACGAGATATCGAAACACCTGGTGTGGATCAGTTTACCGGCTATGGATTGCTGGATGCGGCTGCAGCTCTGTCTGCTGATCCCAGGTTTTTTATCGAATCCTCGATCGATGGTGTGGAACTGGTATCGAGTGGCAAGGCGATACGGGTACTTGGTAGTGCCCTGGCCGACAAGTTCAAGTCTGCTGTGGTAGAACTAGGTAAAGGCGACACACCGTCCAAATGGAAGTCGGTCGGCAGTAAGATCACACAACCGGTTTCAAATGGTATATTGGTTGATATTGAAACGCGCAATTTCAAGGGAGCCAAGCAGTGGACGCTACGCCTTACAACTCGACACGAGAATGGTAAGAAGCGGGAAGTGCGTTTCTTGCTAACTCTCGGCTAATTGCTTGGGAATGTGGAACCGCTCAATTCGATGGTGAAATGATTATGTCAAAAATAACCAAGCTATACGTACTTATCTCCGTCCTTGCCATTTGGCCCATCAGCGCGTTCGCATTGGTGAAAAGCTATGACAGTACGCTTTCATTACAGGATAGTAGTGGAAACCCAATAAAAGGGGCAAAAATCGAACTTCTTCTGGTTGAAGATGAAGATGATAATGACAAGGAATTTATTCTGTTGATATCGGATAAATTTGGTGAAGCATCACTATTGCCTGCTGATGAATCCGATGAAACCGATAGCTCAAAAAGCGCTAAGGAGGGTAAGTATGAGGCCGAAATTACTTACCCAAAAGGCTCTGGTCTAAAGAAAGAAAAAATTATATTGGAATTTGAGGGCGGAAAGATAATTAATCTCATTAGCGCCACGGGGATTGGTGCTACATCGACTGCAGCCGTCCCGAATAACACGGGCAGCGAGTGGTGGGGCACAACGCGATTGGATGCTGGAATTGGCTTCGCCAATACTCATTCAGATGTTCTGACTGGCTCCGTCAACGCCGCGATCGACGTCTTGGATCAGCAAGGTTATACCAATTTAAGCAAATCGGTGGACGATAGCGATACTAATTTCTATATTGGCGCAGGATGGGAGCTACCCATGAAAAACCCCGGCAATGACTTTGTCCGAATCGGGATCGAGTACGGTCAGAGTCATTACCGTGGTCGTGCAGTTAACAATAGGACCATCGCCGGGGAACAAGAACAGTTGACGGGCATTGATGATCTTAAAGTGGAAACTATTGGCTTTACTGCAACCTATAACCGGCCATTTACTCAGCAGTGGACACTGGGAATTGGAGCCGGGCTGTATCGCGAAAAGTTTAAAGCTAAATCTACCGGGATCTTTGAATCAATGGGTGTCACCCAGGTTCGGGTGGACAACGATAGACAAACTGGGACAACATTGGTTGGTGTTTTCGAATCGACTTATATGGTAGATAAGGATTGGTCGGTAGTAGCAGGGGTTAGACAGGCCTTAAGCGACTCTGGCCCAAGGGATGCTAATGGCAACCAGAATCATCGACCGACCATATTCCACATTGGGGTTAGGCGAACTTTCAGTTCTTTGACCAATTAGCGTCATTAGATTCAGGAAGAAATTTAATGGTAAGTACAATAACGAGCGTCCGAATATGGCGTTAGATTGAATAACCCCGAAACAGAAGTTAGCGCTTGCTGACTGATGACTGCTTCCAGGTGCAGTCATAAATGGGGGGATTACACATTAATCTGGTTCACTTGCAGCATCGAAGATGCAGTGTGCCGTCTTTAAACCCGATAACAGCTTGATTGCCATCCATGTAGTACGGGCAACCTGGTTCACCATCAGATTCCAGTCGCATTGCACGATCCACCAATAAACGATGAGTCCCATTGGTAATGGTAAAGGGTCCACCACGAACACCACGAATAAAGTTGAATGCACGTTGTGCGGACCAGGTAACCGGCACCAGAAAATCTTGGTCATCGGCATAGGATTGTTGTGACGCCATGGACTCGTCCTGTTGCACGACGGGTAATTCGAAATTTGAATCCCGCCAACGAGCAATTGCCTGAATGAAAAGACTGGCCCCTGCCCGTGCCAGCAATTGATCCAGCTCATCCGCGCTCGCACCGGATGGATAAGCAACACGGTGCATAGCGACAACCGGCCCTGAATCCATTCGAACTTCGATATGATGCAAGCTGATGCCTGTATTGGTTTCGCCTGCTTTAAGCTGCCAGAAAATTGGCTCTGGGCCGCGATAGCGTGATAGTAATGAAGGGTGCAGATTCAGGCATGCATGTTTTGCCAGCGCTGCTATTTCCGGGGCAATCCATTCGGCACAGCAAGCAACTAGAATAAAATCGAAAGGCTCTTCAAACGACGCGGTCGTCAGAGCGGAACCACCGTTGTATGCAGCCACTCCAATACAATTATCCCTGGCGAGGTCGACCATTGTGCCGGAACCGGTAACACGCACCGGGGGTATCGGAGGATTCCCACTTCCAGCACCGTGAGTGATATTCGATTCCCTCGACAAGATAAGCAACTTAAGGTCGATCGATGATGCCTCAATGAGCGTACGCAATACGGTAGTTGCAAACATCGAACCATTGGCGACAAGTGCGGTCCGTACCCGACCAGCACCGGGATTATTCGTGGCTTCCAATTGCTTTAACTTCCAACACGTATCTTGAATTTCCAACCGCGATTACTTGACTTCAGGTGGTTTAAAAGCTTTACCAGTCAACTAATCGAGACGTCCACTTGATGTCAATCGAGCACGCAATGTACATGATTATTTTCAGCGAAAAAGTGAATCGTTGTGACTAAAGCGCATATTAATGGCACCTGTCTGATCGCCGTACAGTATTGCACGCTTGTACTTATTCGTCATACGGATTAACACCACCGACAACTTGCCGTACAATTCGGTATCCTTGGACGTTCTGGCGTACTCTTGTTGTTTCGCCTTCTACTACGACCAACGTGTAATTCGGGTGCTGATAAAGTTGTGGGAAATTCGTCACACTAAGGTTAAATCAACTTCGTTGTCATCATCGCCATTGATGCGGATTGCAGTTGGGTTAGCTTTATTCGATTTGACACAGCAAGTCCACAACGGTTGAACTATTTGAGCTCACCACCAAAATTGTATTAGCTACCTGGAAAGTTAACTTGATTTTGAACCACAGCGAAACCCGGGTTGTTGAGTGAACAAAACCATGACGACCAATCTCGATACCCGTCCACGCAAAGTGATCGACGGTCACGAGTGTATTCTCTATGACGGTTACTGGATAAGATTTTACGAACCGGAAGATACTTACAGAGCGCGTCGTGACCTCCTCGATGCACTGACGCGCAGGACTTTTCACCATAGCGAACCGGGTATCAACACACCGGGCATACGCTTAAAACAGGCGCGCGAGTACTACGATAGAGAGCATGACCCGGACAAGAAACGGGTCAATGCGGCAATGCTTGCAGGAGCCCTGTTTAATCGTGCCACCGATATTTTTACCAGTGTGGTGGAGATGGAAGAGAAAGGTATATCTATCCAACGTGATAACGAACTGCTACGTGAATGCGGCAAATGTTTTCGCGAAGCGCTGGAACTTGGCGCCCAGGTTCGACATGTCAGTGGCGAGGAGGGTATTGACGAATTGTGGGGTGAACCACTCAAGGTATTCACCTTGTCTATCAAGGATTATTACGAGAGTCGCTATATCAAGATTGCCCAGGCACTTCGAACTATCGATGAAGTGGCAACTCGCCTGATCGACGTGTTTTCACCACTTGAATTGTTTGCAGGTATCTCTGAACGAATTGATCAATATGCCGACGTTGCCAAGCGTTACACAGAGATAATGAAAAACGATCCGGATTTTTTCGCAATATGGCCTGAATATGTTGTCACTGGCGATCGGTTGATCGAGCATCTTCCCCGACGCGAAGACAACGCTGATAATCTACTCAATAACGAAGTTTTTAATCGTGGCTCGAAACTATTGCGAGAAGGCAAGGATCTGATTAACTACATGTCGACCGTGCGGGTGCCGATGCGGAAAACCACTGATATTTTTCTATCAAGCCTCGACGCCTTCCAGACTTATCTCGGTGATTCCCGACAGGGACTCGACAACGACTAAATCAACCACCGCAGCAAGTGCCTCACGAACTGACGCACCGGCGTTGATAGCGTCCCGGTAACAGTTGAGTTGTTGATGCGCGCTGGTGCCGCGAGTAATGATGTTACGTCCATGTTCGACTTCGGCGCGACAATTAAAAAATTCGATATCATCATCGATCAGATCGAGCATCTCTTCAAACAGTTCAGGATAGGGCACCGTTTCGCCACGACCAAAATCGATCAATCCTTCATCTATTCCATAGCGATGCGCCCGCCAGCGGTTCTCTTCAATCAGCATGCGAGCATAGCGCCGCCACTTCATATTATTGCGACGCAACCGGTAAAGCATTCGCAGCCAGCAGCGATACAGGGAGGCGACGCATAGTGCGTCGTCGAGGCGGGTGCACACATCGGATATGCGCATCTCCAGAGTGGAAAAGCGTTCCGAGGGACGAATGTCCCACCAGATTTTGGTGGCGTCTTCGATAATTCCGGCCTTACATAAAACATCTACATGGCGTCGATATTCTGGAAAACTCTCGAATGATTCCGGTAACCCGGTTCGAGGCAGTTCATCCCATATCGATATTCGATAGGATTTCAGCCCGGTATCGTGACCACTCCAGAAAGGCGATGAAGTGGACAATGCCAAAAGATGCGGCAGAATGTAGCTGACCTGCGCCATCAGATCGATTCTAAGGTCGTCATCTTCGATACCGACATGTACGTGCATACCACTGATAGCTAATCGACGAACCACCTGCTGCAAGTCCTTCGCAAGCGCATCGTAACGTTCCTTTGGCGTGTGTTGCTGGCGCCCCTCACGGGCAAACGGATGAGTCGACGCAGCCATCAGTGCGAGGCCATGAGCTTCAACCACCTCCGAGACATTACGTCTTAAGAAGACAAGATGTTCACGGGCCTCAGCAATGCTTGCGCACACTGGCGTACCTACTTCAATCTGGCACTGCAGGAACTCAGGCGTGACCAGATCGCCCAGACGTTC
Source organism: marine bacterium B5-7 (assembly GCA_021604525.1). Taxonomy (GTDB): domain Bacteria; phylum Pseudomonadota; class Gammaproteobacteria; order Arenicellales; family CAJQKF01; genus BQJD01. The sequence goes on along the minus strand of BQJD01000013.1, from coordinate 61,676 downwards.
ACGACATTCCTCTATCAGCGTTTCTGGTGCCTCCCGAATCAGGTTACGTGTCTTGCGATCCACCACCATATATTCTTCTTCAATTCCGATGGTGAATCCTGGTTCTTTAATCATGACTCGAACTCCACCTGCTGATAAATCGACTTGTCATTAAGGACATCTGACAGCGCATCAAACAGCAGATTAGCCCAGTGATCGATGCCTTCGGGCGTTGACAGAAGATCCTGACGAATCTCGAGTAATGCATGAGGATAACCATTGCCTTCGGCGTGAACGTCCATGCCATACCCCACTGGCTCCCGCGCATGATAGGGCTGGTTGTCACCTACACACAGATCAGGATTGTGTCGCAGGTTTTTGATCAATGGATGTGCGATTCGCCCATCCCGATTCCATAACACACCCACATGCCAGGGACGTTCGAAGTTAGCCCATCGCGGAGTAAAGCTGTGCAACGATAATATAACCGGCACGCCTTGAGTGGCATGCACCTCGGCCAGCAATGCACTCAAGGCCGTGTGATATGGCAGAAAAATTTCTTCGACCCGCTGTGCTGCATGAGTGCGATCAATACCCTGATTGCCAGGCACGGGCGTATTGTCGCTAATCTCCGGGATAGAGGAAGGGTCGTTCAGATGACGATTCAGATCCACTACGAGGCGTGAAAATCCACCGAGTATCGCCGGTGCATTCATCAGTGCCGACAATCGCCTCGACAGGGCCGCACAACCAATATCCCAGGCAATATGTTCCCGAAGTGAGGACGCCGGCAGGCCAAGATTATCGAGCGAACGAGGAATCCGGTTACTGGCGTGATCACAGGTAATGACGATGGGTGAACGACCCTCAATGTTAATCAATTCATACGGTGGTTCTTCATCTTCAGCAAGGATGGACGCAACCCCGGAAACTCTTGAATATTTGTGTATCATTCTATGGCGTAATCAGCTTGGTTTAAGCCGTGCCGACAACCTAAGGTCAGCGCAAACGGCAAACGATCATTCGTGCGAGCTGCAATATGCAGCAAATCAACCTTGCATATTATGGATTAATATCTTGCAACTTCAACATCACATCAATGCAACCGATAGTCGTCTAATCGACTATACCCTGTTCCTTGTGCTCGGCGTTATCTGGAGCAGTTCATTCTTGCTGATCAAAATTGCAGTCATCGAAGTGGGGCCATGGACCGTGGCTGCATCACGCATAGCCATCGCCGCTGTGATCCTCGTCCTTTTCCTGTATTCCACGGGCGGCAGACTGCCTCGCGAGCCAATCGATTGGGTAAAGTTTACCGTCATCGGCGTGACCGGAAACATTCTGCCGTTCTTTCTTATCGGCTACGGTGAGCAGACCGTCGATAGTGGCATGGCCGCTATCCTGATGGGTGTAATGCCTGTTGCAACACTCGTTCTCGCTCACTTGCTGATACCTGATGAACCATTCACATTGCGCAAGGGAATCGGTGTGGCCATCAGCTTCACAGGCGTTGTCATACTGGTCGGAGTCGACTCTCTCAGTGGCTTGACTACGTCGACTCTTGCAAAACTGGCCGTTCTCGGTGGTGCGCTATGTTACGCCGTGACCACGGTGTTCATTCGACGCACCACAACACTAAGCGGCCCGGTGATGGCGGCCGGATCACAAACCTGCGGCGCAGTGTTGGCAGTCCCGCTGGCTTTTCTGATTGAGCAACCATTGACCATGCAACCGACAACCATTTCCATTATTACGGTTATTGCTCTCGGATTATTCCCGAGCGCACTCGCCACCCTGCTCTACTTCCGTCTGGTAAAAAACCTGGGTGCGGGACGAATGTCACAGGTCAATTACCTGATCCCGGTGTTGGGGGCCATCTTCGGAATCGTGTTTCTCAACGAGCACTTCCAATGGTCTACCTGGGTTGCACTGTGCATGGTGATCACAGGCATTGCGGTCATCTCGCGGGGAAGCCAATCGACGACAGAATCCGTAAAAACACGTGCTTGAGAATCCAGTATTCCAGATGACTTTTAAACGGTGCAAATCACCCGATAATTCACAATATCCGCATCGACCAACTTCAAACTGACAACGCGGCTGCTCTAACAGCGCCAACCGTAAGGCCGGCGGCATTTTTAATGGGTATGTTACGTTCGGCATCAAGCGCTTCGACAAATACAGGATTACGGCTGAAGCGCGCCAGCAATTCTGCCATCAGCACTTCCGATGCACGGGTTGCCCCATCGTCAATCTTAAGTGCGATACCGATGCCTTCATCAAGTAGCGTGCCGATGAAAACGCCTTCAGCACCGGTTTTCACAATTGCTCCACCCCGCGACGCCTCTATGACCCGCGAATCAAATCGCTCTCGCCCGGCTATGAGATAAGGATATTCCAATATGCCATCGACAATTGCCTGGCGTGATTTGGCGCGAACATCTCCGCCATTCGCACGGGTCGAAAAGGCCGCAAATGCGTTGGCAAGACTAAAAAGAGGAATCCCGTAGACCGGAATGCCGCAACCATCGACACCGGGTTCAGCGTCACCAAGGGCATAGTCGCAAGTCTCTTCAACAGTGCGGGTGATTTCCTGCTGCAGTGGATGATTCGGTTCGATATAACCGACCGGATCGATACCTAAATATCGTGCCAAAGTCAGGAACCCGCTGTGCTTACCGGAGCAGTTGTTGTGGACCCTCTGCGGTTTTAGATCCTGGCAGACCAACTCGTCGCGAGCAGGCTGATCCAGTGGATAATGTGCCCCGCATTCCAGTGTCGATTCATCGGCGTCTATGGCCGAGAGCCATTTCATCACCCGATCCACATGCGCTTTTTCACCGTTATGGGAGGCACAAGCTAAAGACAGATGTGCACCATCGAGTCGATAATGTGTCGCCGCGCCGGATTCAACCATTGCCAGCGCCTGCAGCGGCTTGAGCGATGAACGGGCATAGATTGGCCGCGTCACATCGCCGACCTCGAACAGGATATTGCCAGCCAGGTCAACCACCACGGCGGCGCCGCGATGGATGCATTCAAGAAAGGACCCGCGCCAGACTTCGATGACCGGCGGGTTATCGTATCGAAGATGTTTATTCTTTTCATTCATGGCGCGATTGTAAACGATTATGACGATTCCAAATCACTGTCCCATTCGATATAGTCTCGGCCCATGAATTCAACTAATACCCCCATACCTACACCCCTTAATGCACTGCACCGAGAGCTTGGCGCCAAAATGGTGCCCTTTGCCGGCTACGATTTACCCGTGCAGTATCCCACCGGCATCCTCAAGGAACATTTGAGGACACGCGCCGGTGCCGGTCTTTTCGATGTCTCCCACATGGGTCAAGTGGTTGTATCCGGCGATGACGCCGGTGCTGCGCTTGAATCGTTGGTGCCCATGGCATTAATCGACCTTGGCGAATTTCGACAACGCTACTGCCTGCTGACCAATGACGTCGGTGGCATTCGCGACGACCTCATGGTCACCCGTAGAGAATCCGACTTCTTCGTGGTAGTGAACGCTGCGTGCAAGGCCGAGGATACCGTGCACATGCAGTCCAGCATCGGCAACCATTGTCGAATAGAACCACTTGAATCGCGTGCTCTGCTCGCTCTGCAAGGTCCACGCGCGGTCGAAGCGCTGGGTGAACTCAACGCCGGCGTTGCCGACTTGAAATTCATGGAAGGCAGTTTTTTCGATCTGACCGGCGATCGATGTTTCGTGACCCGATCAGGTTATACCGGTGAAGATGGTTTCGAGATATCCATTGCCGCCGACCATGCCGAAACTTTGGCACGATTACTACTCAAGCATCCCGGGGTCACACCGGCCGGACTCGGTGCCAGGGATTCCTTGCGTCTTGAAGCGGGACTGTGCCTGTACGGCCACGATATCGACACCACCACAACACCGGTTGCGGCACGCCTCGCCTGGTCCATACAAAAAGCCCGTCGAGCAGGTGGCGAACGTGAAGGCGGTTTCCCTGGCGCAGCGGTCATTCTCGATGAACTGGCCAATGGAGCCGCCCGAAGCCGTGTCGGCATCCGCGCCACGGGCCGTGCGCCGGTTCGCGAGGGCGCGCCCCTTGAAAATGCAGCGGGTGAAGTTATAGGCGTTATAACCAGCGGCGGATTCGGCCCGACTGTCAATGGACCAGTCGCCATGGGATATGTCGACACAGGGCTGGCGACACCCGGCACTGCACTTATCGCACGGGTTCGAAACCGACCGATTGATGTCGAAGTTCATAAACTCCCCTTTGTTCCCCAGCGTTTTGCGCGCTGAATTTTTTACTTATCAACATCCACTACAACAACAACAGAGATAATCCTATGAGTACTTTCAGATTCACCGAAGACCATGAGTGGATTCGAATCGATGAGGACGGTGAAGGCATCGTCGGCATCACAGATTACGCTCAGGAACAGTTAGGCGAACTGGTTTATATCGAACTGCCCGATGTCGGCGCCGAAGTCAGTCAAGGAGACGATTGTGCGGTGGTCGAATCGGTTAAAGCGGCGGGAGATGTTAAAACGCCTGTGTCCGGCACCATTTCCAGTGTCAACGAGGACCTGGCCGATAATCCGCAAGCCACCAATGAAGATCCGGCGGGCGAAGGCTGGTTATACCGAATACGACTCGCGGACGACAGCGAACTCGACTCCCTGATGGATGAATCGGCCTACCAGGCCTATTTGAACAGTCTTGAATAATTAAGGAAGTGCAAAAAGCATCATGAGAGAGAAACACGCGCCGATCTACGATCTGGAACAACATGGCGACTTTGTACGCCGACACATCGGACCTGACGAGGCAGAAGTTGCAGCCATGCTGGCAGAACTCGACATGGGTTCACTCGACCAACTGATCGATGCGACTGTGCCTGCAACAATACGAACCGACCGGGAACTCGATATACCGGGGCCACGATCGGAGCGCGGCACCGGTACCTATTTAAGACAGATGCGTCATCGCAACAAGGTGTTCGTATCGATGTTGGGCACGGGCTACCATGGCACCGTTATGCCGCCGGTCATACGTCGTAACGTGCTTGAAAACCCTGACTGGTATACCGCCTACACCCCCTATCAGGCCGAAGTTAGCCAGGGCCGTATGGAGGTGCTGCTTAACTTTCAGCAAATGGTCGTCGACCTCACCGGAATGGAACTGGCCAACGCGTCACTGCTTGACGAAGCAACGGCAGCAGCCGAAGCCATGGCCATGTCACGGCGGGTATCAAAGAGCAAGAGCGACGTGTTTCTGGTCGATCAGGACTGCCATCCGCAGACTATTGCTGTAGTGCGTACCCGGGCTGAATCCCTCGGCTACGAGATACAACTCATTGATACAAACAATGACGCTGGCGAGTACGAATGTTTCGGCGTTCTATTGCAATATCCCGCTTCAACCGGCGCAATCAACGACCCGCGGAAACTGATTGCGAAAGTCCACGAACAGGGAGCACTGGTCACGGTTGCCGCCGATATTCTTTCACTCGCCTTGTTAACACCTCCAGGGGAACTGGGTGCTGATATCGTCGTCGGCAACACCCAGCGATTTGGCGTGCCCATGGGATACGGTGGACCACATGCCGCATTTTTCGCCACCAAGGAAGCATACAAACGTTCCACACCAGGTCGAATTATCGGTGTTTCCAAAGACAGCCAGGGCAATCGTGCCTTGCGCATGGCATTGCAAACACGCGAGCAACATATTCGTCGCGAGAAGGCAACGTCGAACATCTGTACGGCACAGGTTTTACTGGCGGTACTGTCGGCACTTTATGCCATGTATCACGGCGAAGACGGCATACGCATCATCGCGCAACGGGTCCACCGCATGGCTCGCATATTCGCTGCCGGGCTCGGTCAGAACGGTTATAAAGTCGTCAACTCACATTATTTCGATACCGTTCTGGTCCATGCACCTGGGTTAGCCGGTCGCATCTGCGCAAGGGCTCGCGAATCCAATATAAACATTCGTGCGGTGGATGCCGATCATGTCAGCGTTTCCTTCGACGAAACCACCCGCCGACAGAATCTGGATGCGCTCTGGAAGGTATTCAGCACACACGCCGGCGCTCCGCTTGATATCGATGAGATAGATGCGACTGTTGAAGACGCCATACCCGATTCGCTTGCTCGCGAGAGTCGTTTCCTGGTCAATGAAGCATTCAGCAAGTATCACTCTGAAACCGAGATGATGCGTTACCTGAGGCGGCTCGCCGCCAAGGATATCAGTCTCGGACGAAGCATGATTCCGCTTGGTTCCTGCACCATGAAACTCAATGCGACATCGGAGTTGTTACCACTCGGCTTTCGCGACTTTACCGCCTTGCATCCGTTCGCTCCTCTCGACCAGACTCAAGGGTATCAGCAACTTTTCGAGGAACTCGAAGGTATGTTGTGCGAGGTCACCGGCTTTGATGCCATCTCGCTACAGCCTAATGCCGGCTCACAAGGCGAGTACACCGGTCTGTTATGTATACGCGCCTGGCATAAGGCTAATGGTGACGCGCATCGTAATGTTTGTATCATTCCCTCATCGGCACATGGCACTAACCCTGCGAGCGCGGTCATGGCCGGCATGAAAGTCGTGCTCATCGACTGCGATGACGAAGGTAACATCGATTGCGAAACACTCGCTGAAACAGTCGATAAACATCGCGACAATCTGGCCGCATTGATGGTGACATACCCATCCACCCACGGCGTCTTTGAGGAATCCATACGCGAGATCTGTGACATCGTTCACAAGGGCGGCGGACAGATTTATATGGATGGCGCCAATCTCAATGCCCTGGTCGGTCTGTGTCGACCTGCCGAGATCGGCGCCGATGTAGCGCACATCAATCTGCATAAAACATTTGCGATTCCCCACGGCGGCGGAGGTCCGGGTATGGGTCCGATCGGCGTGAAGACGCATCTCGCCCAATTCCTGCCAGATCATCCCATGGTCGAAGGTGTAAACCCTGCGGCCGGTGGCCGGGAAACCATCGGTACAGTGTCTGCTGCCCCATGGGGTTCGGCCAGTATTCTGCCGATTTCATGGGCTTACATGACCATGATGGGCGGCGACGGTTTAACCCATGCAACCAAAATCGCGATTCTTAATGCCAATTACATTGCCCACCGTTTGAATCCACACTTCCCGGTGGTATACACCGGTAAAAATGGATTGGTTGCACACGAATGCATTGTCGACTTATCCGGGGTGAAGGAAACAAGTGGCATTTCAGTGGAAGACGTCGCCAAGCGACTGGTCGATTATGGCTTCCACGCACCCACCATGTCATGGCCAGTACATGACAGCCTGATGATCGAACCGACAGAAAGCGAAAGCAAGGAAGAGATAGACCGCTTCTGCGATGCCATGATCAGCATTCGGGATGAAATTCGAAAAGTAGAAAATGGCGAATTTGATCGGCAAGACAATCCGCTGCGGAACGCACCACATGCCTACCCGTTACTGGTCAGTGACGACTGGCCGCATGCATATACCCGCAAAGCAGCTTTTTTCCCGAGCGAATCAGCACGCCACGACAAATACTGGCCGCCAGTTGGAAGGGTCGATAACGTATATGGCGACAAACACCTGGTATGTACTTGCCCGCCGATGGAAGCCTATCGATGAGTCAATCGCCCAAGGTATTGAAGCGGGTGATTGCAGGTGAAAAGTTAACTGCTGAACGCAAAATGACCCGGGTACCGGTGAGGTTCGAGCCGACTCGACGTGACGAATTATTGCGCAAACCCGCCTGGATACGATCAAAGCTTCCCGGTACGCCGCAAGTCGCGGCGTTAAAAAAGAAACTTCGAAGCAACGGTCTTAACACGGTCTGTGAGGAAGCAAGTTGTCCGAATCTTGGAGAATGCTTTCAAGCGGGTACCGCCACGTTCATGATCATGGGCGCTATCTGCACTCGCCGCTGCCCATTTTGTGATGTTGCGCATGGGCGACCCCTTCCGCTTGATGCGGATGAACCCGCTAATCTGGCACGTACCATTGCTGACATGGCGCTTAGATATGTTGTGATAACTTCAGTTGATCGTGATGACCTTCGTGATGGCGGTGCCGGTCATTTTGCTGCATGCATTGAAGCGATACGTATGATGGCGCCGACTGTGCGAATCGAAATATTGACGCCGGACTTTCGCAGCAGGGTCGAGAAGGCACTCGAGATATTAAAGCATCATCCGGCAGACGTTTTTAACCACAACCTGGAAACGGTTCCGCGATTGTATTCCATTGCCAGACCAGGCGCGCACTACCAGGGATCACTCGATCTGCTGAAAGCCCAACGCAACATGAAACCCGATGTCCCCACCAAGTCGGGTTTGATGCTGGGTCTGGGTGAAACACTGGATGAAGTAGTCGATGTGATGCGCGATCTCAGACAACATGACGTCGACATGATAACTCTCGGGCAATACCTGCAACCATCGCTACACCATTTACCGGTGATACGTTACCTGTCCCCGGCAGAATTCGATGCCCTCGGTAATACCGCAAGTGAACTCGGGTTTAAAAGCGTTGCTTCGGGGCCAATGGTGAGATCTTCCTATCACGCAGACATACAAGCACATTCATTGAACTCTTGAGCGTCGGTCTGCATTCAGTATGAGAACGGACAGGCATGCCAACGCCTGACAAATTTAATGCAGATCAATTTTGATGAATGTGCTTAGAAACATACAGGCGTTCGTGGACAATTAATCGCATGCACATTTGATACCGTCCCATCGCACGAGTGGTGTATACACTACAAATCGCACAAAACAGCTTTGAATAAAAACAACAATGTAAAGCTCACAACGATAGCCATCACGCCAGCGAATAATTAGATTCATTCTAAATATTCTAAAGGTTCGAATAAATATTCACTAAACATGCTGTGATTTATTTTTTACGCTTACACATGGTGCATAGATAAAAGTTTTAGTGCACTGCACCATTATTAAAAAGCCATATCTCACTACATCGATTGACCTTCACGCACAATAAGTTCATTCTCCATAACTAGATCTTTTTGATCTATAATCCATTTCGCTTCGACGACTCGAGGAAAAAATAACAGGATATCCTTGAGCCAATGAAGTAGTTGATAAATCTAAAATAGATAGGAGAGTGCTCTATGAATCTGCTAAAAATAGCAGCTTATACAACAGCCATTGTCTCAGCATCCTTTGTTGCTACAAGTTATGCAGCAACATTAGATGATGTGAAGGCCAATGGTGCAGTAACCTGTGGCGTAAGCCAGGGTTTACCCGGGTTTTCGAATCCAGATGATCAAGGCAACTGGAGTGGTCTTGATGTTGACACCTGCCGCGCAGTTGCTGCTGCCGTATTCGGCGATGCTACCAAAGCCAACTTCAAGCCGTTGTCAGCGAAAACTCGCTTCACCGCGTTGACGTCTGGCGAAATTGACATGTTGCCACGCAACACCACTGAAACGCTGAGTCGCGATGCCCAACACGGTAATTTTCCTGGTGTTAATTACTACGATGGCCAGGGATTTATGGTTCGCAAGGATCTTGGCGTATCCAGCGCCAAGGAACTCGGCGGTGCGGCTGTGTGCACAAACACCGGTACCACAACCGAGCTTAATGTAGCGGATTATTTCCGTTCACTTGGACTTGAGTACACTGTAGTAGCATTTGAAAAGGCTGACGAGGTTGTCGCTGCATACGATGCAGGTCGTTGCGACGTCTACACTACGGACCAATCCGGTATCGCTGCACAGCGTACCAAGCTGGCCGATCCGTCGGCCCATGTGATTCTGCCGGAGATTATCTCCAAGGAACCGCTTGGCCCAATGGTGCGTCATGGTGACGATCAGTGGTTCGATATCGTTAAATGGTCTCTTAACTGCATGGTTGACGCAGAAGAGCTCGGTATCAGCTCTGCGAATATCGATGAAATGAAAGGTTCAGATAATCCTGGAATTCAACGTATTCTTGGCGAATCGGGCGACCTCGGCCAGTTGCTGGGTCTGCCAAACGAATTCTGTTACAGCATCGTCAAGCAGGTTGGTAACTACGGCGAAAGCTTTGATCGAAACGTCGGACCTGACACACCACTTGGTCTCTCGCGTGGTCTGAACGCGCTGTGGAAAGATGGCGGCATTATGTACGCCGCACCATTCCGCTAGGCTTGAAATCACACTGAAGGCACTCGCAAGAGTGCCTTCAGTTTTTCCGGCTTTCACTCATCGGAAAGAAAAAATAATGACAGCAGGGACGGACTCAATCAGGGAACACAACAATGGCTGAAGTTCAATCGAATGTCCCGCCAAAAAAAGGCGGTTTTTCCTTAAGTGACACCAAAACCCGCGGTCTGATCTACCAGGCTCTTACAATAGCCATGGTGGTGTACGGTATCTGGTGGATTATCGACAACGCCGCAAACAACATGGCGGCACAGAATATCAAGTTCGGATTCGGTTTTCTTACCACGCAATCCGGCTTCGGCATCATACAGTCCTTAATTGACTACAATGAATCCTCGAGCTACGGCCGAGTGTTTTTCGTTGGACTCCTGAACACTTTGATCGTTGCATTAATCGGTTGTATTCTCACAACAATTATCGGCTTCATTGTCGGTGTAGGACGACTTAGTAAAAACTGGTTGATCAACAAGATTTCCACGATATATGTCGAAACCCTGCGCAACATACCCCTGCTTCTGCAGATTTTCTTCTGGTATAACGCCGTACTGAAACCATTGCCCGGGCCACGCGACGTACATGACAAAGGAGACCAACTGTGGTTCTCGCTCTCCAATAACGGCTTGATGATACCTAAACCAATACCGGAAGGCGGTTTCTGGATTGTTTTCACCATTTTCGTACTTGGAATCATCGGCGCTATTGTAATCAAGAAGTGGGCATTCAACCGCCAAATGGCTACGGGACAGCAATTTAAAACTATCTGGACAACTCTTGGTCTCATTATTGTTCTGCCCCTTCTAGCTTTCGTTGTGATGGGATCACCGCTACATTTTCAGCCAGGAGAGATGGGCACGTTTCGTCCCAATGCTGGATTTGGCTTGAACGTCATTCCTGAATTCATTGCCTTGCTACTGGCGTTAGTGGCTTATACATCAGCATTTGTCGCCGAGATTGTACGTGCGGGTATTCAATCCGTCAGCCATGGGCAAACCGAAGCATCCTATGCACTGGGTCTGCGTCCGGGTCCAACGCTTAAATTGATCATTATCCCCCAGGCGATGCGGGTTATCGTACCGCCATTAACCAGTCAATATCTTAATCTGACCAAAAACTCTTCTCTTGCTGTGGCGATTGCCTATCCGGATCTCGTCGCTGTATTCACCGGCACTGTGCTCAATCAGACAGGCAAGGCGGTTGAGATCATCATGATGACCATGCTTGTGTACTTGTCTATCAGTTTGGTGACTTCGACGTTTATGAATTGGTATAACGACCGTGTCAAACTGGTGGAGCGATAATCATGGGTGATAATAATCGAACCAACTACGGCATTGTTAACGCAAAACCTATAGCAGATCGCGATGCGCCCATCAGTACAACCGGTTTCATCGGCTGGTTGCGTGAAAATCTGTTCAGCAGTGTAGGCAATTCAATACTGACAATTATCGGACTTTTGTTCATTGCCTACACGGTTCCTTCAATATTGAACTGGACCTTGTTCGATGCAGTCTGGAGTGGTGGGGCTGATGCCTGTCGCGAGAATCCGCACGCTGCCTGCTGGACATTTGCCGGATCGTGGTGGGAATTCTTCCTCTACGGCTTTTACGATAGAACTCAGCGGTGGCGAATCGATCTTGTTTTATGGGTTCTCTATGTGGGCGTGGCTTTTGTTGTGGTAGACGACGATGTCCGCAAGACTCGTCCCACGTCGACCATACTCGGCTTCTTCATCGCCATCGTTTCAATGGTGTTCATGTCGTTGATGATCCAGCACGGCGCACCAGTAATGTGGACGATGGCTGCCACACTCATCACCGTGGGCCTGGTTATCTGGGCATGGGGACTACCCAATGGAAGAAGCCGTCTGGGTTTGTTGTTGTTATTTGCTTATCCGGTCCTGGTTTTCTTCATGCTTGGTGGTGGCGTTCTTGGCTTGTCGAAGATTGCAACCAGTGATTGGGGCGGGTTTTCACTTACACTGGTAATCGCCATTACCGGTATCGTCGCCTCCCTGCCAATTGGCATTCTACTGGCACTCGGCAGACGATCGGACATGCCTGTCCTTCGCCTTGTAAGCACCCTCTTCATTGAATTCTGGCGCGGCGTACCGCTTATTACGGTACTGTTCATGGCGAATTTCATGCTGCCGTTGTTTGCACCCGAAGGCGCTAATATCGACCAGTTATTGCGCGCCTTGATCGGTGTCGCCTTGTTCTCGTCCGCTTATATGGCAGAAGTGGTTCGCGGCGGTCTGCAGGCAATCTCCAAGGGACAATATGAAGGCGCCATGTCTCTCGGTCTGTCCTACTGGAAGATGATGGGACTGATTGTTATGCCGCAGGCACTCAAGATTGTTATTCCCGGCATCGTCAATACTTTTATCGGATTATTCAAGGACACTACTCTGGTCCTGATCATCGGCTTGCTCGATTTCTTAAGCTCGGTGCAAACCGCATCCACTAACCCGGATTGGTCGATTCGCTCTGTGCCTTATTCCGGCTACATATTTGTCGCATTTATATTTTGGCTGCATTGTTATGGGATGGCGAGGTATAGCCAACATCTGGAAGATAAATTGAATACCGGACATAAGCGTTAGACTAATTTAGTGAGAGATACTGAAATGAACGAAAACACACAGAAGATTGACTCGATAAAGCTGGAAATCAGTGACGAAGTCGTCATCCGAATTCAGGATATGAACAAGTGGTATGGCGCATTCCATGTCCTCAAGAATATCAATCTCGAAGTTAATCGAGGCGAACGTATCGTGGTATGCGGCCCATCCGGGTCCGGCAAGTCCACCATGATCCGCTGCATCAATCGTCTGGAGGAACACCAGGAAGGCCATATATACGTCGATGATATTGAGTTGACCGGCAACCTGAAACATATCGATGCCATCCGCCGTGAAGTCGGCATGGTATTCCAGCACTTCAATCTGTTTCCCCATCTGACCGTTCTGGACAACTGTACTCTTGCGCCTATCTGGGTCAAGAAGATGTCCAAAAAGGAGGCGGAAGAAATAGGGATGCAATACCTGGAACGGGTAAAAATTCCAGAGCAAGCCCTGAAATATCCCGGACAGCTTTCAGGTGGTCAACAACAACGCGTCGCAATCGCCCGAAGTCTGTGCATGAGCCCGAAAATCATGCTGTTTGACGAGCCAACATCTGCGCTCGACCCCGAGATGATCAAAGAAGTACTGGATACCATGATCAGCCTGGCGGAAGAAGGCATGACTATGATTTGCGTCACCCACGAAATGGGTTTCGCCAAGACCGTAGCTAACAGGGTTATTTTCATGGATGGCGGCGCTATTATCGAGCAGAACGAACCCAATAACTTCTTCGACCATCCACAACACGAACGTACCAAGCTTTTTCTGAGTCAGATACTGGCGCATTGATCGTGCCAGCAACTTAACCGGTTTCGAATAATAAACCGGAAGACTCAGGATACTTCAGGGGCCGAAAGGCCCCTTTTTTATATATTGTCCGGATGCTCTATTATCCAGGATAAAGTACTTGGTACTTACAAATAAACGTGTTGAGCGATACATGGAGTACTGACTATGCGAGTTCCTTCGTTAGTATCGTAAACATGCGACTGTACCCCATACCCTTCGGCTTTACGGTTATATGTACACACTTTTACACAGCCTGCCTTGAATACCCCATGACAGACGATCTTAATTTTGAATACATCCTTGATGCCTTTTCGTTTCTTCCTGATTGGGAATCACGCTATGAATTTATTGAAGACCTGGGAAAGAAGATGCCGATTATGGATGATGCAAACAAGATCGATGAATATCGGGTACACGAGTGCATGAGTATTGTTTGGGTCAAAGCCGACACACTCGACACCCATGGCATCGTGCAGATCGAAGGCGATAGCGACACTTCTACCATCAAGGGAATCGTGGCAATTTTATATTCAATCTATCGCGGCATGAATCCAGAGCAAATACTTGAAACTGACACCGATGCCAAATTCGACCTGTTGGGTCTTTTCGAACACCTCAGCCCTACCCGGCACGTCGGCGTCTATGCCATTGTTGAAAAAATACGTCGGCAAGCACAGGGGTTGCTGAATTCCTGATTATTAAAATATGTTTAATCACACTTTGCCAGCAAGAACAAAACCCTGTTTTAGCGAACTGTCGCAAATCAGGAATTTTTCACACTCGAACGTCGCCCGTTCAACTGGTTATTGTCGATGATCTTGAGGTAGTCTTTGATCGTTCGGCTATACCGTCATGGAATGAAGCGAGCCGCTAGGTTTTTATCGATTATTCAGTAACCGGAGGTTTCATGAGTCAGCAAGTACCCGATCAGGCCAGTGCAGTAATTATCGGCGGTGGCGTCACAGGCGCGAGTGTTGCTTATCACCTTGCTCGACTCGGTTGGCAGGATGTTGTACTGCTTGAGCGTAAGCAATTTGCCTGTGGTACGACATGGCATGCAGCAGGGCTTATCGGCACAATGCGTGCTAATGAGAGTCATGCCAAACTGTGTGAATACTCCATGTCACTTCTCACCGAACTTGAAGAAGAGACCGGACAGTCGACCGGATTTCGCCAGGTCGGCAGTTTATCCATCGCTCACAGTGAGGCCCGTTTCGAAGAACTGAAACGCGTAGCGGCAATGAATAATGCCTTCGGTGTGACGCAAGTGGACATGGTAACTGTTGAGGAAATCGGGAATCTGTTTCCATTGATAGAGACCCGTGGTCTCCTCGGCGGCAGTTACGTGGCAAAAGATGGCAAAGGCAGTCCCATTGATGTTACGAATGCTTTTATCAAGGGTGCGCGTCAGCGTGGCGCTCACTGTATTGAGTCAATTGAAGTTACTGAAGTACATACGGCCAAGGGTCGAGTTACCGGTGTAACAACGAATCAGGGTTCAATAAAAACCGGCTTCGTGGTCAACGCCGCCGGTATGTGGGCACGTAACCTTGCACGTGCAAATGGTGTATCAGTTCCGTTACACGCCTGCGAGCATTACTATGCAGTCACCGAAAAGGATGATGCCTTTACCCCGGACTTACCGGTACTGCGCGATCACGACAAGTGTGCGTATTACCGTGAAGATGCCGGTAGTTTGTTGGTTGGAGCGTTCGAAAAAAACGCACTGTCATGGGGCCAAAATGGCATACCCCAGGATTTTTGCTTTGACGAGTTAACCGGGCATGTCGAACAGCAGCTCTATCCGGTTCTTGAAGATGCCATGGCCCGTGTCCCTAAACTTGAACAGGTCGGCTGGCGAAAGTTTTTTTGCGGTCCCGAGTCATTTACTCCAGACGATCAATTTCATCTTGGT
This sequence comes from marine bacterium B5-7, assembly GCA_021604525.1. GTDB lineage: Bacteria > Pseudomonadota > Gammaproteobacteria > Arenicellales > CAJQKF01 > BQJD01. The sequence continues at coordinate 46,195 of BQJD01000013.1, read as the reverse complement.
GAAGTTCCTGAGCTTGGTGGATACTTTGTTGCCTGCGGTCTGAACAGCGTTGGCATTCAATCATCTGGCGGGCTCGGCAAAGCTTGCGCGGAATGGATGCATCACGGATATGCGCCCATGGATCTTTGGTCCAATGATATTCGTCGTATGTATCCGTTCATGAGTAATCAGAAATTCATTGAAGAACGCGTTACGGAAACTCTCGGATTACTCTACGACAATCATTATCCTTTCAAGCAATTTGAAACTGCGCGCAATATTCGCCATTCCCCGATTCACGAGCGACTTGTCGAGAATCGTGCCTGTTTCGGGCAGGTCGTCGGCTGGGAACGCGCCAACTGGTTTGCACCTGAAGGGGTTGAACCACGCTACAAGTATTCATTTGGCAAGCAAAACTGGTTTGAGTACTCGGCCGCCGAGCATTGCGCCGCACGTGAAGGCGTCGCCCTGTTCGATCAATCCAGTTTCTCGAAATATCTTGTCACCGGTCGTGACGCCCTGCCCGCTCTTCAGAAAATCTGTAGCGCTGACGTAGACGTCGAATCAGGAAAGGTCGTTTATACCCACTGGCTGAACGATCGTGGCGGTATCGAAGCTGATCTGACTGTTACCCGAATTGACGAGACGACCTTTTGGGTGGTTAGCGGCGCCGCCGTGACTATCAAAGATCTCGACTGGCTTAGAAGGCAAATTCCATCTGACAGTCATTGCACAGTGGTCGATATCACTTCCAGTCACGCTGTTTTTGGAATCATGGGACCTGCAAGTCGCAACTTGTTGCAACCATTGATTGATGTCGATCTGTCAAATGACGCGTTCGCCTTTGGAACCTCTCAACCCATTGCCATCGGTTACGCAACCGGTCGTGCTCTGCGGGTTTCATTTGTCGGCGAGTTGGGTTGGGAGTTATACGTTCCAACCGACATGGCGCGTCATGTATTTGATCTGCTTGTAGAACATGGCAAAAGATATAACCTTCAATTAGCCGGGTTGCACGCCCTTGATTCTTGCCGTATCGAGAAAAAGTTTTTGCACTTTGGACACGACATTGGCGACGAAGATACGCCGCTCGAGGCCGGAGCCGGATTTGTCTGTGCCATGAACAAGTCAAGCCGGTTCATCGGCTACGATGCCATAGCCCGGCAGAAGGATAGCCGTACTTTTATGCGCAAACGTCTGGTGCAATTTTTGCTTGAAGATCCCGAGGAAGTCCTTTATCACCATGAACCGATTTTGAAAGACGGGAATATCGTCGGTCACCTGACTTCGGGAAACTACGGGCATACGCTCGGTGGATCTGTAGGACTTGGCTATGTCCGTTCCAGTGAAGAAATTACCGCCGACTTTATCTCTGCAAGCCGTTTCGAGATTGATGTGGCCGGCCGGAAGATACCGGCACAAGCAAGCCTCAGGGCGCTTTACGATCCGACTGGTGCGCGTAGTCGAGGCTGAATTTGGACAATCTGGTGAAGGAACGCTTTACGGCTACCAATCAACGGTTAATCATGCGCAACACGATTTTGTCGGTGAACAAGCGAATACACCACTGGAATTAATAGCAGCGTAACCAGGGTTGAAACCAGCAGGCCACCGACAACTGCTCGCGCCATCGGGGCTTGTGCATCTGCGCCCTCTCCAATACCTAGCGCCAGCGGTAAAAGTGCAAGAATTGTCGTTGTAGTGGTCATCAGAACCGGACGTAGTCGACGTCGGCCTGCTTCAGCCAAGGCCGCATCGGTTTCCATTCCGGCACGTCTAAACTGACCAGCCTGATCCACCAGTAATATCGCATTGTTGACGACAATACCGCCGAGCATGATGCAGCCTATAGCCGACTGAATATTCATGGTTGTATCGGTAAGAAATAAGGTCAGGATCACTCCTGTAGCCGCAAAGGGTACTGAAAACATGACCACCAATGGATCGCTGAACGATTCATACTGCGAGGCAAGCACCATATAAACGAGGGCAAGCGCCAATACCAATGCCGTAACCAGTTCGATGAATGATTTTTGCTGTTCTTCAATATTTCCGGCTACCATCAGGTCATAGCCAATTGGCCTTGGAATAGTCTTCAGCACCTGCTCGACATCGACAGCCACTGAACCCAGATCGCGGCCCGATACATTAGCCGTTACAGTAATGACTCGTTGCTGATCTTTTCGCTCTATAGTGACCGGACCACTGGTCTTGCGGGTAGAAACGAGATTCCTCAATACCACAGTTTTGCCATCCGGCGTTCTTAGCACCAGGTCAAGGATCTCATCAAGGGAACGACGATTGGCATTTTCAAGTTGCACCAGAATCCGATAGGCGTTCCCTCGAGACCGAAATTCGCCTGCTGTCGACCCAGCGACTGCAATCTCGATTGCCTCGGCCACATCACGCGGGCTCAAACCAATATTGGCGATCTTGTCACGATCAACCAGTATCTCCTGTTGGGGTATGCCAGCATCTCGACTTAATTCGGCATCAGTAATTCCTGCAACGCGGGTAATCCCGTCGGCCACCCGACGGGCGAGCAACGACAGCGTATCAAGATCATAACCACGCACTTCGATAGCAACGTTTTCAACGCTTGATAATATTCTCTCCAACAGAAATTGTCCTTGTGGCGCCCGTACTCGAATTTTCATACCGGGTATCTTGCCGTCAAGAATCTGACGCAAGTCGGCGGCTATATCAGAATTCGAACGCTCTCTCTTTGCAGCGGGAATTAATGAGATACGTATCTCCCCTGATGCGGCCGAACGACCAAAAGTCCCCGAGGTACTCACGCTGACGACAGACGACAGCGCCTCAGGTACGGCAGACAAGGTCAGTTGCTCCATCAATCGTGTCTGCTTGTCGATAAGCTCAAGACGTGTACCAACTTCCATTTCGCCAGTTACACGAACCTCTCCTTCATCGCTTGGTGGAACGAATTCAGTACCGATATATCTTATCAACAACAAGCTCGAGCCAAACACGACAACAGCAATCAAAATCATGATAAAACGCCCCTTCAGAAGGACAACGAGAACATCACGATAGCCATTTTCAAGCCCAGCTAAAGTACTCCGTTTGTTGCTGATTTTTTGGGGATCGGTGTCGTTACGCGAAGCAAGCAGTCTTGAACCAAGTACCGGTACCAGGCTCAGGGATACGATCAACGCGCAGAGTAACGAGAACATGATGACGTAAGCCAGTTCTTTAAACAACACACCAGTAACGCCTTCAAAAAATATCAACGGTAAAAATATCACCAGTGTCGTTACAGTACCTGCAATTACTGCCGATGCGACTTCACCTGTACCGTTGATTGCGGCATCGCGCGCGCTTTCATTGAATTCCTGGTTACGACGAAAAATATTCTCAAGGACCACCACAGAACTGTCTACCATCATGCCGACACCAAGTGCCAGGCCGCCAAGCGTCATGAGATTGATCGTAAGCCCACTGACATACATCAGTGCAAATGTCGCCAACAGTGAAATGGGAATAGCCAGTGCGATGATGGTTGTACTGCGCAAATCGCGAAGGAATAGCACCAGAACCAAAATGGCCAACGAGCCACCATACAACACCGAACGGGATACATTGGCGATTGCACGTTCGATAAAATTTCCCTGGTTGATCACCGGGATTACTTTAATCTGAGGGAAATCTGCGTTAATGGCGTCGACTTCCTCCAGAATTCGCTTGGCTACTTCAACCGTGTTGTCGCCTGCCTGTTTTCGAATCGCAACCCGCACGCCGCGCTCACCATTGACCCGAATTACACGCGTGATCTGCTGATAGGTATCGCGCACCGTTGCGACTTGATCCAGGGTTATAACCACGCCATCGTGCCGACCAATAACCGTAGCACCTATTTCTTCCGGCCGGGAAAATTCGGCAGGCGCGCGCAAAGTAACCTGATAGCGACCTTCTTCGATCTTGCCTGCAGGTCGATCAAGATTGGCATTGCGAATTGATTCGAGAATATCGTTGAGTGGCAGACCCAATGCGCTGATTTTGTCCGGATCAAGCTCAACACGAATCTCACGACTGAAACCACCCCACGGATCGACCTGGGCCACGCCTTCGATGCGGGAAAAACGGTAACGGATCTGGTTTTCTACAATCTCTGTGAGCTCGACCGGATCCAGCGTACTTGATATGCCAAGAAGCACCACCGGAAAGCTGTCTATATCAAATTTGCTGACCCGGACACTACCAATATCGTCGGGCAGTTCGCTTATCTCGTCTTCGATGGTTGCACGAACATCAAGGGCGGCAATATCAATATCAGTACCAAAAGCGAATGTCACCCTGACACGACTGTTACCTTCATAGGATTGCGAAGTCATCTCGACGACACCTGGTACAGTAGCGATAATCTCCTCGACGATTTGTGTCACCAACCGTTCCATGACCAGTGGATCGGCGCCGTCATAACTGGTGCGAACCGAAATGGTCGGTAACTCAATGCTGGGCAACAAATCAATCTGTAGTCGCGTCATGGCGACCGACCCCATCACCATCACGGCCAGCATGACCATCAATGTGAACACGGGGCGATTAACGCTGGCGCGCGCTAGCTTCATTATCGGGATAGTTCGCTTATGGAAATTTTCGAGCCATCATCAAGGAGTTGTTGCCCGAGTGTGACGACTCTTCCTTCCACGTCACTGCCGATAGCCTGAACACGATCGCCATCGCGAACCCCGGTTTCAACACTTTGCCAATGAACCGTGGCGCCATCATCGTCAACCACGAATACGCCGCTGCTGCCATCACGTACCACCAGTGAAGTTGCTGGCAGGATCACCGCATCCTCAAACCGTTCAAGCATGATCGACACCCGTGCAAACATACCCGGCTTGAGTTTTAAATCTTTGTTGTCGAGCGTGATTTCAACACGTGCTTGACGAGTATCTTCGATAAAGACCGGAGATATGCGCGAGATTTCACCTTTAAAAACAGAGTCTTTAAACGCATCGGTTTTCAGGTCAACTCGCTGGCCCGGGCGCAGCAGGCCATAATCCGCCTCGGTAACGAAGACAACTGCATTGATCGGATCGAGCTCAACAATACGAAGTAACGGCGCATTGGCAGAAACCGTATCGCCTTCATCAACAAACCGCTCTGCAACAACTCGGGTATCTTGACCACCCTGCCAAGCAGCGATTACGTCGCTGTAACCAAGCTGGATTCTGGCCGTTTCAACGGTCGCTACAGCCCTGGACATTTGCGCTCGTGTAACCTCGACATGAGCGGCTTTTGCAAGTTGATTAGCCTTGGCTGCATCCCGTTCCGCATCGGAGCTCACACCCCTTCCCCGCAGTGTCTCAGCCCGCTCCAGATCACGATCCGCAATTGCCAGAAGACTCTTGGCCTCGTTGAAGTTGGCGCGTGACACAGCGAGGTCTGCCTCTGCCTGGGCCAGTGCTTGCACGTACTCATCATTATCCAATCGTGCAACTACCTGGCCGCGGTTGACCGGGTCTGCCAGATCGACGGTGATCTCCAGAATACGACCGCTCAATTTCGGCGCGACGACAAACTCAGCCGGGGAATTCAATGTGCCTGTAAATGCACGGCGTCGTTCGATTACACCACGCGTCACCGGCTGGACTTCGACTGGAATGACCGATATTCCCCGCACACGCTCCGGTGACTCACGGTTAACCTCAATCAGACGTTGATTCACCTGCCAGCCAATCGCTGCGACAACGCCCAGCAAAATCAGTGTCGTGAGTATTTTTCCAATGGCCATTCACGGATCCTGAAACGGTTATCTCGAATCATAAGGTGGACGGCGTAATCGTCGCCGCGATCAGGAAGTTTACAATAGAACTCGTTACATCAACGTAACCTGGATGTAACCAAATGTAACTATAACGTTTGCTGGAAGCTGATCAGGAGACTTTCGGCGCCTCGACATTCAGAGTGATTGCACCGAGAACAAAGTAGATTCCTGCTGCAATTCGGTTTCGTAACTTCAAGGTGCGACCGAAGTCTGCCAGACGCGTCCCAAGCTTGCCTGCCGCCAGCGCATAGATGCCATCGGTAGTAATCCCGAGCAATACGAACAACGAACCGAGCAGGAAAATCTGCATACCCACACTACCGCGGGATGGGTCGGCAAACTGGGGCAGGAAAGCGACAAAAAATATGGCCGTCTTGGGGTTGAGAATATTGACGACAACGCCTTCACGGAATATCACCTTCATGCGTTTCCTGGCAATCTGAACAGGTTCATCTGCTGGCCTGGATGCCATCAACGCGCGAAAACCCAGGTAAATCAGATAACCCGCACCGGCAATACGGAGAAGCGAAAATATCTCTACAGATGAAGCCAACAACGCCGAGATACCCAACGCCGCAGCCAGTACATGAATTAATGAACCAAAACCAACGCCCAGCGTGGATACCAATCCAGCCGTGCTGCCCTGGGCTACACTTCGGGCAATGATGTAGAACACCGCCGGCCCGGGTAACAATAACAATGCCAACGAACTGACCAGAAACAAGGCGAGTTGCGCTGGCTCGGGCAACATGTTTCACCCCCCCTTGATGGCGGGTAACAAGGTGACTTTATCGCTCTCGTTAAGTACCAGCGAGGCGCGGTCTGAACGTGCGATGACGGTACCGTTAACCGACGTCAAGACAACCCGATCGACAAACGGCAACTTTTTAAGCATGTCTTCAAGGGTGACGCCTTCAGCAACAGTAAAGTTCGATGCGATGGTTTCCGACAGTTCGTCTTCGAGTTCACCCTTAAGATCAAGCTGAATCCGCAAGCGCAAATGCCTCAAGGTCAAGTCGTTGCAATAACGCGCGAGTTGGTACCCCGTCGACACTCCACTCCCGTAAGGCATAATATTCCGGCAGCATCACATCGAGCTCATTGACCTTGCCCTTTGCCATGCCGGTTGGCGCGGGATCCTTAAGCATACGCGGCGGCAGGGTGTCATCAGCGGCCGTTAACCCCGCTTTCATGTTAAACAATCTTTCAAGATTCCAGATTCGTTCGCCCGCCTCACGTAGTCGCTCCGCCGTCCAGGTTCCCTCGCAGGCTGCGTCCATTTGATCGGCAAGGTCACCAAGATCCCAGGCAGAAGCTGTAAACAGGCAGATACCGACTGAATCGATGGCAGCCACATTGTCCTGGGAATCCTTACACGGTTGCGCCTTGCCCTTACCACTGACATCTTCCATATCCTCGGCAAAGGTATCGTGTCGAAGGTGGCATGCACCTCGGTTGCCGGTAGCGTAACCCAGACCCATGCCCTGCAGGGCGCGTGAATCGTAGCCGGCAAATTCCTGACCCTTGACCACCATGGCAAGCTCCGGATGCCCGTACTTCTCGCACAGGCGCTTCGAGCCGAGTGCAAGTTCTCGACCGAAGCCCTCGTACTTGCCGGTTTTCTCGGACATGACAGTCAATGCTTCGGCATTGCCAAAGCGAAGATCGATGCCATCGGTCTGTTCACGAGTAATAACGCCGAGTTCGTATAACTCCATGGCAGCAGCCAGCGTGACACCAAACGATATGGGGTCCATACCGTGCTCGTTCATCATGTATCCGGCGAAGGTCAATGCATCGAGATCGTCAACCCCCACAACCGGTCCAAAAGCGAAAGCGGTTTCATACTCGAGCCCGCCGGAGGCGTGCCAGTACTCTTTACGGTTAACTACCGAGAAGTGATTTTTATCGATATGTGCAATACGTCCGCAGGCAATGGTGCAACCAAAGCACGCCTTGTTAGTGAGCAGGTTGCGATGGCCATGTCGTTTTTCCCTGACCGCCTTATGATTAACCTTCGCCACACCGTCAAACTGAACATCACGAAAATTATTGGTCGGTAACCCACCAAATTCCTGCATGACATTCATCATCGACAAGGTACCGGATTTGGTCAGGCTGCGACGGCCCGGATCATCAACCAGTTTCTGGTTTTTTTCCTCGACCACCTTCATGAATCGCAAGGGGTCTTTAACCCGTATACCGCGAGAGCCACGCGCTGCAACCGCTTTAAGGTTCTTCGAACCCATGACCGCACCCACACCGGAACGACCCGCAGCGCGATGCAGATCGTTGACAATGCAGGCATAGTAAACGCCGCGTTCACCGGCAACGCCAATGGAGGCAACTTTCATATCCTCACTGTGATGTCGCGCCTTTATCGTCTCCTCGGTGTCCCAAACGGTTCGGCCCCACAGATCCTCCGCATTGATGAGCTTTGCCTCATCATCTTCTATGAGAAGGTAGACGGGGCGTTCGGACTTGCCGGTCACGATCATTAGGTCATAACCGCTGAATTTCAGTTCAGCACCGAACTTGCCACCCGAGTTTGAACAGGCGATTGCACCGGTCAACGGCCCCTTGGTGACTACGGCGTAACGTCCACTGGTGGATGTCAGTGTTCCACCCAAGGGCCCGGTGGCAAATATCAGAACGTTTTCAGGCGACAGTGCATCGACCGCCGGATCCATATTCTCCATGAGGTAACGGGTTGCCAAACCACGTGTACCGATATATTGCGCGGCCCATTCCATATTGAGCGGCTCGGTGGTGCAGGTTCCTGCATTGAGATCGACTCTGAGTACTTTTTGCTGCCAACCCATATCAACGCCCCATCAATGACATTGCAGCAGATTGCCGCATTTTATCCAGACCACTCCAATCAGCATCACCGTAGATGATTGCATCGGTTGGACACACTTCCGCACATTTCGGATCACCGCCACAAAGATCGCATTTATCCACTTTACCGGAATCCGGATTGAAGTTGATTGTTCCAAACGGACAGGCCCCAACACAGACCTTGCAACCCACACACACTGCCGCAGAGACATCCTTGGCACCACTCAACGTATCAACACCAATGGCACCGACCGGGCAGGCATGCAGGCACCAGGCCTCATCGCATTGGGTACAGGTATAGGGTATGTTGCGCAGGCCGTGTTCGAATTCGAAAACCCGGATACGTGAACGTGCCGGATTAAACTCGCCGGTATGCTCAAGGGAACAGGCCAACTCGCATTGCAGGCAGCCTGTACACTTGGCAGGATCGATATGCAGGGATCGGAACATGGGTCTCCTCTTATAATCCTAACGTGGGTCTTATATTCCGACCCGACTTGTGGAACGTGGTATTAGCGACATTCGACAGGGGTCGAATGACACTTCACAATAACGTAATGTACTGGATTCAGCGCACATCCGAAAGCATCTGCATCGAGAATTGGCCAGGATTCATGGATTTTGCGGATCGGGTTGTCATGCTGTGATTCCTTAAATAATCAGGATAGAAATCGCTCGATTTTGCGTCTTGCCAAGCCAGAACATCTTTACCAGCCAGAACACCTTTATATGCATATAAGTCCTGTTTACCAGATCATCATTGTTAACGCATCATTTTAACTAATGACAGATTCGATTCAGTTGGTCGGACGTTTGCGACGCATAGTCGGGGATCGCTACCTGCTTGGCAGTGACAATAGCGACGCCGGGCCCTTTCTTACCGAACAGCGAGGTGATTATGAAAGTCACCCACTGTGTGTCGTGCTACCAGCCGACACCGGAGAGGTCAGCCAGGTTATCACTGCTTGTGCCGACGCCAATGTGACTGTGGTTCCACAAGGCGGCAACACGGGCCTTTGCGGCGGCGCTGTCGCTGAAAACGGCGAGGTCATATTGTCCCTGAAAAGATTACGCGCCATTCGTCATCGTGACCAATTAAACGGCACCATCACGGTCGAAGCCGGATGTGTTCTAGCGGATATTCAGGCGGTAGCCCATGATATGAATCGCATGTTTCCGGTCAGCCTTGGCGCCGAGGGGAGCTGTCTGATTGGTGGAATCATTTCCACAAACGCAGGCGGAATCAACGTCCTTCGCTATGGCAATACCCGTTCACAAGTACTGGGGCTTGAGGTTGTTCTGGCCGATGGCAGGGTTTGGGATGGCTTGACTGCACTTTTGAAGAACAATACCGGCTACGATCTGAAACAGTTATTCATTGGCGCCGAGGGTACGCTTGGCATTGTAACCGCGGCCACTTTACGTCTTTATCCACAAGCAGTGCAATCACAAACCATTTTGTTGGGTTTCTCCAACCTTGATGACGCTTTGCAATTGCTGATACTGGCGCGTCAATTGAGTGGCGATCAGCTCAGCAGCTTTGAATTGATTCCTGACATTGCCATGCAGGCAGCGGCCAATCACGTTCCCGGTTGCGATAATCCATTGGAAACATCTCACCCCTGGTACATCCTGTGCCAGTTTGCGACTTCATCACACGTCATCAACATTAACGCCATTACCGAAGCGTTTCTTGCCAGGAGCCTTGATGAGGGCTGGCTAAATGATGCTGTCATCAGCGGCTCGGAATCTCAGGAAAAATCCCTTTGGAAGATACGTGAGGCAATTGTTGCTGGCCAACGTGCCGAGGGGAAGACCGTCAGTCATGATGTCTCGGTACCGGTATCAAAGGTCCCGGAACTGATATCCCGTGTAATGGTAGAAGTCCAACGCGTTTTGCCTGGCACACGTCCCTACCCTTTTGGCCATATTGGCGATGGAAATATCCACTGCAACCTGTTGCAGCCGGTTGGCATGGATCCGGACGATTTCGTTGCGGCCAAACCCGCACTTCGCCAGGCGGTATATGGCATCGTGACTTCACTGAACGGTTCATTCAGCGCGGAACATGGAATCGGCCTATTAAAGTTGGATCTCATGCGGCAACACAAAAACCGTGTGGAACTCGATATGATGCGTACGCTTAAAAAGGCCATCGATCCCGATGGCCTCATGAATTCCGGCAAAATTATCTGAAGCCTGTGTGTCAGCTGCATCTCGAACATACCTGGCAGAATACAAATTATATTGAACCGATTGAGAGGTTGTATCGACACAGTGTCCGAGATCATGATGTGTACAACGCCGACACCCTCGGTGACTCTCATGCGGCATAAGGATGTGCCGCTTTTTTTTGCAAAATAATCAACTAATGCCACAATCGGGTTATTCGTAATTTATTTAACTCATGGTTTGACATCATGTCGCATGATTCCCCTGAATGTCCGCCGATCTCATTGCATGACGATCCGCAACGCGTTTCGGCACGTAGAGAATTTATCAGTCGTCAAGGACTCGGTAACGTCAGGCTTGTTCCGCTGGCGCCGGATGCGTCATTCAGATGCTATTTCAGAATAGCTGATAATGATCGAACATACATGTTGATGGATGCGCCGCCACCCAACGAGGACGTTCGGCCCTTTATGACGGTCGATAAGCACCTGCGATCACTGGGCCTGATAGCACCTAAGATCATCGACAGCGATGTCGACAACGGTTTTTTGCTGCTGGAAGATTTTGGCGATAATACCTTTACGCGTCTGCTTGATAACAATGAGAATGCCGATCGTTTGTACACCCTGGCCGTCGATACACTAATAGTGCTTCACAGCCAGGGGAACGCATCTCTCATTGACCGCCCGAACTACGATACAAAGGCTCTCCTGACCGAAGCATTGTTACTCCCCGACTGGCATTACCCGTTGGTCTTCGGCAAAACAATCGACACGACAGAGCGGGACGCGTATATGGAAATCTGGCGGAACATTATCGACGCCATGCCACCACCTGAAATGACATTAGTGTTACGCGACTTTCATGTGGACAACCTTATGCTAATCGATCATGACGGTAAGCAAGAATGTGCCCTGCTGGATTTTCAGGACGCCATGATCGGTCCAATCGCCTATGATCTTGCGTCGCTGCTCGAGGATGCGCGCCGGGATATGGAGCCTGAATTTCGACAGCGTTATATCAACTACTATCTCAAGGGCATGCCAAAACTCGAAAAAGACAATTTCACAAACTGGTACTCACTTCTGGCAGCGCAGCGTCATGCAAAGGTGATTGGAATTTTCAGCCGGCTGTATTTGCGAGACGGCAAGCGACGCTACCTGAAACATCTGCCGAGGGTTTTCCGACTTCTCGAATCTCATTTCGATCATCCTGCATTGGCAAAACTCACCAACTGGATGAACCGGGTATTTCCCGATCGTCACAAATTCAACCCTGATTCAATTACGGGAAATGCATCATGAAGGAGATAAGTTGGGACGAATTCGAGCAAGTCGAGCTTCGCAGTGGGACCATTATCGAAGTTGAAGATTTTCCCGAGGCACGGCGACCCGCCTACAAGTTAAAGATCGACTTCGGAACGGATATCGGCATTCGCAAATCAAGCGCTCAGATAACCGATCTTTACGATAAGGAAAAACTGCTTGGAATGCAGATTGTGGGCGTCATAAATTTTCCGGTAAAACAGATCGGCCCGATGCGTTCCGAATGCCTGGTCACAGGTTTTGTTCGCGAAGACGGCAGCGTTGTGCTGGCAACGCCGGAACGACCGGTCGACAATGGCCTGAAGCTTGCCTGAGCGGATCTTTAAGGACGAATATTATGCTGTTAATACGCGCGGCTGAACCAATCGTCGTCTATGTCGACTATCAATTGACCGCCTGATTGAATACGCGCATGGCAGGCGCTCGCACGGGGCAGAATCTGCTGAATGTAATGCACGGCAGATAGCTGCTTATCGCGGTAGAAGGGATCGTCGCTTGAATCGGCGATATGACGCTCGGCCGCTGCGTAGGCAAGAGTCATCGCCCAACCGCCGACAACGTAACCAAATTGCATCAGATAGGGTACGGATACCGCCATGGCCTGTGACGCATTTGACTCCCCTTGGGCAAGCAGTTCGGTAACTGAGTCTTCAAGCGCATTGAGCGCTGTCTCCATGGCTTCGTGAAGGCTTCCTGCCTCTTCGCTGTCGACTGAAGTCAGCACACCCATATCTGTTCGCATTTTCGCAATCATCCAGCTCGCCAGAACACCACCGTCTCGCAGGAGTTTTCTACCGGCAATATCATTTGCCTGGATTCCAGTGGTGCCTTCATATATTGGCGTGATTCGTGCGTCGCGATAATACTGGGCGGCACCGGTTTCTTCGATGAAGCCCATGCCGCCATGTACTTGAAGTCCAATCGAGGTCAGCTCGGTACCCACCTCTGTGGACCAGCCTTTGACGATGGGCGTCAGGATGTCCACCAGGTTGCATGCGTCTTTCAGGAGTGATTGATCGGTACTGCGCATTGATTTATCCATCGCACCGGCGGCAATACAACCGACCGCCCGCATGGCTTCGACCTGGACTTTCATGTCCATCAGCATACGTCTGACATCAGGATGGCGAACAATCGCCACCCGCTCTGTTGGCACTTGCGAATCACGTCCCTGAACCCGCTCGCGTGCATATTCCAACGCCTGCTGATAGGCGCGTTCACCCAGTGCGTAGCCCTCTACCCCAACGGCATGACGAGCGAGGTTCATCATGGTGAACATGTATTCAAGGCCACGATTTTCCTCACCAACGAGATAGCCGGTCGCGCCGCCATCATCTCCATAGGCCAACACCGCTGTGGGGCTTCCATGAATACCCAGCTTGTGTTCGATGGAGACACACTTGACATCATTTCGTTGCCCGGGGTTACCCTCTTCATCCACAAGAAACTTCGGTACGATAAACAAGGAGATTCCCTTCACGCCATCGGGCGCACCCGGAATACGCGCAAGGACCATATGGATCGTGTTGGAAGTGAGGTCATGATCGCCATAGGTGATGAAGATTTTCTGACCCTTGACCAGGTAATGATTCCCTTGCGGTTCGGCTGTAGTCTTTATGGCGGCAAGATCGGAACCCGCCTGCGGTTCGGTCAGGTTCATGGTTCCGGTCCATTCACCACTAATCATTTTTTCAAGATAAGTTTCTCTTTGCGCATCGGAACCATGGTGGGTGATTGCTTCGACTGCTGCCTGGGTCAGCATCGGGCACAATGCGAATGCCAGGTTGGCACTATTTTGCATCTCCTGCACGGCAGCAGATACCAATGTCGGCAACCCCTGACCGCCATAGGCTGGATCGAATGCAAGCGATGACCATCCGCCCTCGGAAAATGCCCGGTAGGCATCCTTCCAGCCGTCGGCAGTCTTGACTTCACCATTGATAAATCGTGCACCAACCGTGTCGCCGACTTTATTCAGTGGCGATAGTACGTTGGTGGCAAATTTGCCGGCCTCCGCAAGAACCGCATCGACCAGATCCGGGGTCGCTTCCTCAAGGCCAGGCAGTGCCGCCACGCCTTCGAGATCAGCCAATTCTTCAAGGATGAATTTAAAATCCCTGAGTGGGGCTATATATTCTGCCATTAGGGGAAGCTCCGGATTGGATAAATACGCGAATTAATGTGTGATGTTTAACGGTCATGAGATCTATCCAAACGACCGATGGTTCGCCTGCCAGACAACATGTTCAGGCGAGTGTCTGCAGGTGACTGCGGCAGGATAGCAATTTGTTAATGGTGCCACAACAAGTTAGCCTGAACAGCCCGGCAGCGTTACAATTACCCTTGAACTTTGGCTTTATGACCGGGAGTTTTCAAATGCAGACAACGCGTCGCTATTCACCCATGGATCACCTTTTGATGCGTGCTGACGAGGCCTTGACGACGATTTTCGGTAATCCTCCAGGAACCGGTCGCCCCGACCCGGCGAGTAACATGGACGAAACCGATCTCGATGCGTCGGAAAAAAAACTTTCAGCGGCGTTGATGCGTGTCAATCACGTTGGCGAGGTCTGCGCCCAGGCACTGTATCAGGCACAGGCCGTCACCTCCCGCAACGATGAAGTTCGACGCAGCATGCTGCAGGCTGCTGAAGAAGAGAATGATCATCTCAAATGGTGTGCCCAACGCATCGACGAACTCGACGGCCATCGCAGTCTGCTGAACCCCCTTTGGTACGGTGGCGCATTCGCCATTGGTGCCTTGGCCGGATTAGCCGGTGATCGCTGGAATCTCGGTTTCGTTGCTGAAACCGAACGCCAGGTCGTCGAACATCTCGAGGGTCACCTGCAACGGCTGCCGGTTGACGATGCCAAAAGTCGCGCGGTGGTCAAGCAGATGAAAAGCGACGAACGCGAGCACGCCACAATGGCGGTCACTGCCGGTGCCGCCGATCTGCCGCCACCATTCAAAAGCCTCATGCGTCTTGCTTCAAAGGTCATGACACGCACCGCGCACTACATTTAGTCATGGCCTCATCCAGCGCAGCGGCACGACCTGCCGGCGTTTATCCAACTAAAGTCAGGATTGTCGAAGTCGGACCGCGGGATGGCTTGCAAAACGAATCGGCAGAATTTTCTACGCAAACCCGTATCGAACTGGTGCGTCGTCTCCTCGACTGTGGGCTTAAAGCGGTCGAGGCGGGCAGCTTCGTATCACCACGCTGGGTGCCGAAAATGGCCGACACCGGCATTCTACTGGAACATTTCGATCGGTCCGACCGTGATCACCTTGCCGTGCTGGTTCCGAATCTTCGCGGACTCGAAGCGGCTATCGAATCCGGTGCAACCGAGATCGCAGTATTCGGCGCTGCTTCAGAGACATTTTCAGCAAAAAATATTAACTGTTCCATTGCTGAAAGCCTGGAGCGATTCAGGCCGGTTTGTTCCAGGGCGCTTGCTGAAGGACTGCGGGTGCGAGGCTATGTCTCCTGCGTACTCGGTTGCCCTTACGAGGGTGATGTCGATCCAGACCGGGTAGCCGATGTATCTGAACAGCTAATCAAAATGGGCTGTTACGAGGTTTCCCTGGGCGACACGATCGGCACTGGTACACCACTCAAGGCCGTTGCTTTGATCAGACGTGTTACCGAAGTCGTACCTGTGACACAACTGGCAGTGCATTTTCATGATACTTATGGACAGGCACTCGTGAATATTTTTGCAGCGCTTGGCGAAGGCATATCGGTGATCGACAGTTCGGTTGCAGGTCTTGGCGGCTGCCCGTATGCGCCCGGCGCGGCCGGCAACGTCGCCACTGAGGATGTTATCTACATGCTTGATGGAATGGGTATTCAACACGGTATAGATTTTGACCGGTTACTCGACACTGCAGGCTTTATCCTGAATGCACTCGACAAGCAACCCGTTTCACGGGTCAGCACCGCGCGACTTGCCAAAGCGAAATCATAACCACTGCTGTAAACGAACTGAGCCTGGCGATCTGTCAAAGCCAGTCCATCTCATACGGGTAATTCGATAATCGTTCAACGCCGCTATCCGTAACAAGCACCTGCTCTTCGAGCTTGACGCCTTCACGTCCGCCTTCAGCACCAATATACGATTCCACGCATAACGTCATTCCCGGCAGAACCACGCCCTCATATCCACGTGCATCGACATCGAGGGCATGTTTGATACTCGGATACTCGTCAGCAAGACCCACTCCGTGGATCAGCGATCCATAACGGTTTACTTCGAATTCAGACGGAATTTTCCAGGCGCCAAGACTGACCTCGCGAAACGTCATACCGGGTTTGAGTCGTTCGATATTGGTTTCGATCTGATCAAAAGCATGGGCATACAGGCGCCTTTGTTCGTCAGTCGGTCTAACGTCGCCACATAGCCAACTGCGGGAGATGTCCGCACAGTATCCGTACGGTCCAATCAGGTCCGTATCGAAACTGACCAGATCACCAGATTCCATTTTCCGCATTGAACTTTCTCGAAACCATGGATTGGTTCGTGGTCCCGAACTCAACAAGCGCGTCTCGATCCATTCACCACCTTGCTCTATATTTACCTGATGTAATTTTGCCCACAGGGCGTTCTCGGTAATACCGGGCTCAAGGATATCGTACATCGCCTGCATTCCGCGTTGGCATACATCAATTGAGGCACGCATCAACATAAGTTCAGCGTTCGATTTGATAACTCGAGCCTGCTCCAGAACTTCGAGTCCGTCATGTATTTCAATACCCCGTGCACAAATCGGTGCGGTCCCCTCAAACGATAACCGATCGATTGCAAGTCGCCGATTACCGCCGCCGTAACAACTCACCAGGTCGTCAATCTCGGCAACGAAAATGGCAGCGAACTCGCTCGCTCGCGGCCCGGCTGTGAAGTAATAAAACGAAGGCATCTTGCGATATTCGTCGATGGTCGGCAGACCTTCGACAAGGTGCGGATAATTACCGTAATCGAACAGAACAACGGGTCCTTCGGTGGCAACGAAAACACATCTTGTTTCGTAATGCGAGCACCAGATTTGCATATTGGTCGCATCGGTGGCGTAGCGGGTATTCACCTGATCGAATAAGAGCACACCAGCATAGTCGAGCCTTTGCAACTGTTCACGAATGCGACCGAGTCGATACATACGTACCTGATCAAGTTCTGCCGGCGGATCGGTGAACTCCATCGCACCATGCTGGCGAATGCCATGTTGAGGGGTGTTTGCAGCGCGCTCGGATTGCATGACGGGTACCTCAGTTAATGCGAATGAAAGACTGACCAGGCCCTACGTTTGTCGCATATTTTGGTGAGGCCGACTGTTCCGAAGCCGTCAGGTATTGGCGTCGGCAAACAAATTTATACCCGTCATACTCGCCGCCATCTTCCAACTGGCGTATCATCAGGAGCGCCCCGTAAACGACAAAGATTGATCATGACAGTATCCATTCCTACTCAACGAATTGCCTCCAGCCGAGTTGACGAAATCGATTTGGAGAACCCCGACTTCGACCTGGGGTTCGGTGATATGTTCAGCGACCACATGTTTCAGATGGACTACAGCGATGGTGCGTGGCGCGACCCGCGAATTGTGCCGTACGGGCCGTTTGCAATAGAACCCGGCGCACTGTGCTTACACTACGGTCAAGCAGTATTCGAAGGCCTGAAAGCGTTCAGGGGTGAAGATGGCATGATCAGGGTGTTCAGACCGGATCGCAATTTTTCCCGTTTGGAAAGGTCCTGTCAGCGCCTGTGCATACCGACATTCGATCGTGAAACATTTTTGGATGCTATCGATTCACTGGTGCGTATTGATCGAAATTGGATACCATCGAAGCGCGGACAGGCCTTGTACATCCGCCCGCTCGTTGTCGCTACCGAATCAAATCTTAACGTAAGACCGGCTCGCGAATATCGATTTTTCATCATGACCTCACCGGTGCGTGAATACTTCACCGGCGGCACGGTCGCTCTGAAAGCAGAGCGTCGTTATACACGCTCTGCACCGGGCGGCATGGGCTATGCAAAAACTGCCGGAAATTATGCCGCCTCGCTATTGCCGGGAAGTGAAAGCCAACAGTTGGGACACGATCAGGTGCTGTGGCTCGACGGGCTCGAACATCGTTATGTGGAGGAAGTCGGCCAGATGAATATCTTTTTCAAAATCGATGGCAAGGTCTTAACACCCGATCTTCATGGCACGATACTACCCGGCGTTACCCGCGAAAGCGTGATCGATATTCTGCGCGATGAAGGTGTAGCAGTTGAGGAGTGTCGCATCGACATCAACGACATTTTAAAAGCGCATGAAAACGGAAGTCTTGAAGAGGCGTTCGGCGCTGGCACAGCGGCGGTGATTGCACCAGTGGGTTGTATACGTATCGACGATACCGACATCACTATCAACCATGCTGAGCCGGGTCCCCTCGCCCAGCATCTTTATCAGCGCATTGTAGATATTCAGCGCGGCGCTTGTGATGATCAATTCGGCTGGAATCGGCTTATTGAGTAGAACCCATCTAAACATGGCTGCAACCGACCCATTACGATAACCGGCAAATCGACAAAATCTCGATGTCAGCCTGTTGTCCACATTCCATTTCCACCGGCCGTCTGTTCAGCCGACTTGCCAGACGTTATCGTCGTCGCTTCGAGCGTCGCGGTCTTGAACCTTCACAACGCCAGTTGTTTGACGCTCTTGAGAGAATCGGGTTTACAAACTCGGATGTCCTTGAAGTGGGTTGCGGTGTCGGACAATTTCATCAACTCATGCTGGAACACGGCGCCAGGCGGGCAACCGGCATTGACCTGGCCCCGAAAATGATCGTCGAAGCCAAAGGTTGGGCACTGGAGCGCGGTCTCGCCGACCGAAGCCACTATGAGACTGGCGACTTCGTCCAGATGAACTTACCGCGTTTCGACATCACGATTTTAGACAAGGTGATCTGCTGCTATCCCGATATCGATGTGCTGATCGATCGTACTGTAAGAAGCACCCGCAACGTAATCGGCCTGACATTGCCGCGCTACCGACACTTGACGCGATTTGCTGCTGCCGCTTCCGCACCTTTCTTCAAACTATTCTGTTCGGATTTCCGCTCCTATGTTCATGATCCACAGTTGATTGACAAATGGCTTGTTGAACGTGGCTTCAGGTGTTGCGACGAAGCCCGCACACCTATTTGGTTGACCAGAATCTATTCATTTACATCATAGTCGAGTGCTTACTGCCTGACTCAGCGTATGCCACTGGCACATACAAAGTTAGTTCAAGTATTAAAATAATTATTGACTCCGTTTGCTCTCTAACAATAATTCCTGTTGATCAAGGCTATACTTGGACTAATTTGCGAAATTGGTATGGATGGCAATACCTGAAATATTCATTGGGTATCGTCAATGGCCCATAAAAAGAGCGATCGAGAAAGCATGTTGCAATCGGATGAAACCGTCGCAGGCCCATCACCCTTTCAGTTAAAGTTGGGCGCTTTAAATGCCCGCCAAATTTTCGCCGGGATATTTTTTCTTGGTCTGGCGGTGTATCTCGCCGGCATCGTGCCGACACTTGAAATAGCCTGGGTTACCGGGATACTTCTTTTAACAATTTATTTGTTCGCTTTCGAGATTGTCGAGGTCGATGTAGCTGCCATATCCATCATGGTATTACTTGGTCTAAGCGGTTTGCTTGCGCCATTAATGGGATTGGATCATGCTCTCATTCATCCTGAGCAGCTTTTTGACGGCTTTTCTTCCAATGCGGTAATGTCGATCATCGCGGTCATGATTATCGGCGCCGGGCTCGATAAAACCGGCGTCATGAGCCAGGTCGCCTCACTGATTCTGAAAGTCGGCGGTACAACCGAATCACGAATTGTCCCAATCATTTCATCAACCGTCGGGCTCATCTCCTCGTTCATGCAAAATGTAGGCGCAGCGGCATTGTTCTTGCCGGTGGTCTCGCGTATCTCGGCCAGATCAGGACTGTCGATGTCGCGATTGCTGATGCCCATGGGATTTTGCGCCATCCTTGGCGGTACCATGACAATGGTGGGTTCTAGTCCCTTGATCCTGCTAAACGACCTGATATTGACTTCGAATAAATCGCTGCCCACGGATCATGCGATGGAAACCTGGTCCTTGTTTTCGGTCACTCCCATTGGCCTCGCCATGATTGCAACCGGTGTCACCTACTTTATTGTCGCCGGCCGCTTTGTTCTACCACCCATTGCCACAACGAGTGGTGGGTTGAATCCGACTAGCACCATGCAGTATTTCCAGGATGTATATGGGTTGGACTATGAGCTATTCGAGGTTACTGTTCCTTCCAACAGTGAACTCGTCGGCAAGACTCTGGATGATGTCGAGACGTCAGATAGGATTCGCGTAATCGCCTCCAGCGCCGGCAACGATGTCCGTATTGGCCCCGGTGGATTGTCTCGTGATACCGGCATCACTGCTGGCACCGCTTTGGGTATTCTCGCCTCGCCATCAAACCTGTTGGCGTTCGTCGAGAAATACAAGCTCGAACTCAAGACCCATATCGACGAGTTTGCCGAATCGCTGTCGGCATCACGGTCGGGTATTGCCGAGGTGGTTATACGGCCCGGCTCCAGTTTGATTGGCAAAACTGCCCGCGATGTATGGATGCGCAAAGCCTACGGCATCGCCATGGTTGCACTGCACCGCGATGGCGAAACCTTGCGAGAAGGTGAAGGGATACGCGACATACCTCTCAAAACGGGCGATACCCTGGTCGTACATACAACCTGGGACGCGTTATACCGGTTATCCAAAAATCCCGACTTCGTAGTGATTACTACAGAATATCCTCACGAGGAATTGCGGCCACAAAAAGTTGCTTGGGCAGCTTTCTCCTTCGTCGCAGCCCTGTCGCTGATCCTGTTCACCCACGTCACCCTGTCGGTTGCATTACTAACAGGTGCGATAGGCATGGTTTTAACAGGCGTGCTGAAAATGGAGGAGGCTTATCGCGCTGTGAGTTGGAAAACAGTGTTCCTGTTGGCTTCATTGATTCCATTGGGTCATGCTGTCCACGATAGTGGCACCGCCAGGTGGATCGCCGAACAGATACTGCTGATAGTTGGTCACATGCCTGGTTGGGTAATCCAGGCATCTGTCGCATTGCTTGCTACATTCTTTACCCTGGTTATGTCTAACGTTGGTGCTACCGTATTGCTGGTACCCCTGGCAGTCAATATCGCCATTGGCGTAGGTGCAGACCCGGCGTTGTATGCACTCACCGTAGCACTTGCTACCAGTAATTCCTTTCTTATTCCTACCCATCAGGTCAATGCCTTGATCATGGGGCCTGGCGGTTATCGTGTCCCCGATTTCTTGCGGGCGGGTAGCATCATGACCTTGTTATTTCTGGTTGTACTGCTGGTCATGTTGAATGTCTTCTATTGAGATAACTTTCAATGATATACAACATATGACTCAATTCACGCGGCGGTCCAAATCAACATATATTTTGTGGGCGACTTTGATCACTGGGGTGGTCCATGCGAGCGATTCATACCAGCCGGTCGCCGAAAATATTATCGACAATCTCTATGCCATCATCGGCCCCACCGGTCCACGCACTTATAACAATCACGCGTTGAATAATAACCTCGGCTTTATTGTTACCAGTGAAGGCGTTGTGCTCATCGATAGCGGTGCATCGAATCAAGGTGCACGACTCATCGAACATGCGGTGGCCTCTGTCACCGAAAAACCTGTCCGCTGGGTTATCAATACGGGCTCGCAGGATCACCGTTGGTTAGGCAACAGCTATTTTGCCGACAAAGGAGCCGAGATAATTGCCTTGCAACGCACAGTTCAAACCCAGAACTCGTTTGCCGAACAGCACCTGACAATGCTATCGGGTCTTCTAGGTGAAACATTTGAAGGCACCCGAGCATATTTCGCGGAGCAACCCGTGGATGCCGATTTTGTTACATTGACACTCGGTGGAGAAATGATTGAGCTTGAATGGCTTGGCGATGCCCACTTCCCAGGGGACGCTGTGGTTTTTCATCCACGGACCAGTACTCTGTTCAGTGGCGACTTGATTTATATTGACCGGATGCTTGGCATATTACCTTTCAGCGATGTCATTGGCTGGCAAAGCGCCTTTCACAAGAGTGAATTACTGAACCCGGTTCACATTGTCCCGGGGCATGGCCCGGTATCCAACTCAATAGACGCACGACGCGATACCGGTGATTATCTCGACTGGCTGGTATCGAATCTCACTACTGCTGTCGAGGAGTGGCGAGGAATTGACGATACCGTCAATGCGTTTGCCGATGCACCGCAATTTATGCATCTGGAACACTATGATCAGTGGCATCGTACCAACATCAACCGGGTTTATCTGCAACTTGAAAATCGTTAGGATCGACCCGATGTATTCGTAACCTGAGACGGTCGGAGAATCGACATCTTTGTGCTACACAAGAGATCGGCAGACTCGTTTCCACTATCTCAATATCGATTACCAATGGTTAAATGTATTTCGAGCATTCACCGTCCGTTAAGTTTATTGTCATATACTTTTCACACCTTATAAGGTTTATCGACTAATCCGTTACGTTTCATGGTTATCGATACGACGTCACTCAACGAAACGACTTCAAGGAGTTTTGCCATGTTTACAAGAATCGTGACCGCTACAATGATAAGCGCTGCATTGCTGGTTGGCGGCTGCGCGACCACAAACTCGCCCCCGGTCAACAAGGAAACTGCGGGCACTGGTATCGGTGCGGTTGCCGGTGCGTTACTTGGCTATGGTCTTGGCAAGGGTCATTCCGACAAGGAGGCCGCCGTCGTTATTGGCGCCATATTGGGCGGTGCCGCTGGTAACAGACTCGGTGCGAGACTTAACGAAGCAGATCGAATCATGGCCGGTAATACTTTGGGCGATGCACTTGAAAATGATCCGGTCGGCAACGCACGCCAGTGGCAGAATCCAGACACGGGGCACGCTGGCTCTGCTGTGCCGACACGCACTTTCTATAATAACGACGGCACGCCATGTCGGGAATTTACCACCACAGTCAACATTGGTGGACAACAGGAGAACGCACACGGCACCGCCTGTCGCGTCGCCGACGGGTCCTGGAAGATTGTGCAGTAAATTTTATATGGGTGGATGGGTGTACTGCTCATCCACCCAGCATCAAAAATACGCCTTTCAGCAGCTTTAACGGACCACAAACGTTCAGACATTTTTCCGGGTACCACCTACCCAGTCTGAATATGATGCCTTATTTGAACCTATCTCAAACCGGTGAGCGCTGGATCGTCGATTCCGGCATCTGCAAAACCCTGGGCACGTAGCGCACAGGCTTCACACCGTTGACATGGTCTACCTGACTTATCAGGGTCATAACAACTTAAAGTTAAACCGTAATCGACTCCAAGGGCAGTTCCACGCCTGATAATTTCGGCTTTGGACAATTCGATCAAAGGCGTGTGAATCTTCAGTAAATGACGATTTTCAATGCCGGAACGGGTCGCCAGATCAGCCATATGCTGAAATGCTTCGATATATTCAGGGCGACAATCGGGATAACCACTGTAATCCACCGCATTGACGCCAATAAATATGTCAAAGCTGCCGATTACTTCGGCAAATGCCAAAGCAAACGACAAAAATATGGTGTTACGCGCAGGCACATAAGTAATAGGTACCTCACTCTCTGCGACAACCCCGTCACGGGCTCCTGGCACCGCTATATCACTAGTCAACGCTGATCCACCGAATACTCGAAGGTCAATTTCGGAAACCACATGTCGTGCGACACCCATTGTTGTAGCCACACGGGTTGCAGCATCAAGTTCATGGATATGACGTTGTCCATATTTAAACGACAACGCGTGGACTGCAAATTCTTGTTCACGCGCAATTGCCAGCACGGTCGCAGAATCCAACCCACCACTTAGTAAAACGACCGCGTTTTTCATTTAATTCGCCTCAAAATCTGCCCCTTGTATGCTTCAAACAGGTTAAGTTTTTATTAATCGTTATATCCTATTAATATTATTATAATAAACGATTTTACTTATTAATAAGTTGCTGCCAGAATTCAAACATCGAAAAATTCCAGTCGGATAAATGACTCCGACCGATTCAACGTAAATTTCACAATTGAATGGAGATATGACATGAACAACAAAGAAGGTCAACGAATTCCACAGGTTACGTTCAAAACCCGTCGAGGTCACGAATGGACCGATGTGACCACAGCGGAAATATTTAATGGTAAAACGGTGGTTGTGTTCTCACTCCCCGGCGCTTTCACGCCCACCTGTTCGTCGACCCATGTACCGCGCTATAACCAGCTCACGCCTGTATTCAAGCAACATGGTGTGGATGAAGTGGTCTGCATATCAGTTAATGATGCGTTCGTGATGGATCGGTGGCAACAGGAGCAACACGCGGATAACCTTCGTTTTCTGCCCGATGGAAACGGCGATTTTACCCGCGAAATGGGTATGCTGGTGGCAAAAAACGATCTCGGTTTCGGTGAGCGATCATGGCGTTATTCGATGCTGGTTCGCGATGGCGCAATTGAAAAAATGTTCATTGAGCCTGACAAACCTGGAGACCCGTTCGAAGTTTCCGACGCTGACACCATGCTGGCCTGGCTTGACCCGGAAGCGAATACGCCGGCAAATATCACGGTGTTCTCGCGTCCGGGTTGCGGCTTCTGCGTACGCGCCAAAGAGATGCTGAAAGATGCCGGATTGTCATTCGAGGAACTGGTTCTGAATCGTGACTATAGCGAGTCAAGCGTTCGCGCACTGTCAGGAAGCACTCAGCTCCCACAGGTCTTCATTGACGGTCAACGTATCGGCGGTGCCGATGACCTTGAGCAGTATTTGAAACAGTCAGACTTGAAAGCCGCGTAGCAATCAGGCTCAACGACTGATCTGATCACAAGTGGTTATCGCTGGAACAAACCGGTCTGAGACAGGGAAATACCCTGTTCAGGCCGGTTTTTGTGTAGTGAACTTAAGAAACGCGAGATCAAACGTTACATTAGCTGTTGTCCGGATCACTCACGACCACTTCGATATCCATTGGGTCATTCCTCTCGAATTCGATTGTCAGGGTAAAGGTTTCTCCTGAGGCCAAAGGTTTTTTTAATCCAATGAGCATGACATGGAGACCTCCGGGTGCGAATTCCGTTGCTGAATCCGGTGTTAATTCCACTGAATCCAGTTTACGCATCCGCATCATTCCATTCTCCATTTCATGCGAATGGAACTCGACGACATCCGACACATCTGATTTCGCGGATATCAGGCGATCCGGCTCTGAACCACTTAGTGTAATCGTCAAATAGACTGCGCCATTCGGTACCCCCGGAGGACTTATCCGCGCCCATGGTCGGGTGATTATAATCTCGCCCTGGGTGAACTCCTGTGCATTGACTAGTACTGCTGTCCAGGCCACGAAAAGGCCAAAAATAATGACAATAAGATTTTTGATTCTCATGGAAGACTCGTTAGATAAATTTTGTGATCGCCGATTATAGGTCATTGCTGGCAGAGGTCGGAATACGCAGGCATTCTTTGTACATCAAGATAATGATTGCACCTGAAAATAACAACGAAGGAGACACATTACATCGCTCCACCCACCCTCCTGTTTTATGATCTGCAAGCCGTCAGTAAGCGGATTTTTATCATGCGCCAAATCTTGATATAGTCAAGTCTCTCGCTAAATTCATTTTTCACACTGTTCCTGTCCAACCCTCCTTCCCTGGCATTTGGTAATCTCCAGAAATATTCGATATTAATTCGATTCACTGGAAATCAATCTATGCATTGACTGCGGGCTGGAATGAGTTCAGTGCATTTACACACATCCCAAGAGGTCATAATGAGCCAGGCAAAATCAGGCGATACAGTACGCGTACATTACACCGGCAAGCTCGACGACGGCACCCAATTCGACACATCAGTTGAACGTGATCCACTCAAATTTGAGCTTGGTAGCGGGCAACTCATCAACGGATTCGATGTGGCTGTGGAGGGTATGCAAGTTGGTGAGAACAAGACTGTCCGGATTGAAGCGGACGATGCCTATGGTCAGCGTGACGAGCAGTTATTACAGAACATCCCGAAGGATGCCTTGCCTGAGGATCTGAATCCTTCTGTGGGCATGCCTTTGCAGGCGCAAGGCCCTGACGGCCAGACAGTAAAGCTACTGGTTGTTGCAGTAGAAGACGAAACAATTACTGTCGACGGAAATAATCCGCTTGCCGGCGAAGCGTTGACTTTCGATATTGAATTAGTGGAAATCGTCTGACTTTCACGTGTCATGGCGGTCGAACGACGGGCAACCGTCAGTCGGCCGCTCAACGCTTTTTTTGATTGCGCAGAATCTTCTTGAATCCCGGCCTGAAGACCAGGTTCCGCTTAAGCTGTCCGGTCAGTTGTTTTAAAGATTGATTGCTGGCACTTGCGAATGATTTCCTGAATGCTGCCAGGTCATCGGAAATATCAGAATCATAGGCCTTGATTTGGCGCGGATAAATATTCTCCACAACATACTCGTATAGCACCTGGTCGTTACGATTCATCTCATCGAGAATTTCCACGGACCTCGAATTCTCCAACACCGCTTCACGTATATCGTTTGATGACGCAACATTAACCGATTGATACCGGATATCGAAATCGGTTATTTGAAGCCAATTCTTCCAAAGTAACAATGATTCGTCGAACGACTCCATCAGGCCGGTAAAACCAATACGGGTTTCCAGCACCTCGATTGCCTGCTCAACATGATCCGCACCCGCCAGGGCACGTGTTTGTCGATTTATATTCGCTTCGGCCCATTGATTGAATGGCTCCGTGACCGTGCCGCGACTCACCAGATATTGATAGTGAGAAAGCGTACGCCGTTTCGGGTCCCTTAAGAATGTAAAAAATCGAATACCGTCAATATCGAGGAAACTATCGCGTGGTGCGACCGAATGGCCGCCGATGCTTTCGAGTTTCGGATAGCATCGTCTGATCCAGCGCCATACCTCCTCATCCATTTGAATGGCATCGTAGGAGCGATATACATCACAATGACGGGTGCCGAAATGACGGCGTAATAATGCCCGCAAAGTCTGGCCGGCGGTTTTTTGAATGTGTACGAAGGCGAGCACGGTACTTGCATGATCCTTAAAAAACGCGACCCGCTTAAGGCGGGTCATTAAAAGGTGAAGTTTAACCGTTTAACAAGAACATGCGGGAGTCTGTGCTGACTCGCAGATTGAGTCAGCACAATGCTATCCCGATAACCAACCCCAAAAGGCAACTAAGTAACCATCATCGTAAACTAACAGTTACCAGCCACTAACTAATTACTGGCGGTACAAAGGCCAATCGTTTTCAGTTTCTCCTCAAGCCGATCTTCCGGCGTTTCCGTAAAAGGAATATCAAGCAACGTCAGAATCTCGCTGATTAATGGTGTTGAAAAAGTATCCTCCGGAATAACGGGATTGGCACCAGGTATCACAGGAATTCCAGGTGTTGTTGGTTGTGGTCCATTCGAAATCGCCGGTATCGTCGGAATTCCGGGAAGAAAACCATCGGGAATTGTTGGCGTTGAGCCAGGTGGCTGTGTTGGCGGCACACCCGTCGAGGTGACGAAGTAAGTGGTCGGCGGGGCTTGACCTTCTCCAAATCCCGGTCCAGAAAATGTAGTGAATCCACCGGTGAGATTGTTCGCGCTGATCAGGTCGTATTGCAGCATCCCGTCCGGCGTATACCCATTGATCAAGACGACAACCATGTTACCGTCCAGTGTGGCCGTCCCGGCTACGTTAACCCGGTCAAACAAACCACTTACCGGTGTACCGCCAATCTCAAACGTGGAATTGGAGCCGGGGAGTAATGTCAGGTTACCGGGGAAAAACAGTACGCCCGGTGAGTTACCGGGTGCGAGTTCTCCGGAGATTGCAATATCGGAAGCACCCACCGTCCCCGAACCGGTGATACTGGTAAATGTCACCGTATCGTTACTGATAATTTGCGGCGAACCCAGGAAATCGACTGCGCCCAGCACATTCAATGCACCGGTCGAACCTGGTTCATCCTGGTTGCTTAACTGAATCACGGTTTGACTGGTTTCATCCGCCTCGTGAAGCGCAAGATTGCCTGCAATATCAATGGAACCGGTCAGGCCGTAATTTAGAATGCGTGCAATACCGCCATTGGCAGAACGAACAGCGGCTGAACCGAATACATCGATGTCCTGATAGGCGGTCGGCGTATAAAACGTGCTGTTGTAATAAGCACCATCATTGAGCACGATTTCAGCAATCGCCCCGGACGCAGTTTCGGACAACACATTAAGCGTATCCGCTTCAATCAATTGGTCATTGCCGTAACCTGTTGTCAAATAGTTAGTGCCATATTTATTGAGTACTGATCGATACGTCGAACCCGTGGTAATGAATGCATTGCCGCCGTTGGCAGTCACATTTATTGCACCCGGTACGGCAGTATCGTAACCCGCACGAATTTCCTGTTTGGTGCCAACTGTAACCGATTGTTGCGGCAGAAACGGTGCGCTATCAGGATAGATCGTCTCGAGTGTCACCTGCGGATCGATACCGGCATAGCCACCGGAATTGGTGCCTGATGTAACGTTTACGTTTCCACCCGCCTGTACATATTGCCCGCCGAGAAAGTTGGACTGCCACTCAGTTCCCGCGTTGTTTGTAAAACCATCCCTTTCGATAGTCTGGGTGAATTCAACCTGTGCACCCACAGCAGCGGTATTACTGCCCAGTACGTTGATGTTGCCGCTGGCGTTCAACATCTGCGTAGCGTTCGCATTCACGATAAAAGTTGAATCATAACCAGGCGAATCCGTATGCCTCATGGTGACATATTGGTTCAGGTTAACGCGCGCTGATGCATCTGCGGACGAGCCTGCCTGAAGTACGATGTCTCCAGATGCATCGAGTGTCTGTGCCAGGTATGTATTATAGGTATAGGTACCGTATCCATAGGCATAAGCGTATCCGGATCGTCGTTGATTGGCGCCGATATCTGCATTGGCATGTGCTGCTGAGCCACCTTCGATGCGAATGTTACCCGCTGTGGCGGTCACGCTCTGGGTAGCATATGACGGTCCGTAATAACCTCTGGATGAATCATCAGCGGTCATCCGCACGCCGGCAGAGGCGTAGGTATTGGAACCGCCAATGACGTTGACGCCCCTGGCTGACAATGTCTGATTCAATGCATTCTCTGCATAATTGGACGCATACTTACTCTCTGCAAATATTTGACCAAAAGCAGCGTAACCCGAACCCCCCTCGACGGTAATGTTGCCTGCGGTAGCGGTCACACCCTGGGTTGTGGTTCCTCCCCCGCTGCCCTGCATCGCAACACTAGCCCATCCATGATCACCGACACCACCTGTGACAACGATATTTGCCGAGGCCCCGAGTGTCTGATAGAAGGTGGATCCAGTACTTGAACCATATTTATGACTGGCAAAGATCTCTGCATAAGAGCCGTTATACGGTGAACCAGAATCATACGACCCACCTGTGACGGTGATATCGCCCGAAGTCGCGGTAATACTTTGAGTTGCCGTGTAGGAATTCGAATCCATTACCACACGGGCAGACGCTGACCTCTCGGAACCACCCAGTACATTGATGGCTGTTGCGCTCAAGGTTTGATTGGTTGATGGGTTACCGTACCCTCCATGATTGACACTGACCTCAGCATAACTGTCGTAACCCGAGCCACCCTCGATAGTAATCGCGCCGCCAGTGGCCGTAACGCTCTGGGTGACTTGATCAACAGATACCGAATCATTAGATCTACCGATACTTACAGTCGCAGACGCATCATCACCCGAACCGCCTGTCACGTTGACGTTTGACGATGCCAATAACGTCTGATTCAGTGAGGAAGCTATGGTGCCATCCAACTGGTCAGCATAGACTTCTGCATATGTGTTACTGGCAGAGCCACCTTGAACCGTAATGTCGCCTGCGGTTGCGGTAACACTCTGTGTACCCGTAGTAACTCGCGAATTAGCGAAGTTATCTGTTGAATACATCCACACCCGAGCAGAGGCGTAATTATCACTGCCACCAAGAATATTGACCGATGCGCCAGTCAGCGACTGGTTAAACGAGAGATTTGCTGAACCGAAATATGCAAATGCCTGGTGATAGGCATATATCTCGGCCGTGGAATAACTACCATATCCGTACCCTGAATATCCATATCCTGTTCCACCATCGACCGTGAGGGCTCCGCCGGTTGCAGTCACGCTCTGGGTTGCGACCTGGTTTTCATTATAAGAATTCAGACGTACGCTAGCCTGGGCGTTATAACCGCTGCCACCCTTCACCGTAACATTGTTGGATGCAATCAGTGTCTGGTATAGTTTTTCCATAGTGGCGCTGCCGCTATGTTGTGCACTGATCTCAGCCCTACCCCCATAACCGCCCGTGTAAGAACCACCTTCGACATGTATATCACCGGCTGTTGCGGTGATGGTCTGTGTTGCAACTGCATTGTCTGAATTCATTCTCAGTGATGCATCGGCGGATTCCCCGGAACCACCGAGAACACTGACAGAGGCGCCTGTGATGGTCATGTCACCACGAGATTCAATCAGGGCGCCCGTATATTTTTCAGATCCCCCAGTAATCGAAACAGCGCCAGAAACCTGGATATCAACATCACCACCAGCGACAATCGATGTATCCTGAGATTCATACGCACCTCCGTCCATATCGAAGAAGGCACCGCGTGCAATAAAATCGCCATCAATCTGGATGCGAGTATCCTCCCCCACAGCACCGCCCAAGATGTTGATACCACCACTGCCATTAAGATCATCGTCGGCGATGAATTTCAGATTGGTGATGCCAGCGGTAGTACCCCCATAACGATTAATCGCGCCGCTGAAGTTTATGTCGTTGTCTGCATACAGATACAGATTTGGCGTATTCGCCTGACCGTAAGAATTGTACACATAGAAAAAATCGAGGTCGGCTTCCCAGTTAATATCACCGTCTTCACCCCCCGGAACGCCGTTGGCATAGAGGATGACAGTGCCGCCATAGGCGAGCCCTTTATACAACGTGGCAACATCGAGCACCGCACCTGTGGCATTACCGATAAAGGTGTAATTTCCGCCGTATGCTTCCGTGTAGTCGTAATTTGCACTCGGACCACCATTATTAATGGTCAGATCGTACGGATCGATCAGCCATGTTCCACCCTGACCTTGTGGCGCACTAATGTCCGGCGCTTGCGTGACGTTCAGATTTACTTTTCCGGATGTCTCGACAAATCCACCGTTGCCGCCTTCAATACCGCCCCGGGCGGAAATCCGTCCGAGAATACTGGCAGTGTGATCGGCGTAGACAATGACCTTGCCGCCATCGCCGTTGCCGGTGGCATCTGAGACGATTTCGGCATTGGGCGCGATGATCACGCCGCGTGAATTGGGTATATCCGGGTTTGAGCCGGTTTGATCGCCACCGATCAATATCTCGCCGCCACCGTCACGCCCGGACGCATCCACGCGTGCATCTTCGAACACGCCGACATTCTCGCCCAGAATATGTACGGTTCCGCCAACGCCATTTTCATTGGAGGCATCGAGGTTCTCGAACACACCGGCCGTTCCACTCGATCCGGCATCGACGGTAATGTCGCCACCGCCTGTTTTAATCTCGGCGTCTACAAGAATCTCAAGGTCCTGCTTGAATGCATCCAGTCCAGCGGCAAGCACTTCCTGGGTGGGTTCAGTAACTTCCGGGACTACAGGGTCAACGGCTTCAACAATTTCATCGACAGGAACAGCATCTGATTCTGTAGTATCCGAATCGACTTGGACACTCGTATCAACAACTGTCTCAACAGCAGGATCTTGCGCCTGACTACTGTCCGGCAGATCACCAACATCGCTTGAATCAGTTTCGTCAGACGGTTGATTATCTTCGTTAATCTCAAGTGCAAGCTGGGTGATAACCTGGGAAAAGTTGCCTCCGTTAGTATCGATACCGGCATTAACATGAACGGCACCGCCTGCTTTCAGGCTGACATCGAGTTTGCCGGAGGTCGAGGTAATCGGCGCGTTGACGTCAATACGATTATGCGCATCCATGGACAGGGCTGCATCTTCACCCTCAGTCTTGGCAATAGCCGAGTTAACAGCAATGTTGCCTTCACCATCGCCATCGTCACTGGTCTTGACCGCGACATTACTGCCCGTGTTCAAGGCTGTGCTGATGGACTCTGCTTCAGCATCGCCGATGGTGATGTCTTCAGGATCCAGCAACCAGGTTCCACCAGCACCGGCCGGTGCACTGACATCAGCCGGCTGACCAAATGCCAACGTTCCTTTGCCAGAGGTTTCGACCAGACCGCCGTCACCCCCTGTAGCACCGCCGCGTGCAGTCAATAACGCGCGAGTGTCAGTATCGCCGTCAGACCAGACGATGACTTCACCGCCATCTCCGGCAACACGAGCATCGGCATTGATCCGCGTTGCGGCGTCGAGCCGGGTACGATCCGATCGGGCCAGATCGCCCTTGCCCTGGTAGTCACCACCGATTCGAACACGGCCACCTCCTTGATCACCGGATGCATCGATACGCGCTGCTTCAAGCACCACATCGCGACCGGTAATTGCCACATCGCCACCGATTTGATGACCACTCACATCGATCTCGCCACTGACTGATACGCTCGATGACGCCTCAAGATGAACCCTGCCTGCGGCATCGCGACTAACACTACGCGCCTGGATTACACCCTGATGACTGAGGGTCCCCGCGAACAATGCGGCAATGCCGTTGGTGGTAATAATCCGGCCAAGGTTCAGCACCGTATCTTCAGGCGCCTGAATCCTGAAACGGATATGTTCGAAGTCGAGGCTTTCTATAACAATGTCGCGACCGGCGGCTAATAACACACTTCCATCGTCAGCACGAATAATGCCGGAATTGGTTACGTTAGGCGCAATCAACATGATATTGCCGCCACCGCGAACACGGATATAACCACGATTCTCAACCGTGCCTTCACCATCGGCGAAGCGAAGATTACCCGCGAGAAAATCGGCATCGGTCATGTTGAGAGAAGAGGCCACCAATCCGGCAGTATCGACAATGGCATGATCGCCGAATACGATTCCATTTTGATTAATGAGAAATACACGGCCATTGGATAACAGGCTGCCAAGTATCTCCGATGGCATGCCGCCGCTGACACGGTTAAGTACAGCCGAAGCATCGTGTTGCTGAATGAATCGCGTTATCTCGTCGCGTGATATCGAGAAGCTGTCCCAATTAATGATCGCGCCGGGGCTATTGGTTATATTGAGCTCGCGGCCACTGCCTGACATCGAAACCGAACCATTGGCGATGCTCGCCCCCGTCGGATTGGCTCCCGCGGGTGTTGCAATAATACTCGACACGGCCAGTGCGAGAATCGACTTGATGGGGAATCGATTCGGTTCATCGTGCATCGATTGAGAAGTTATGTGGCTGCTGTTCATAATGTCACCTCGCTGAGGTGGTGCGTCCCATGACATGTGTTTATTGCATTTCGATACGCTGTTGTTCGACAGAAATCGCATCACAGTTCAACTCGATCTACAGTATCTCGCATGCTGGAAACTGGTCGTCGTCGATTCCCAGCATCTCGAAAAACTCGGCCTCCTGCCAATCGACGTTTATCTTCTCAAGGTATTCGTCATTGAGAATAAAGCGTGGCGCCTGACTCAAGCAGGACATCTCCGTATTACTGGCATAGCCCGCACCAATCGCCACTAACTCAACTCTCTTGCCGTCTTTTTCGGCGTAACCTGCGCCCTTAGTAAATACAAAGTAAAGCCCGGGTGGCTGACCTTCAACTGATGAGGCACAATTGGTCTTTACCGGATCAAAGCCAGTCATGCTCTCCTCTTCCTCCTGACACTCCGTACCCTCGCAATCCCGAATGGCGAGATCGGTGCCGCGAATACCAATAGATGCCTTGCGTGTTTTAAAGCGAACGCTTTCAGGATTACGCTTGCCGATAGCGCCGGTAATCGCTCGTAGCCCACCTTTAAGGAGATTGAATTCTGCTTGTTCCTCTCCAACCTTCTCGTTGAAATGTTCGATCATGATTTCACTATTGGGTCGAATGGACATCTTTGTCTCATCAGCAAAGCGAACCACCGCAAAACTATTATCGGCTGTAGCAATGGTATCGTTTTCAAAAATAGAGCTTTCCCTGGCCAGAAGGCGAACCGTGCCTTCCGTACTACGCGCCGATACAGCTCCCTTGGCGAATACCACACTGCCTATCTGCACCGAAGCATTGGCGACCTCGAGCCAGGACAACAATAAAAGACAGCACAGTGTAGTGATCAAGCCATTAGAGACAGGCCTTGTTAACGAGGTGTCTGAACGATTCATGCTAGTCGCTAAAATATGTGACATTGAAATGGACCCTCTCATCGCCTTCTTGTGTTCCGCCAACGGGTGCGTCACCGGATATATCCAGTACGTAGGCGAAGTCCGTATGTAATAACCATTGTCGATTCGGCTGCCAGTTGAGCAGCATTCCTGTACTGACTATATCGACACTGGCGGATTCTCCAGCAGCCGGTTGGACACGTTCGACCGTACCGCCGTCGACAAACCAGCCGACGTCAAAACCTTTTCCGAACTTCGGCGATACGACTTCAATACTGGCGCGAATACCCCGATCCCCTGTGAGTTCCCGTTCACTGAATCCACGTACGCTGTTGGCGCCGCCGATACCGAATTGTTCGCCGGCAATCAATGGTTCGTCTGCATATTGTCCAGACAGATAACCGCGCAAGGTCAGCTTTTCAAATTGGCGTATGGTATCCATGCTAAAACGCAACAGAGTCCAGTCGGCATCGGCACCCTGACGAGCAGCAGCATAGGTTTCATCGTCGTTATATTTGCCGCTCTTGATATTTTTATTCACGGACACGTCAAAATTAAATGGCTGATTCTCTCCCTGGAATTCGCCGTGATAGTTCAAGTACACCGGGCGACTGCGTACATCCACGCCAATGGGCTGACCGGAAAAATCCACATCACTGTCAAATAACTTGTCGGTCAACCCGGTTGACAGTATCTGTCGATATGCGCCAATGCGCGGCAGAAACTTGCTGTAACCACCACCCAGGATCGTGCCACTGCCGCGAACCTGAAAAAACTCTGCTACGGTGCCCGAATCGACATCGGACTGAATAGCATAGAGATTGAACATGCCGTTGCTCGAATAATGAGGACCTCGCCAGGTAAGACCAAACTGGCTGACCTGGTCGATATCCGTTGGGGATGTGGTGGCGGTCGCCGTCAGGTATTGATCTCGGCCAAGGAAGTTGGCGTTTCTGAAACCGACGCCTGTTCGATATTCGCCGGTTTCCTCGTTACCCGTATCATTTACCCACAAATAATATCGATCAGGATTACGATCGACGACCTCGACTAGTGCATCAAGCGTGCCTGCCTCGGCACCCGGGCTGAATGTCAGCTTGGCTCGTTTTGATGCATTCAGATTGGCCAGGGCGAGATTTTTCGAAAGCTCGCCCGCGTTCGGCGATTCGCCCACCTTCAGACCCGGCAGGGAGCGCGTTATGTTTTCTTCACTGTGAAAGTTGTTGCCAACCACCGTAATTCTGCCCAAATTGAACCGCACGATATGCAGCTTTATCGCGCCGTCTTCTATGGTTTGAGGTGGCAGGACGACGCGATAAAATGTATACCCTGCATCATGAATCGATTTCTCCAGCTCGGCGGCCGCGCGCTCAAGTCCATCCAGATTCTCCTGGGTGCCAGAAAACGGCTCAAGAATTGCTTGCGCGGCTTCTTCGCCTATTGGATTTTCACCTTCAAGAATGAATCCATTAACATCGAAAGAAACATCCTGAGCCATGACCCGGGACAGGGTGCAAATCAATACCAGAGCGAGGCCGAAGCCTTTGTTAAAACCTGATTTCACACAATACCTGCTTAGCTGTTGAGCCTGTGAGCGGATCGGAGCAAAGCCCTGGGCCACATCGATTCAGTTTATTATTCTTATTGACTTTGATCATGGTTTTAACGGTAACCTTAAAGCCAG
This sequence comes from marine bacterium B5-7, assembly GCA_021604525.1. Taxonomy (GTDB): domain Bacteria; phylum Pseudomonadota; class Gammaproteobacteria; order Arenicellales; family CAJQKF01; genus BQJD01. The sequence goes on along the minus strand of BQJD01000013.1, from coordinate 9,932 downwards.
TGGTTTTTGGGATTAACAAATTAATCAAGAAGTGGAAACACTCTCAGGTGAGAACAATTCGCGGAAAAAATGTCATGGACAACAGGCTCCGTCGCCAATATCAAATCAATAATAAATCTGTGAGATAGTGTAAATCCTGTACGTCAGCCTGTTAAATAATTTACCCCTGCCAACTTTAGAATTCCAAGTATCAATCATTGCATAAAATGCGAGTCATTAGCCAGCACAAACAGCTATAAATGGTCAATGAAAATAAGAGGATATATAGACACTGGGAAGTACCCCCATAAGGTGATATGTGCCAATTGATCATTTTGCTGAATTGAAATCCCTCTAAAGGCTGATTCGCTTACAATGTTTCGAAACACTGATTTATCGAATTTACTCAGCAATCATGATCATACAATCCACAAACTGCGGCTGATTACAGAGGACCATATAACGTGACCAACAACACCGAGTCCTATGAAATGAAGCTTCTGTGGCCATCAGCGCCTGGGGAGTTCCGCGATGAAATCGTCAATTTCTGGCTGAAACATGGTGCACTGCCGCAAAAGGATCAAGCCGACGCACGTTTATCTGAAGTCGCCATGCTGGCTTTGGATTCGTCTGGAGCTATTGCGGCAGCGAGCAGCATCTTCAGTCATCATTACCCACCTCTTGGCCATGCCTTTTACTTTTTTAGATGCTTCGTACACCCTGATCATCGTCGTGCTGGCCTGGCAGTACGCTTGATCAATGAAGTCTACGATCATCTCGATATACGATTTAAAAAAGGTTCTGATCCCTCAATCATCGGCATGATAGCGGCGGCCGAAAACCCGATGTTCAATCGTGAACACAACGAGGCCATCTGGCCGCGTTCGGGGTTTGTGTTCGTTGGATACAACGCCCGTGGACAACAGGTTCGGGTACGCTATTTTAGCGGTGCACGCATCGCGTCAAAGCTTTAGGTCATCAGTCATTCGACAACACAGACAATAAAAATCTATCCAGGTAACGTGAATATTCTGCTGTGCTGGGAACTGGGTGGCGGCAGCGGTCATCTTGAAGTGCCGGGCGACCTGGCCGGGCGCTTCCTGAATTCAGGGCATTCAGTGACCCTGGCTGCGCGTGATGTGACCAGCGCCGCACGCTATACGACGACCGCGAATCTCGACATTGTACAAGCGCCTGTCGCGGAGTTGAATATTGAACGGACTGCAGCAGTCGGCTATGCCGAAGTCCTCCTACGTTGCGGATTTCGCAAACCGGAGGGTCTCCAGGCTCTGGTCAATGCATGGAAACGTCTGTTCGAATTACTGCAAACAGATCTGATAGTCGTTGACCACAGCCCCGCAGCCATCATCGCCGCACGCTGTGCCGAAATATCGGTGGCAGTCACAGGCTCGGCGTTTATCGTCCCACCTGCATTGACACCTTTGCCACCCTTTATCAGGGAACAGAAAGGCGCCAAGGAAGCAACTCGGCGAACTGAAGCCATCGCGGTTGCTTCCATCAATTCAGTTCTTTTAAGCGCGTCAGCCAAACCCATTGAATCGCTTGCCGATTTATTCGGGCATGAAGATGTATTCCTGACAACCTACCCGGAACTGGACAGTTATGGAGAACGATCCAACACACATTACTGGGGCACGCCAAATCAACTAACTACCGGCAGTTCACCCGAATGGCCGCGTGGAAAAGGCGAACCGGTATTCGTTTACATGCATGCTGATTATCCACAGTTTCCGGTAATGGTTCGCCAGCTCGGTAAACTCGGACATCCGACACTTATCGTCGCACCCGGTGCGCCTGCCGATATTAACCAGCAACATGGATTCAGCAATATTGTCGTCACCAAGCGACATGTCAATATTGATGAGGTCGCGGGTCAATGTCGAGTTATCATTATGCATGGCGGTCATGGCTCTGTAGCACGGGTTCTTCGATGCGGCGTCGCACCGATTATCACGCCGCTGTTTGTTGAACAACTCATGCTGGCAAAACAACTGGCAACCACGTCACTGGCGTTTGCCGCTCATCCGGATCCTGCCCGACATAACTATAAGGAAATGGTTCAAGCGGCACTTGAGAACGACGCAATACATCGCAACGCAGCCGAATTTTCTGACCGACACCCCCTATCGGAATGTGATGCAGAATTCGAGCTGCTTGCCACAACCTTGGTCAATTCTGCCACTCAATGCTCTGCGCAAGACAATGACCGGCGGAATCAGCATGAAGACCATGAACCAAGCTGACACTAATGCGTCTAATTAGTAGGCCAATCAAACCCGCCAATAGCGGGAGGTTTTGGGCATGAAGGTTTTTCCGTCCCGACAACGACCACCATCGACGCCTTCGCTTGTGTATCTTTCAGGCTCTCGACGCGGCCAGATAACTCGGCTTGGTGGTCAGACTATGCATCTGGTTAGCGGTGACTCAGTCGATAACCTGACCGGGAATCCTGTTGACGATGAAACAACGCCAATTAGCAGCGAGACCTTCATCACTGACTTACACATCGATACCCATCACCCGGCAGTGCTGGCAACCTTTCACCCTGCCGGTGATGCCTACGAGATTGAAGCAAAACGCGACACGGGTGTTCGGGTCAATGGTGTTCGGGTCATGAATGCCGTATTGAGCCTTGCCGACGTAATCGAAATTGAAGATCCATCGGTTCTTATTCGATATACATATGTTGCGGATACTGCAACAGACCGGGCGGAACTCAAGGATGTGCTGAGTGATTGCGTTAAACGCACACGCCACGAAACACGCAGATCCGGAGGATTTTTAAGACGATTCGCAGTCAACATGACCGGCGATCTGTCTCGGCGAACCACACGTTTGTTTCGTGTTTCCGTACTGGGCACATTAGCAATAATCATTGTCGCGACATTTGCACAGTGGAACAGCAGTCGATCATTACGCAGCGATTTCGAACAAGACCTGTTGACAGTTCGTAACTGGCTATCGCAACAACAAACCGAATACATCTCGCGCGAGGAATGGCTCGCACTTCGAGAAGATATCGATAAAGGACTCAAAACGACTCGTGAGCGAGTCATGGAACTTGAAAGTCGCGATAGCGCTGCAGCCAAAATAGTCCAGGTCGCTTCTTCAGCAGTCGTTTTCCTGCAAGGTTCATACAGCTATGTCCATAAGGAATCGGGTGAGAAACTACGTTACCTGGTCACACCTGATGGACGACCGCTTGTGACCCGCGATGGCACACCGCTGACCTCGCTTGAAGGCGAGGGACCGGTCGTTGAACATCTCTTTACAGGCACCGCATTCGTGATCAATGATGAAGGCGTTCTGCTTACCAATCGGCATGTCGCACTTCCCTATGAAAATGATGAACGCCATGAAGAACTAACGCACGATGGCCTTGAACCGGTTATCAATCGTTTCATCGGGTATCTGCCAGGTGTTTCGGAACCGTTCGAGATCGCCACACTGATAGCCAGCGATTCAGCGGATCTGGCATTGCTGCAATGCGGTGGAATAACCAACAATATTCACCCCATCGAAATTGCCGATACCCTGCCATCGCCAGGTGATGAAGTATTTGTGCTTGGTTACCCCACCGGACTTCGAGCGCTGCTGGCACGTACGGACGATGAATTTATCGATCGAATCCGCTCGGAGCAACTCGATTTCTGGTCCATCGCCACCGCCCTTGCCGAACGCGGTGCAATATCCCCGCTAACCAGTCGTGGCATTGTCGGCCAGGTAAGTGGAGCGGCGATCGCATACGACGCCGACACGACGAGTGGAGGTTCTGGCGGACCGGTTCTTAACCATCAGGGGCGTCTCGTTGCGATAAACAACGCCATACTGCCGGAATACGGGGGATCCAACCTCGGCGTTCCCGTATCAAAAGTCGAACCCCTTCTCAATGAATATGCGTCGAAAATCGCCTCCAGCTCGAAGTGAACCCCCAATCCATGGATAAGCTATCCACGTTTCGTTGTACAACAAGTTTTATCCACCAACAGAAAGATTTTTGATAAGTTAAGTCATACGTCATGTATGGATCAGCCACTGTGGTGTAATGTCTTGGCAAGCTGACTTTGAAATACAGACAGTTATACACTGTCATGATTGACGCACTGAACATTTAGCCTGCGGAGGGAAAGATCAAATGAGCCTGTCAAGAAGAGAGTTCATGCAAGTGCTTGCGGCAGCGTCCGCAGCCGGTTTCGATTTGCGATCACGCGGTCTCATGGCCGATACGAATGCACCGTCAGATCCCTACGAGATGGCGCCATTCGGCAACGTAACCCTGATGCACTTCACCGACTGCCATGCACAGTTGTTGCCAATCTATTTTCGCGAACCCAATTACAACATCGGTATCGGCGATGCCCTCGGCAAATCACCCCATGTGGTTGGCGAAAATTTTCTAAAATATTTCGATATCCAACCCGGCACCCTTGGTGCACACGCGTTCACCTATCTCGACTTTGTCGAGGCAGCGCGAAACTACGGTAAAGTTGGCGGCTTCGCTCACTTGAAAACCCTGATTGACAGGCTTCGCGATTCTCGCCCTAACCGAACCCTGTTGATGGATGGTGGTGACACCTGGCAAGGATCCGCCACCTCGCTATGGACCCAGGGTCAGGACATGGTCGATGCAACCAAATTGCTGGGTGTCGAAATAATGACTGGGCACTGGGAATTTACATATGGAATGGATCGCGTGCTCGATATCATCAATAACGAATTAGCGGGATCTACGGAATTTCTGGCCCAGAACGTCATGCTGACAGAAGAAGCAGCGTTTATGGATGCACCCGCCTTCGATACTGAAACAGGCCACGTTTTCAAACCCTACACAATGCGTGACATCAACGGGGTTCAGCTCGGCATAATCGGTCAGGCGTTCCCCTACTCCACGCTTGCCAATCCCAGGTACAAAATGGAGGACTGGTCGTTTCAGATTCGCGACGAACAGATGCAAAAATATGCCGACGAAGTCCGTTCCAAGGGAGCGCAACTGGTGGTGATACTGTCGCACAACGGTATGGACGTGGACCTCAAGATGGCCAGTCGGGTCAGCGGTGTGGACATCATCCTGGGCGGACATACCCATGACGGAGTTCCCGCGCCAACGCAGGTCAAGAATCCTGGCGGCAGCACGTTGGTATTCAACTCGGGATCCAACGGCAAATTCCTTTCCGTCCTTGATCTCGACGTCAACAGTGGTGGACTCGTGGACTATCGGTACAAACTGATGCCGATCTTTTCCAATCTCATCGAACCGAATGCAGAGATGTCGAGCCTGATCGAGACTATCCGCGCACCGTATAATGATCGTCTAAATGAAGAGCTTGCAGTCACTGACGTCACACTATATCGGCGCGGTAACTTCATCGGCACATTCGATCAGGTCATAGTCGATGCGTTGATGAATGTACGCGATGCCGAGATTGCATTCTCACCGGGGTTTCGCTGGGGTACGAGCCTGCTACCCGGTGACCCCATTACATTCGATCGGTTGATGGATCAAACCGCTATCACCTATCCCAAGTCGACGCTAACCGACATGACGGGACAGACATTGAAAGATGTACTCGAGGATATCGCCAACAACCTGTTCAATCCCGACCCCTATCTGCAAATGGGTGGCGATATGGTTCGTGTTGGCGGTCTTCGATATACGATTGATCCGTCAGAACCAATCGGCAGTCGCATTTCCAACCTGGAGCTCAAAGGTAAACCTGTCGATCCATCGAAAACCTACAAGGTTGCCGGATGGGCGAGTGTCAACCCCCAGCCGGACGACCTGCCGGACATATGGGATGTGGTGGCGGAATATCTGCGTGATCGTAAAGTGATCGATAAGGTCGATGCAAATGTGCCGACGGTAAAAGGTGTTAAAGGCAACCCGGGATTGGGTAATGTCTAAGCGCATGAAAATCCAATCTGTTGATCGACAACGACCCGTGCATTTAACCTCTCGCCTGTCGCGATCATGAATTGCTGACAGGTGTAATTTGCCTTCACCTTTACAAACATCCGTATAAAACATTCATGTGGAAACCCGCTCAACGCATTCGCTGGGAAGCCTCTGAAGGGCATATACCCGACATTGAGGAAATCGAGGCGTCAAAGCTGTTCTCACCTCTTGAGTGTGGCCGGTTAAAACTGCGCAACCGCACCTGGGTGCCAGCCATGGTTCCGTGGCGCGCAACAGAAGAAGGCTATGTAACCGATGACGTACTCGACTGGTACGGACGATTCGCCCGCGGTCGACCCGCTGCAATTGTTATTGAGGCAACCGGCATTCGCGACGTGCCATCGGGACCACTGCTGAGAATCGGGCACGACCGTTTCTTGCCTGGTCTGACGACACTGGTTGAACGAATACATCATGAAAGCAGTGGTGACACACGAATTTTTATTCAGCTAATCGACTTCCTTGCGATTCGACGACGCCCGAACCGTGAAAAATTCTTATCGAGGTTTCTATCTATTACCGATGATATTCGTCATAAACTCGACCTCGTTGATACCGACGAATCGGTGGTGCGGCAGGCATTGATTGATATGAGTGATGATGCATTGGATTCCATTCTCACGGCGCGCGACTTTGAATCGTTAACACGAGGCTATCGTGAACGAGTCACTGACATGCACCTGCCCCATGTTCGCGATCTGCCTGAAGTACTTCCTGACCTCTTCGCCGATGCAGCCGAACGCGCCGAGGCTGTCGGTATGGATGGTGTCGAGCTTCACTATGCCCACGCCTACACCATGGCTTCGTTTCTATCTGCATCGAATACCCGTGCCGATGGCTACGGTGGTAGTGTCGAAAGTCGTGTTCGTCTGCCGCTTGAGGTATTCCGGTCGGTTCGCCAGCGTGTATCTGACAAGTTTGTGGTTGGTGCGCGATTTCTTGCCGAAGAATGTATCGATAACGGCAGCACAGTGGATGACGTATGCGTTTTTGCCGTTGAATTCGCCCGTGCCGGCATGGACTTTCTGTCGCTGTCACGCGGCGGTAAATTTGATGATGCCAAGCAGCCACGCCTCGGTGAGGCTGCGTATCCGTATACCGGTCCGAGTGGTTACGAATGTATGCCCCAGTATCTTTCTGATGAATTTGGGCCGTTTGGTCGTAACTTCGCCGCCACCCATAAAATTCGCAAAGCGGTTCGGGATGCAGGTTTCGTCACGCCAGTAGTGGGCGCTGGCGGTGTTCATAATTTTGAGATGGCAGAAAAAATAATCATTGATGAAGTTGCCGATGTTGTCGCGGCAGCACGACAGAGTCTTGCGGATCCGGATTGGGTACTAAAGCTTGAAACTGGCCACGGCCGTGAAATAAGGGTGTGTGAATACACAAACTACTGCGAAGGTCTCGATCAGAAACACAAACAGGTTACCTGCCAACTCTGGGATCGGATCGATCGCGACGAGCCCGGCATAACCAAAAGTCGTGATGGCAAACGCCGAATGGTTGCTCCCGATTGGAAGCCTGCGGACGGAACATCGCTATAAAGACCAAAACCGCGAACGTGTCCGCCCAGATTGATCGTTTCGTCAATGAGCGTCTGCCGAATCGCAAGACATGGCCGGTGATGGATATCCCCGCATGTTACCAGGACGGTAAACCACTTAACTGCGTTTATGCACTCCTCGATCAACATATCGAGTCAGGGTACGGTTCGCGTCCGGCGTTAATCTCCAACGACATCAAATGGAGTTACAAGGAACTCTCTGACATCGTGGATCAAATCACCGCCGTACTGATTCATGACTTCGGCATTGTTCCCGGCAACCGGGTATTGATTCGCGGTCCCAACTCTCCAACCGTAGTGGCCACGTGGCTGGCCACGCAAAAATGCGGCGCGGTTGCAGTCACTACCATGACGCTTTTGAAAAGCGCGGAATTGTCGACCATCATCGAACTATCTGCGCCCAGCGTTGCCGTGTGTGATATCGGCTATATCGATGAGTTGACTATCGCATCCGACTCTACAAGTTCTTTATCCATCGTCACATACAACGGTATTAACGGTGACCTTGAATCGCGCATGCAACGGCACCCAGCGGGAATCTCGACTTGCCCGACCCTAAGCAACGATATCTCCCTGATTGGCTTCACTTCAGGCACAACTGGAAAGCCCAAGGCAACGATTCATTTTCATCGCGATGTACTCGCAGTATGCGAAACCGTCGGCCAGAAGATAATCAAACCCGCTCGAGAGGATGTATTTATCGGTACATCGCCACTGGCATTCACCTTCGGTCTCGGTGGGCTGGTGTTCTTTCCACTGTATGCCGGTGCAGCCAGCGTGTTAAACGGTCGTTATTCGGCAGATCAGCTACTCGAAGGTATCGAACGATTCAAGGCAACTGTTTGTTTTACGGTACCCACGTTTTATCAACGGATGACGCCACTTATCGATAGTTACGACACCACCTCACTTCGAATGACTGTTTCCTCAGGCGAGGCACTGGCAGTGTCTGTTCGGGAAGCATGGAAGACAGCCAGCAGTATCGAGATGACGGAGCTGCTTGGCTCTACAGAAATGCTCCATGCCTTCATCGGATCGACAGACAGAGATGCGCGCACCGGCGCGATTGGGCGAGCAATTCCGGGCTACTCGGCGGCCATCATCAATGCCGATGGCGAGGAGTTGCCCGATGGCGAGATCGGTTGGCTGGCAGTACGTGGCCCGACCGGTTGTCGTTATCTTGCCGACAGCCGGCAAGGCGATTACGTTCGGTTTGGATGGAATATCACCGGTGACGCCTGTTCCATGGATAGCGACGGTTATGTCTATTACCATACCCGAGTCGACGACATGATTATCTCGTCAGGCTACAACATATCGGGGATCGAAGTCGAAAACGTTTTATTGGAACATCCCCAAATTGTCGAATGCGCCGTTATCGGTTGTCCCGATGCCGAACGTGGTCAGGTGGTCACGGCATTCGTCGTGCCTCGGTGTAAACCGGATAACCCGTCCAGCTTTATTGAGATGATTCAAACTTTCGTCAAGGAACAGATTGCATCGTACAAATATCCAAGACAAGTGGTGCTCTGCTCCGAACTACCAAGAAATGAATCCGGCAAACTGCAACGTTTTCGCCTGCGTATATAGTTCGATTTGCAATCAATATACAAGATGTATCGTTCCTGGGTTCAATCGCACATCGCTACAATTAGATTCTTCACTAGTTTGTATGCTAATAGCGACCGCGCCAGTCATTGAGACGAACCTGACATACCTCGCGTAGCATTTTTACAGCATCCACCACCGGTCGAACCTTGCTATGTTCCTGGTATTGCCATGTGATCGGAATCTCGATGACAGGATAACCGTGTTTACGGGCAATAAATAAAACCTCTACATCAAAGCCCCAGCCTGGAATGGTTTGCAGGCTGAATACATTCAGCGCAACATCCCGCCGAAAGCACTTGAAGCCACACTGGGTATCCTCGATACCCTTCACGGCTATCGAACGAACCAGCCAATTAAATCCACGCCCCATGAGATGACGGTGATCGGGTTCATCGATCCGTGATGCCCCGACCACTTCTCGCGATCCGATCAGGATTGGCTGATTATCATTGAAGCGATCGGTAAACTTCGACAACTCAGCAATCGGCATGGACAAATCTGCATCGCACAGAAATATCCAATCGCCATGACTTGCCAACACACCCTGTTTGCAGGCATGGCCTTTACCGCCGTGAACCGCTTGAACGAGATGAACACGATCGTCTTCATCTGCCATATCCTGGACTATTAACGCCGTCCGGTCGGTACTGCCGTCATCGACAACAATGACCTCGGAAGAATACTGACGGGTTGCAAGGTATTCAGTGATCTTTGCCAACGAGTCACTCACCCGTCGCTCTTCGTTGAATGCCGGCACAACAATTGATAAGACGGGATTACTCAATTAACAAGGTGCTCGCCAAC
>BQJD01000012.1 GCA_021604525.1 marine bacterium B5-7 | reverse complement strand
AACAGCTTTACTCGCCTTAAAGGCTTTATTAACAATGCCAGCCCCCTTAATAAACTTTGTCGCATACGCAGCGCCAGTGAGGCCTCCTGCAATACTAAGTGCCGCATCTGTCCAAGTATATTCAGAACCGGTGACTACACTATAGACGAAATCAACAGCGAGATTAAAACACGCACCGGGAGGACCTGATTCCCCTGTCGGATCAGTCACACTGGTCGGGTTGTTCTCTACATAGCTATAACGGTTTAACGATGCGGGGCGTTCACTAAATCCACCAAATGAATCCCGGCTGATAAATCGGGCCAGGGTCGGATCGTAAAAGCGCGACCGCAAGTACAGTAATTGCGATTCTTCATCGTATCGTTCCCCGGTATATTGATAGGCGCTTTCTACCGATGAGTCAGCATCTGCTTCAGGCACCCCAAAGGCACTATATTTATAACGCGCAACCGTCTGGCCGTCGCCACTTCGAAGTGAAACAACACTGCGTCCTGGCTTATCGTAGTAAGGGTAGTAGGTGCCAGTTGGATCTGTTTGCGAGGACAGCTCATACCCATAGTTATAACGGCGCAGAACATTGCCATTCTGACCAATCTCCAATAGCACACGGCTTAATCCGGTACTGTTGTCGTTGAGATAGCGAATCGATTCTCCATTGACAATACGTTCTATCAATTGACCACGACCATCATAGTGGTAGGTCACTTGTTGTTCGCCATTATTCCAGTGGGTCAGACGATTAAAATCGTCATAACTGTATTCATGACGTTGCCCTCGACCGATTTTTTCTATTAATCGACCGGCTTCATCATAGTGCAGATCGATTTGACCATCGGGTCCTTCTACAGATAACAACCGGTTATCACCACCGTAATTAAACTGCTCGGTCCCCTCGACCGTGATGCGGGTGAGCATATTGCCCGCCGCATCGTATTCAAAACGCTCAAACTGACCCGTGTGCTCTCCTTGTCTGTAAATGACCTCGATCAGTCGGTTGAGCTCGTCATAACCATAGTCGGCGACCTCTGTTTCGCCGGGCAACATACGGGTGATTTGTATCGGGTTACTATTGGCGTCGTACTGGTATTGATAGATTGCGCGAACGGCGCCTGCCGCATTGTGATGTCGCGTCAGGGTTATACGGTATGCATCATCATATCCATATTCCGTTCGGCCTGTTACATGACCGTTTCCATCCAGGCGATAGTGTTTAATTAATAAGCCGGTGGCACTATCGTATGCATAGTAGTTGAAACCCGTTGATGTATCTCCTGTCCAGTATAGTTGCCCATCCGGCTTATATTCATAGAGGTTGAGCTTATCTCCCGAGTCATATTGCGCCTTGATGCGACCCAGTTTGTCATAGTAATAGTAAATTAAGCCCAGTCCTTCCCGCTCCAGTATGATTAAGCGGCCTTCACTATCATAGAAATATTCTGTTAGGCCATGGGGATCCACCATCTTTGTGAGTCGGCCAGCCGCATCGTATTCATATTGGATGGTCTCGTCATTAGACAGGGTGATGCGAGAGAGTCGATTCATCACATCATAGTCATAAGCGACCGCCTGATCCGTCGCTAATTGACGACTCACGACGTTGTTGTTGGCATCGTAGCTATAGTTCTGAATATACGCATGAGCATTATTCATCAGCGCCAAAAGGCTGCATCCCAACAGGAATGCCGCGTATTTCCCGAGCCTGTTTTTCAAGTCCATGGCTATATTCACTTTTCTAGTTTCCTTTATTTCGTCTGATCGATACGCGCTCTTAAGCCTGCCAGTTCTGCGCGCTGCGGATGCGCGGCAAGGCGCTCTTGAAACGTTTCTGTTCTTTGTTGGCGTTGCCCGGTCATTCTCTCGATTTGTTCAGATTGTTCAAGCTCTGGCTCAGCCAGTTGTGGCATCACTTGTTTACCGCTGACATGGTTCGATGTATCCAGCGCCTGTGCCTTTATTTGTGCTAATACCGCTTTGGGTCCGGATGATTTGAGTGTGGTCACTGTCTGACGAAACCGTGCATCATCACGCAGCGGATCAAACGGCTCATTGTTACTGCCAATAAAAATATCTATGGTATCTAAAAACGCGAGTTGATCGGTGCTCAATACTGCTTGAGCCGGGCTCATTGCTTTCTCAGGTAACTCAGAACTCTGTTCTAATCCGGAATCTCCCAGGGACGATTGCTGTTTTTTATCTGTTATTGTTGATTGATTATTCTCATCCGCAGATTGTATATCTGCTGATTGCGGTGGTTGTTGTGGCTTTATGGCGTGCTGTTTATTTGCCATTAAAAGACTGAGCATAACGCCACCTGTTATCAAGCCGGTTACCACCGCGCCGATGATTGTTTTGTGTTTCATCATGATCTCCTTACTGCCCCGCTGACTCACGGATTAGCCTGCTGGCGATATCATATTGCATACTTTGTTGCTCGCCATTGGGTAAGGTAATTCCCGAAAATTGACCATGTTCATCATAGTGATATTGTGTGATGCCCCCCAGTGCATCGATCACCTGGGTCATACGTCCATCACTGTCATAGTTATATCGGCTGGTAGAACCACGGCCATCGGTGTAGGCAATTAGCTGGTGATTCAGATTATATTCATAGTGCTGCTGACCGGCTCTGGTGTTGCGCTGAATCACTCGATCGAATGCGTCATAGGTCAACCATTCCAGCATACCTAGCGCATCACGGATATCAGTTAATCGTCCGTACTGATCATAGTTATAAGACAGAGTGCGTCCGGCAGGATCGGTGCTTTCGATCACCTGTCCATCGTTGTTGTAACGTGATGTCCAGCTTTGACCGAATGCATCGGTTACTTTGATGACATTGCCCACGTTGTCATAATCATAATGGGTCTTGTTCGTGGAATCGTATGAATAATCACCCTCCGAAAAGCCTTCCTCACCTTGCAAGCTCACCACGTTATAAAATACATCGGTGAGCTGTTGTTGGTCGTCATATTGATAACGCATACCCTGTTGCAACGGGTTTTCTGAAAACACCACCCGGTTTTTATCAGAGTAAAATGTTCTCCAATGTTGACCGTCTGCGGTTTCAATACGATGCGGATTACCCAGGGCGTCATAGTTGATATGAGTGGTTGCGGAACGGGGATCTACAATGGTAGTTGGGCCGAATGGAGCACCATAAACAAAGTCGACCTGCCGATTTAAGTTGTCGGTGCGGGTGAGCGGCCGATACTGATCATCATAGTATTGGGTGGTTTTCAGACCCTTTAAATCTTCAATCTCTGATTTACGCGCCGACAAGTTGAAATCGACGATTTGTTTTGCATTGGACCCTATTTCCCGATCCACTACTCGATTGTAGTCATCGTAATCGGCCTGGGTGATGACTTGCCCCAAGGCATCCCGGATAATGCTCAGGCGATTGTTTTCATCATAGTGGTAGGTTGTTTGTTCAATATCATTAAACTTGATACCGGTTAAGCGATGCAGATCATCATACCTATAACTTGTATCGATCTGTCCCGGGTGATTGAGCCGAGCAATATGACCCAGACTGTCATGCTCAAAGGTGATTTGCCTGCCACTGCCATGACTAATTCGGGATAAAACCAACTTGCCCGAGATTGTTGTGTAGCCATAGGTTAATTCAAGGCCATTATTATCTTTAATTGAGGTGAGCTTACCTGTGGGGTCAAGTGTAATAACAGGTGATCCCGGAGTTGTTAAACGGTATTCATGATCTTCATGGTCAAATAGTATCTGATTTCGCTTGTCTTCAGATTCGTAGCGGACGTATCCATCGGCATTGACACCGACGAGGGTGTAACGCTCTTCTTGCGAACCACTCCTGAAGATAATTTCAAGGAATGCCTCACGCACATATTCCTCACCCGTCGTTTTATTAATAAATAAGATATTAATATTTACTCCGGGCTGCCTGATACCAAAAGGGGTGGCATACCAACCGGGACCAAAGCCTTCATTGCTTGTATTAAAAGAATCATAATATCGGGTCAAGTTAAGACTCAGATCCCCAGGCGTTGGGTAGCTTGCATCCTCTGTTCGCCACTGAAAGTTACCGTCTTTTTTCCCACGATGCAGACTTTGAGCAATTGCCAGATAGTTTTTGCCCTTATTGTTAAACGACCATTCGAATTGTTGTTCAGTGGGACGGGCATCCAATGCGTTATTCATAATATCGGCGGCTTGAATATTGGCAATTTGAGAGAAATTGCCTTCATTTAAAGTAAAATCTACACCGCCTTGCATACTATAACTCGTATTAATTACTGCAGAAGGGGATACTAATTGTATTGTGCTTCTTACCCTGATAGCGTTTGTATGATCAGGTGTTTGGGTGTATGCCGGTTCATAACCCTCGATAAAGCTTAAATCAAGGGGGATGTTGTTTTCCTGTATCCACTTAACCACAGCAGTAATTTTGCCTAGCCGTTTTAGTTCCTTAAAAACGGGATATTCATTGGCAATCAGATCGTAATTTTGTGTCAGAAACTCAGCAAATTCTGCAGTATGGTCAGTAGTTTCTCCCTCACCAGAGTGCGCGCTATAAACTCGCATCTCGACCTGATCAAATACCATGGAATCGCCGTCATCAGATCGGGACAGTGTAATTTTTTCGGGCTCTATCCAGATACGTTCAGCACCATCACCCAGTTCACGTTCAGCCCACTGTAATGCTTCTTCTTTAGAATCAAATTGGCGCTGATTATTTTCATTAATTATCTCTGCGTAACTACGAAAACCGGGCACATCTGAAGACATTGGGACACCTGTCATGTTATCGAATCCCATGGTTAGACTTTTTAACAGTCTGTCTGCCTCAAACATGACTCGACCAAATTCCGTATTTTCCGTATCTCCGTCATATCGGACCTTGACTTTGTCGGGGATCTGGGAGGGCTCGGTATTAATCGATACCCCGGGGCTTTGCGCCGGTTTTTCTCCTAATCCATAGATAGAACGCACCGCAACGACTACGTCATCCATATTCATGGATGGCAATGAGGCGGGACTTTCACCGTAGAAGATAATCTGGCCGGTGCCCGGGTCGTAGGCCGCTCCTTCTATATCGGTGGCTTGCAATAACAGTTCAGCGGTTACGTTTAAGGAAACCCCGCCGTAACCGGTCGTTTGCACCGTACTATAAGATGTACTGTAACCGCTGTTACAAGTATTTGCTGAGGAAACCAATGAGACCAGTAACAATACTGAAAATAACATCAATTGATGCATACAAACTCCTTTTGTATTTCGGTGTGATTAACAAAATGCTCTTATTAATAACCACCGCTTTCTTAAAGCACACATAAGTCTTGCGGCGGCGGAATGCTAAATTATTGGACGCCTGGAAGCAATCTCTTTTGAGGAACTTGTTAGCAAATTTAAAACAAAATATTCAATAAGAGCTAACCACTAGTGCAAATTATATGTACGTATAAACAAGGGTTCTGGAACATCCGTACAAACTATTCAGCAGATAATCCTGATAACCCGGGACAACATAACTTGAGAAAAGCGACTGTGGGGAATCGTGTATCAGTCAAGTAACTTTAACGATTATTAAAGATGGGTATCAGGTCAGAAACTGATCACACAGTGGAGCGGTTTCTATTTTTAGCTCGCCATTACGGAACTGCCGCAAGATTTTGAACGCGTGATGGGAATTGTAGTTACTCCCCCTTATTTGTAGTTCAGGTGTATTTAATTGGGCGAGCTTTTACGTTGGCGTTCTCGTTCGCGAAGATCTATCCGGCGAACCTTTCCGGTGGTCGTTAGCGGCAGCGAATCAAGGAACTCGATCTCACGCGGATATTCGTAGGCTGCGAGTTTTTTCTTTACTGATTCCTGAATATCTTTCTTGAGCGCATCGTCACCGCTGAACCCTTCTGCCAATACGACGAATGCCTTCACGATCTCACCTCGCAAGTCATCGGGGCTGCCTACCACGGCGACTTGGGATATGGCCGGATGGGTGATCAGGCAGTCTTCGATCTCACCGGGTCCGATGCGGTAACCAGCGCTCGATATTACGTCATCCGCTCGGCCGACAAACCAAAGATACCCGTCCTCATCACGATAACCGACATCCCCCGTACGCCACCATTCACCGAGGAATTTTTTCCTGGTTGCGTCCGGCTGATCAAGATATTGAAGAAACATGACCGGATCGTCGCGATGCGCTGCCAACTCCCCTGTCTGCCCGGCCGGTAACGGATTGCCCTCATCATCTATGGGTGTAACCCGGTGGCCGGGATAGGGTTTGCCCATTGATCCGGGTCGGACCTCGAGTATCGAGGCACTGTTGCCGACGATATAGTTGAATTCAGACTGACCCCACATCTCGTTGATGTCGACGCCAAACGCTTCGCGACCGAAGTGATACAACTCGGCACCCATCGATTCCCCTGCAGACATAATGGACCTGAACTGCACGTTGAAACGACCGCGAATGTCATTTACCTGACGCATCATTTTCAATGCTGTTGGCGGAATAAAGGCATTTCGAACCTGGTAACGCCCGATCAGTTCAAGCACCCTCTCAGGATCGAATTTTCCCTGGTCATAACCAAGCACTGGCCGACCGTAATACAATGACGGCAACAGGGCGTCGATCAATCCGCCTGTCCACGCCCAATCGGCTGGCGTCCAGAATAGATCGTCTTTTTGCGGGAAAAAGTCCTGGGATAATTCAAAGCCGGTCAGATTACCAAGCAGGCAACGATGCGCGATCACTGCACCCTTCGGTGGCCCGGTAGTACCGGAGGTATAAATTATCAACGCGGCGTCATCGCTTGAGGTATCCACTGCCTCGAATCCAGCCGCAGCACGTTCCAGCAGCGGCCAGAATCCCGCATTACCGCGATCGTCGCAGTCGATCACCCGTTCAATGGTATCGATCTCATCGGCAAGCGATTCAAGCACCTCGCGATTCCGGTTATTACCAATGACAAGACGCGCACCGCTGTTGGTTAGCCGATAACGCAGCGCGTCCGGTCCAAACAGGATCGATAGTGGGACTGTCACAGCACCGAGCTTGAATGCAGCCAGATGAGCAATGGCCGTCTCCACACGTTGCGGCATGACAACGGCGACACGATCACCCGAATTTATCCCGAACGCCTTCAGCACATTGGCAAACCGGTTTGTCAGCACCCTGATATCTTCAAAGGTATATTGGTTTGTCCGACCCAGCTCATCCTCGCAGTACAACGCCACTTCACTGGCGATGTCATCGCGGCCATCGCAAATGGCGCCGGCGATATTGAACCGATCCGGCAGATTCCATTTGAACCGGGCAGACAACTCGTCGAAATTCACACCCTCGTTACGATTAAAGATTGGCGCGCGCATGGTGTCAGTCGCTCGAATCGTTAAATACAATCAAGTGAACCGCACGAGGGCCATGGGCACCATATTCCAAAGTTTGCTCTACATCTGCGGTTTTGGAAGGTCCTGTAATCATGGCAATACCTCGCGGTGGAAAGTTGTCCTGCTCTTTCAGTATTCGCCAGACGTCCTCCTGCCAGCGAACGATAGACGATGTTCGCAACAACACCAGATGATGATCAGGCAAATAATTATGCAACATCGGCGCGTGCGCTGATGACACCAGTACCAGGGTTCCGGTCTCGGCGATAGCGGCATCAGCGACTGACAGCGCTACAAGGTCATCGCCACGTGTCGGCCTGAATTCGACTTTTATCGCAGATTCCTTTAACGCCGAGACAAGATCGCCATGACTGGCTGCCACCAATTCATCTGGTAAATCCAGCTCTTCGAGATAAGCATGCACAGTCGCTGCAAGATCGTCCAAAGAGGCAATTCGTACGACACTGCCGTGCACCGCCTCATGTTTGCGAATGACTCGTTCGACGAGGTCTTCATCAAAAGCGGGTTGAACATGTGGCTGCATCGCCGAATCGCGCGCTTCAAGTGATCGAATCACATTGGGATCGAGCGCTTCAGCACGCTTCAGCGATGCGCGTATCGAATTAATAACTTGCTCACGGCTCATCATGCACCTCCACGGTCAGCCGGGCCATGAGATGGTTTCGTTTGTGGATCGACGATGTCGCGATTGTCGCCATCTGTTATTTTTTTATCACCGTTTTTGCCGCGCCTATCGCCATGGGTTTTCTCATCGCGCTGCCGCCACTGACGCATGAACGTACTTCCCTGTGGAACAGGTAGTTGCCTGCCGCGGGTCCAGCCCCCAGCCATAGGCAGATAGCGAATATGACCTTCACTTCGTCCGAGCCAGGCAAGTGAAGGGGTCATCAGGGACATGGCGAACTGGTACAGGCGCGGTCGCCTGGCCAATGCGCCCCAGGCGGATAACGATATTTTCTGGCGGGCCGGCGTCAGTCTGGCTTCAACTTGTCGCTGACGTAATTTTCGCAGCAAGGAAGGCAGTGGTATCCGCATCGGACATACCTCCTGACAACGTCCATTCAGTGTGCAGGCATTGGGCAAGTCATAGGCTGAATCGACCCCCTTGACCAGCGGCGTCAACACCGCCCCCATCGGGCCGGAATAGACCCAGCCATAAGCATGTCCGCCAATCGAACTATACACAGGGCAATGATTCAGACACGCACCGCAGCGGATGCATCGCAGCATCTCATGAAACTCGTTTCCAAGCATGGTCGAGCGGCCATTGTCGAGCAGAATGACGTGATATTGTTCGGGGCCTTCAACATCCGTTGCCCGAGCCGGGCCGGAGTACACGGTTGTGTAGACCGACATCTCCTGACCGGTCGCGCTCCGCCCCAGCAGACGAAGAAAGACGGACAGATCATCGAATGTCGGAATGACTTTTTCAATTCCGGCAGTAACGATATGCACTTTCGGCAAGTTGCTGGTGAGATCGCCATTACCCTCGTTGGTTACGAGAACATTGGACCCGCTTTCCGCCACCAGAAAGTTTGCTCCGGTAATACCGACATCCGCATTTAAAAACGTCTGACGCAACACGGTACGTGCTTCGCGCACGATAGACTCGCGATCCTCGGCACGTTCGGTAATACCGTAACGCCCATGATGCTGATGAAACAGCTCTGTAATCTGTGCGCGGGTCTTATGCACTGCCGGAGCGATAATATGGCTGGGGGGTTCTTTGGCAAGCTGGATAATATATTCGCCAAGATCCGTTTCCATGCACTCGATACCGGCATCTTCGAGCGCATCATTCAGCCCGGTTTCCTCGGACACCATGGACTTGCCCTTGGCAACCCGACGCGCGCCCGTATCACGACATATATCCAGCACGATGCGTTGAAGATCGGCCGGGGTGGATGCGAAGTGGACGGTACCACCCTGACGTTCGACATTCTTCTCGAATGTCAGCAGATAGTAGTCAAGATGCGCCAGCGTGTGTTCGCGAATCTCGTTGGCGGCGTCGCGAAGCTGTTCGAATTCCGGCAGCTCGGCCACACGTGCCCGCCGACCCTCGACGAAACCGCCACGGGCTCGGCCGAGTGCCGCGCGAAGATCGTTATCGAGCAGCGCCTTGTGGGTGCGCTGTTTGAATTTTCTCTGTGACTCGGCAACGTTCATGGCGCCTCTCCGGATGGCTCGGCAATGCCGGCGCCCGGTTCATTGTCAGCCAACCATTCGGCAACATGAAAGACACGGGTATTCATTCCGCGGCGCCTTAGTCGGCCTGCTATGTTCAATAGGCAACCGAGATCTCCGCCAAGTACCACATCAGCGCCCGTCTCGTTAATGCGCTCGACCTTGTCATCGACCATTCGAGTTGAGATGTCGGCGTACTTCACACAGAACGTGCCACCGAAACCGCAACAAACATTGCCGTCGTCGATTTCGATCAGTTTCAGATCGTCAATTCCGGCCAATAATTTGCGCGGTTGATCATGGACTTGAAGCTCCCGCAAACCCGAACACGAATCATGATAGGTGACAGTGCCGCTGCGTGCTGCCAGGTGAATTTCGACGCCTGCAATATCGACCAGGAACGAAGTCAGCTCATAAGTACGGTCAGCGAGATCTCTTGCTTTTTGCTGCCAGCCGAAATCGTGTTCAAACAGTTCCGGATAATGCACCCGTATCATTCCGGCACAGGACCCTGACGGTACGACCACGTAATCATAAGACGCAAATGCCTGGATAACCTGGCGAGCTATGGGCCGGGCTGCAGCCATGTCGCCATTGTTAAAAGCAGGCTGGCCGCAGCAGGTTTGTTTACTAGGCACGCTAACGTCGGCACCGGATTGCTCGAGCAGATCTATGGCCGCAAATCCGACCGAAGGCCGCATCAGATCAACCAGACAGGTTACAAAAAAGCCAACTTTCATCGATACCTCGAACAGATATTGAAAGATAGTCTTGTCAACGTGCCATGGGAGGTGAAAATACACTGCCCCGATACGCTGGTCAGGATCTCAAGTTAGAGTGCGATCATGATAACATGCGTACACCCCGAACCAAGCCGTCTGATGGATTCATACCGTCACGCTCACCCGGACTTTTCGTTGAATACTGTACAACCTGATCAAGCCGCGTCAAAGCCTCATCGCGGTGATTTTCTGTCAATCATATTCGCCGGCGCCATGTCACTGATACTGCCTGGATACGGGCAGTTGTATAATGCCGACCCTGGCAGGGCTGCGTGGATTTTCCTGATATTCTGCACCGCATCGATATCTGCCATTGCCCTGGTTTCACTTCTGGTTCCAGACAAGTGGCTGATAGCGTGTTTTGTACTCAGCATCGCGATCACGTTATTAACCTGGTTTATCAGTATCGTCGATGCGCTGTGGCAGGCATGGCGCCACCCCGTCGCAGAAAGACCGTGGCAAACCACGCCACTATATATCGCCGTATTGCTTATCGCCTACTTGCTGGTTTTCAAAGCCGGTGGTGGTTACATCCGTTCGAACCTGATCGAATCATTTCGTATCCCCTCACAAAGCATGGCACCGGGTATTCTGCGAGGCGACTTCCTGTTCGCTGACAAACGCGTGAATTGTCCGGGCTGTTCCCGTTCTCTGCAACCTGGCGACGTGGCGCTTTTCATTTATCCCGATAATCGTAATCTGGTTTTCATAAAACGGGTGATCGGTATGCCGGGCGATAGAATTGAAATCGAAGGCACGGATGTCAAACGCAACGGCAAAAGTTTGTCGGTTATAACGACTCCACGATCCGGTGGTCGAATCGAAGTGGTCGAGCGTGGCGCCCGAGGTGTATATGAAGTGGAGTGGAGTCGCCCGGTAATCGACAAACTGACATTCAAGGTGCCTCATGGCCATGTGTTTGTCATGGGCGATAACCGAAACCACTCCCAGGATTCAAGAGTAATCGGTCCTGTTGCGCTCGCAGATGTTATCGGCATTGCACGGCAGATATGGTTGTCGGTCGACGACAGCCTTGATATTCGCTGGGGCCGTATGGGCAAGACGATTCACTAGAGCCTATCTCAAGATGGCGGCAAACCCACCCATCTTGTCTTGGCGGCCTTCGCTCAGTTTGAGACAAGTTCTAATTAACGAAAACCAGTAACCGATTTTTATCTATAGATGAAATTTCAAGAAAGACTAAAACCCGAGTGGCTGTTGTTGCTGCTTGCTGCTGCCATTCCATTAAGCTTCGCCACATGGTCTGCATTGCTGAACAATTTCGCCATTGAGCGCGCGGCGTTTACGGGTGTTGAGATGGGTATTTTGCAGAGCATACGTGAGATACCCGGGTTTCTCGCATTTACCGTAATCTTTCTGCTGTTGCTGTCGCGTGAACAGGCATTGGCCTATCTATCTCTCGGATTGCTTGGTATCGGCACAATGATCACCGGCTGGTTTCCAAGCGTGATTGGCTTGTATGTCACTACGGTGATCATGTCCACCGGCTATCATTACGTCGAGACACTCCACAGTTCACTCACCTTGCAGTGGCTCGACAAAAAAGATGCGCCGGAATTCCTCGGCAAGGTGATTGCTGTGGGATCCTTCGCCGGCATTGTGGTATTCGCACTGATCTGGCTTGGCGCCGACCTGTTTAAACTTGATTACCGTTGGATGTATCTCGTCGGCGGTGGTGTCACACTATCCGTAGGCGTGTTTTGTGCCATTGTCTTTCCAATGTATCCCCAAGGGGTTGAACAACGTCGCACGATGGTACTTAGAAAACGCTATTGGCTTTACTATGTACTCACCTTTTTATCAGGCGCACGACGACAGATCTTCGTGGTATTCGCCGGATTCCTGATGGTCGAAAAGTTCGGTTACAGTGTGGCAGCCATATCGATGCTGTTTTTAGTCAACGCCGTGTTGAACATATTGTTCGCACATCGTATTGGCAGACTGGTAGGTCGCGTCGGCGAACGCAGCGCACTCGTATTCGAATACGCGGGATTGATCATTATATTTACTGCGTATGCGTTCGTTAACAACGCCAACATAGCCGCCGGTCTATACATTGCCGATCATTTCTTTTTTGCGTTAGCCATCGGAATTAAAACGTACTTTCAGAAAATTGCCGATCCTGCCGATATAGCGAGCTCCGCCGGTGTCTCGTTCACCATCAATCATATCGCCGCGGTGATCCTGCCGGCTACACTTGGAATTTTATGGATTGCCTCACCAAAACTGGTGTTCCTTGCCGGCACCGCCATGGCCGTTCTATCTCTTTTGTGTTCACTGAAAATCCCCCGCAATCCGGCACCTGGCAATGAAACAACCCGTGTGATTGCAAAACCCACCGTTGTCGCCACTTCGCAGTAACCATTTTAAATTACCCGCTGACTATTCGCCGCGAATCGCATCGAGAGCCGTCGCAAATTCAGATGTTGCAAGTAGCGCACGACAGCGATTGAAGCGCGTTACCGAGTAATCCCAGAAATCTTCCGCCGGATTGCCATTGGCATGCTGCACGACGCCCCATAACGTCCACAGAAGATCGCACAGCATCTTGTAGACGACCATTCGACCGGCTTGATCAGCTGGCACGTCGCCATTGAAATAACTCTCAAGCAGCACCCGATCCTGTTCACTGTCGAATGCGGCCTCTACCGACAAATCGCCGAGATCCCACATCGGATCGTTGTTACCGGCATACTCCCAGTCGATGATGTAAACCCGTTCGCCCGTGTCGATAAAATTCTCTGCCAGCGGGTCACAGTGACACGGCGCGAGCTTCGCCGGATGATGTTCAAGCAATTCACGAACACCTGCCGCCTGGTCGCGAACTGCTTCATAACCTTGCGGAACATCGGCGTTCAACTTCCCGATAAGATCCAGATATTCATCGATCTGTTCGAACACCTCGAATCTCTTGGTGAACGACACGTCACTTGCATGAAGACGACGAAACGCCTGCGCCGAACGCGTAACGCTGGCGAGGTCTTTGAAGCGGGCCTGATTCAATGTGACGCCGTCAATATATTCGGCCAGCATAATGCCGCTATCTGTATCAAAGTACAGCACCTCGGCCGACACATCGACTGCGGCGGCGGCCCTCGCATCGTGCGCTTCAGCGACCCGGTCGATATATTCCTCGGTGCCCTTGCCAGGTAATCGCAAAAGATAACTCGATTCATTGATGTCGACGCGATAGACGAGATTCGTCAATCCACCGAGTCGGCTAATCGTGAAGCCGTCGCGTGATTGACCCTTGAACAATGACAGATCGACTAATATATCGAGAGGATCTTGCATGAAATTCACTCCGTGCATGAGTAATTGTCAGGTACCATTCAACTTTTTAGTCGCGACATATCCGGGTCGTATAAAACATTGTCACAACGTTTGGCTGGATAACGTTCACTGAAGGCTTCGATCTCGAACGATTGTTCCGTGGCAATTTCAATGGGCAGATAACCCATGGCGATATTCGTACCCAGGGTGTGACCAAAGTTCGCGCTCGATGTAGAACCCACCACCTGATCGTTGAGATAGATACATTCGCTGCCGTAAAAAACCGGCGGCGCATCAATGGTAAAAGTACACAATGTGCGTTTGATACCGTGTTCCTTCTGGCGAACAAGTGCATCGCGACCGATGAACTCACTCTTTCCAAGATTCACACAGAAATCGAGACCGGCTTCAAACGGCGTATCGTCGGAAGTGATATCGGCGCTCCAGTAACGATATCCTTTCTCCATTCGCAAGCTATCAATCGCGGCATAGCCCGCATCGCAAATCCCCAAATCCGCACCGGCATCACGCAATGCACGATATACATACAGCACGGATTCGACCGGTATATGCAGCTCGTAACCCAGCTCGCCGACATAACCGATACGCACCGCCAGCACCTCGGCGGCGCCGATATTGATGTATTGGCATCGTGCAAATTTGAACGAGTCGTTATCGACATCGGCATCGCTGACGCGTATCAGAACATCGCGCGATCGTGGGCCAACAAGATTGATAACCGCTATACAGGTTGTAATCTCGCGACAGATAAGCCCGGCATCGGCCGGCAGATGGCGTTGAATCCAGTCGAAGTCATGCACACCGAAACCGCTACCGGTTACGATATAAAACCGCTCCAGATCAGTTCGCATGATGGTCAGATCGCACTCTATACCGCCATCGTCATTACACATCTGTGTGTAGATCACTGCACCAGGGTCCCGATCAACTCGTGCAGTGGCCAAACGATCCAGGGCCGCTGCCGCGCCTTTGCCGGTGACCTCGAGCTTGGCAAAACTGGATTGGTCAATCAATGCGACGTCGTTTCGAACGGCATGATGTTCACTCGCTATAGCGGCAAAGCCACGGGTCTTTGCGCGATTGAATGCGTACTCATCGCCCTCCCCTTCGGCATTTGAAAACCAGTTGGGACGTTCCCAACCGAAGCGGTTTCCATAAACCGCGCCATGCATCGCAAGTTCGCCATATAGTGGACTCACCTTCAACTCACGCGCCACCTGGGTTTCCTCTCCCGGCCAGTGCATGGTGTAGTAACGTCCATAGCTTTCCACAGCGCGTGCTGACAACACGTCTCGTCTTGCATGGTGCGGACCGAAACGGCGAACATCAAAACTGAACACATCGTATTCCGGTTCGCCATCAACGATCCATTCGGCAAGCGTCTTGCCTGCACCACCGGAGGCCGCGATGCCAGCGGTAAAACCGCAGGCGACAAAGAAATTATCGAGTCCCGGCACCGGTCCCATCACCGGTTCACCGTCCGCCGAGACCGGTATGGGACCATTGATCAATTCGCGAATTCCAATCTCGCCAAGCAGAGGAACACGTTTCGCTGCATTCAAAACAATTTGCTCGAAACGATCCATGTTGGACGGCAACAACTCCCGCGCGAATCCTTCAGGCATTCCGGTTGCGGCAAAGACCGGTGCATTGGCTTCCCAGCCACCGAGCGCGAGGCTGCCCGCCTCCGGTTTGATGTAGGCCAGTTTGTCCGGGTCACGAAATGTCGGTAAGCCTGGCGTCACAAGATCAGACTTGACCGTGACAAGATACTGATGCTCGACCACCCCGGCCGGTAACGCCACCCCTGCCAGGGCGGCCACATCTCGCGCCCACAGGCCCGCGGCATTAACCACCGTGTCGACCTGAAATGATCCAAGCGTTGTCTCCACGGTTCGAATTCGACTGCCTTGTATATCAAAACCAAGGACTCTCTGATCTTCGATAAAGCGTACGCCGCCTTGACGCGCGCCTGCTGCGTAGGCGTTGGTCAAGCTGGTGGGATCGATGTAGCCATCGTCGGGAATCCAGGCCGCGCCATAGACATCATCCGTCGTCATCAACGGGAATTTGTCGAACGCTTCCCCTGGTCCAAGCAACTCGAGTTCGAAGCCGAAGCTGCGTGCCGTTGTCGCTGTCCGGCGTATTTCCTGCCAGCGTTGCTTCGATGATGCGACCCGCAGAGAGCCCACCGACTGCCAGCCTGTTGCCTGACCGGTTTCAGCTTCGAGACGACCATATAGATCGGCGCTGTATTGCATCAGCCGGGTCAGATTCTTCTTGCCTCGAAGTTGTCCTACCAACCCGGCAGCGTGCCAGGTTGCGCCATGAGTTAACCGGCTTTTCTCAATGACAACTACATCGGCCACATTCAGCCGGGCGAGATGGTAGGCAATTGAACAACCGACCGCACCACCGCCTATAATCAGAATGGCGGCATGATGTTCACTCATTACATTACCCTGCTGTCAGATTAATATTACTTGGTTCTGTTACATCGTAAGGAAACGGTTAAACCTTGATACGATTCATCTGGGGGTCGTATAACGGCTCAAAATGGATATTGCAGGGCACTCGCTCAGTGGCAACCTCGAGTTCGTAATGACCCGATTCAAGGAACGTCTGATCAATTCCATCAGCGTGTCTAACATAGCCATAGCCAATATTCGTGGCAATGGTATAACCCCAACCGGCGCTGCTTAACCAACCGACGCGTTTACCATTACGATAAATCGTTTCGCGACCCAGCAAGACAACATCTGCATTGTCCAGTGTGAAACACATGAGCTGGCGTGTAAGTTTATTTTCCCGTGCCTTTATCAGCGCATCCCGACCGATGAAATCCTGACCTGACTTGAACTTCACGGCCCACCCGAGTCCCGCCTCAAGCGGTGTGTAATCAGGACCGATGTCCGCGCCCCAGGCGCGGTAGCCTTTCTCCAGCCGCAGACTCTCGATTGCGCGATAACCGGCATCGACAATGCCATCATCCTTACCTGCTTCCATTAATGCATCGTACACATGACGAGCATATTCAACCGGAATGTGCAGTTCGAATCCAAGCTCGCCAACGTAAGTTATACGCAATGCGTATATCGGCGCACCTTTTATGCCAATCTCGCGAATCGTAGCGAAAGGAAAGTCCTCGTTAGACAACGAGTCGCGAGTCAGTCTGGATAAAATCTCCCGGGATTTTGGTCCCATCACCGACAGCACGCTATAAGCTGATGTAACGTCGACAACCTGAACGTTTAGTTGCGGATCGATGTTGCTGCGTATCCAGGCAAGGTCATGGGTGGCAAATCCCGTGCCAGTAACAACGTAGTACTGATCCTGAGCAATGCGTGCCAATGTCAGATCGCACTCAATACCACCTTTTGGATTGAGCATCTGGGTATATGTCACGCAACCTGCTGGACGTGTGACATTGTTGGCGGCAATCCATGACAATGCTTTTTCCGCATCCTTGCCGACCACCAGATATTTGGCGAAACTGGACTGATCAAACACGGCCGCCGTTTCGCGGGCGGCACGGTGTTCGCGACCCACTGCTTCAAACCAGTTCTGTCGCGAGAAACTATAAATGTCGGCGGCGGTTTCATCTTTACCTGCGAACCAGTTAGGGCGCTCCCAACCAAGTTTTTCACCGAAACATCCGCCACGCGATTTAAGTACATCGTAAAGCGGGGAACGACGACATGGACGACCGCTTGAGTGCTCTTCATAGGGCCAGGCCATGGTGTAGTGCTTGGAGTACGCTTCGAGTGTGCGATTCCTGACCCAGTCGATATCCCGATGCGGCCGACCGAAGCGACGAATATCCACAGGCCACAAATCGAACGGCGGTTCACCATTGACTATCCATTCCGCCAACGCCATACCAGCGCCACCACCTGCAGCAATTCCGAAGGCATTGAATCCTGCTCCGATATAGAAACCTGAAAGCTCCGGTGCCTCGCCGAGGATGAAGTTCCCATCGGGCGTAAAACTTTCCGGGCCGTTTATCAATTCTTTAACACCGGCATGTTCAAGTGCAGGTACTCGTTCGATCGCCTGCTCCATCAACGGCATGAAGTGATCCCAGTCGGAATCAAGTAACGAGAAGTTAAAGCCATCCGGAATACCGTCTATGGCCCACGGCTTGGGATTATGTTCGTAACCGCCCATGACGAGACCGCCGACATCTTCCTTGAAGTAAATCAAACGATCGGGATCCCGCAGTGTCGGCAGGTCTCTTGGAAGATTGTCGATAGTCTCGGTCACAAGATATTGATGCTGCACAGATACCAGCGGCACATTGACACCCGCCATGCGCCCCACTTCCCTGGCCCATTGCCCCGCACAGTTAACCACTACATCGCAGGCGATGCGGCCGGCATCTGTTAAAACTGCTTTTGGACGTCCATTGTCGATTTCAATACCCGTGACCTGAATATTCTCGAAAAATTCGACACCTCCGTCTCGTGCGCCACGTGCCAGAGAACGGGTTATATCGGAAGGACTTGCCTGGCCGTCTGTTGGCAGAAAAGCGGCGCCGACGACATCGGATATATCCATGATAGGCCACAGCTCAAGGGCTTCAGTCGGTGTCAGTAACTGCATGTCCAGTCCAAAAGAATGTGCGGTTGTTGCCTGACGCTTGACCTCGGTCCAACGTTCATCGTTACACGCAAGGCGGAGTCCTCCATTCATTTTCCAGCCGGTACCCAGACCCGTTTCACTTTCGAGCCGGTTATACAGTTCCACTGAGTAACCGAGCAACTGGGTAATGTTGGCGTTACTGCGAAGCTGACCAACGAGTCCCGCAGCATGAAATGTCGAACCTGATGTAAGTTCTCCCTTATCGATCACGATCGTATCGCTCCAGCCAAGCTTGGCCAGATGATAGGCAGTTGAACATCCCATAATGCCGCCGCCTATTATTACGACCCTAACGTTCTTAGGTAATTTTTTCATGTACTGGTCTCTACAATTTCAGGATTGTTTGAAGTCGGTCCACGCGCGTTGGAACCGGCCGAGGTTTTCTTCGGTATAGGCGCGAAAGTCGAAATCTATTGTGGAATGCAGTACCGACACCATGCTCCACAGGCTTTCACGAAGCAGAGAAGCACATTTCATCGCCTGGTAACGATGCCGCAGATCATCACTTAGTGGCGCATCGAAATAGGCTTCCAGCAACCAGACCTCATCGACTTCCGATATTTCGTTGTTGGAGGCGAGTCCACCGAGATCGAACAAGGGGCTATTGAATCCACCGTAGTCCCAATCGATCAGCCACAGACGTTCGCCGTCATCCAGCAGGTTGGCAGGTAACAGATCGTTATGCCCAAACACCAGAGTAACCTGACCGATCGCTGCTTCAAGTTTCACGGCGATATCGAGCAGAGCCGACAGCTCATTACGATAGGTGCTGCTGCCTGTTTCAAGTGTATGTGCGTAGTCACGAATGACATGAAAGACCCAGAAAATCAGTGCCGCTCCGCGAAAGTATTTGGGTATCTCATGATGACAGCGATGGATCAGCGGCACGATCCGCTCAAGCATGGGTCGCCTGCGAACATCTTCAGCCATCAAAGTTTTTCCTTCAATATACTCAAGTACCAAAACACCCGGCTCGGCGTGCACTACCTTGGGTGATATGCCTGCTGCATGCGCGGCGCGACTGGCTGCGAGTTCATTGAAGCGCATCACCTGATGTTCCGGAATATCTTCACCGACCCGCACAACGTAACGCTTGCCCGCATCGTTGACGACGAAATTAACGTTGGTGATGCCACCACCCAAAGGCTCAGGTTCAACCGGTCCTTGCCATATCGTGAGTGATGCGGCACGCTGCATGGGTATCATGGTTGCAGTGCCTTGCAGTTGGCGCTGCTAGTCATTGCGGGTACCATCAGCTGCTATGCCAAGACGCTGCCTGACCCGCGCCGAGCCGGCAGCAATGAGTCTGTCGGCAATAATCGCAATGAATGCAACCGATAAACCGGCAACGATGCCGCGACCCGTATCCGCTTTGGTCAGGGCAATATAAACCTGTTGTCCAAGATCCCGCGTACCTACCAATGCTGTGATTACCAACATCGACAATGCCAGCATGATTGTCTGGTTGATACCCAGCATAATCTCGGGCATCGCCAGTGGCAGGCGAATCTTGAACAGGAGTTGGCGGCGCGTACAACCACTGACCACACCAGCTTCAACCAGTTCGGTAGATACCTGCTTCAAGCCATGCGCCGTATAACGAATAGCCGGCGCCAGTGCATAGGCAACCACAGCGATCATGGCGGAAAAATCACCCACCCGAAACAACATCACGACCGGTATCAGATAAACGAATGACGGCAACGTTTGCAGCGTATCGACAAATCCCTGCACCACTCGAAACACCCGCTCGTTACCGGCGGCCAGAACCCCAATTGGAATGCCGATCATGGCGGCGATAATCACCGAGATACCACACAGGTATACGGTGATCATGGCATAGGTCCATTGTCCTGTGACGAGGATAAAACCAGCCAGTAGCGCAACCAGGATCGCCAGTCGAATACCGCCGAGATAAAGACCCGCCGATGCCACCAGAAATATGACCCAGGCCCATGGCATAGCCAACAGAAAACGTTTAACCGGTATCAATACGTTAAGCAGCAATGCTGTCTTGATAGTCTCGAGCGTGTCAAAGAAATTCACGTTGATCCAGCCAACCAACGAACTCCAGAATGAACCGGTAGTGATTTGCAAACCCTTTGGAAACTCAACCAGTGCAGGCAACACCAGACCGCCAAGATAAGTAATCACAATCACCGCCAGTGCAATAGTTGTATATGGGTGGCGTGATACAACATTACCCGTATCGTGGGTCGCGGCAACCGGGGTTCGCACGGCATAGGCCTGACTCAAACGATCAAGCGCGATGGCGAGTACCACTATAGCAACGCCTGCTTCTATACCGGCACCGATATCAAGCCGCCTGAGCGATGCGAGGACGTCATAACCGAGCCCGCCGGCACCAATCATTGATGCGATGATCACCATGTTCAACGACAACATGATGACCTGGTTAACACCCACCATCAGACCGGGAGCTGCGGATGGGATCAACACCTTCCACATCATCTGACGTCGCGAGCATCCTGCCATGTGACCGAATTCGACGACCTCCTCGGGAACCGACCGAAGTGCCAGCATGGTCACCCGCACCATCGGCGGCATGGCGTAGATAATGGTGCCGATCATCGCCGCTACGGGTCCGAAGCCGAACAGAAACAGAATAGGCACAAGATAAGCGAATATCGGAATGGTTTGCATGAGATCAAGCACGGGGGTAATTACGCGCTCGAAACTACGCCAGCGAAAGCCGGCTATACCCAGTAGCAAACCACCGGCTACCCCGAATGGTACAGCGATGATAATTGACGACAACGTTACCATGGCGCTTTGCCACTGACCGAACAAGGCAAGGTAGAAAAAGCAGCCACCAACCAATAGCGCGAGGGTGTAATCTCGCGCGTAACGACCCATGATAAATACCACGACAAGTACCGCGAGCCACGACAACGGCGGCAGAATTTGTACCGCGCTACTACCCTGCCCTGACATTAATCCGGTAGCGAACAGGCTGGTCGCAAATTCGAGCGGAATCTCGAGCAGCCAGGCAATGGATCGGGTGAATTCCTTGAACGTAAACAAGCCGAACGTGGCGTCTTCAATCAACCAGTTCATGAATGCCGATATATTGTTCTTAAGCGGTAACTGCCATCCGGAGGGATATTTCAGGGCTTCTCGAGGGAGCCAATCGTCAGCGAAAAAATACAAGAGAAACGATATAACAAGCGCCGCAATCCAGAAAATTTTCCAACCGTTTGAGCTGTGAATGCGCACGCTCATTTATGTATTCGCCTGACCCCCGAGGAACACATCTACCAGCGATTCCCGATCAATCTCCCCGATCAGTTTATCGGCTTCATCAACAACGGCAAAGCGTTCACGACTATCCCGAATGTAGGTCGCCGCTTCATCCACACGCATGGTTGCGGCCAGGCGAGACGGATATTGATCTTTCGTCACCGGCTGCATGATCGAAGCCAGCGTCAATACCTTTGAACGAGGTATATTATTGGTGAACTCGGCCACATAATCAGTTGCCGGAGCCAACACCAATTGTTCCGGTGTGCCGGTCTGAATTACCCTGCCATCCTTCATGATAGCGATACGATCTGCCAGGCGGATGGCTTCGTCAAAGTCATGCGTGATAAACACAATGGTCTTACGCAGAACGCTTTGCAAGCGCATGAATTCATCCTGCATTTCACGACGGATGAGAGGATCCAATGCAGAAAAGGGTTCGTCGAGAAACCATAACTCAGGTTCGACTGCCAGGGACCGGGCTATGCCGACACGCTGCTGCTGGCCTCCTGAGAGTTCTCGTGGAAAATAATTTTCGCGTCCTTCAAGACCTACCAGACGAATGACTTCCAAGGCGCGACGTTCGCGTTCTTCGCGCGCGATACCCTGCACAGCAAGCGGAAAGGAAACATTGCCGAGAACAGTAAGATGAGGCAGCAAGGCGAAGTGTTGAAAGACCATGCCCATCTTGTGTCGGCGTATCTCGATCAGCTCACGATCACCGGCGCTCAACAAGTCTTCACCGTTAAACAGAACCCGTCCGGCGCTTGGCTCGATCAGGCGCGATAGACATCGCACCAGGGTTGATTTACCCGAACCCGACAGACCCATAATGACGAAGATTTCGCCATCATGAATCTCGAGGTTAACGTCACGAACCGCACCGATCATTCCAGCTTGTTGTAAGGCGGCGTCATCAGGTGCAAAGTCGTGCTTCTTTAAAAAGTCACGTTCGTTCGAACCAAATAACTTCCACACGCCCTCGCACGCGAGCTTGTGATCTGATTCCTTCAACTTCGATTTACCTTACCAGGTCTGATTAATTGTTTGCGCACAATATGCCGTTATATAAATCGCAACGTGCAGAAAAAGAAATGCGGGCGAGCTTCAACATGACCTCGCCCGCAAAGACTTAACGCAAATAATGAATTGGCTGATCCGGTTGTATTCAATTCAGCCACATCAAGTTTACTTGGCGATCCACTGACTCCAGCGCGCTTCGTTATTACTCATCCACTCGGCAACCACATCGTCAACTTTCTTGCCGTCGAGATCAACTTCTGCAACCATCTGACCCATCTCGTCGTTGTTCAGGTTGAACGCCTTGATTGCGGCATAAGCACCCGGCCATTTATCCTTGACGCCACTCCATGCAACCTTCCAGATCGGACCTCGCGGCTTGCCGCAGTCGTATGCCATATCCGGATTCATACCCCAGGATGGATCGTTGTAGCATTCGGGCGTATATGCGGGAAATTTAACCCACTCACCTTTGTATTTAATAGGCGCCCAATGCGGAGCATATACCCATAACAGAACCGGCGCCTTACGTTGATAAGCGGATTCAAGTTCTGCAAACAACGCTGCGTCCGTGCCGGCATGAACCACTTCAAAATCGAGATCCAATGCCTCGACACGTTCATCGTCGAAACCACCCCAGGTTACCGGACCACCAAGATAACGACCCTTGGGTGCGGTTTCAGGCGTTGAAAATTCCTCGGCACAATCATTAAGCGCCTTCCAGTCCGGCAAACCCGGGCAACGTTCTTTCATATAGCTCGGATACCACCATTCCTCGATGGCCGCGAGCCCGGTATCACCCAGGTTTTCGACATTGCCGGTGGCTGTCGCTTCGTCCATCGCCTCACGACCGGTGGTCTCCCATATCTCCATGGCGACATGCAGATCGCCTGTCTTCAGTCCGGCGAATTGTGCGATGTAGTCGGCTTGTACATAGTCAATGCTGTAGCCGGCTTTCTTCAACACCTCACCCATGATCTGGGTGGTGATCAATTGGCCTGTCCAGTCATGCAGGGTCAGTTTGATGGGATCATCGGATTCGACTGCCAGGGCCGATGTCGCACTCATCAAGGAAACCAACGCTCCGGTGCCGATGGCGCGGGCTACACCCGGAAATATTTTCATGCCGTTATCCTCCGTCGTTTTATATGGATTGAGATTATCCAGATCGATTGTTGTCCAGATACGTTTGAATATTGGCACAATTTTTCCACAGATTCCAACACTTATTACACAGATAAAATGACAATAACACAGAATATTGTGGTTTTTTGTGGTTTTAAGGCACTGCCCTATGCTAGTATTTTTCGATGATCAGGAAGTTTTCAAATGATTTTTCCATGACCTGCCAGCGTTCGGTCAGTCCATAGCATCATGCATTCGCACCGTCGTCGTGAGGAGATTTTGCGGATGGTCCGTACCCGCGGAGATTGTTCGATCAGTGAACTTGCCAATGCACTTGACGTATCGGATGAAACAATCCGACGAACCATAAAACCAATGGTCACCGAGGGACTGGTCGAGAAGGTTCATGGCGGCATTCTGTTAACCGAACCCGGTGGTCAGGAACCGCCATTCAGTCGACGCATGCAGGAGCATGTCAAGGAGAAGTCGGCCATCGCTGAATGTATCGCCGAATTGGTTACAAGCGGTGATTCGATCATGCTCGACACCGGATCAACCAATGCTTACATCGCGCGAGCCTTACGCCGCCATGACAATCTCTCAGTGGTAACCAACTGCACTGAAATCGCTCGAACGCTGGCACCGGTACCGGGTAATCGAGTACACATAACTGGCGGTGAACTACGCGCCGATGACTCCGCTTCGTTCGGACCTTCTGCCATCGAATTTGTTCGTCAGTTTCAAGTCAAGTACGCCATCCTGTCCATCGGTGCAATTACCATCGATGGTGACTTCATGGATTTTCATCTCGAAGAAGCAGAATTCTCTCGTGCTGTTATAGCCCAGGCACAACAGGTTATTGTTGCGGCCGATCATTCCAAGTTTGGAAGCCGCGCGTTTGTACGTATATGTGATCGTCAGCTAATCAATATACTGGTATCAGATAAAGCACCACCTGATGGTGTCTCACAAGTATTTCATGATGCCGACATCACGATCATGACTCCCTCGACACGCCTTTCATCATTCGATTAAACCACTAACCTTAACAGTATTGTATTGACTGACGCGAGGTCTTAATGCGTTGCGTGAAATTTTATCTCGGGTTTTAATAACATCCTCTGCGGCCAATAATCAGGATGATAACTATGATGAACCAGTACCGCACACTCGGCAATTCCATGATTACCATTGCCCTGTTTCCATCACTCGTTGCTTCAGCCAACACAAGTTCAATAGACCAGGCATTCAATAAACAAAACCCTGCACCGTTTTCACTTAGTCGATTTTCAACCACTGACAGCAACGGCCAACATCACACTAACGATGGAGCCGTTGTTTCTTATGCCATCCCAACCAAAGGACACATTTTTCATATCGGCAGCATGCTTGCCAACGACGAGCAACGTTATGATGTCGGCTTATCCAGCAAGCCAATTGCAATCAGCCTGTTCGCGGGGCGAGGAGAATCATACGGTAGACTCGACCAGAATCAGGCCGGTCTCGATCCGTTTTTCTTTCACGGCGGATCAACCGATTCATTTGGCTATCGGGGCGCTGCCATGGATCTGGCCGTACATCGAAATGTCGGGCTTCAGTTTGCGATGTCCACAGTCAAGGCAAAGGGTCTCGATGACCGGGACACACTGTATGCGGGGGTCGACAGTCGCCGATACGGTGCCGGGTTATTCAAAGTAAATCGCGATAATAGTCGAGTCGCCACCGGTATCTCGTTCTTCCTGGGTGGCAATACAACTCGTACCACTATTCGGCAATTCGATCATCAATCAGGTGCGCGTTATCGCACACTGAACCTTACCCATCAGGCACGACACAATCGCTGGTTCGAACTCGCCTTTCAATCGGGTCGAAACCCGTTGTTTCATGCTAAGGATGTATCCCGTTTGGTGTTTCGCTTTGGTGGCGTTACTGGACAACCGGTGCGACACATTAATGCTGAACAAACGGTAGAAAACGGCGGCCCGACAGAAGAAACTGCCGGCACGTCGAGTCGAACCCGTGGATTGGGAGGACTCGCGGGGAGCCTTGTCGCCGTCGGTCTTACCTCGAGTTCAGGCGATAAGAACAAGGACGAGTCGGTACGATTATCTGCACAGGATAATGCAGGGCGAACCATCTTGAACAGCATCAATCCGACGTCTGTAAGACAGAATCGTGAGTTCGGTGGTTGGGTGTATCGCAATGGCGATGGTACATACGGTTTCACCAGGCCCGTTGCCGGAACGATCGATAGCGTGGATATTGGTCCCAAGTCTGTAGTACCTGGCGGTACATTAGCAACTGCCAGTTACCATACCCATGGTGGTCCTGATCCACGCTACGATAATGAGCATTTCTCATCTGCTGACATCATGTCAGATACAATTCAGCAAGTTGATGGTTATCTGGGCACACCAGCGGGTCGGTTTCTGCATCATGATCTTGAATCCAGAAGCATTTACCTGATTGGTAACATCAATCACTGAGCAAACCACAACTCAGTACATATTAATGGCGTGTCATACGACACCGATGAAAGTCGGTGTCGTATACGTCACGATAATGTTTGTCATGGCGTCTGTCTCGGGACACGCTTCACCACCTGAAAGTGAGGCGGCAATCG
Organism: marine bacterium B5-7; assembly: GCA_021604525.1. Lineage (GTDB taxonomy): Bacteria > Pseudomonadota > Gammaproteobacteria > Arenicellales > CAJQKF01 > BQJD01. The sequence goes on along the minus strand of BQJD01000012.1, from coordinate 85,211 downwards.
AAGCGGCCGTCAAGTGGGTTAGCAAACTACCAACTGAAGAAATGTATGGCGACGGATACCGGCTAATCATCAGCCCATCACCGTTAGTAAGTGAAACGCAGCAAACTATAGTCCCGGTCGTGGTACTCGACTATTACAACCGCGCCTGGCAAAGTTTTGTCATGGATAATAATCTTGATACTGAACAACGTGAGTTGCATCACTACGAAATTGGAAATGAACTCGGCGATACCGACCTGATCATCACCATACAGGGATTGTTGTTACCGCGAATTGTTGACGGACAACCACAAGGCATCATCCGTGCATCTGTTGGTCCTTCCATGTGGTTTCGATATGTGCTTAAGTCCGGCAAATTAATCAACAGCAAGCACATGCGTTAGAACGCTTGCAACCTGTGATGAGCACATCAAATCACCGACAATCCGGTCCTCACTGCGTCATTATGGGTGGCGGCGTGATCGGTTCAGCAATTGCCTGCTTCCTGCAAAACCACCCAAGGTTTAATGGCACGGTGACCGTGCTGGAACCTGATCCCACCTACCGATACGCTGCGACACCACGCTCGGCCGGGGGCATACGCCACCAATTTCAGGCTACGGTAAATATTCAGGCCTCACTGTTCGCGACCCGGTTTGTTAGTGACCCGGGTCAGTTCATTAAAACGCGTCGTCAGGCTTCAGATCTCGCGTTCAATCAAAGCGGCTACCTGACACTAGCGAGCGATTCCGGACAGGAGCTGATTGAACGCAATGTTGCACGTCAACAAAATCTCGGCGCGGCGATTGAGTTGATGGATTCACAAACACTTGCCAATCGCTATTCATGGCTGAACACGGAAGATCTCTGCGCCGCTGCCGTCGGACTTAAGGGCGAAGGCTGGATCGACCCACACAGCCTTTTAGTGTTGTTTCGCGAATCCGCTGTCGATCTCGGCGCCTGTTATCAAAAAGCCAGAGCTGTTGCCATCGACTGTCAGGCAAATACAATCAAATCGGTCAGTTGCGACGACGGCAAGACGATACACGGTGATATTTTTATCAATGCTAGCGGTTGTGATGCCGCCGATGTGTGCAATCTGCTGGGACTGGCCGACTTGCCGGTGCGAAAGCGAAAACGGCTGGTATTTGTATTTGATTGCCGAACTCCGCCAACGACTTGTCCCCTGGTAGTGGATCCGTGTGGACTCTATTTTCGACCAGAGGGAAGCTTGTTTATTTGCGGCATGTCGCCGCCCGCCGAACTTGATCACGACTGTGACGATTTTGAGATTGATTATGACTGGTTCGACGAAGTGTTGTGGCCGAAACTCGCGCATCGGGTCCCGGCTTTCGAAGAGATCAAACTGACAAATGCCTGGGCAGGACATTACGACGTAAATACCTTCGATCATAACGCGCTCATCGGCCTCCACCCGGACATGGCGAATTTCTATCTTGCCAATGGATTTTCCGGTCACGGCCTGCAACAATCACCGGCATGTGGCCGCGGTTTGGCTGAGCTTATCGTCGATGGTCGCTATACCACGCTTGATCTTGGCACCCTTCGGCCAAGCCGTATCCGTGATGGCTGTCGTATTATCGAAAGTCAGATTGTGTAGGCTGGCGTTCACATCCCGCATCCGATTCAAACCTAACATTACCCGGAAAACATAACGTGACAGATACCACACTGATATGGCTTCGCGCGGAATCCAAAACAGGCGAACACCGTGCCCCGTTGACGCCTTCTGATGCCGCACGATTGGTGGAACTTGGCTTTGATATTCGAGTTGAAGAATCTGAACAACGAGTATTTGAAGATACAGCTTTTGCCGCGGCGGGATGTCGCCTGGAGACATCAGGTAGCTGGCGTGACGCACCCGATCATGCCTTCATTTTAGGTATCAAAGAGCTTCCCGATGAATCTGAACCGCTACGCCATCGACATATTTACTTTGGTCACGCATACAAAGGCCAGCCGGGCTGGAAAGATCTCCTGAATCGTTTTGAATCCGGTAGCGGTGTTCTGCTCGATCTGGAATACCTGACCGATGAATCCGGTCGACGACTGGCAGCCTTTGGATTCTGGGCAGGATTTGCCGGCGCTGCGCTCGGCGTTCGATTGTGGGCCGGTCGGCAAAACGAGGGTCCAGACTTCAAGCTGTCACCCCAACGCCCGGCCGCCAATCAACAGAATTTGCTCGCCACCATCAAGACTCGCCTGGGCAAAATTCCTGAGGATCGAGCCAGGGCACCAAAAGCAATCGTCATTGGTGCGCTCGGTCGCTGCGGTCGAGGCGCTGTGTCGCTTTTCGAGAAGCTCGAACTCGAGTGCACTCGCTGGGATATCGGAGAAACCGCAATCGGCGGGCCGTTTGCAGAGCTCATCGACTACGATATTGTGGTTAACACGGTGTTGTTGAATCAACCGATTCCACCGTTTCTGACACCGGAGTTAATTGAACGACCACAACGCAGACTCGGGATAATTGCCGATGTAAGCTGTGACCCGGGTAATCCCGGCAATCCGCTACCGTTGTATGATCATGTAACCACTTTTCAACAAGCCGCCATTCGTGTTATCGATAGTGATAATCCGCTCGACATTATCGCAGTAGACCATCTGCCCTCGTTGTTACCGATGGAAAGCAGCATGGATTTCAGTTCACAGCTAACACCACTGCTCGAAACCCTGCCCGATGGATCCGACGCCTGGCACCGATGTGAGCAACACTACCGAACTCATGCAGCAGAGATTTCAACTTCGTAACCACTGAACTTGCGAATATTGATTACACCCGTATCCAGTATCAGGTACTGCCCCTTGATACCGCACAGACGGCCGCTGATAGATGGTGTCTTGTCGAGGTTTAATGCTTTAACTTTTTGTGGGTATTCGATAACCGGATAGGTGAAAGCAAGTTGCTCTGCATCGTCTATCGATTCAAGGCTCATCGCGCCGCTGATCGTGCGCAAAATATCAGGCGTCCAATCATGTTCATTTGCAATTTCACGCCAGAATTCAGCCAGGTCCACCGTCTCGACCTGATTCTTTAACATCCGTTGCCAATTTGTCCGATCGCTCATATTGGTACGCAAAGCCGCTTCAATTCGTCCTGAGTCATAACGGCTGGTCACTTTAAACAGTGGTAATGCTGCAATTGCACCCTGATCGATCCAGCGAGTTGGCAGTTGCGTCGCCCGGGTTATACCAACCTTGGGACCTGAAGAATTGGCTAGATAAACTATATGCGGCTGCATGCAGTGATTTTGTCCGAATTCCGGTTCACGACAGGTGCCGAGGTGGAAGTGGCACAACTCCGGGCTCATAATGCAGCGATCGCAGGATGCCAAAGATTGAAAGCACGGGTAGCAGTGACCCTGGTTGAACGACTTGCGTGTTACACGCGCACAGGCAATGCAGTGGATCAATCCGCTATGAGTAATTGAAATCGAATGGCCAAGCCATTCATTGATACCGATACGCGAATCACCGAGCGGTAATTGATATTCCACTGGCGAGGCATCGTGAACCAACATTTTGGATAAATTTCCAACACACTTCATCTGATTAACTTCCCGCAGCCTTACTGACCCGTTAAAAATTGTATATGCTCTGGTTTAATAATAACCCCCATCAGGATACTCAGCCTCATGCAGGATATTGAACGACGCGCCGAACTTTATCGACAATTGATTGAGAGTGTCGGCGAAGACGTTAGTCGTGACGGGCTGGCGAATACACCCATGCGCGCAGCCAAAGCCCTCGACTATCTCACTCATGGGTACCGGCAAACACTTGAAGAAGTCGTTAACGGAGCAATATTCGAGTCCCGTAACGACGAGATGGTTATCATCAAGGATATCGAGATGTATTCGCTTTGCGAACACCACCTCTTGCCGTTCATCGGCAAGTGTCATGTTGCCTATCTGCCCACCGGTCACGTCATCGGGCTATCCAAGATTGCACGCATCGTCGACATGTACGCACGTCGCCTGCAGATACAGGAAACTCTGACCAGCCAGATTGCCGAAGCCGTAGAACAAATAACCCAGCCACGCGGTGTCGGTGTCATTATCGAGGCACAGCATCTGTGCATGATGATGCGTGGTGTGGAAAAACAAAACTCCGTTATGAAAACGTCAATGATGCTGGGCGCCTTCAGACGCGATCATCGAACCCGTACAGAATTCCTGCGGCTGGTTTCCTGATTGTGTTGATGTATCGAAAACCGCCAGGCATGGTTATATGATTCTCTGACAACATGCTTGAACTTGTTTCGCGCCTCACGGAGCTAACGGCCGCGATTTTAGTATGATTGCTGTTCGATGGCCAAGATCGATGTGTCCGTTTTTTTCCATCTTCCGCAATATCCTACCAACCATCTCGCGCGATGCACCGATTCGATCGGCGATCTCCTGATTCGACGGTCTTGGATCTATAACCTGTGTTTCGCCTTCGCTTATCGCTATAGACTCCAATAACGCAACAACTCGACGTGATACGCTTTTAAGAGCCAGCGAACGAACATTCTCCGTTAATACTCGAATTCGTTTAGTAAGCAGACGAATAATACCCAAGGCGAGTATCGGGTGATCCAGTAAACACTCCCGAAACACATCCGATGAGATTGTTAACAGACGACAGCGTTCAATCACAACTACAGAAGCCGACCGGGGAGCGCTGTCGAGTAACGATATCTCGCCAAAGTATCCACCTGCTTCTTCATAACCCAGTATGACTTCACGACCATTCTCGTCACTTAGAAATACTTTCACCATGCCGTCGAGTACCACGAAAAGTGACCCAGCATCGTCGCCCTCGGTAAGCAGCATGGCGTTTCGCGGGTAGGTTCTCAATTGGCCAAGGGATTCGATTATGGCCAGTTCTGCGGGTGCCATCTCGGCAAAAATTGGTACTGCTTTCAGAAATTTGGACAATTCCGTTGCCATTTACACATCTCCTTATGTCTTATTATATTTTTATCTCGTTTTATCTCATGCCGGTTAAACGCAATGCCGACTGTCCGCTCAGGATTAGATATACGGCGTTAAATGCTCGCTCAAATGCTCATTTTCTCAAGTAAACAGCGTGTTTTCTCTCCCTTTTATCTTGTTCTGACGGCCTTCGCTCAGTTTGAGACATATTCCAGCATTATCATTCAGTGGTCATCACTAACGACGTCGCCGTCGTCTTCTCGTTGACGAATCAGCGTCGCTTTGACTACGAACCGGTAATTCAACTTCCTTTGCAAGTTCGGTGAAAGGCAACGTCTTGTGCGGAAACGCCATGGCTTCGACAAAATGTTGTTGAAATTTGGGTTCAACCGCAGTCTCAATTTTCTCGATGCGACGAATCTCCAGTTCAATTTCATCACGCGACTTACGATCGAGGAGTGCGATCATCGCACCGGTACCGGCTGCGTTACCTGCCGAGGTAACGTGTTCCAGCCGGCAATCGGGAATCATCCCGAGAACCATCGCATACTTGACATCGATATGCGCCCCGAACGCACCTGCCAGACGAATTCGATCAAGCTTGTCGACACGCATTCGGTCCATTAGCAAACGCGCGCCGGCAAACAGCGCCGCCTTGGCAAGTTGAATGGCACGGACGTCATTCTGTACTAATGTCAGCCGGATATCACCATCGTGTAGCAGATAGCTGAATGTCTTGCCGTCCGCAAACACATACGAGGATTTTTGGCTATATCGACCATCTATAATGCCATCGGTCGTAATTACGCCGGTCAAGTACAATTCAGCGATCAGTTCGATGATACCCGAGCCACAAACTCCGGTAACACCAATATCACTGATTGACTCCATAAAACCGGGCTCGTTGGACCAGATATCTGACCCGATCACCTTGAAACGCGGTTCAAGTGTATCGCGATCGACTCGGACACGTTCAATCGCACCCGGTGCGGCTCGCTGACCACAGCTTATTTGCGCACCTTCAAAAGCAGGACCAGTGGGGCTTGACGCGGCCAGCAGTTTGCGTCGATTGCCGAGCACGATTTCGGCATTGGTACCGACATCGACAATCAGGGTGAGTTCATCACGCAGATATGGCGCTTCGGACAACACCACGCCCGCCGTATCGGCGCCGACATGACCGGCAATACAGGGCAGGACATAGACTTCGGCCAGCGGATCGATGTTGAGATCAATATCCACCGCCCGCGCCCGCACCGCCTCTTCAGTTGCCAGGGCGAAAGGTGCGCCACCGAGTTCTATCGGGTTAATGCCGAGAAGCAGATGATGCATCACCGGGTTACCCACCAGCACGATGTTGAGTACGCTTAGCGGATCGACTTCCGCTTCCGAGGTTGTCTCTTCGATCAGTTGATTGAGGGCAACGCGCACCGCCCGGGTTAATTCTACTTCGCCGCCAGGGTTCATCATGATGTACGACACCCGGCTCATCAAATCTTCACCAAAGCGGATTTGCGGGTTCATCAATCCAGAGGACGCAATTGCCTTGCCGGTGGACAAGTCAATCAAGTGAGCGGCGATGGTGGTTGAGCCCACATCTACTGCCAGTCCGTAGACGCGATCGAAGTAGCCGGGCCATATCTTCAGCACCCGCGACTCGTCCGCCACTGCTACCGTTACCTTGAAATCACCATCGCGAAGGGTCGCCTGCAAGGTCGATAACAAGGTCGCGGGAAAATCGAGGCTGGTAAGCGACCACTCAAACTCCAGTGCCTCACGCAGACGTCTGAGGTCACTCGCCGGGTCATGCATATCGGGTTCAGGAACTTCGACGAAGTAAAGTCGCACAGTCGGGTCGACTTCGATTTCGTGAACCTCAACACGCTTACGAACCACTTGCTTGTGGACCTGGCTATCTGCCGGTACGTCGATAACGACATCGTCAAGGATCTCGGTTGAACACGCCAGGCGTCTGTCAGTTTTCTTGCCTGTCGATTCGAAATAACTGACCTCGGTAGCCGTTGCAGGGGTGATATGATCAGGGCGCGATTCGATGCCATGTTTAGCAAAACTGCCTTCGCTCAGATTAACCTGGCATCGTCCGCAGATCGCACGGCCGCCACATACAGAATCTATATCAACGCCGAGGGTTCGGGCCGCCTGTAGCACCGTGGTGCCACGAATAAAATGTCCGCGCTTACCAGAGGGTGTGAAAACGATCTTGACCTGATCCAGAGAAGGTTCAGACATCCTGGTAGCGGCCGGTGATTCCGTCGAGGTCGGTTCCAGCGATGAGGTTTTCATAAAGTTCAATCAACGACCCCTTTGTATACGCAATAGGTGCATACGCAAAAGGCGTATTCTGAATCAGGCCCTGGCACGTCGGCGACGCGCGCCACGACGTTCTCTGGCACCACCTTCACCCTCAGCGGCAGGCTCACGATAACGTCTGATCCAGCGAGTGCAGTCGCGATCATGCCCCATCATCACATCCGCACCAAGTACTGCCTGCATGGTTTCGGCATGCAGTGGACTGGTTATGGCGGATGTCATCCCGGAGGCGATCGCCATGGTAAGAAACGCTGCATTCATCCCGTTCCTGTTGGGCAACCCGAAACTCACATTGGAGGCACCGCAAGTCGTATTGACCTTCAGCTCGTCACGTAAACGCCGCACCAGCCGCATCACCTGAACACCGGCGGAATTCATTGCGCCAATTGGCATGACCAGCGGATCCACGATGACATCGCAACGTGGAATTCCATAGTCCTCGGCACGCTCGACAATCTTGCGGGCAACCTTGAAACGCTCATCCGGGTCTTCGGAAATACCGGTCTCGTCATTGGAGATCGCCACCACTGCCGCGCCATATTTCTTGATCAGCGGCAGGACAACCTCAAGTCGTTCTTCCTCACCCGTTACGGAGTTGACCAGTGGTTTACCCTTATAAACACTCAAACCCGATTCCAGTGCTTCAACAATCGATGAATCGATGGACAACGGGGTATCGGTGAGCGACTGAACCAGTTGGATGGCTTCAGCCAATATCCGTGGTTCGTCAGCCAGGGGAATACCAGCGTTGACATCGAGGATATGGGCGCCAGCCTCGACCTGAGCCAGGGCATCGCGCTCGACCCGGCTATAGTCTCCCGCGGCCATTTCAGCGGCCAGCAGCTTTCTGCCGGTGGGGTTGATTCTTTCGCCGATTATTACGAAAGGGCGATCGAAGCCAATCACCACTTCTTTTGTGGCGGAGCTGATGACGGTATCTGTCACTGTACAAGTCTCATGTTTTCTGAGTTTTGGTTACGCCCAGGGGACCAGGGCACCCGGCCTTCGAGAACCCCTGAAGCATCGACAATTTCAGCCACCGACTCTTCCTGTCGATAGGCCATGATGTGAACACCGGATATACCCGGAATCTCGCGAATTTTCTGTATCAGTTCAATGCAAATTTTCATTCCTTCGAGTTTCTGCTTTTGCGCACCCTTGAGTCGATCGATGACTGCATCAGGTATGTGAACACCCGGAACGTGGTCGCGTATCCAGGAAGCCGCGCGCGCCGATGCAAGCGGACCGACGCCGGCAAGTATGAAAACCTGTTTGTCCAGACCACGATCACGAACTTTTTCCATATAGCTTTCGAGAATATTCGTATCATAACAGTACTGGGTCTGTATGAACTCCGCACCCGCTTCAATTTTCTTTCCCAGCCGATCTACGCGAAAATCGAGTGGCTCGGCAAACGGGTTGGCAGCAGCGCCAAGAAACACCTTCGGCGATAAATCGAGTTTGCGACCGCTCAGAAACTCAGATTCATCACGCATCCGCCGGGCGGTTGATAGCAGGCTCATGCAGTCAAGATCAAATACCGGTTTGGCCCCCGGCTGGTCTCCCGCCTGCACCCCATCGCCCGTCAGGCAGAGAACGTTAGCCACGCCCATGGCGGCAGCACCGAGTATATCGCCCTGAATGGCAATCCGATTACGATCGCGACACGACAGCTGCATGATGGTGGAGTAGCCGACACGGGTCAATAATGCACACACGCCAACACTTGACATGTGGCAGTTGGCGCCGGAACCATCAGTTGCATTGATTGCGTCCACGGTGCCGTCAAATATACGTGCCCGCAGGTAAACCTCTTCAGGATCGGCCGAATCAGGTGGCGCTAACTCGGCGGTAACCGCAAACTTTCCGGCACGAAGTACACGCTCGAATCGACCCGGGGACACATGGCCAGGCAGAATCGGCAGTGAGTAACCAGGAACCGGTTCATCTTCAAAATACATGTCGCATCGCCCCGCTAATTTTCGAAGAATTGCTCGTCACGTTTTTGCCGGACTTCCCGTAACCATGAAGACGATCCCTTTCGTGATCGGTCAACTGGCAACTGGACATTCAGAATTTGCCTGCCCTTGCGCATTCTCTGACTACCCGCCACGGCTTCAACCCAGACACAACGCATGTCCGGCTTGACCTCGCAATTCCCATTGGGTCGGACACCGCCGCATGGCCCGTTGCGCAATTCCTTGGGACAGTTCATGGGACAGGACATCCCGGTCGAGCTCAATACACAGCGACCGCACATCTGGCAATCGAACAGAAATCCCTTGATAACTTTCTCTATTGCGGTAACCGGTTTTTCGACGCGGGAATAGCCAATCCTGAGCCACAGAGGATGCAGAGCCATAAATATTCGCTCGAAGCGCTCGTAGAACCATTCGAAGTTACGTGCGCGACGTACCGACCAGAGTCTGACCGTGTACATCAGGCCGAAGTCTCGTCAACGGCATCAGGCAAAACTCCCTTGCCGCGAATTAAAGCAAGAAGTTTTTCATCGTCATAAGCTGCTTCCAACTCTTCAGCACGAGTGCTGGCCGCCGCTTCGATATCGCCTTGAACGTCTGTACTCTCACGACGCCATTCTTCAAGATAGGCGTCACTACTACCTTTTCCGGCGCGCATGGCGGCCCTGTCGATTGCTTCATGAAAGCGAAGAGACAATTGGACTTTTGCGGACTTTCTTCCCTGTTTGACAACGACCTGCGCGGGGATATCTCGCCAATATATGGTGGTCATCTTAGCCACGCCGTTACTCCGTTAAGTGGCCGCAGCGTGCGCTGCAACCGTTATTTTGAACGGCTCGAGACCGGTTGAATGATATTCATAGTCAAGACCGAGATAGTCCGCCGCCTGGCGTGCAGCCAGCTCAAGATTCGGATCCATTGTTTGTGCCAGGTAGACAAGCTTGCGGTAGTTACCGAACATCATCTCCTTTATTTCCGGATGTCGATCTATGCCCATACCTTGAACGATCAACCGATCAAAATTTCTCGCCAGATAGTCGGTCAGATAAAACGTACCGGGTTCACTATCGCTCATCTGCGAAAATTTGGATTCACCGGCAAAGAACTGATAACAGTGGGCGCCGGCAAGTCGACTCGCACCATACCGCTCAGCCAGCGCATCCAGTGCCCCACCGGTGCCGCAATCGGCATAGCCGATGACGATACGGTCGTAATCCTGATTGTTTTCGAGAATTTTCCGCTCGACAGCATCGGCGATGCGTTCCGGACGATTATGCAGCTCCGCCGGCAGGCATTTTATATCGACATGATCCCAGCCATTTAGACGCTTGACCCGGACGAGTTCGTTAGCCAGCGCACCACAGGCGATCAGCAATACCCGAGGCGTATTCACCCGCTCTGCCCTACGCCGCTGCTCGACGGTCGGCGATCAACTTCTTGGCTGTTTCGACCGCGACCGCCGCGTCACGGCAATAGGCATCGGCACCGACAGCCTTGCTGAATTCCTCATTCAGCGGGGCACCACCGACGAGTACGATGTAATCATCGCGGATACCTTGCTCAACCAGGGTATCTATAACTACCTTCATGTAGGGCATTGTGGTGGTCAGCAGCGCCGACATGCCGAGGATATCGGGTTTGTGCTCTTCAATCGCCGCGAGATATTTCTCTACCGGATTATTGATACCCAGATCGATAACCTCGAAACCCGCGCCTTCCATCATCATGCCGACCAGATTCTTGCCGATGTCGTGAATATCACCCTTGACCGTGCCTATTACCATTTTTCCAATGGTCTGAGCACCGGTTTCCACCAACAGTGGTCGCAGCACGCTCATCCCGCCTTTCATGGCATTGGCCGCCATCAGGACTTCCGGCACGAACAGGATACCGTCACGAAAATCGATTCCGACAATACGCATTCCTTCAACCAGCGCTTCGGCGAGAACCTTATCAGGCCCCCAACCGCGTTCAAGAAGAATATTGGTACCCTCGATTATCTCGTCGCGCAGACCATCGTACAGATCGTCATGCATCTGCTCGACCAGTTCTTCATTATCAAGCGACGACAGGTCAATTTCTTCCTCGTCGTCAGGCAGATCGTTTTGTTCAGCCATTTGATTTCACTCGTGGTTCAACAAACTTGTTGATGAGTTTTGTTCGACTCATCCCAGCCGTTGATTGGTTAACCGGCCATTGCCGAAAGTCGTTCTTTAAAGATGCGTATCCTAACCGATTACATAATGATTTAAGAGTTCACCTGTTACCACTGCTGGCGTTTGCGCGACACCCGCTTACAGTAGAACGACAATCAATTTGTTCATTTCATCAAGACGTCGCAATTTAGAAGAGGCCGACTGTCTGGCCGTCCTCGTCAATACGAATCCGTGTAGCCGCGGGCACCCGCGGCAGACCCGGCATAGTCATGATCTCACCGCAAATCACCACGACAAAACCGGCACCGGCAGACAGCCTGACTTCACGAATCGGTACCATGTGATCGCTTGGCGCGCCACGCAGATCGGGATCCGTGGAAAAGCTGTATTGGGTTTTCGCAATACAAACCGGCAAATTACCAAAGCCGTCATCCTCCAGCATCTTGAACTGTGCGCGTACCTTTTTATCGGCAATAACATCCTCTGCCCCATATATACGACGGGCAATGGTCCTGACTTTCTCCCACAAGGGCATTGAATCGTCGTACAAGGGTATAAATTGCGAGCGTCCGGAATCAGCCAGTTCAACTACTCTGTTCGCGAGTTTTTCGGTACCTGCGCCGCCGTCCGCCCAATGGGTACATTCGATAGCATCAACATCGAACTGGCTGCAGAACTTTACAATGAGAGCGAGCTCGGCGTCGGTATCGGTTGGAAAGCGATTGATCGCCACCACCACCGGCACTCCAAACTGACCGACGTTTTGTATATGCCGGCGGAGATTGACGAAACCGTCCTGAACCGCCTCGAGGTTCTCTTCGCCAAGATCTTTGCGAGCGACGCCACCGTGATATTTCAACGCGCGTACCGTTGCGACCAGCACTGCCGCATCGGGTTTCAAACCGGACTTGCGACATTTGATGTCGAAAAATTTCTCCGCACCCAGATCGGCGCCAAAACCCGCCTCGGTAACCACATAATCTGCCAGACCGAGACCCGTCTTGGTGGCGGTTACCGAATTACAACCATGGGCAATGTTGGCAAACGGACCGCCATGAATAATGGCTGGGTTTCCTTCAAGCGTTTGCACAAGATTCGGACTGAAGGCATTTTTCAATAGCACTGTCATCGGTCCGGCCGCTTCGACATCACGCGCACGAATAGCCTCCCGGTCGCGGGTGTATCCAACAATGATATTGCCGAGGCGACTCTCGAGATCCTCAAGACTATCGGCCAGACAGAAAATTGCCATGACTTCCGAAGCTACCGTGATATCGAAACCCGATTCCCGCGGGAAGCCATTTGCAACACCACCGAGAGATACGTTGATCGACCGTAGAGCGCGATCGTTCATGTCGAGAACCCGACGCCAACTCACTCGCCTGGAATCGAACCCAAGTTCATTACCCCAATAGATATGATTGTCTATCATGGCTGCAAGCAGATTATGCGCGGAGGTAATGGCGTGGAAATCGCCGGTGAAGTGAAGATTGATATCTTCCATGGGAATGACCTGCGCATAACCGCCACCGGCGGCGCCACCCTTCATACCGAAGCACGGACCGAGGCTTGGCTCACGCAGGCAGACAAGTGATTTTTTACCGATGCGATTCAAGCCGTCACACAAGCCGACTGAAGTAGTGGTTTTACCTTCCCCTGCCGGTGTTGGCGATATCGCGGTGACCAGGATCAGTTTGCCACGAGGATTGGCACAGAGCTTTGCTACCAGATCAAGGTCGATTTTCGCCTTGTCGTGGCCGATGGGGCGAAGGTCTGCCCAATCGATACCCAGTTTTTTGCCAATCTCGGCAATTGGCTTGCCTTCGACGCTACGCGCAATTTCGATATCGCTTTTAAACTCAGACACTTTTCTCTCCATTAAGAAGCATGATGACGGGAGATACAAAAACCATTGCCGAGGTTAGCATTGACATTGCAACGAACTTTGCCAATCACGTCCGGCCTTAGGCAAATAACGACTTGTTGGCGCACATTACCCTGGTACGGGCGGATTTATCACTTGCCCGGATCATTATTCGAGCTTGTTAACAGCCCCTTCAGCGATCGCGCTGAAGTCGCGCTCACTCATCCCGATGAGGTACAAAATGCTGTCAAGACTCGAAGCACCAAGCGCAAAGTGAGCGCGTTCGCGCACCACCTGCTTGGCGCGAAATGCGATTCCAAGGCCGGCGATACTCAACATGCGAAGATCATTGGCGCCATCGCCAACGGCAATCACCTGTTCAAGACGGATGTCCTCACGTTCAGCGATTGCACTCAGCAACTCCGCCTTACGGTACTCATCGACAATGTCGCCAACCACGCGGCCGGTCAAGCAGCCGTTTTCAATCTCCAGTTCGTTGGCATACACATAATCGACGCCGAGACGATCCTTCAGACGCTCGGCAAACCAGCTAAAACCGCCGGAGATGATCGCGACTTTGAATCGGAAGTGTTTCAAGGTGCGTATCAAACGCTCTGCACCATCGGTGACTGTCAGTGAATCGGCCACCTGCAAAAGCTTTTCTTCCTCAAGTCCCTTAAGCAGGCCGAGACGTTTTGTGAAGCTCTCCTTGAAGTCAATCTCTCCGGCCATGGCACGTGCAGTAATCTTCGAGACCTCATCACCAACCCCGGCAACACGCGCCAGCTCATCGATTACCTCGTTCTGAATCAGGGTGGAGTCCATGTCGAAACACACCAGGCGGCGATTACGCCGGAAGACATCATCCTGCTGGATGGCGATATCGATATCCAGTCGCTGCGACAGTTGCAGGAAAGTTGCATGCATGACCGACAGTTCCGGTACTTCTCCGCGCACATGAAAGTCGATGGCCGATCGCCGGCGATGCTCCGGCGTCGATAGCATCGCCCTGCCCGACAAGCGATTGATCCGATCGATATTGAGATGGTTAACTGTAATCAGTTCGGTCACCCGGCAAATATGTTCGGCGCGAATCTGCTTTCCCAATACCGTGATCACATGACGCGATTGTCCCTGCTCGGCAACCCACTTGTTATAGTCGCTTTCTGAAACCGGTGTTAACTGCATCACCAGCCCCAGGCGATGCGCTTCAAACATCAATTCCTTGAATACCGCAGAGCCGGACGCTTCCGGCGGGACCTCGACCAGCATTCCCCATGACAGGTTGTTGTGTATAACAGCCTGACCGATATCGAGCACATTGAGTCCATAACGACCCATGATGCCGGTTAACGATGCGGTGATACCCGGATGATCGCATCCGGCCACATTGACGAGTACAACCTCGCTCACACACTCATCTCCATTGATAAACTCCTCTTACAACATCTGATCGGTAAACATGGCCACGAGTACAGGCGCACGGCACTATTCAAGATGACGCTCACGAAAATTCTTCATGAACTCCACCAGTGCCCGCACCCCTTCGATTGGCATCGCATTATAGATGCTGGCACGAAGGCCACCGACACTACGATGGCCCTTGAGGTTAAGCAGGTCAGAAGCAGTTGCCTGTTTGACAAACTCCGTCTCCAACTCTTCCCGAGGTAGTCGGAACACGATATTCATGCGCGACCGACAAGAAACATCGACCGGACAATTATAGTAATTATCACTTTGGTCAATGGCGTCATATAGTAAAGATGACTTCTCCTCTGCTGCCTGTTCCATAGCATCAAGACCACCCTCGCCTTCCATCCATTTGAGCATCTTACCCAACAGGTAAATGGCAAATACCGGGGGTGTATTGAACATCGAATCTTTATCGTATTGAATGTCATAACGCAGGTAGCGTGCGGCATCCGTATTGAGCCCGGCAATCACTGACTTGCGGATGAATACCACTGCAAGGCCGGCTGGACCCAGATTCTTCTGCACACCGCCATAGATGAGATCGAATCGTTCGAAGGGAACGGGACGTGACATGTATTCCGATGACATGTCAGCGATAAGCGGCACGTCGACATCCGGCCACTTTGGAAATCGTATCCCGCCGATAGTCTCATTACTGGTTATATGCAGGTAGCGTGTATCGGGCTTGATCTGAATTTCTTCGCTTAAAGGCATGCGTGTGAAGTTATCGTTCGCACCATCGAACGCGGAATAGACCTCACCATACGGTTTGGCGTCGCTGAACGCACCCTTGGCCCAGCTACCGCTAATCACATAACCCGCCCGGTTACCGGATTTTAGAAAGTTGATTGGCACCATGGCGAATTGCAGAGTCGCGCCACCTTGCACAAACAGCACCTCGAAGTCATCCGGGCAACGAAATACACGCTTGGCCAACGCCTTGGCCTCTTCATGTACTGCCATGAAATGTGCGCCACGATGACTCATCTCGATCAGCGACATACCCGAACCTTTGTAGTCGACAAACTCGTCTCGTGTTTCCTTCAACACAGATAAGGGCAGGGTGCTTGGACCAGCGCTGAAATTAAAGACGCGGTGGTTATCGTCACTGTCAATCATATGGAGTTCCAATTTGAATTAAAAAATGTTGCACATCAGACCGTATCTACAGATGATCTGTCGATACGGTCTGATTGATATGGCATTGGAATGCATCTTCAGATCTGTCCGGCAAATTCAATAGTGTGCCAGATCGAAGGGTGCGCTCAAGGATTTGTCCATTATAGCAGCGCAAAATTATGACGACTTGATAATAGGATACAGCGCGCACTAAAGCAGAACTTACTACGGGCTGTAGTTATGCGGAGGGAAGTTTAACAATTACCCGCGCGCCACCTGTTGTCGAGCGACCGATGCTGACGACTCCGTTATAGCTTTCAACAATATCGCGAACGACTGCCAGACCGATCCCTTGACCAGGACGTTTGAGATCGGCGCGTACGCCACGTTGCATCACTTCGTCGGCAATGCTTTCGTCAATACCCGGACCGTTGTCAGCGACTTCTATCCCGGTCCAGCCATCGATGTGGTGTACCGAAATAGCAACCTCGTCCTTGCACCATTTACAGGCATTATCGGCAAGGTTTCCAATAACCTCCAGCAAATCAACGGGGTCCATTGCCACTTTGATACTGGCATCGACATCGGTTACAAAGCGGATCTGTCTATCAGCATAGACTTTTCCAAGGGTTGCACTAATCCTCTGCACTGCCACAGCGACCCCAACCGGCATAACGCTGGCCGTGCCACCGGAACTCGCTGCCCGCTTGAGTTGATGCTCGACGATGTCGCTCATTCGTCGTGTCTGCTCAGCCAGCATCTGTCGACGTGAAGCGCCTTCACTATCCACTTCCGACAACCCCTGTAATAATGCCAGCGGTGTTTTCAAACTGTGGGCAAGGTCGCCAAGAGAATTTCTGTAACGATCCAATGAACGCTTGGAGCTCTCAATAAGCATATTGATATTGCGCGTCAGTCCGGAGATCTCCACAGGATAATTCTCCTCGATCAAGCGCTGCTGTCCACTTTCGACACGCTGGATCTCGCGTGACACCCGCGCAAGCGGACTGAGAGCCCAGCTAAAGCTGGCCAGTTGTAACAACAGCAGTAATCCAACCGCGATGGCACCCCACAAATACAGGTTGTTACGAAATTCGCGGACTGAAGTCCTGAATCGTTTTAAACTTTCCACCACCACGAATGTAAATGATTGCGGAGCAAGATCACCCATATCCCAGGCAACGCCAAAGCGCAGCACGAACACAGGCTTATCACCTGGCAACCGTTCGATATCGAAAGTGGTTGTACCAACGGCCACCGGAATTGCCTCGATTAAATCAATTGACACGGCCGAAGGCGATTGCCACACACGCCTTAGTGACGAATCGAATACGAACGCATACAGACCGGAATCAGCCACTGCAAAACGCGGTTCGGGCGAAGTTTCGGGAAAGAAAAGCCGTCCATCGTCGGTCAACTCTGCCGCGGTAAGCAAGGCATAGAGCTGAGCATTGAGTTGTTCTCGAATAGATTCCCGAGCGGAACGCTCGAAGGTGTTATCGAGGACCGCTATCGCGGTTGCCGCAAACAGCAGCAGTACTCCGGTAGATACGATTAACAGTCTTGACCGCAGCGAGGTCGGTCGACTCAAGAACATGATTCAGTCGCTGAGCGACGGATTCAGTCGATAACCACGACCGCGCAGGGTCTGAATCGGATTGATGACGCCGTCTGGATCGAGCTTCTTGCGCAGGCGTCCGATAAACACTTCGATGACATTACTATCGCGATCACGGTCTTCATCGTAGATATGGTCGACCAGCTCAAGCTTGGACACTACCTTGCCCTGATTCATCATCAGGTAATGGAGGAGCCGATATTCAAACGCAGTGATCTCGACTGGCTGGCCATTGACACTGACCTCCTGACTGCCGGGATTTAGCGATATCGGACCCATGTCGACGGTGGCGTCGGCTATGCCTGCACTGCGGCGAATCAAGGCACGAATTCGCGCCGCCAGTTCTTCATACTGAAACGGCTTGCAGAGATAGTCGTCGGCACCTGCCTCAAGTCCTTCGACCTTGTCCTGCCAAAGCGATCGGGCAGTCAACACCAGCACCGGATAGGTGTGTCCACGGGCTCGCAGGCTTCGTACCAGATCAAGCCCCGACAGACCCGGCAATCCGATGTCTACAATGGCAATGTCGAGCGGGTATTCACAGGCAAAGTACAGACCCTCATCGCCATCGGTCGCCGAGTCCACCGCATAGCCGTCTTTGCGAAGACGCTCAGTTAACAGTGTGTTGAGTTCACGTTCGTCTTCTACAATCAGCACACGCATCGACTACTCTCCCGCAGGATCAAAAAACAATATTTTAACCACACCATCCTTGGATAAAAATTTCACCCGAATACGAGTAACGCCTTGCTTGCTGGTAACCGGCTTGGCCGATAGAACGCGGCCTTTATATCGGCTGTTAACATAGGAAATGGCTTGATGGACCGCTTGATCGGGATCGGCGATGGTACCCTTGTCACTGCTGGCGCGTGAGTCCAGGGCAACGCTTGACGAGGCAACGGACAACATCACGAAAGCCGCTATAACGCGACGGACATATTTTCCTCGTTGTCTCGAATGTTCACCCACTGTTTGCAAACCCTGCCGGAACAAAAAACCTTAATCCGATTAACCAAAAACCCGTGCTACGATCATACACCGCCAGGCAATCTGTCGGTACGGCAACATGCCAAATTTGACTGGGCAGGCATACCGAATGGCGTCAGATGGTTTTATTGTGAGACGCTGAGAATATTCATGTTTCAGGAAGCCGCCAGACTCATCACGCTGCTTGTCCGATTATCTTGTTCAGACAGCCAATCCACATCTGCACCCGATGATAAAGTTTATTACCCATGTATGAATGCACACTGAACCGTCACATGTGGTCACACTTACCATGGAAAAGTACCAAGACAGGACTCGCATTCTCTTTGACACTCGTGATAAAAAGAAAAACATGCCTTGTGCCAATAATCGTTAGTACATGCTGACTTGCGGTCTTGCTCAGAACCTGGCTCAACATGAGCGAAGTCCACCAGGACAAGGCAAATGGGGGTGAAAACGCGTAGTTTACGTGTGTAAATGAACATTCGATTGAGCATTTAACGCCGTATTGACGGGTTGCAGCCATTTTGAGACAGGTTCTATTCAACATCCAATAACTCTACACAGGAAACTACACTATGAATGCTTCGCATGTATCAATGCTCACGCACCGCATGGCAATCTGCATAAATACGCTGGCCATCGCGGCGACACTGGTACTGTCAGCCATTGCTCCTTCAACCGCCCACGCCGAAACCTTTAGCGGTGGACAGCCAGATGCCGACACGGACAACCTGAAACCGGGTCTTGCAGTCAGCTACTTCTTCAAATACTTTGATCACATCAAGGAACTCGATAATTTATCCGGGGGAAAACCAGGCGAACCGCTTGAGAAACTGGACCACATCGCGTTTGAGGACGGCAAAGTACTTGGCACCGACAGACCGATGGGCGTCGGCGCTCATATCCGCGGGCTTATACATCTCGACAAGGCGGGGGAATACACGTTCAAGCTACAGTCCAATGACGGCGTTAAACTGTTGATTGGTGGTGTCCTTTTGCATACCGATCCGGAAATACACGCCGCTCGCTGGTCACCCGATCTGATATACACGGTTGAAACACCTGGATGGTACAACTTTACCCTCGACTATTATCAGCGCAAGGGTACCTCGGCATTACGCCTGAAATGGATTCCACCGGGTGGCGAGGAAGAGATCGTTCCACCTGAAGCATATGCCCATCGTTAGAGCTACTCCTTCCAGTCACTCAGAAATAAAATCATGAGTCGCCAGGGACGGCACAGATTATCCAGACCCAACCTGAACGTTATACACCGAGGTATTCGTTCATAGGGCATCTCCTTCAAGCTTTGGAAATTCTGACCAAGGCAACTTACTGTCGTAGTAAAAGCGTATTGCCGCTCTGCAACATTTCAATGTGCTTCAAGAACGACATGCCGAGCAATACAGTGTCGTCACGAATACCTGGACTTACAACTGCGCGTACCTTGTTTCGGGTGATATCGCCCAGTGCAATCTCATTTATTACGGTTTGATAGCCACGTACTACTCCATTAGCCGTCGACAAGGTAACCGGCGCGCCGTGTGGCAGGCCGAGCCGATCGGCAACAGCCAGCGACATAGCCACATCGGTTGCACCCGTGTCGAGCAGAAATTCCACCGACATCCCGTTGATTCGGCCACTACTGACATAGTGACCGGCACGATTACGTTCTAGTAACACTTCTACGCGACCATCGGTTGCAGTACCGGATTCCGGATTGGAATTCGGATTGAATTGACGCTCAAGCGATCCCTGGAACAGCCACGCTGCCAGCAGCAGGAACACTACCCATGCAGCGAAAATCATTATTTTTCCCATTCTGATTTCTGACATCTATCCAACCTGGCAGATTAATTGAAGGAGTCTGGGGTGAGCGTAATTCGTCACATCCATGCGAACCGGTACCACAGAATATAAATCTGTTACCAAACCCGGAATATGGGGCCTTATAGCGCCGTCGGCAACATGACACTGTGATTGCCGCCACAAACGACCGTACCGATAAAATGGTGCTATGATTCGACTCGACCCGCGACCACTGGGCGTTTTCCCTGGTACTTGGTAAATATTTTCGCGGGTGGTTATTATAGCTAGAGTGGTTTATTTCCTCTGTATTGCAAAGATTTGCGAATGACGGATGGATCAAGAACCATACTCAACACTTATTAAAGTTTTGGAGGAATATCAATGCACCCAATGTTCAAGACAGGTCTCACTGCCATTGCCATATCCGTACTGGCATTCACGTCAGCCGAGGCCAAAGTAGAAGGCGATACCATTACACTCGGCTCGGCGATTTCTCTGAGCGGAAAGTACTCATCCAACGGCGTCGATACGCAAAATGGATACAATCTGGCGGTTAAGGTAATCAATGAAGCCGGCGGCGTCAAAGTTGATGGCAAAAGTTATAAATTGAAGGTCGATTACTACGACGATGAATCAACTCCTGCTCGTACCGCACAACTCGTCGAACGACTGGTTAATCAGGATGGTGTTCAATTTGTACTTGGCCCCTACAGTTCACCAACAACAATCGCCGCTGCACCGATAATAGAAAAATACAAGATCCCGATGATTGAAGCCGAGGGTGCTTCACGAGCATTATTCAATAAGGGATATCGTTATCTGTTCGCGGTGCTTTCCACATCAGAACAATACCTCGCAAGCGCCGTCGCTCTGGCTGCTGAGATGGCTGAGAAAAATGGCAAGAAACCGTCTGATGTGCGTGTCGCGATGGTCTTTGAGAACGATGCCTTTTCTCTTGATGTGAGGGCAGGTGTCGTTGAAGATATGGCGAAATTCGGCATGCAGACCGTTATCGATGACAAAATGCCAGCCGATCTTTCGGACATCTCCGCAACGCTTACAAAAGTAAAAGCACTCAAGCCTGATTTGCTGGTCATCTCAGGTCACAACAAAGGTGCGGTAACAGCAGCGCGGCAAATCAAGGAGCTTCAGGTTGATGTCCCCATGATTGCCATGACACATTGCGAAGGCGCCAAAATAGTCTCCCAGTTCGGGCCTTCAGCCGATGGCTACCTGTGTCCGACCCAGTGGGCCGAGACCTTGAGCTATGAGGACAAATACTTCGGCAGTGCAGGCGATTTTGACAAATTGTTCAAGTCGACTTACGAAGGTTACAAGAACGTCCCATATCAATCAGCTCAGGCTGCCGCCGCAGTGATTGTCTGGAAAGAGGCGTTTGAACATGCCAACTCCTTTGATCCCGAGAAAGTTCGAGATGCTATTGCCAGCACCGATATGACAACCTTCTATGGACCCATCAAGTTTTCCGAAGCCGGCAATAATATTGCCAAGCCGATGGTGCTGCGTCAGGTCCAGGACGGTCAGTTCAACGTAGTGGCACCGTTGAAATGGGCCTCCCACTCCATCGTGTGGCCACGAGTCGCCAAATAAGAAGTACCAGTTAATCTTGGTAATTGGCCGCCCTCGCCCGAATTCGGGCGGGGGTCAGGTTCTTATCGATACCGGGGACATGCGCAATGCTGGATAATCTGATCCTACTCACTAAGGTTCCGGTTTTGAACATTCAATTGCTCCTGGATGGTTTGTTTATCGGAGCAATATTCGTTCTGGCCGCTTACGGACTTGCCCTCGTCTGGGGCGTCATGAATGTCAAAAACCTTGCTCAAGGTGAGTTTGTCATCATGGGCGGATACTTCGCCTGGCATCTTTCGACATACGGTATTCATCCGATCCTCGGGATGCCCATTGTCTGCGCCATCATGTTCGTATTCGGCTGGCTGCTTTACATCACAATCATCAAGTGGGTCATCACCCGAGATCTTTTTACTTCCCTGCTCGCAACATTTGGTATCGCCTTGGTAGTCCAACAGGCATTGAATCTTGCCTATGGACCAGAAGTCAGGACTGCTGCATCGGGTTTCACTACCAGATCATTCTTTAATGGAATGGTTACCATAGCAGAAATTAAATTTGTCTCATTTTTACTGTGTATCGTTCTCGCTGCAGTCGTCATTATCTTTATGAAACGCAGTCGCATGGGACAGGCCATCAGGGCGACTGCCCAGGATGCCAGGGCGGCACGGGTAATGGGTATCGACACAGAACGGGTTTACGCATTTACATACGCCCTCAATGCTGCGATTTGTGGTGCTGCCGGCGTGCTGATATCCATGATTTGGGTCATACAACCCTTCTACGGCGTGGTGCATTCCATCCGTGCCTTTGTCATTGTCACGGCTGCCGGACTAGGTAATCTGCCGGGTGTCATTATCGCCGGACTGGGCCTCGGTGTTGCCGAACAGTACTCGGGTTTCGTTCTTGGCGCCCAATTTCAACAAGCAACCGTAGTTGGACTATTGGTCGTCGTGCTCGTCTGGCGTCAAATCCAGCTATCGAGACATAGACAGGTGGTGGAATAACAATGCGTAGTGACCAGACTCCATGGTGGGTGTACGTCCTGTTGCTGGTCGGCGGTATCATCGCGCCGCTGGTATTTCCAGCTTATACGACGCAGATCGCCTTCCTTTGGTTGATGATTCTATTTGCCCTGACATGGGATCTTGTCGGCGGGCAGATGGGATATAACTCTCTAGGGAACATTTTCTTTTTCGGTGCCGGCATGTATATCTCGGCTGTTGTCCAGATTGGCATGTTTACCGATGTCGGTACATACACATCAGCACGTGGCGGTGAACAACTGGTACTCGGTTACTGGGATTACTTCAGCAGTATGTTTGTCGGCTCAATAGCGGCCGCATTGGGGTGTGTAATATTTGCCATCATTCTTGGCTGGGTCATGTTTGGGTTGCGCGGGCCTTATTTTGCAATTGGCACATTGGGTATTGCTTTGTCTGCCCGTGAGCTTGCGGGAACATGGGAATGGATCGGCGGTGGCAGTGGTATCGCAATGCCTGTATATCCCGGGTATCCCGATGAAAAATCTCTGGTTTTCTATGCGCTCATATTTGTTCTGGCAATACTCACGTTCATTTGTGTACGCTGGCTATATTCCACTCGATTTGCCTTGGCCATCAACGCCATTCGCGACGATGAAGTGAAGGCCGAGGCAATGGGCATCCATACATGGCGTCACAAAACATTCGCCTGGGCTGTATCGGCATTCTTTCTTGGAATCTCAGGTGCGCTATTTGGCAATTTGACAGGTTTCGTTGAACCGCTGGAAGTCGCATTTCCTACCATCACCTTCGGAATTTTCATGGTCGTGATGTCTCTCCTGGGCGGTAAAGGAACCCTCTGGGGCCCCGTAATCGGTGCCACTGTATTCCACATCGTGAAGGAGGTGACCTGGACCTATCTGCTTGGTTGGCAGTGGGTGGCGTTGGGTCTGTTGATCATCATAAATGTTGTGTTTTTCCAGCAAGGGATCATGGGCTGGATGCAACAGAAATGGCCAGAGCGCTTTGGCGTCAGGGTAGACAAGCGAATGAGTAAGGAAGCTCGCGAGGGCAGCACATGATTTCACTGGAAGTTAAAAACGTCAGCAAATCTTATGGCGGCGTAGTCGCCAATAGTAACGTTAGTCTTGAAGTCCCTGAGGGATCAATCACAGGGTTGATCGGTCCTAATGGATCGGGTAAGACCACTCTATTTAACTCAATTGTCGGTTTTCACCCAATCGACTCCGGCTCAATTGCATTTGAAGGGCAAGAGATTTCCAGGTTTAGGGTTCAACAGATTGCACGTCTGGGTCTACTTCGTACGTTCCAGCAGACGCGAATCTACGACAAGATGAACTGTGTCGAAAATCTGCTCATATCCGTACCCCATAGAAATGAGGGGTTACGCAATATGTTTGGTAGCTATTCTTCAGGATTAATTGATAAGGCAGAGCATCTCCTGGAATTTGTCGGCCTTTATCAGAAACGCCATCTGATCTCTGGCGACTTGTCTTTCGGGCAGCAGAAACTTCTCGAGTTTGCCATGGCATTAATGAATGAACCCAAAGTATTGCTTCTGGATGAGCCGACCGCTGGTATCAATCCTACCCTGATCAACGGCTTGATTGACCGTCTTAAACGGGCAAATAGTGAATTCGGAATCACCCTGTTTGTGATCGAACATAATATGCGAGTCATCATGAATCTTGCCAAAAGCATCTACTGTCTTGCACACGGAGAATTGCTCGTACACGGTACACCGGATGAAATTCAAAACGACCAGCGCGTCATTGACGCCTATCTTGGCGCGCACTGATCGGCAGGTATTAAATAATGAGTGAGGAAAAAACGGAAGAGGAAAAACGCGCTGCGGGTTACCATGGTGGTTCAGTGGAAACCGTCATCTCTGTTGAAGCCGTTATCGCCCAAGCCGAACAACTGGGTGACGGTGTCTCGGTGGAAGAACTCGATGCACTGGTTACCGATGAACCTTACCTTAAAATTGATAACCTGTACGCCGGCTACGGCAAGATGGAAATACTTCATGACTTCAGCATGCGCGTCGGCAAAGGGCAATCGTTATGCCTGATTGGACCGAACGGTGCCGGTAAGTCAACCATCCTTCATTCGATTTTCGGATTCAACCGGATTTTCTCAGGATCAATCACCATTAGTGACGCCGACAAGCGAATGGATGTCACCCGAATGAGTTCCAACCAGAAGCTGGCGCGCGCCGGCATCGCTTACATCCTGCAGGATAAATCAGTTTTCCCCGACATGACTGTGGAGGAAAACCTGTGGATGGGCGGTTACCTGATGGATTCGACCGCCGATGCAAAAATTGCCGCGGAACGGGTTTTCGACAAGTACGCTAGGTTGGCCGAACGACGCAAGAAACAGGCGAAAGTGTTATCGGGTGGCGAGCGTCGACTGCTGGAGATATCCCGTGCTCTGGTGATGGATCCTGAAATTCTGCTGGTCGACGAACCCTCGATTGGCCTGGAACCACGGTTTATCGACATGGTTTTCGATATTCTCGACGATCTGCAGCACAGTGAAGGAAAGACCATCGTCATGGTCGAGCAAAATGCCAAAAAGGGGCTGGAATTTGCAGATCTTGCTTATGTACTGGTTTCTGGACAAATCGCCATCGCCGGTCGCGGAGATGATCTGCTTCAGAATCCCGAGGTCGGTCGATTATTCCTGGGCGGTTAGGTCATGATTTTTATACAAGCAGATTAGATCGATTTAATTTGAACCGGCGGGGATATTCGCGTACGTCGGCCAAGCCACCTTCTTATTCATCCTGCCCGCGTGAAATTTATCCCGCAAAATCGAGGCTAATAATCAAACAGAATGATTAGCCAATTGGGTTAATTCATCTACCAGCGAGCGCGATACCGCTAGACCATCCGCTTCCACACGCAAACGTGCATTAAGTCGCCGACTGCCCGGCAGACGTGTACCCGGTTGTGCAACAATCGCTTCGATCAAATGCTCAATTCGTTCCAGGTAGCTGTCACCAGACAACATCCTTGCATCGAAGCCAATCAGCACTTGACCAATACCAGGCGGGTCGCCTTCGGCGGTAAAGAATGAAGACGCCTCGAATCCAAAGTTTGCACCCGTCATGGCTGCTGCCAGCAGCTCCACCATCAACACCAGAGCTGCGCCCTTGGCATCGCCCATGGGTAACATGGTGCCAGCAAGTGCAGCATCGGCATTTGTGGTTGGATGGCCATTGGCATCGAGCGCCCAGCCTTCAGGTATTGAATCGCCATTGCGTGCGGCGACCATGATTTTTCCCCGCGCCACCTTGCTCAAGGAGAGATCGATAACCAATGGAGATCCGTCCTTTCTCGGTGCGGCGAAGGCAACAGGATTGGTGCCGAATAGTGCACTTTTACCACCCCAGGGAGCTATCGCCCTGGGGCTATTGCTAAGTGCCAGGGCGATGATCCCTTCATTGGCAAGTCGTTCCGCATGATAACCGGCAACGCCGAAGTGATGTGAGCGAAATACTGAGGAGACCGCGATCCCGGTATTTGCAACCCGCTCCGAAAGAGTCGAAACAGCCAGATCCATGGCAGGAAACGCAAACCCTGATGCCGCATCTATACGAACCGCAGCAGGCTTGTCAGCAATAATACGTGGTGTTGCGAAACCATCAACTTTGCCAGATCGAGACTGACTCGCATAGGCGAGCACACGCGACAATCCATGTCCAATCTGACCGTCAATCTCCGCGCTTACAAGCGCTTGGGCAACGCTCGCAGCATTCTCACTTGAGGTTCGATTGGATTCCAGTGCAGCGGTTACCAAGTGATGAGCCTGGTCGATTTTCAGGATGATTGAATCCGGATCCGCCATTACTTCTTTTCCGTCTGAGCCCTTGCAAGAACAGCAATGACATTTTCAGC
Organism: marine bacterium B5-7; assembly: GCA_021604525.1. Taxonomy (GTDB): domain Bacteria; phylum Pseudomonadota; class Gammaproteobacteria; order Arenicellales; family CAJQKF01; genus BQJD01. The sequence continues at coordinate 58,454 of BQJD01000012.1, read as the reverse complement.
CGTGATCCGACCAACCCGAACATTTGATTCATCCGTGACACCGGCGATGTGCGGCGTGACTAGTAAATTTGGAACGCCGGAAAACCGTGTCCCGTCAACTGTGTTGAGCGGTTCGTGCTCAAAAACATCCAGTGCCGCACCGGCAAGATTTCCTGCGTTGAGAAATTCCACCAATGCCTCTTCATCAACAATGCCGCCCCGGGACGTATTTACCAGGATAGAACTCGGTTTCATGCGCTTCAGCATCGAACGATCAATCAGATGGTCGGTTGAATCATTCAGTGGAACATGAATGCTGACAACATCCGCAATGCCAGCCAGATCGGCCAGATCGCTGTAGCGAGTAGTATTATCGCTGAATTCTGCTGCATCACCAGCGTTGATATTGGGATCAAACCAGGCGATTCGCATATCCAGTGCAATTGCACGCCGTGCTGTTTCGCGCGCTATGGTGCCATAGCCTACAAGACCCAGTGTTTTGCCACCCAGTTCCCGTCCGGCACCGGCTTCTCGCGGCCATCCACCGTGTATGACTGAAGCGCTATCAAGAAACACCGGTCGAAACAGGATCATTGATACCGCAATGACATACTCGGCTACTGCGACTGCGTTTGCACCCAGCGCAGGGCAAACCGCAATATCCGCAGTAGCACAGGCACCGAGATCAATATTATCCAGACCAACACCGAGACGACCAACAACTTCAAGGTCCGGGGCACATTTAATCAATGCCGCGTTGACTTGCGTTCTGTTACGAACTACCAACCCCCGCGCCTCACTTATGGCAGCTTCAAGTGCAGGACGATCATCGACCAGGTCAGGGTCATAGCGTACCGAAAAATTCGACTTGAGCATTTGCACAGCCGATTCATCCATGAACTCGGAAATGACTATGTCCGGCATAACGGCTCCCACGCAGATCCGTGTTGAGACTTGATCAGGCGCTTTCGTATAGTTTGGTAAGTACGAATTCGCGGTGTCCCAGGGCCTCGGCAGCAGTCAGTCGACCATTGGACGTTCGCAGCATCATCTCAAGCAATGCATCGCCTGCCTCATCAGGTGTCATTTCCTTGCGCAGTAGCCCGGAAACATCGACGTCGACATGCTCAGACATCGTGCGTACCGTACGCGGATTGGCGCACAATTTGATTACCGGCACGATGGGATTACCGATTATGTTGCCCTGACCCGTCGGGAAGAAGTGCACCACGTAACCAGCCGCGCCACACAGCGTGACCATCTCGGCCGCTGCGCTGGATGAATCCATAAACCATAGACCCGGTCCTGTCGGCGCTTCAGCCTTGTCAAGAACACCATCGACGATACATTTTCGACCGATTTTCTGAATATTACCAAGCGCTTTTTCTTCAATGGTTGTCAAACCACCTTCGATGTTCCCCTTGGTTGGCTGCGACTCGGACAGATCATTGGTTTTATATCGATTGATCATGTCCTGATAACGATCGAACATGAACATGAAGCGTTCGCGCACTGCCTCATCGCGGCAACGTTCAGCGACCAGGTGCTCACCACCGGTAATCTCAGAGGTCTCGCCAAACAACATGGTGACGCCTTTGTCATACATTTTGTCAAAAGCATTTCCGACCGTCGGGTTGGAACCACAACCAGAAGTTGTATCGGATTCACCGCATTTCGTTGACACCCACAATTCCGACAATGGCGCTTGTTCACGCTGCTTCTCTGACGCCCACTGCACATATTCACGTGCAGCCTTGGAAGCTTTCATGATGGTTTCGTGATCGCCATGTTGCTCGATCCCGAATCCGACTACAGGTTTGCCTGTCGCGGCAATTCCATCCACCACCCGTTTGGTCCAGCCTTCTTCGATACCGATGACGATAACGGCTGCGACATTGGGATTAGATCCGGTACCGATCAGGGTACGAAAATGCACCTCGAGATCCTCACCGAACTGAAGTCGTCCATACGGATGCGGAATCGCCATGGCGCCTTTGATATTGTGGGCAACCGCTTCGGAAGCGGAATTTGAAAGATCGTCTACGGGCAGGACGATAACGTGGTTTCGAACGCCAAACCGACCGTTCTCACGTCGGTAACCCATAAAGGTTGCATTATTGATGTCAAATGTCATGAAAATTGCTCCGAATAAATTCGTTCAAACTGATGTTTTATGCGGCAACTCCGGATTCACCAGGTGAATTGTCCAGAGATTAAAATGAGTGCGAGTATCTACCAGCGCTTTGTCTTGATGTTATGCACATGGGCATGTTCGCCCAAGCCGATATCGGCGACTACACGACCGATATCGACACCGTACTTGATGACGGTATCGTCTTTTTTCATGGGCTTTATAGCGAGCTTGTGACCGATAGGTATATCGCTTGTTGCCTTGAAGGTTATGTCTTTATCCTGATCCATTATCCAGCCAGTCAGTTCATCTCCGGAACTGACGCCCTCTACGACGACAACCCCCACTGAATCACCATCGTCGTGTACCACAAAATGAATCATGAAAATCTCCCGCGGATGTAAATGTGACAAGGCGGCCTCCAATAAGCCGCGAATGGGCAACTATAAAACCGCTCGGGGGTGTTGTCAATTGTCTTGTATAACTCTTATATAAGAGTTATCTTTCCGGGAATGGAAAATTCCTCGAAATCTGACCAATAGTTCACGCTTGATTTTGTTGAACCGGAGTAATCGATGTTCACTGATAACGAACCACTGCAACCAATAATCGCCGGTAATGGGCCTCTGTATGCACAGGTTCGCGATATCCTCATGCAACGCGTGCAAAAAGGTGCGTGGAAACCAGGCAAGCCTATTCCCGGCGAATCACACCTCGCCAGCGAGCTTGAGGTCAGTCAGGGAACGGTTCGCAAGGCAATTGGCGAACTGGTAGCACGTAATGTGCTAGTAAGGCAGCAAGGCAAGGGCACGTTTGTTGCTGCCCACGATCGACGCCGCGAACTGTTCCACTTTTTTCATATTGTTGCCGATCATTCCGATCGATCACACCCGCGCTCTCACACGCTGTCATGTCGCCGGCGAGTTGCGACGCGACGTGAAAAGGAGTCTCTGGGACTCGAGGATGGTGGCCAGGTTGTGCGCATTGAACGTGTACGGGACCTGTCTCATAAAAATGTTTTCTTTGAAACGATTGCAGTATCGGCACGAAAATTTCCGGGACTCGATAAACTCACCCCCAACGATCTCCCCAATACGCTATACGAGTTCTACGAAACGCAATACGGTATTACCATTCATCGCGCCGATGAGAAAATCAAGGCAGTCCTCGCCGGCGCCAGAATCGCTCGAACGCTGGATATCGACAAGGGCGCGGCACTGCTTAGTATCGAGCGGACAGCTTACGATCTGAACGGGTTGGCTGTAGAACTTCGAACCAGCCTGGTTAATACCCATAGTCATCACTACAGCAGCCAGGTAACCTGAGAGAACGTCTATCCGTTAATCTGCATGATCATCACACCGCATACGACCATGAGTATTGCTGAGATACGAATAACGCTGACTTTCTCTTTCAACCAGAATATCCCGATGACTGCTGCCATGATGACGCTGGTTTCACGGAGCGCCGAGACCATTCCCATGGCACCTAAGCTCATTGCAAAAATAACCAACCCATAAGCACTCATGGACAGAATCCCACCGCCGATACAGGGCTTCCAGTTCGATTGCAGATACGGGATGATCCCATGGCGCCGGGCTATGACCGTATATATCACAATGGGCCATCCGTCCAGGAAGGACAGCCAGCAAATATAACTCAACACATTGCCTGACAGCCGACCGCCCAGGCCATCTGTAACCGAATACGCGGCTATCCAGATACTGGTGATTAGCGCCGGCACGACCGCACTGCCATTGCGCCATGCCGAACCCCGCTCGAAGGCAAGCCCAATGACTCCAAGCGAGGTCAGTACCACCCCAATCGACCCCGCCACACCTAAAGTCTCTCCAGCAAAGACCAGTCCACCAAGGCTGATCAGAAGAGGCGCACTGCCCCTGGCCAGCGGGTAAACCTGTATGAGTTCTCCACGATCATAAGCGCGCAACAGATAAAAGTAGTATCCCGAATGCAGAACAACGGACAGCGCCAGATAGGGCCACGCCGCAGGCTCTGGCATTGGCAGGAAACCGATCAGGGTCGCGCCGATCATTGTCCCGGTAAAATTGACCGCGGCCAGCACGATCAGCCGATCGCCACCAATGCGCACCAGCGCATTCCAGCTTGCGTGCAGTAACGCAGCCAGAAGTACCAGTGCTATCAGAAAACTGTTGGATTCCAAGACGTAATAAAGGTGGGAAAAATTATTGTGTGGCTCGGTTCCAGCCGGCAGTGCGTATTCGTATCACATATTTGTCATGGATGGAATTGTCGGTGTGGCGCCATATCACAGCACAGAGAATTAAATAGATGTAGAACGCGAGAGCTTGTACGCAGCACAAAAAACGGGTGCCTTGCTCCGGTGAGCATTCGACACCCGTTTTGGTTACCAGCTGTCTGACAGTGGTTATTTAACCTCGAGCAATTCGATCTCGAAAATCAATGCTTCATTCGGGCCGATGGTGTCGCCCGCACCACGCTCACCGTAGGCCAGTTCCGAGGGGATATAAACTTTCCACTTGGCACCTACATTCATTAGCTGTAAAACTTCCTTCCATCCCGGGATGATCCCATCCAGGGCGAATGTCGCCGGATTCTCGCGGCGATAGGAACTATCAAACTCGGTACCATCCAGCAATGTACCGCGATAATGAACTACCACGGTATCCGTAGCTTTGGGACTGTCGCCTGCGCCTTCGGTCAAAATTTCATACTGAAGACCGGAGTCAGTTGTTACAACGCCGTCACGCTGGCCATTTTCCTTGAGAAATGCCTCACCGGTAGCCTTGGCTTTATCGGCAGCCTCTTGCATTTCAGCCATTTGTTTTTCGCGGCGTGCCATCACCACGGCCTGCATTTCCTCAGGAGCAAGCGCCGGGTCTTGCTGGCTCATGGCATCTCGAATCGCCCTCGCGAAGGCTGCCGGGTCAAGATCGATATTCTCCGATCCAAACTGATTCAGCACCTGATTACCAATGCTGTAACCCATTGCGTAACTGTATTTCTGGAGTTCACTGTCCAAAGATTCGTCGGCAGCCAATACGGTGCTGGCAGCGAACAGAGATAACAGTGCGCCGCAACCGACGTTCAAGTAAGGTTTCATTCATTTTTCCTGATTGATAGTGAGTGAATAGCGCGACGACTAGGCCGCGACGAGTTGACGAATATCCATTCGCAAGGTTTTCTTCAAGATTCGGTCACAGTTGCAAAATCCCTGTCAGATACAACCTGGCACCGGTATTTCGAGGATAAATCAACTTTTGCTTGAATTGCAGTGCTTAAGTTTAACACTTTGAGAGCACGCAACCGGATTGCATTCAGGCAACATATGTGTCGATATTTTGGTAAATCTGGCCTCTGCACGGACAGCATGAAGATAGTAGCCACCGCCATATCCCGAGGCAATTTGTGACACATTAACGGATATCAGCATAAGCTGTGCTCGGTCAAAGTTTTGGATAGAATCGAGGGGACAAGTATTACACCCTCCTATAAATCGAATATCCATATTGATGAATATCTATATGAATAAGGCATAGCGGTAGCCATGGGATACGAAACAGCCATTCGCCTGCTTATTTTTCTGGTTATCCTGAGCGCCATGGCCATACTTGAAGTGTTCTTGCCACGGCGCCCCGAAACTTCCAGGCGGCGCTGGATCGTTAATTTTTCCATTGTAGTTATCGACGTGTTCCTGGTACGGGTTTTGCTGCCGCTTGGAGCAACAGGCGTCGCAATTGTGGCAAATGAACGCGGTATCGGCTTACTCAATTTAATTTCGCGGGACACTCTCGACACATCGGTACCGGTTGCCTTTATAAGTGGTCTGCTGGCATTCCTCGCTCTCGATCTTGCTATCTATTTTCAGCACCGAATCTTTCACGCCGTGCCACTCTTTTGGCGCCTTCACAGGCTGCATCACAGCGATACGGCATTTGATTTCAGCACCGCACTCAGATTTCATCCGCTGGAGATTTTACTATCGATGATCATCAAGTTTGCGGTGATTATCGCACTCGGCGCACCGGGTATCGTGGTGATGATATTTGAAATCGTCCTCAACGGCGCTGCCTTGTTTAATCATGCGAATATCCGCCTGCCCCAGCGTCTCGACCGAATCCTGCGTTTCATTCTGGTCACGCCGGATATGCACAGGGTTCATCACTCGATTCTGCCCCACGAAACCAACAGTAATTTTGGTTTCAACATTCCCTGGTGGGATCGTGCTTTTGGTACGTACCGGGATCAACCCGAAAATGGTCACGAACAGATGCAGATCGGTCTCGAGGAGTTTCGATCGGGAGATGATCAACGACTTGATCGGCTGTTGTTGCAACCGCTACGCTAATACGCAACGAATAACAGCCAATGTGAGACAATTACCGCATTGATCAATTTTATAAGGAGCACTCATGACTGTTGACGCCAAGTTGCTGGAGATTCTGCGTTGCCCCGTGACCAAACAATCAGTCACAATGCTGTCAGCAGAACGACTCGATCACCTGAACCAACTCATTGAAAAGGGTGAGATAAAACATGTCGACGGCACCCTGGTCGAACGTCCTCTCGATGGTGCGTTGATTACCCGAAACGGTAATACCATTTACAAAATAGAAGACGATATACCTATCATGCTCGAGGACCTGGCGATCCCCGCAAATTTCGAGTAATCATCCATAATCGGCAACTACGCACCTGTGCCTACCTGACTCCATATCCTGAACTGATATCCCGGCGGACGACCTCAACCGACAACTGGGGCATCGTTACCGACATCTGCTTTGGACATCGGTACCACGTCCATATCTATGACTACCGGCAGATGATCCGAGGCACTGCTTGCCAGCGACAGACGGGCACGGGTGTGATGAAATTCTGCCAGGGCGCCACGAACCAGAACGCGGTCCAGGGCACCAACAGGTCCCCATGACGGAAAGGTCAACGAGGCCCGAGCACCCGTGCCGGTGGCACAACGAAAACCCATCTGACGCAGCCGACCGCGAACCAAGGCCCCGCTCCAGTCATTAGTATCCCCCGATACGATCATGCGACTGCCACTGTCGAGATGGATAATATCATCTGATTCAAGCAGCCGTCGGATCTGCCAGCGTCGTTCCATACCGGACAACCCAAGATGAATATTAACAACGTGGACGGTCAGCCGGCGGCCGTGCTGAGGCACAGTCAACTCGGTATACAACGCGCCTCGCGACTTTTTACCGGTAAATGTCAGGTCGATATTCTGCCAATGGCGTATGGGAAACCGAGACAGCGTGGCATTGCCGTAGCGGCCCTGCTTCAAATCAACGTTAGCACCGAAGATGTAATACGGATAACCGATCACTGACGCCAGAAGCTGCGTCTGATCGTCGCCGCGCGATCTTGGTACACCCTGGTCAACCTCCTGCATGGTCACCACATCCGGTTGGTAGTGATCGATAACATCGATAATGCGTTTGAAGTCGTAGCGTCGATCCAGACTGCCGATGCCCTTATGTATGTTCCAGGTCAGAAGACGCATGCTGCCCGGCCATCTTCCAAATACAGTACTGTTCGATGGCTCATAACTTCTCCCCCTGTTGCCGTATTTAAATAGACTCTTATAAATCGACTTATTGTCATTTCTTTAATAATTGCCATCCGCAAAAGATATTATGCAGCGCTTTAACACGACCATGCCAGTTCATGCCGATAAGTGATGACCTGGCATGTATCGAATTGCCCCATGGATTCACATTTCCCAATGAAAATGGCCCCGTTTCCGGGGCCGTTTTATTTCAATGGAAGGTGATAATCACGCCGCCTGCTGGCGATAGTAGTCCATCAGGATATGGGCAACTTCGGGTCTTGCGAATTCAACCGGTAATTCTTCGCCATTGGCAAGCATTTCCCTGACACGGGTACCTGACAGCAGTACGAAATCCTCCTTGGTATGATCTGGCGCATCGCGCATCATCACCACCCTGTCGAGCTTCTTTGAATAGGCTGTGTGATCGGCTCGGAATATCTCGATTTTGAGCGCTCCTTTTGGCACTTCTTCATCGAAGATTGTCTGCGCGTCGAAGGCACCATAAAAATCACCTACACCGGCATGATCGCGGCCAATAATGAAGTGTGTGCAGCCGGCATTTTGCCTGAACAAGGCATGTAGCACTGCCTCGCGTGGCCCGGCATAGAGCATATCGAAACCGTATCCGGTAATCATCACTGTGTTGGCCGGGAAATACAGTTCCACCATCTTGCGTATGGCTGCATCACGCACTGGCGCGGGGATATCCCCCGGCTTCAGTTTGCCAAGCAGCATGTGGATCAGCACCCCATCGGCGCCAGTCGCATCCTTGGCCATCTTGCAGAGTTCTTCATGAGCGCGATGCATCGGATTGCGTGTCTGGAAGGCAACAACCTTCTGCCAGCCTCGCTCGGTAATGCCATCGCGAATTTGTTGGGCAGTTCTGAATGTCGAGGCGAAATCCCGCTCGAAGTAACTGTAGTTCAATACCTTTATTGGCCCTGACAAAATAATTCTTCCCTGGCTTTTGAAGGCCGCAACTCCAGGATGCGCCATATCAAGGGTGCCGTACACTCGCTCGGTGATGAGGTCTTGTTGTTGTTCGCTCATCTCCTCAACCGCATCGACTTCCATAACGGCGAGGACCGGATTGCCGTCGATATTGGGATCACGAAGCGCGATAGTGGTTCCCGCTGTAACGCCGTGGTCATCCTGGCAACAATTCAATATCGGCACAGGCCAGAACAAACCGTCGGTGGTTTTCATATTAGTGGCCACGCTTATTGCATTGGCAAGATTCATAAAGCCTTCAAGCGGCGTGAAGTAACCGGCACCCAACATGACGGCATTGGCCGCTGTGGCCGAAGATACAATAATTGAAGGCAGATTCGATGCCTCGCCTGACAAACGTTGGCGCTCGTCTTCGTCAGCCACAAAAAGTGGTTTCAGTTCATCGGCTCCATGCGGCTTTATCATAGTCATCTCTCCCATAAAATCAGATGCTCGGCACATCACAACCAAACCTTGATCATTCAGTGATGATTGCCGAATACTTGTAGTTACGATGTCGGAAATACCATGTCTGAGCCAGCAAACCAGTATGCCGGCTGAAGACGACTCGTTCAAAGCCAAAACATTAGCACTGCATAACAGCGAAATGCAGTGCCCGCGGCACTAAACAATTTGATTGCGATATAAATGTCAGCGGCTGAATCGAGCGGCGTGGTTTCCGATTTCGGTAAGGGTATAGGCTAATTCCTCAACTTGCCTGTCGTCTCGTACGGGCACGGCGAGCAGCGACTGATTCAGCAAGTTGATCAAGAATACGCACATTGTCATCCCATCCAATACATGCATCAGTGATGCTCTGGCCATATACGAGTTCCTTGCCGGAACTTGCATCCTGACGCCCCTCAACCAGATGACTTTCAATCATCGCACCAAAAATACGGGCATCGCCGTCGGCAATCTGGTGGCTCACATCGGCGCACACTTCAAGCTGTCGGGTGGCAATCTTACGGCTGTTGGCATGGCTGAAATCAATCATGACCAATTCCGGCAAACCTGCTTTTTGTAGCAATGTCGCCGTTTGATTGACGTGTTCACGACTGTAATTTGGCTCGCTGCCCCCCCGCAGGATGATGTGCGCATATGGATTGCCGGTCGTGTGATAGATCGCCGATTGTCCGGCCTTGGTCAACGATAAAAAATGATGCGGGTGTCTGGCGGCGCCGATTGCATCTACCGCGATCTGCAGATTCCCCTTGGTACCGTTTTTGAAACCCACGGGCCCTGACAAACCCGATGCCATTTCCCGATGAACCTGGCTTTCCGTGGTGCGTGCGCCGATGGCACCCCAGGCTATCGCGTCAGCGATGTACTGGGGCGTAATGATATCGAGATACTCGGTAGCGACCGGAACACCAAGCGCATTGATATCCAGAACCAGCTTGCGCGCCACCCGAAGACCCTTATTGATATGAAATCCATTATCGAGGTCCGGGTCATTAATCAAGCCTTTCCAGCCGACCGTGGTGCGCGGTTTCTCGAAATAGGTTCGCATGATAATCAACAGATTGTTGGCGAAGCGCACTCGTAATTCGGCAAGCCGGCTGGCGAACTCCATGGCGGCTTTGGTGTCATGAATCGAACACGGGCCGGTTATCACAATCAGGCGATCGTCCTTGCGATCCATGATGTCCTGAATCTGGTTACGAGCTTCGTATGTGACCCGCGCAACATCCTCGCTGGCTGGGAACTCTTCGCAAACCGTCAGTGGATTGGCGACTTCCTTGATATCGGCGATCCTTAAATCGTCCGTTCGGTACTTGTTGGACATGGCTGGTTTATAAAGTTGCAGTTTACGAACGATGACAAGGCAGCGGGTATCCCGTTGCGGGGCACCGATTCTAGCCGATTGGCGGAGTTTTTTTAACCATAATGGTGCTTATTGGTTCGCAAAGCACCAAGACCGAGGTCAACTATCGTGTCGGCGGGCATGCAACGCTCCACCGCAGTGATGCCATGAACGCTGTGATTACCGCGATGCGCATGCCCTCGGCTCATTAAGACATGATTATAGTTTGCGTCTTTGAGGATGCGTACGGTCTCCTCGTTAAAATCTCCCACATCACCGAAAGGCACTGAGAACAATTTGCTGATATGAGCATTCTCAATACGTTCCAGTAAATCATCGGTCGCAGTAATTTCCAGATGCTGTTCCGTGGCGTCCAGCGATGACAGCACGTAGTGATGCTGACTGTGATTGCCATAACCAACCAACGGGTGCCGCGGCAGATCGTCGATGTTATCGACACACGCCGTTACACGTGTATCGATACCGCCTTTATGGGCGATAAACCGATCGAGTTCCTGGTCGATGATGCGGCTGTTGATTGCCGGATTTTTACTGTAACGATAAAAACGTTTTCCGGAAACCGACTTGAAGGCGTCACTAAAACGTTCGAACTCACTCGTCCAGCCGTGATTTTCAACCAGCCTGACCTTGTCTCTCCAGAAACTGCCACCGGCAAAATTAATACCGTTCAAGTACACCGTGATCGGTATATTCAGTTCTTCAAATATTGGTAAAGCCTCATCGAATATACAGCGATAGCCATCGTCGAAACTGACCGCCGCATAGCCACGCGGGTCGTCCAGGATGGCGAATTCATCGACATCGATAAATTTGAAATAACGTGCAAGTCCTTCAATCTGCGTGCGCAAGATCTCCGGTCGGATATTGTGCAGCCCCTTGGCCAGACTCGAAGGTACACGAGCAAAAGTCGCATGATAAAGAAGGACAACCCCGGCTGAATTGGACAACCTTGAGAGAAAATCAGTCACGCTCTCAATTTGCATCACAAGTTGATTTCAACGCCCCGGTGAGTTGCCTGTCAACGACAGATCAGCTCTGGGCGATGGCGACTCAAGCGCTCGTTACCGTTGGCGCCAACAATAACCGTTTCTCCCAGGGTCATGGCACGGCCACTGTCGCTTTTCATTATTATCATGTGCATAAACATCACCATGTCCTCGGTTATGACTTCCGCATTGCCCTGGTGGAACATCGGGTAATCCATCCAGCTCGGGGTAAAACGCGCACCCAGGCTGTAGCCACAGGCATTCAGGCGATGAGATTGGAAACCGGCGGCATCGAGAACCCGGGCATGGGCATTAAACACATCCTCGGCAGTGGCGCCTGGTTTAAGCGCTTCGTTACACGCCGTCAGAGCGTCGGCCGCCGCGTCGAACATCGCACGATGCTCTGGGTGTACATCGCCCACCAGCACCGTGCGCATTAAAGCCACGTGGTAATGCCGGTAAACGCCGGCGAATTCGAGGGTTAACTGATCATTGGCACCAAGTTCACGACGACCCGAAGCGTAACGACATAAAAGCGCGCGTTCTGCGGAACCGATTATAAATTCATTACCTGGATAATCGCCGCCGCCCGCGAATACGGCACCCTGCATGGCGGCCAGAATGTGACCTTCGTCGGCACCCGGGCCGATTAAACCGACAGCCGCATCGAGTGCATCGTCAGCGAGCTCCGCGGCCCGTCTTACATGTTCAAGCTCCGCTTCAGATTTGATCATTCGCAAGCGCCCAACCAGCTCGGAGTGATCCTCCAGTTGGCAAAATCCAGCAAGCGCCGCATCCAGTTCTCGGCCACGACGGGCGGTCAGGCCGTAACTTTCATATTCAACCCCAAGGCGGGCGCCGGTGGTTCCGTGTGAATCAAGTAATTGTCGCAGTTGCAGGGTCGGACCTTGCGGATCACCGTCGATCCAGACATGAATCTCATCGATCACCGAAGTCAATTGTGCCTGACGCTGATCCGCCGACCGGGTAAGCAGAAACATCCGCCTGTCCACACCAAAATACAGGCACTGGAAGAAACAGAAGCCAAATGTTTCATAACCGGTAAGCCAGTACATGCTCTCCTGACGAAACATCAGCAGACCATCGAGGTTCCGGATTTTCAACTCGGCACGAAGACGCGCCTGACGGTTAAGGAATTCCTCTCCGGAAAAAGGTAACATTCGCGTTCTCGGATATTAGCTGTAGGAAACGAGCGCCAGGAAGAATGGCAGCCAGGCCGCCAATAGCGCCACAAAAAGTATGGCATCGATGCGGATTACCCGCGTCAGACGTGCGTGCTCTTCGCCCACCACGCCGGATCGAGTGACCGCAGACATGGTCATATCCAGTGGCAGAACGAAGTAAAAAATTGGCACCAGGGCGGGTGCTATCAGGGTCGGCCACATGGCAAAACCACTACGCGCGCCTTCACCTCCGGCAAACGGAGCTGACACTATCAATATCAAGAGAAATATTGTGTGCATTACGCGCAATGGGCCGATATCGCGAGCCAACTGTTTTAAAAAGGTTAAAAAGGGAACCATGGAATCAAGCAACCAACCGATGAGTGGTGTCCGGTATTCTACCGAAGCGACGGCGTCTGTTCACGGTTTTCGTCGACGCTCAACAAGTATTTCCGGAAGGATTCTGATTTTATTGGTAATGATGTGCGCGACAACATGCCCCGCTTCAATTTACGCCGCTGATGATATTGTCGAAACTCCACTTGAGGTGACGGTCGATACATTGGCCAGTGTGTCCGTTGTGATTGAATCGAGTGCGCCGGCAACCGTGGTCAGCCTCAACCGTACGCAGGTTGCCGCGCAAATCTCTGGAGTCATATCATCTATCGGCGTCGAAGTAGGCGACACGGTTGAAGCTGACGGCATTCTCGCGACCATCAATTGCGCCGATTTCCAGCAAATCCTGGCACGGGATGAATCACAGCTACTCGCCCTGGTGGCACGCCGGCGGCTGGCGCGCGAGGAGCTTGATCGGGCTCTCAAACTGATCAAGACACGGAATATCTCCGAAGAACAGCTTGTTCAACGACAGGCAGACTTCGATTCAGCGGTGGCCGGAATCAGCGCTCAAAAGGCGCAAATTGCACTATCCCGTCGCCAGGTGAGTCTTTGTGAAATACGCAGTCCCTTTGCCGGTGTGGTCATTCAACGCCCGGTCAGTCTCGGTGCTTATGTCATGCCAGGAACACCGGTAGTTGAAGTACTTGATACCAATCGACTCGAAGTTCGTGCCGATGTGCCGCTGGATGCGATTGAATCACTTGACCGGCAAATATTGACATTCAGTGCCGGCGGTACGAGTTACCCGATAAAACTTCGGTCGGTTGTTCCGTTAGTGAATGAAGGAACTCGTAGCCAACAGGCGCGACTGGAGTTCGAGGGCGCGACAGCCACTGCGGGCACCCCGGGACGTCTTGTGTGGACCCTGCCTGGCCTTGCAATTCCCGCCCATCTACTAGTTCGGCGCAATGCATCTCTGGGAATTTTTGTGGTTGATGGAGAGCATGCACGCTTTGTCAAACTCATAGGCGCCCTTGAAGGCAAACCGGTACAAACAGATCTGGCCGCCGATACACGTATCGTGATCGATGGCCGACATGCCCTCGAAGATGGCCGCAAGGTTATTGTCGAAGCAAGCCACTAAACTCATAGTCGATCATCCCGTTCATCATGCTGCGTACGCTGCTCAATAATCACGTTCTCGCCAACCTGATGTTTGCACTGGTGCTGATACTGGGTTCGCTCGTCTATATGACATTGCCGAGGGAGCAGGATCCGACCATCAATTTCAACTGGATCGATATCACTACAATCTATCCGGGCGCATCTGCCGAAGACGTCGAAAAGCGTGTTACCGATGTTCTTGAAGATGCCGTGCAGAAACTCTCCGACGTACGCTTCGTCTCCAGTACCAGTCGTGAGTCAACCTCCAACATCGTGGTGCGATTCAATGAAATCGACAGCGACGTATTCGACAAGCGCGTTAACGATCTAAGGCGTGAGATACAAAATACCGAGGCTGAGCTTCCCGACGCCGTACTTGACCCGGTCATATTCGAGGTGACGAGCGCCAATGCTTTTCCAACGGCGACAATCGTAGTCTACGGATTGGCCGATAGCGAACACCTGCGCAGTCACGCCCAACGCGTAAATGACGAGCTGGAACGGATGAAGGATGTTGATCGGGTACTAACCACGGCTTTACCCGATCCGGAAATGATAGTCCGGCTGCATCCCCAACGTCTCGAATCACTCGGACTTTCACCAGCCGATGTTGCCCACACTATCCAGACATATTTTCGCGACGTCGCCGCCGGCAGTATTGATATAGATGACGAACGCTGGCTGGTGAGATTACTCGGCACCAGCCCCGATCCTGAATATCTCGCTGACATCACCCTGCCACTGCCTGGAATGGAAGTGCGCCTCGGTGATGTCGCCGATATCGAACGGAGCGCTGCCGAAGCGCGCCGCAAGGTTCGCTACAAGGGACATCCGGCGGTAATGCTGTCGGTCACCAAGAAAGCCGACGCCAATATCATTGACCTGGTCGAGCGACTTCACACTTATACCGAACGCTTCAACTCGTTGATGAAAAGCCAGGGAGTATTCGCAGAGCTGGTTGATGATCAAACCCAGGTGACTCGTGATGCGCTGCGCGTCATGCAGACCAATGCCGCGCTGGGCTTGTCTTTGGTGCTGGTAGTGACCTGGCTGTTTCTTGGCATGCGCATTGCGGTTTTAACCTGCATCGGCATACCGTTCATTCTTGCCGGTACGTTTCTGGTACTGAAAAACTTCGATCAAACACTTAACGTCAGCGTACTGCTCGGTATCGTCATCAGCCTCGGCATGTTGGTGGACGATGCGGTCGTTGTAGTCGAGTCAATCTATTATCGGTTACAGCGCGGCTATCAGGCATTCGAGGCAACAGTTGCAGCACTATCAGAGGTGTCTGCGCCGGTTACCACCGCGGTTTTAACCACCATGGCAGCGTTCCTGCCATTGATGCTCCTGCCTGGAATACTCGGTCAGTTCATGCTGGTGATTCCGTTGGTTGTAACGGTTGCGCTTGCCATCAGCCTGATCGAAGCTTTCTGGATGCTGCCTGTGCATATCACATCGATGCGCATCGATTTGTCGAACCCAGGTTGGATACAACGTATGCGGGTACGCTTCCTGCATTCTATTCGTGTCTTATATACAAGGATGCTGATCCGTGTGTTTCGTCATCCATGGGTCTCAGCAATCGCCATTGTGTTGATGATTTCAGGTTCAATCGGTGCGGTTGCAATGGGCACGATACGCCTTGATTTCTTTGCCAGTGATCCACTGCGACTTTTTTATGTAAACATCGAAATGCCGGGTGGCAGCCGACTCGAATCCACCATGGATAAGGTAAGCGAAGTCGAAGCCATCGTCAGACGCGAACTCAGGGGTAACGAGGTACGCTCGGTGGTCAGTTATGCAGGCCAGACATTCACTGAAATTGAACCCTTGTTCGGAGATCACTACGGACAGATTCTGGTTTCCCTGAAGCCTACAGGACCCGGCATTCGGAGCGTCGATGAGATCATCGAATCGTTACGCCCCAAGATTGAAAGGATACCCGGACCCAAGCGCCTGACTTTTCTTCGACTGGCAGGCGGTCCGCCAATATCCAAGCCAATCAACATCAAGGTTCGCGGCGATGACTTCGATGCCATACGCTCTGCGGTAGCACAACTACGTGAATTCCTTGCCAACAAGAAGACCGTCTTCGATCTCGGCGACGATGAAGAACCGGGCCAGCAGGAACTGCGTTTAAGAGTCGACTTCGACGCACTGGCACGCACCGGGGTCGATCCGAGCGCACTTTATCTTACTCTGCGCATACTGGTCGACGGTGAAGTGTTGACAAGTTTTCAGGATCGCGGCGAAAAGGTCGAGGTACGCCTCAAGTCGGCCGAAGATACGATGAGCGACATCAACAGTATTCTCGAAACCACCCTGCCCGGCCGTGACAATCAGGCCGTGCCACTATCGACTTTGTTGAAGCCAACTTACCAACGCGGACAGGGAAATATTCGTCATTATGATTTTCGACGCGCCATAACGCTGAGTGCGGATATCGACAAGGAAGCGACCGACACGGTTGCTATCAACAACGAGATACGCGCATTCTGGGAAACCATTAACGATCGTCATTCTGGTATCGATCTCGACTTTACCGGTGTACTTGACGATATCGAAGAAAGCCTCGATGCTATCGGCATGTTGTTTCTGTTTGGTGTTGGCCTGATTTACTTGATTCTAGGAACACAGTTCAAGAGCTACTTTCAACCGATCATGATTCTGTCGAGTATTCCGCTGGCATTTACAGGCGTGGTACTTGGTTTGATTATCAGCGATAACCCGTTAAGCCTGTTTACCCTGTATGGCGTGGTCGCGTTGGCGGGAATTTCTGTCAACTCGGCGATTGTGCTTATCTCGGCCGCCAACATACGCTTGGACACTGGCTACACGGTCATTCATGCGATCCTGTATGCGGCGAGGAGGCGCGTCGTACCGATATTGATCACATCCCTCACCACAATCGCCGGGCTGCTGTCATTAGCCACCGGTCTCGGTGGCAAGTCGCTGTTATGGGGTCCGGTGGCCACATCGATTGTTTGGGGACTCAGCATCTCAAGCCTGTTAACGCTGTTTTTTGTTCCGCTTCTTTATCGAATATTCATGGGGCGCAGCCATAGGCGGGTTAACCACGGATTGAAGCGGATTGAGTCCGATCTACCACGCGCTTGAGTCGATACCAAATTCATTGGCGATCTTCACAACCCGACTCGCCTGCTCAATACTCGTGGCGTTATCAATCTCCGTCAGAATGTGGAAGCTTTTTTTCAACAATTCCCGGGCTTGTTGCATGTTTCCCTGTTGCGCGCTCGATACACCCATGACCAACAACATGTCGGCTTCATCGTTCAAATAACCGAGTGTTTTATAAATTTTCTGTGCGTGACTCGCATATTCAAACGACAATACGTAGTCATCCGTGCGAAGCCCAATACTGGTAAGTTCGCGATACACCGATATCATGTTTTTCGAAACGTCTGCTGAGGACGCATTGTCAGCCGCTTTACGCAGTTGCACTACGGCCTCATCGAAACGTCTCTCAGCGCTTAAACTCAGCCCGATACCAAGCTCTGCGGCCAAACGTTCGGGTGAATCATGGTCCGGCGATTCGACAGCCAGACGTATCACATTGCCATAGGCTTTGCGTGCATCATCATAATGTCCTTGATGCAGATAAATATTTCCGAGTTTTTGCCATAATTCAGCGCTTAGGGGGTCTGACGGATTTTCCAGGAGGAACAGCTCGTAGGCATATACAAGCTGGTCTTCGATCGGATCTTCGCTTGCGCAGGCGTGCGTAAATCCACCTGCCGCAATAACCGCAAGCATTATTTTTACTCTAGTGGGAAAAGTATGCATGATCAAACGATGACATGGATCATCATCGGCTGTCCAGCCGGTAGCGTTGCCATAATCTGTGACGATACCAAAATAGGGTGTAGTCATGGACAAAGGTTATAGTCGACTCGAATAATATGATTATTGTTTCTGCCAACTGAATACATTGCCCGATTGATAATTTTTTAGGAACCATGAGCACAACAAACATTGGGGAAAACCTGATTATCGAAGCTTGTTCGCTACGACATCCACAACTGGTGAATCTTGTCTCCAGACTTGACGCTGAACTTGCCGATCTGTATCCGCTTGAGAGTAATCATCTTGATGACATCGAGACGCTTGAAGCTCATGGTGGCTGCGCATTTGGCGCGATAATTGACCATAAGATCGTCGGTTGCGGGATGTTCAAAATCATGCATGACGATGGAACATATGCTGAGATCAAGCGCGTGTATGTCGAACCCGAATCACGGGGTCTTGGCATAGCGAGTCGTATAGTCTCTACACTTGAACTCGAATTGATACAACGTGGTATTGCTTTGGCGCGTCTTGAAACGGGATCGCTTGATGCAGGACCAATTGCCTTGTATGAATACGCAGGATATGTACGACGTTCATCATATGGCGCTTATCGAGAAGACCCCATGAGCGTATTCTTCGAAAAGAATCTATCCTGACAGTGGCCTGTTACTCGAAGCGACCACTAGAGTCGACAAATGTTAACGTGTTTGTTGTTTGCTAGGCGCTTGTGTGCCAGTGCTTTGTTCGGGTGATGATTGGACACCTGCCAGATGATCGCGGAACAAACCCTCTACGCGTTCGCATTCACGACTACCGGCGGTTACGCGATCAAACATGTTCTGTAGCAACAGGCTCATACCGCCACTGAGCCAGGCCGCACCTATACTTGCGCCACTTTTTAACAGCCCCTTGGCATCGGGTCTGATTACCGGCTTGGATAGCGTGCCACCTACGCCGATAAATTTCATCAGCCCCGATGTATTAAAACCCAAACCTTCCTGGGCTTTGGGTATAAACACCATTTCCAAAGACTCATCTGACAAATTGATCTTGCCCTCACCAAGAAGAAATAGACGATCACCCTTTATGACGATGGTTTTATCAGCAACTGCAAATCCATTGCCGATTTTCCAGGCAATCAATCCGCATTCAATTTTCATACCTTGCTGTTGCTTCTTGAACGGATTGACCAATCGCAGCACTTCCATCACGATCGACGCAGACAACAGATCAAGTTTGCTGTCCGGCAATAATGCTTTGTTCACAGTAAGTATCAAATAACCGGTGCCGGATGAAACTATCGCATTCTGAGAATTACCCACGCCTTTCAGAGCAATATCAATATCGACATCACCACTATATTGATGATCATTATTCCCTGATTTAACAAAACGACCAGGGTTGACTGCCGATGCCTTGAAATCGATATCAACACGCGGCTTTTCAGAACGCACATCCACCTTAAGATCAAGAGTTGAGTCACCTTCAAACAGTATTTGATGAGACAACACATTCACCACGCCATTACTGCCATCGACCTTGATCTGAATTTTCTCGAGAGGAAGATCGCCGAAATGAAATTCGTTAATACCAGCTTTCAGATCAAGATCAATCTTGTTCAGAAATTCGACATTCACCGGAGTAGTTGAAAATATGCGCGAAGCTTTATCAGATTCATCACCTGAAGCCTCCGATTTCGATTCTTCGACAATAAAATCCGAAAACTTCAGCATCCTCGATTGAACATCGGCATGCACCACGGGTAAGGGTTTGTTTTCTCCGGGTAGATCAACCAGAATTCTACCGCTAACATCCGAATCGCCAGCTTTAAGCAGTACATCCTTGAACTCGAGCGACGACTTGTCATAGACAATTCCCGCATCAAGATCAATGTGGTTTGCAAATGTTGAGTCGACCCCGGCGATGGCCGCGAGAATATTGAGGTCCAGGTGTTCGATTAACAGGGTGCCGTCACCACCGGCCGGATCAACCGCGCCGCTGTAGTGAATGCGGCCAGTACCATCGGCGGTTTTCGCATTGATTTCAAGACGGCGACTTACAAGACTGTCCATCTTGATCGTACCAGTAAATGTCTTGAGCGATGTCGAACCAGCCACTTCGTTGTCAGGCGAACGTCTTTCGACTGGTTCGAATTCAAAGCTGGCGTCTATTTTGCCGAATTCCCGAGGTGCGGCCACTGTACCTTTTGTTTGTACATGACCGAGGTCAGTAACCGCAGAGCCGGAAAATTGACCAACGCCATCAAGACCATCAGGTAATTCCACCGTGACATGCAATTTCTGTATCGTTGTATTACCGGATGACTTGTCAGGTTCCTCGCTGGCATCCACCAAACCGTTGCTTGAAGCTTCCGTACCACTTCCTGGCGCGGCATCGAATTCAATTATTAACCCGGAAAACGCGAAGTTCTCAAGGTTCTTGATATCACCCGTTATCCGGGTCTTGCCGGCGCTGCCGGTAAAACCTGCGTCGAGTTGATTAAGGCTGGTCAGGTGATCCGCATGCACTAATGTGCCACTGACAAGGCCCGTCCCGCCGAACCAGGTTGGCATCGGCATTGTCTTGAAGACCCGATCGGCGCGGTCGAATGTTGCCGTTGTTACCAAGTTGAGCATCGCCCTCGCGTCATCAGTCTCGGCACCCCTGCCGAAACCCGCTGTGCCATTAGCATCAATGATGACCGCACCCTCACCAAGATCGGCCTTGAGTGTGGAAATTTGTATATTCTCGATTGGCCCACTAACAACGGCATTGGCGTTGATATTGCCTTCACTCGGAATGTTCAATCCAATTATGCGGGCTGCTTGCGCGAAATCCTTGGCATTCAATCGCAGCGCCGTGTCTTTAAGTATCACCTCAGGCTTGCTGTCGGTCAGGACGATATCAACAGCGCCTTCGCCACTTAAAAGCCCGTCATGATAGTCGGCTTTTAGCTTCTGAATCGCTATTTTTCGGAACGTACCATTAAGCTTTGCGCTGGCCTTCAGAGCGCCCTTCGTGGGCAGATGAACCTTGTTGTCAGCTACCACTTCACTCGCTGCTGAATCAGGGGAATCGCCAGCCGTGCGATCGACTGGTGGCCCAATGAATTCCACCCACTGCTCTGTAACGCTCCGATCATGCTTGATAAACCAACCACCCTTGGCGTCAACTTGCTTTATTAGCGGCCCGATGTCCGACGTATTAATCGAAACATTGACATCGCGCAGAGTAATTTCCGGCGGTTGCTCGGGTGTTAATCCCACATCAAAAGCGCCATCAGTACGAAGTTCGCCATCGTTAAGATTCACAATAAAATCATTTATAACGAGATTGCCAAGCGAACCTTTAACCGATGCACCACCTTTGAGAGTCCCGTTAAGCGGAAGCCAATAATCCGTGAGAGTGAGTAACGATGCAGAATCTTCGATATCAAGGGTGACCTTGCCATCGGTGATAGAAACGACTCGTGCGTCTTTTGTTCCTGTCACACCAACATCGGCGCGAGCGATTAGCTGTCCATTGCCCACATTGATGTCGATGTCAGAGATCATCATGTCATCGAGATCACCCCTGAAAGCGGCCGCGGCCGTACCCGGGCCACGGTAGCCAAGGGGAATCTCGAAATCGCCCAGAAAAGCCTGAATATTGTTGGCGACAACCGAAAACTTGCCGGATTCAACAAGCATGACTCGGTCAACTGTATTGACCTTTGCGGCGAGACTGATTGATCCGTACCGGGTAGTCGCATCGAACTGTTCGATGTCGAAAGTCAGATTGCCGACATCGCCACTCAATCGACCCGAAACATGCTCATCGATAAATGCAGCACTACTGCCGATCGCCTGTTGTCCGATATCGCCACCGGCGGTGAAATGGAGATTTATTCCCCGGGCACTCATTACATCGGCTATCTCACCGTCCACCAGTAGCGTCAAACCTGAATAATCAATCCAGCCCGACAGGTGAGGATGATGCCCGGCTGATGCCTTGCTGTCTGTATTTTCGTCTGGGTTTCCTGCCGCTTTTCCCGCCACTGCCGAATCATCAGGCATTTCGAGGGTCAGTCTCGACGTCAGAGGGTTGTCACGAAATTCGCCGCGCACCGCAAACGCAAGATTATGGGGTGTATCGAAATCGAGCGTGGTACCGTCTATTATTATCAACGGCTTTTCGCGTTCACGCCCATAAGCATTCAGATTAACCACCTCAAGAGCGAACCCGAATGGCGGCAGTAGCTCCGCCAGCGACTTCGATGGGGTGCCACCGCCAGAAGGCAGCCGATCCATATGCACATCGACATGTTCGACCTTGATTTTGACGGGTGGACCGCCGGCAGTGTTAAGTACCGCCTTCAAATCGCGTAGTTCGATCCGCTCCAGTTCAACAAATGGTTCGGAGTCGTCTGTGGCTACGCTGACATCCCGCGTTTTAAGAGACCATTCGGAAAAGTCAAAATCGAGATCGCCGTCGATCCGCACAACCTGGCCACTGATTGAACTCAGGTAATCAGCCAGCAAATCGCGGGCTGTGTCCGTGGTCAGGAACAATAATCCGGCGGCGATCATCAGCACCAGGCCAAAAACCACGCCAGTGAAAATTTTTATAAGTCGAGTAGCCATGCCGGAATGATGGTTCGGGAGATACGATACATAGCAGTTGTTGTAACATACCGCATCTTTAAAAACACGGTTAACAGTTTCGGAATAGTCGAATGCACGCGATAGTCGATACAGACCAGGGACAGCACATCGAGTTCAATAAGTTGCGCAAAAAGCTGCGTCACGAGACCGGCCGCGCCATCGCCGATTTCAATATGATCGAAGCTGGCGACCGGGTCATGGTATGCCTGTCAGGCGGCAAGGACTCCTATACGATGCTTGATTTGCTGCTCGGACTCAAGGCCAAGGCACCAATCGATTTTGAACTGGTCGCAGTGAATCTCGATCAAAAACAACCGGACTTCCCGACGCATATTTTACCCGACTATCTGGCACGACTGGGTGTGCCTTATCACATCATCGAGCGCGATACTTACAGCGTGGTCAAACGCGTGGTGCCTGAGAACAAGACCATGTGCGGCCTGTGTTCCCGCTTAAGACGCGGCACTTTGTACGGTTTCGCTGAACAACATGGCTTCACCAAAATTGCCCTTGGACATCATCGCGACGATATTCTCGAAACGCTTTTCCTGAATATGTTTCATGGTGGCACACTCAAGGCCATGCCGCCCTGGCTTAAGAGTGATGACGGCAAGAATATTGTCATTCGACCACTTGCCTACTGCCGTGAGATGGACATCGAACGCTACGCCGAATATTGCGATTTTCCCATCATCCCTTGCAACCTGTGCGGTTCACAAGATCACCTGCAGCGTCAGGCCATCAAGTCCATGCTGCGCGATTGGCAGCAGCGCTTCCCGGGGCGAATGGAAAATATTTTCAGCGCGGTTCAAAACGTCAAGGCCTCGCAACTGGCCGATCGCGCCCTGTATCCATTTTCTGGACAACAACAAGCCGACACGCCCTTTATGGGGGCTGGTATGGCCAGCGATGAGGATTCGGCATTATGACCCAGGAAATATTCAACCACGACCTGATTCAGTTCCTGCATCGTTCACCCACTCCTTTTCACTGTGTACAGAATATGGTGAATTCACTCGAGGAGCACAATTTTGTGCTGCTTGAGGAAAATGAACCCTGGTCACTGGAACCAGGCGGACGCTACATGACCAGTCGCGGCGACGGGTCGATTGCAGCCTTCATCTGTGGCGATGCCGACATTGATAACGCCACATTGAGAATTGTCGGCGCGCATACCGATAGTCCGTGCCTGAAAATCAAGCCGGAGCCGGAGCGCGTTCGCGGCGGCTGTAACCAACTTTCCGTTGAAGTGTACGGTGGTGCGTTGCTCAACCCGTGGTTTGACCGCGATTTGTCCATCGCCGGTCGCGTCAGTTATCGCGACAATCAGGGCGGGGTAAGCAGCGTCCTGATCGATTTTCAGCGCGCCGTTGCCATTATTCCAAGCCTCGCCATCCACCTTGATCGCGATGTCAATTCAAAGCGCGAGATCAACCCGGAAAAGCATGTGGTCGCCATTACCGGAATGACCGGTGAAGATGACGAATTCAGTTTTCGCGACTGCATCCTGGAACAGATAGAGGAAGAGTACGGCAATATCGATATCGATTTACTTCTGGACTTCGATCTGTACCTGTATGACACCAATGGCCCGGCATTCGTGGGTCTTGCAGACGAATTTCTGAGCGCCGCGAGACTGGATAATCTATTGAGTTGCTACACCGCAATGCGCTCCATTGAATCCGCCCGCCCCGGTGATGCCACCTGTATTCTTGTCTGTCACGACCACGAAGAAGTTGGCAGCGTCTCATCCAGCGGTGCGCAAAGTCCGTTTTTGATTGACGTGTTACGACGGTTATTTCCAGGTGCCGGGCAACTTGATCCGGGCGAGCTCACCCGAATTACCCAGCGTTCTCTGATGATCTCCGCAGATAACGCTCATGCTGTGCATCCAAACTACGCCGACAAGCATGACCACAATCATCGTCCGGTTTTGAACGGCGGACCGGTAATCAAGTTCAACGCCAGCCAGCGCTACGCGACCAATAGTGAAACCGCAGCGTTATTTCGCAACCTGTGCATAGAAACCGGCGTGCCGGTCCAAGCCATGGCAATGCGTGCCGACATGGCCTGCGGCAGCACCATCGGCCCTATCAGCTCAGCCGCAATTGGCATTCCGGTGGTCGATGTGGGCATTCCGCAATGGGCCATGCACTCGCTGCGCGAAACTGCCGGCAGCCGCGACGCCTATTACCTGCATCGGGTGTTGCAGGCTTTCTACAACTCTTGATCAGCTTCATCACGGAATTGACTGGCGTATTTATTATCCGGGCATGTTGACCTGAACGCTTCGATCAGACGTGATTCATCGAGATCACAAACAAGCTCAGCAAGGGATATCGGCAGTTCGCGATCGATCAGACCCAGTCCCGATGCGAGAATTCCGATCACCTGTTCCGGCGACATACCGGAATCAATGAGGGTAGCAAGCGATTGAGCGCCATCGCGTTTGGACAACCGTTCACCGCTTTCATCCATGCGCAGCGGCAGGTGCCAGTAACGCGGTGGTCGCATGCCAAGCGCCTGGTAGAGACAGCTTTGGGGAAACACCGACGCAATCAGGTCGCCGCCACGTACGACGTCTGTGACATTCATGGCAATATCATCAACTACCACAGCGAGATGATACGCAACCAGGCCATCGCGACGAAAAACCACGAAATCCCCGACTTCTCTGGCGATATCGCAGGTAAATTGGCCCTGCACCACATCGACAAATGATTGCCTGCCCGTGCCACTGCGAAAACGCACGGCTGCTGGATGGTCAACCTCTGACTGCCAACGAAACTGCGGAGGCAAGGCATTGCCACTGCAAATACCCGGATATACCGTTCCCAGAGGTCCGTGAGGCGCGCTGGCGATCGTTCGAATATCGCGTCGGCTGCACGTGCAGGGATAGAGCAAATCGGCGTTGCGCAGATGCTCGAGCGCCGCATGATAATGAGCTGATCGATGACTCTGCAGATAGTCGGATACATCACCGGCTCCCGGTCCGACATCCCAATTAAGGCCGAGCCAGCGTAAATCCTCGATTATTTTTGAGCTATGCTGTGGGTGTGATCGATCAAGATCGAGATCCTCGATTCTGAGAATAAAGCCACCACCACAAACCCGCGTCTGTAGCCATGCACCAAGCGCGGTCTGCAAATTGCCGAGATGCTGCGGACCGCTCGGGCTCGGTGCATAGCGGCCCCATCGGTCACTCATGGGAAATCAATGCGTTACGGGTTTCGTGGACACAGTTATATAAAAAATAAAAAGCTGCTGACAATGATACTGACAATACCCGAATTGTCCCTGACAAATGCAACGGATCAGTTTACCAATTACCTCATTACCACGAAAAAGACCGGGCAATGCCCGGCCTTTTTCGTGATTATTCGCTGGTTTACTGCCCTTTCTCAACCATGTAGTCAACAACACCCATAATAGCGTCGTCGCTCAGTGCGCTGCCACCACGCGGCGGCATAAAGCCGGCAGAACCCTGATAACCCTCAATTGCATGCTTGTGAAGCGTATCGGAGCCTTGTGCTATACGTGGTGCCCAGTTTTCCTTGTCGCCCAATTTTGGCGCACCGGCAACACCCGTGTCGTGGCAGGCGAAACATGCTGTTTTATAGTCGGATTCGCCGTCAGCCAATACGCCCGCGGATACCGTCATCAGAGCGGCAATGGCGCTCACACCTGCAAGGACCTGTTTGAACTTCATGGATCAATCTCCTGTTAGATAAAATTACGGGTAAAGAAATTTTAAAACGAAGACCAAAGTAGCAACACGTCTTGTATCTGGCTTCCGGACACTAATTCCAAGTCGAGAGGAACTAGATCGAATAGAAGAGGTGACTGCCAACGCGAGCCACGAAGCGTTTATGCTTGCTCCACTCAGGTCGTACACGTTTACTGTGGTAATACAACAAGTTCTCGTACTCGGCAACCACTTTCTGATCAAGACTTGATTCAGCGATGGAAAGTGCTTGTTTCCAAGCATCCAGTTCGGTCGGGAAGTACGTTTTCTGGGTATGTGTCCAGCTAAACTGATAGGGCTGCCAGACGACAGCACAGATCGAATTCGGGAAGTGATCATCGCGAACGCGGTTAAGAGTCACCGCCGCAACGGCTTTCTGCCCCTGTAACGACTCGCCACGGGCTTCGTGATAAATATTCAGGGCCAAGCATCCGATTTCGGTCTGGGCCAGCGCCTGGGTGTTGGCAGGCGCGAATCCGGCGATGGCAACGCCGGCGGTTAGTGGCAGAACAAACGTCAGCGCGACGCGTCTCGTAAGTTGTCTTAACGAAAACATGATGAAATTTACCGGGTGTTGGCGTTTCGGTCGGGCGCTGCCATGCGAAGAGAGGCCGAATCGGTTAAACCTTGAGCGCGCGTATTATGGTGTTTTCTGCACAAAATTGCCATAAGTTTTGCAGAAGTTATTTACCAAGATCAGTTTGAAAATCGCTTAAAGCCAGTTAAATCGTATATTATTATATAATTAATTAAAGAATTGTAATATTCGCAAGAGTTCTTCAAGTAATGCCTCCCTACTGTAATTGGCGCCTTCCATTATCAACCCAAATACTGGGTGTCGAAGATTATTGCGAATTTCCAAGGAATGTTTTTTGCCAAATTTCCGCAATCTTCACACCACCTTCCATGTCTTTTGCGTCTGAACAATCCACCATCTCACACATCCCTGATACTTGATCTGTAGAATCTCTATTATTGGCGCAGCATTCTATCGTACAGGTGTTCCCTCATCAGGGGCAGCTAAAGGCACAGCTTTCCAATATGTTTGAGTTCTCGTCAAATAGGCGCGTCTGATTTGAGACATGGAAGCCAAATCGATTACTGGGGGGTGGCATATTGAATTCATCAGACTTTGACTTTCTGGTTCGACAAGGGGCCTTTCAGTTCCTGGCGGACCTTTCATCCCAGTTTGGAGACATCCTGCCATATGGACCTCTACAGGTTGGATTTTCGTTCCAGGGACACAGGGTTCCCATGCTGGGGCCCCAAGGCATATTCAAGCCCAGGATTCTAGATATACCAATTTCGATAACAACTGCCCCAAATAGTCCCTATGACGACGCTTTTTCCGATGATGGATTTCTCAAGTATCGGTATAGAGGCACTAATCCTGATCATCCGGATAATGTCAGGCTTCGAACCGCAATGACAGGAATCAAGCCACTCGTTTATTTTCACGGAATTGTGCCGGGGAAATATGTAGCTGCATGGCCTGTTTACATAATCAAAGACGATCCCGATGATTTGTGCGTTACCGTTGCAGTTGATGACATGAACTCAGTATCCAAATCGATAACATCTTCATACACAGAACCCGTCATCGAGTATCGACGCCACTACATTACAGCGGCAGTCAAGGTGCGTTTGCATCAACGGTTATTTCGCGAGCGTGTATTGAGTGCCTATAAAGAGCGATGCGCATTATGCAGACTTCGACATGTAGAACTTCTGGAAGCAGCGCATATTATTCCTGATTCAGAAGCTGGCGGTGAGCCACGTATCGACAACGGAATTGCCCTTTGCAAGATCCATCATGCTGCCTTTGACAGGAATATATTAGGAATACGTCCTGACTATATTGTTGAGATTCGTAAAGATATCCTGCAAGAGGCAGACGGTCCCATGCTGAAGTTTGGACTTCAGAAGATGCATGGAGCCAGGATCAATGTACCCCGCCGGGAAAATCAGAAACCGAGTAAAGAAGCGCTGGAATACCGATATGAAAAATTCTTTCGCACCTGACAATGTTAACGGCATGGATCACTCGAAACTGAACGTCAACTGGAATCAATTCATGATATGGCACTGGAGGCAATACGCTCTTCAACTCGCAAACCGTGATAAATGACATCTCCAAGTAGCAATTCATATCCATTCGAAATGGGAGATGACTTATGCCGGTTAAACCAAATGCACTTCTTGCAATTGTCGATATGAAGATACATTCATCCTGTTCCTGTCAGACAATGGTGGTTGTGCCGAGTTTATAGCGGAAGACGACTGGGAGGTCGTCCAGCCCAGACTGCTGAATGCTTGAAAGCTTGAAAGCGCTGAAGGATGACAACCACTAGTTGAAAAATCATATAAAAGAGAACTGCGAATGCCACTATCAATACCATTAATCATCCGTCAGCTTACATCTGATGATGTGATACTAATGGAAGCCATGATGACAACTTTCGGCAAAGCATTCGATGATAATAAAACCTATATTGAAGCTCGGCCAGGCAAGAACTATCTATCGCGCTTGCTTGCTACCGATTGCTTCATCGCACTTGCAGCGATTAAACATGATTCAATAGTGGGCGGCATCACCGCGTATGAACTACAGAAGTTCTAACAGGAACGAAGTGAGATTTACATATACGATCTGGCTGTGGCGGCTGAACATCGGCGCGAGGGTATTGCAACTGCCATGATTGAAAAGCTTAAAGATATCGCCAAGGCACGAAACGATTATGTCATTGTCGTTCAAGCAGATATCGATGATCCGCCCGCAATCGCGCTGTATACAAAGTTGGGAATACGTGAGGAGGTTCTGCACTTCGATATTCCAATTGAAACAGATAATGACGCATCATAAATAGTTGCCAGGACCTGACTCCATTTACATGCGACATTACAACATCATCGAGCCGAAAGCGGAAAGACCGGGATTAAAGAATAGTGAATTGAATCATGCTTGAATTACGACCCACCTGTGAGCATTGCAACAAGGCACTGCCGCCCTCTTCTACGGAAGCGATGATATGCAGTTTTGAATGTACCTTTTGCGAGCATTGCGTCAACGAGATATTAAGCAATGTGTGTCCTAACTGTGGCGGTGGTTTTTGTTATCGCCCTATCAGGCCGCATCACAATTTGAAGAGCGATAATTCTCTCGGCAAGCATCCGGCATCGACAACTGTAAAACACAGGTCAGTTGCACAACCGGCGCATGCTGCATTTGCCGAGCCGATCAAATCAATTCCGCCACACGAGCGATAATACGTTGCGACTCAGAACCACAACGCTATGCGCGTTAGATTAGAACCTGTCTCAAAATGAGCGACGGCGACAAGGACAATGGGATAGAAAGCGCGCAGGTTACATGAGCAAATAAGCATTTGAGCGAACATTAAACACCGTGCTGGTGAGTTGCAGCTATCTTGAGACAGGTCCTAGTGTTCGCGGGTAGCCCGGAACGTAATGCCGGGCCAGCGTTCCTCGGTGAGTCTCAGGTTCGCCAGATTAGGAGCAAGATAGGCCAGCGCGCCGGAGCCATCAACTGACAGGTTGATCTGGTTCTTGTGCTCAAACTCTTCCAGCTTGACCGAATCTTCGCACCCTACCCAGCGCGCGGTAGCCACTTGCACACCTTCAAAAGCGCATTCAACCCCGTATTCATGCTGAAGACGATGAGCGACTACATCAAACTGAAGAATTCCAACAGCACCCAGTACCAGATCGTTACCAAGCATCGGCTTGAACACCTGGGTAGCGCCTTCTTCACTGAGTTGCACCAGCCCTTTGTTGAGTGCCTTTGCGCGTAACGGATCCTTCAGACGAACTCGTCTGAATAATTCCGGCGCGAAATTCGGTACGCCGAGAAATTTCAACGTTTCACCTTCGGTAAACGTATCACCGATACGTATAGTGCCGTGATTGTGAAGACCAAGAATATCGCCGGCGCAGGCATCTTCCGCACTTTCTCTTTTAGCCGCCATAAACTGTATGGCATTGTGTATGACCATGGACTTGTTGACACGAACATGTTTGAGCTTCATGCCCTTATTAAAGCGCCCTGAGGTGATTCGCAGGAACGCCACACGATCATGATGCGCCGGGTCCATGTTGGCCTGGATCTTGAATACAAAGCCCGTGAAGGAATCTTCCAACGGTTTCACGGCGCGTGTTTCCGTCTCTCTCGATAATGGCGACGGTGCATGGGTTGCAAAACCGTCCATAAGCTCATCTGTCCCAAGTCGGTTCAATGCTGAGCCGAAATAAACAGGGGTCTGTTCACCGCGCAGATACGCATCGACATCAAACGTGTGACTTGCGCCGCGCACCAGTTCGATCTCATCACGCAAGGCAGCCGCGTCATGCTCGCCAAGCCGTTCATCGAGCTGCGTGCTGGCAAGACCATGTATGACAAGATCTTCCTTGAGATCACGATTGCGTTCCGCGTACAGGCAAGCGGTATCGTCAAACAATCTGTAAACACCTCGAAACGCCTTGCCCATGCCGATAGGCCAGGTCATGGGCGCGCATTCGATACCAAGAACGTCTTCCACTTCGTCAAGCAATTCCACCGGCTCTCGACCTTCCCTGTCGAGCTTGTTGATAAAGGTCATGATCGGCGTATCGCGAAGTCGACAGACTTCCATTAGCTTGATGGTTCGTTCCTCGACGCCCTTGGCGACATCGATCACCATCAACGCCGAATCAACCGCGGTCAGGGTGCGATAGGTATCCTCGGAAAAGTCGGCATGGCCGGGCGTATCCAGCAGGTTGAAAACCCTGCCCTTGTAAGGAAACTGCATGACCGAGGAGGTCACCGAAATACCACGCTGTTTTTCAAGCTCCATCCAATCCGATGTGGCATAGCGCCCGCTCTTGCGCGCCTTTACGGTGCCGGCAAGCTGAATAGCACCGCCATACTGAAGTAGTCGCTCGGTCAGCGTTGTTTTACCCGCATCGGGATGGGAGATGATCGCAAATGTGCGGCGGGATTGAATGGCGTCTCGATTAAATGACATACGTTAGGCAAAAATTGAACAGGCTGGTTGGTTATCACACTGCCCGGTGTATTGAATATTCGCCCACCGGATTCCAATACAACGGGTTTCCCGGGGCTCGGGGGCGCGGATTATAGCGGCTTGAAAGGCTCGACACGAGGACCCCGGGACAACCGATGGGCAAGATGTGGCAATTTCGTGGTATTTGACCGTTAGATGTTCGTTATGCGGGCAAACATCGTTACACTTTGATCACTAACACAGGTTTGGCCAGCCGTGGGGGTGTGCCGACCGCAAAAGCTTCATGCGCCAAACGGAGCGCCGTTTAATGAAAGAAGTGCAAAAAAAGTTTTATCACACGTCATCCGCGATAACACGCGCACCCATGGCAACAGCCGATTCAGTCAGTATTCCAACGGCTGAGAATACAATCAGGGAAAAACCCGGTAGCAGAATCGAATCGAGCAAGCCCTCCAACCCGCCTCTGGCTCTTGTGCCACGACATTGTGCCAGCGATCTCGGCAAGGTATTTGAAAATCGCCGCAACCACGTATCCGCGAATTCACGTGAATCGGGCGTTGTACTATGCGAAAAGCTCAAACGAATGATGGCCTAGATACTAAATCCAAAACCATATCTCGAAGAATTTATCCTTTAATCATTACTGCGTGACCGGCATTGCCACCAGGTCATGATCGTCCGAGCCGACGATCTCCACCTCGACCATATCCCCAGGCTCAATGCCCTCAACAAAGTCCATATACACCTTGCCGTCGATTTCAGGCGCATCCGCATAGCTGCGCGCAACAATGGTATCGCGGGCAACAATCTCGTCCACCAGTACCTGCTCGATTCGGCCGATACGGTTACGCAGTCGGTCGCTTGAGATTTGCGTTTGCAGTTCCATCAGGCGTTCATAACGTTCGGTTCGAACCGACTCGGCAACGGCATCCGGTAATTGGTTGGCACTGGCGCCTTCAACGGGTGAGTACTCGAAACAGCCAACCCGATCGAGTTTCGCTTCTTCAAGAAATTCGAGCAACACATTGAAATCTTGCTCCGTCTCTCCTGGAAAACCAACAATAAAACTGCTTCGAAGGGCAATCACGGGGCAGATTTCACGCCAGCGTCGAATGCGCTCCAGGGTGTTTTCGGCGTTGGCCGGTCGGCGCATGGATTTCAATATACGCGGTTCGGCATGCTGTAGTGGCGTATCCAGATACGGCAGGATACGTTCTTCGGCCATCAGCGGAATCAGGTTATCGACATTCGGATATGGGTAGATATAGTGAAAGCGTACCCACACATCCAGTTCACCAAGCTCCTTGGCGAGAGCGGTCAAGCGGGTTTCAACCTGTCGACCGTTGTGCTCGAAGGCGCGATAGCGAAGATCCACACCATAGGCACTGGTATCCTGGGAAACAATCAACAGTTCGCGCACACCCGCTTCAACCAGTTTTTCCGCTTCGCGGATGACTTCATTCACCGGGCGCGAGGATAACGGTCCGCGCATACTCGGGATGATGCAAAAACTGCATTTATGATTACAGCCTTCAGCAATCTTGATATACGCATAGTGCCGTGGCGTCAGTTTGATACCACCTGGCGGAATAAGACTGACAAACGGATCGTGAGGTGGCGGCGAGGCGGCGTGAATGGCGTCCATTACCGTGTCATAGGCCTGGGGACCGGAAATCGACAATACGCCGGGGAATCGATCACGGATTTCGTTGGCACGTGCACCCAGGCAGCCGGTGACCACCACCCGTCCGTTTTCGGTCATGGCTTCGTCTATGGCCTCGAGAGATTCAGCGACGGCGGATTCGATAAACCCGCAGGTGTTGACCACCACCACATCGGAATTCTCGTAACTCGGGCTGATTTCATAACCCTCGGCCCTAAGGCGAGTGAGAATTCGTTCTGAATCGACGAGAGCCTTGGGGCAGCCGAGACTGACAAAACCGACGGCAGGATTGTCTGCACTCATTAATAAATATCTCTTTTAAGGCGAAGCTTTTGAATAATTCCAGTGGCGATTTCCTCAATGGACAGCGAGGTGGTATCGGCAGATGGTATCCGGTAGCGTAAATATAATTGCTCGGCTTGGGACAACTCGTAGCGGCATTGCTGAATACTTGCGTAACGCGAGCTGTTGCGACGCTCCTGGCGAATCTGCTGGAGGCGTTCCGGTCGAATGGTCAAGCCGAACAAACGGTCACGATAATCCTCAAGTGCTGGCGGCAGATTACTCCGTTCAAGATCATGATCTGTCAGCGGGTAATTGGCACAGTGCACCCCGAACTGCATAGCCAGATACAGGCTGACCGGTGTTTTACCTGCACGCGACACGCCCACCAGAATGACGTCCGCTGAAGGATAATCGCGCACGTTGAGGCCATCATCACAATGTACCGCATAATTCACCGCACCAATCCGGTTGGTATATTTGACCGGGTCGACGATACCGTGGGATACACCGATACTGTGGGAAGACTTGTGGTCGAGCTCCTGTTCGAGAGGATCGAGAAACGTTCCAAACAGATCAAAAGACACCCCGCCGCAGTCAAGTAATCTGGCCCGATGTGCGTCATCGACAAAGGTAAGAAAAATCAGCGGTCGAACGCCCGTATGTTCGCCTGCATCGTTGATTTGTTTTATGACCTCACTGACTTTATCATCCGTGTCCACGAAAGGCAGGGTCGTTACGTCGAACTTCACGTTGGGAAACTGGGTGAGCAAACTGTGGCTCATCATTTCCGCGGTGATTCCGGTTCGGTCTGATACTACGAATACGGGTCGATTACTCATCGCTTGTCCTATGGATACGTACTGCGCAGCCAGTGGGCTGCGAGCGCGTATTCTAGCAGCCACCTACCTGATTAATCTTTAAAACTGGTACTTATTGATGAATGAAAACCTCATCTGGTTCAAGGAACTCGGCATGTCCGATGTGCCTGTCGTGGGCGGCAAAAATGCCTCACTTGGGGAAATGATCAGCTCTTTAAAGGGCGCTGGTATCGATGTGCCGGATGGTTTTGCGACCACCGCCGACGCCTATCGGCGATTTCTTGCCCATAATGGCCTCGATACGAGAATTAACTCGATTCTTGATTCCCTGGATGTCGACGACGTCACCGCACTCACCACCGCCGGACAAAAGATACGCGCCTGGGTCGAGGAAACACCCTTGCCAGATGATCTGCAGAGCGATATCACCAGCGCCTGGCATGAACTCGTCGGCGACAACGCTGATACCGCCGTTGCAGTACGCTCATCGGCCACTGCCGAAGATCTGCCTGAGGCCTCTTTTGCCGGCCAGCAGGAAACCTTCCTGAACGTTCGCGGCATCGATAACATTCTGACATCGGTGAAACAGGTGTTCGCGTCACTATTTAACGATCGCGCCATTTCCTATCGCGTGCACCAGGGATTCAGCCATGCAGACGTCGCCCTGTCAGCCGGCATCCAGTACATGGTTAGAAGCGATATCGGATCCAGTGGTGTCATGTTTTCCCTGGATACCGAATCCGGATTCGACCGTGCCGTATTTATCACCTCATCCTTCGGTCTGGGTGAATGCGTGGTTCAGGGCTCTGTGAACCCGGATGAGTTTTATGTTTATAAAGATGCGTTGGCTGCAAACAGGCCGTCCATATTAAAGCGGAACCTCGGCTCCAAGCTCATCAAGATGATCTATGCCAATGCTGACGAAGAAAATCCGGTAACTATTGTCGATACTTCGACGGACGAACGACAGCATTTCTCATTGACTGATGAGGATGTCATTGCCCTGGCGCGCATGGCCGTGACTATTGAACAGCATTATCAACGGCCGATGGATATCGAATGGGGACGCGACGGCAACACCGGCAAACTGTACATCTTGCAGGCACGGCCTGAGACCGTGCAAAGCCGTTCAGACGGTCAGGTGCTGGAGCGATTTGAATTAAAAAGTCGTGGCAAGGTATTGTGTGAAGGGCGTGCAATCGGTCAGCGGATCGGTAGCGGGGTTGTGCGCATTGTGCCGGATATCGAACATTTATCTCGAGTTAAGGAAGGCGATATCCTGGTAACCGACATGACCGACCCGGACTGGGAGCCGGTAATGAAACGCGCCAGCGCCATTGTCACCAATCGCGGTGGGCGAACCTGTCACGCGGCAATTATTGCCCGTGAACTGGGTGTACCCGCTGTGGTTGGCTGCGGCAATGCGACCAGAGCAGTGAATGACGGTGATGAGGTCACGGTATCGTGCAGCGAAGGCGACACCGGGTTTGTATACGCCGGCCATCTCGATTACGAATTGAAGCGCATCTCCCTGGATAACATGCCGGATATCGAGTTCAAAATCATGCTTAATGTGGGTAATCCGGAGCGGGCTTTTGATTTTTCCCGGCTACCGAATTACGGCATCGGACTCGCGCGGCTCGAATTCATCATCAACAACACCATCGGCATTCATCCCAAGGCAGCCCTGCACTATGACCAGATGAGTGAAGACGTGCGCACCAGCATCGACTCGGTTTCAGCGGGCTACACTGATCCGGTAACTTTTTACATTAATAAATTGACCGAGGGAATCGCTACCTTAGCTGCGGCGTTTGCACCGCGACCGGTCATCATTCGTCTGTCGGATTTTAAATCCAACGAATATGCCAACATGATCGGCGGACCGTTATTCGAGCCA
Organism: marine bacterium B5-7; assembly: GCA_021604525.1. Taxonomy (GTDB): domain Bacteria; phylum Pseudomonadota; class Gammaproteobacteria; order Arenicellales; family CAJQKF01; genus BQJD01. Next base: position 22,399 of record BQJD01000012.1, on the reverse strand, counting down.
TCGGAAGAAAACCCGATGCTCGGATTCAGGGGAGCATCTCGTTATATCGATAGCGGATTTCGCGAATGTTTCGAACTCGAATGCCGGGCATTAAAATATGTTCGCGACGAGATGGGGCTGACCAACATGTGGATTATGGTGCCGTTTGTCCGCACCGTAGATGAAGCACGGCAAGTCACCGAACTGTTAGCTGATAATGGCCTGGTGCGCGGCGAAAACGATCTGAAAATCATCATGATGTGTGAAATTCCGTCCAATGCTTTGCTGGCGGATTCCTTCCTTGAATATTTTGATGGTTTTTCCATCGGTTCAAACGACCTGACTCAACTCAGCCTCGGGCTGGATCGCGATTCCGGCGTCATCTCCCATCTGTTCGATGAGCGCGACCCGGCAGTCAAGATGTTGTTATCCATGGCAATCTCGGCATGCCGCAAGGCCGGTAAGTATATCGGTATATGCGGTCAGGGACCCTCCGATCATCCCGATCTCGCACGCTGGCTAATGGATGAGGGCATCGAGAGCGTATCCCTGAATCCCGATACGGTGGTTGAAACCTGGTTGTATCTGGCCGGTCAAGAACACTGATCAAGACGATCAGGCAGGCTACTGGTCCGGGTGATACTCAATCAGTGCAGCAGCAGGGTACCATCACACTCGGCTAATCGATCGTAGGGTAATGACAATACATACGCGAGCTGACTGGCTATATCACCTGGTAATTCCGAGTCGGCCAACGCATAGCGGCTGACCCTATCGATAGCCCCTGAGCGTTGCCATTGTTCACGGCTGAGATTTGTCGGACCAACCAGTGACAGGCGTGGCGGCATGGGGGTCTTCAGACGGGCCCCTTCGTCGACATTCCACATGTTGATTCGATAGGCAATGCGTTCGCCGCAGATGGCGATATTGCGACGTATCTGCTCAGCGTTGCCGGAAAGAAAGCTTGGTGGAAACGATTCACCGCTGCGATGACATCGACCACACACCGACAGCATAAGCTCATTGGCCGACGCTGTTTCAATATCAACCGGGCCGGTTTGCATGGCTAAATCCACGGTTGCTTTCGGTGGGCCGACGAACGGATTATCGCAGCAGTCGCGAACCGGTGAATCGATGCCCAAAGATTCAAGAATCGGTGCCATGTAACGATTGCCGACGAATGGCCTCGAGCTGAAAAGACGCTCGCGTCTGGCAACCGCATTGATATTCCCGGAATTCAATCGATCATCGGCAGCATTGTCACTGATGTTGACTTTGGTGTCGCCAATAGCTGCGGTCAGCAAATCTCCGAGTACTTCTTCAACTTTTTTAAAGTCATCGGCGATGGCAAATTCGAGGTCGACGCGAAAGGTATCGGGCAATGTTTTCAGATCGTCGATTCCAATGGTCAATTTAAATGGCAATACACTATTGCCCGAAGGCGCCCGAACTGCGAGGTCACTTCGACGATGTCGTACCTTGAATGTGGCCACACGGCGTGCACCTGGTGTAATTTCGCTTGAATCGAATTCAAGATCGTAAAGAATGAACTCGGCATCCCGCTCGATACTGAAAAACCGCCCCGATACCGTCTCCGTTTCAAGATCAATATCAAGGGTCCCGCGCAAACTGAAATTATTCAGCTCCGTGCGCTCACGATCAAAGCATTCAATATCTCCAAGATAACGGATCGGTGTACGCCGCACACGGGTTATAGTGCAATCACTGGCGTATTTTTTAAACGACTCACCTTGCATTGATGGCTGCAATGCAGCATCAAGAGTCGCAATATCATGACTGTTGATCTGGTCAGCCAGCAGCATGATCACTCGTTCGAGATCGCCGGTATTGTCGGCATACCAGATGTGTTCGGGTAATCTTGGCGTGAGTGGATCAAAACGCGCCGATACCTGCATACTCTCGGTAAACGGATTTCTATCGGTGATGTTGGACGGCATCACCGCGATACCCCCAGGCCAACGTTGCCGCCATGATGTCGCCGCAAGATTGAAAAAATTCCTGACCAGGTTTGTATCCGCACGATCAAGTCCGGTCTTGTTACTTAACCGATATTGAATCATCGCTTTAACCATCGCCGCCCGACAGGTCAGCGCCTCGCGTCCGTCACGCGGTATCCCGCAAGCCTCGCGCCAGATGCTGTTAAGGATCGGCAACACAGTGGCACGGTTGGATGAACGATCAATAGCATTGGCCGAACTCGCCACCGGCACCGCTGGAATCAAGCCATAGAATTCATCTCTCACCTGGCTGATTCGCGAGAATACCTGGCTGTTAAAATTGGTCTCGTCCCATGGAGCATTGGCAAAAATCGGTGCATGATTCTGGTGACAACTCACGCACAAGGAGCGATCTGCATACAAGACCTTCGGCGATGCTCCAGGGGCATAGTCCTTGACTATCTGAAACTCGAAACGCTGCAGGGTCGGGTTGTAGCTAATAACCTCAAGCGCCTTCGCTTTCTCCTGGTAGGCGATGTAGAGGCGATCGCGAAGCCATGGCCCATAGTGGCCATCTATCACAGGTGGCTCTCTATCGACAGCGACAACGATTCGCGGATACTTGAAAAAATCCGGTGCGGCTGCATCGCGAACCAATGACCGGCCCTGGGGTATTAGCACGGCTCTCAAGCCCGTATCGGAATCCGTGTCCTTCACTGTATAACGTTCGAGCACGTTGATCAGTTTATTAAAAGGATAAGGTACATTGTAGTGACGATTATTTTCGTTGCCGCTACTGAACAGCCGATCAAACAGTGATGCTCCCTTGCCCGGCATGTTCGGTCCAAATTCTTCCGGAGCCTGAATATAGGTGGCTCGTCTGATCTCCTCCGCGGTGTATTGATTCGGGAGATCGTCCAGCGTCATGGGGATTGGTCGATGCTTTATTTCAAAATTCAAAAACTGGCGTATCTTTAATTGCGCATGATGATCAGCCGCTTCGTTGTATGCCATGGTGACGCCATTAGCGGGGCTTTTGAAGTAATTTCTAAAGGACGGAAAATACTGACCCTTGCCCATTTCGGGGTCATCAAATCCATGTGCTGCATCTTCAAGGTAAACGACCTTCAGCATCTCCGGACCGACAGCGGCGCTTTGTTCCATCACCCGACATTCATCAGCCGGAGCCCAGTCGTCATCCTCGCCAACCAGGACTAATAGCGGTGTGACGAAATCCGTTCCACTGGTGGAATTACAGCTTGGATAGATAGCCACTGCGCCCATGAAGCGTGTTTCGTACAACTGCTGTATGCCATCACGCGCCACCGCGCCAAGTACGCTGTGGTAATCCCAGCCCATCAAACCGATACGAAAGCGCTGCACATCATTGCGTGAGATAAGGTAGTCGTGGGCGGCAAATATATCCGCCACCCGTCCACCGCGAATCCGGTTGTTTTCCTCTTCTGCCAGACCATTGCATGTAGATTCGATGTTTCGATCAGTGAAACTGTCGAGCATCAACACCAGATAGCCCCAGTCCTGAAGACGTTCTGCCCAGGTGCGCTGATAGTCACGAATACCCCGGCAGTCATGCACAAGGATAATCGCAGGATGTGGACCTTCACCGATTGGTGTGTAAACCATTCCCCGCAGAATGGGCGGCGCCTCGACTTCGAGTGAGAGGCCCTTCTGTCGCGCAATGCGTTTCTTAAGCTTTGATACCGGATACGGCTTGCCATTAAAACTGACGACCGTTTGCGTTTTATCAGAAGGTCCGGACGCCGATGCGGGCAGCGTCGTCAGCAGGGTTGCAAGTAAGGTTGCATAAATTGTAGTCGAGATCATCCAGATCGGATGTGTGTTCACGGCGCTCGTTTCAGGGTGTCAGTAAAAAATGCTTCAACCGCAGATCTTGCCTCGGCATCCGCCGCACCGTCGTATTCGGCGTATGCGTTCTGTTGTGACGGATTGAGCAGACTTCTGGCATACGGTATTGAGGTTGGCTTCGTGAGAGCGGGATTGTCGAATCCGTGATGGGCATTTTTATAGATTTTCAGATCGACATTTGATTTGGGATGCGATTGGGCAGCGGCCTTAATCGCCTTACAGCCGTCAACGTTTGCCCATTGGTCGTTCTCGCCCACCAGGATCATCAATGGTGCAGTAAACTCGCCACCGTAGGTTGCCGAACAGTCCGGATACACAGCAACTGCTGATTGAAATCGATCTTCGAACAATTGTCCGGCGCCGTAGCGAGCTGTTGCACCGATGGCCGCCCACGATCCCCAACTCATTAAACCAATGTTATTCCCTTCGACAAAATCAAGGCTTTCGAGGTATTCAATCACCTCGAATGCATCGATCACCTGTCGCGCGGTCAGGGTATTGATCTCGCTAATGGTTTGTTCACAATAGTTATCGGTAAATGCATTCCGGCTTATTCGCAATGTCACGAAACCGGATCGCGCCAGTTGCTCAGCCCACTTATCTTGATAATCGGAGAACCCTTCACAACCATGCATGAGAACCACAGCCGGGTAATGGCCATCATCGGCTGGTCGGGTCAGTATTCCTTCAAGTACCGCACGATCCGTACGTCGCTGATCCACGGCAGACTTGGCTTTTGAAGCAGTTCGTAATGCCGATAATTCACCCGGACGCAACATGACATGGACACTTAAGATACTGTGTTGCTCGGCCGGCATCACCGGCGACGTCAACACGACCATCATCGTCGCAACGAAACAGGCAATCATCACGGCACGCCGTCCCCCACCATCCTTGATCGGATCACGAAGTGATACTAGACGACGCCTGATCTCACCAATACGGGCTGCCATTCCGGCGGTAACGTGTGCATGTTGTCCAACCACATTGCGACTGACCAGCGCGACCAGCAAATGCCCATACGCCTCACGCCCGCACTGCGTCAGGTGACTGGTCACGGCTTGATCGCAACGCAGTTCGCAGTCGGTGCGCATCAGGCGATGTGCCAACCAGACCATCGGGTTAAACCAATGCAGTGATTTAATCCACAGCATCACCGCATTCACTGTAACGTCACCGCGTATGTGGTGAGTTAACTCGTGGTGAAAAATCATCTCAAGCTCAGCATCATCCAGCGTTTGCAAACGAGCGGGCAGAAGAATGGCTGGTTTAAGAATTCCGTATGAAACCGGGCAACGCAGCGCATCGGTAATTCTCAACTTAACTGCTGGTCTAAATGACCAGACACCTGGTTGATAATCTTCTCGCGCCTTTGAGAAAAGCTTCAGTACGCGATGATTTTTGGATCGCCGGGCTGCCGACACCATTCGGCTTGCATCACGAAAGCCTGCATAAAATCGTCGCAGCATTACTACGGCACCTATAAGCCAGATCACCAACAAGACGATGGCCAGATGATGTTGACGATATGTTGGTGAACCCGCATGAATCAGTGCTAATGGATCGCCTACACTCGTATTGCCCATGCTCCCGTTCCCATCGTCCCCGATAGCGGGATACACGTCTGGTTGCGGCGTCGATGCAGCAAGTGCTGATAAAAACCGGTTATCAATGGACATTGTTAACGGTTCGTCAAGAGGGACAACTGGGGGCTCGACTAATAAATCGTCACTCAATGTCTTGCCGAGTTGCATGGCGAGCGTCGCCGGATGAAAGCGACTGAATATAACTGATGAGCTGATGTTGATCGGCTGCGGGAGGACCAGGGCGATCGCTACCACAATCCATAGTCCATAGCTCCAACCGGCACGGAGATAGCGTGAAAACACCCAGCGTAACGACAACACAACAACAATGGCCAGGCTGCCATTGATGGTGGTGTCGATTAGCCAGTGCATTGTGATATTGAGCATGGCCTGTTACCTGTTGCTGTCTCGATTTTTCTTGTTATCGAGGAGGTCCTTTAACTCCTCGATATCGTCGCTGTCGAGATCGGCCACTTCGACAAAGTGGCTCAATGCTTCTGATGCATCACCACCGAACAGCCGCTGAATAAGACTCTTGCTGTGGTGGTCAAGGTAGCGCTGACGTGAAATCAGGGGAGAGTAGTGATGGGTGTTGCGATCCTTGGTGTAGCCGATTGCACCTTTGTGTGCGAGCCGACCAAGCATGGTCTTGACCGTTCGCGGATGCCATCCCGGGTTATCCGACAATTCGGCTGCGACTTGCGCTCCACTGACCGGATGACGCGACCAGACAATTTCCATCACCAGCCACTCGGCTTCCGAGATTTTGGGTAGATCTGACATGGACACTCCTGACTACATATGTAGTCAGGTACTGTACGACGAATTAAATAAAATCGCAAGCGAACAGAATATACAGGGCTTGCTACATGTATCCGAGGGTATGAGTGAGTGAGGTAATTACACGTAAATCGTTAATTTTTATAATAATCTAACAAGAACCTGTCTCAAACTGAGCGAAGGCCGCCAGGACAAGGCAAATGGGAAAGAAACGCGCAGTTTACAGGGGTAATTGAGCATTTGAGTGAACATTTAACACCGTTTTGGCGGGTTACGGCCATTTTGAGCCAGATTCTAGAACAGGGAACGTTCCTGCAAAATATCGAGCCAGCGCTGATGTAGTTCCAGATCATCCTCACCTGTGCGTATTGCCACAAGATTCAGACCGGGGCGCAATGCCGGGCTATCGCCTGCTCCACGCGCTATGTTACTGGCATGGGTATCGAATTCAAGATTAAGCGCCGTCTGACCACCGGTCATTGCAAGGTAAACGTCGGCAAGTATTTCCGCATCGAGTAGTGCACCGTGCAGGGTACGTTGCGAGTTGTCGATGAAGTACCGCTTGCATAACGCATCGAGACTGTTTTTCTGACCCGGATGGAGTTTGCGAGCGACCTGCAGGGAGTCTATAACGCCACACATATCGGCAATCCGCACGTCGATTCCTGCCAGCGCCAGTTCTGCGTCAAGGAAGCCGATGTCGAATGCAGCATTGTGAATGATGAGTTCAGCGCCATCGAGATATTTCAACAGCGGTTCGCGAATTTCCTCAAAGCGCGGCTTATCGGCCAGAAACTCATTCTTGATTCCGTGTATTTCAATGGCGCCGGGATCGATTTCCCGATCAGGATTCAGATAGTAATGGAAGTTGTTGTGGGTGAATCGTCGATCCACCATTTCGACACAACCGATCTCGATTATGCGATGCCCGAGCTCCGGTTCAAGACCGGTGGTTTCCGTGTCCAGTACGACCTGACGCATGCTCATCAGGCAGCCTCCATTTCATCGATAGCGAGGTTCGCGAGTTGATCGGCGCGTTCATTACCGGGGTCGCCTGAATGACCTTTGACCCAGTGCCATTCAATCTCATGCCTGGCAGCCTCGGCATCCAGGGCCTGCCACAGGTCCTGGTTACGTACCGGTTTTTTAGCGGATGTTTTCCAACCGTTGCGTTTCCAACGCGGCATCCATTCGCCAAGTCCCTGCTTGACATAGGTGGAGTCGGTGTACAACTTGATACGACAGGAACGTTTCAAGGAGCGTAACGCCTCGACCGCTGCGGTCAACTCCATACGATTGTTGGTAGTGTCCGGCATCGATCCGTTCAATTCTTTCGTCTTTCCGCGGTATTCAAGCAGTGCGCCCCATCCTCCTGGACCGGGGTTGCCTCGACAGGCACCATCGGTATGTATCACGACCCACTCGTGTTCGTTCATGGTCGCTGCGAGGAATGTGTTGAACGCAGCCGTCGGGCTGCCGGTTGGGTAAATTTCTGTTTCAAACGGGCTGTTCTGAACAGCGGTCTAAGCGGAATCATACGCATGGTTTCAAGCTGGGCATGAATCATATAGACCGCGCCGAACATGGGCCACCAGCGGTCACCGGCCCTTTCGAGAAAGGCCAGTTTCTCATGGACTCCCTGGCGAAAGATTGGTGGTCTATACACCAGCATTTTCCCACTACGCACCCGATAACCCATTAGCGATAACCAGTCCTGAATCCTTGAAGTTGAAAAAAAATGCCCGCACCACGGCACCACATCGCGAGGCAGCCATAGCCACTTGCGCGCTCCCCACAGACTGTAGGGTTGAAATCCGATGATGAGGATATGACCGTCAGGCGCCATCGCCTCGGTCAATTCACGGAGCAATGCGTGGGGGTCGGCAACAAAGTCGAGGGTGTGCGGCAGTACCGCCAGATCGATACTGTGGTGTCCGAAAGGCAGTGCATGAAAATCACTGAATACTGCACCTTCAGGCACATGTTCACCAGGAGCCGTTACGCGGACCCTGCGGCCGGCATTAACATCAACCAATAAATCGCTACCGGTGACACCAAATTGTGCCGCCACTGGAAAATAGCGTTCAGGGGCGAGTTCTGAAACAGCAGCACATTCGCGCTCGGCCAGTTGAACGCCTTGGGGAGACGCCAGCCAGCGGTCGAATTGTTCCAGTCGCTCGAGGTCCTTGATCGCCTTCACATCTTCCTTCCATCGTAGCTAGTTAATACTTGACCAAAACGTATCCTGGTACGTTGACGCCATCACGCTTATAACCCTAGTATCTCCGGCTTATGCTTGCCGTCAACCCCGTATTTTCTGCCATTATTATTGCGTTCGCCTTCACGCTGCAAGGCTGTGTCATGGTCGCGCCGCCTTCGATCAAGGATTCGCCAACCCCGCCGCCCCCCCAACCAGCTCCCCAACGGGTGCATGCGTTAGAGCCCAATCTGCATCCGGTAGGCTTCGATACCAGCGATGTTTTCGCGGTTATCAAGGCGCGCTTTGCCCTGCCCGATTACCGAAATGCCGACGTGAAAACCTACGAGGAACGCTACCGCTCACAGCCGATGATGCTCACCGATATTGCTGACCAGGCGCGATGGCTATTGCCCTATATATCCCGTGAGGTTGCGAGACGTAACCTGCCGGGTGAGATCGCCTTGCTGCCGATTATCGAGAGCGATCTCAATCCGCAAGCACAATCGCCAACCGGGGCGGCCGGATTATGGCAGTTCACTGCCAATACCGGGCGTCATTTCGGTTTACGAAATACCAAATGGCTCGATCAACGACGTGACATCGAGGCATCTACCCGCGCAGCTCTCGAATATCTGGAAACCCTTTATCGCCAATTCAATCACGACTGGTTGCTCGCACTAACAGCCTACAATACTGGCGGTGGTCGACTGAACTCCCTCATTCAGAAAAGTTACACCCAGGGTCAAAAACCACGCCTCAAAAAACTGGCGCTACCACGTGAATCTCAACAGTTTGTACCGCGGTTAATTGCCCTTCGAAATGTTATTGAGAATCCACTGGCGTTCGGCGTGGAACTACCCCTAATCGAAAACCGCATACTTTTTGATGACTACATAACTACCCAACGAGTCGATCACGGTACGTTGGCTGAACTATGTACTGTACCGGTCGAGTTGATAAATAACTTGAATGCCGCCCAGGTTCGCAGGATCACACCGCCAGCGACTACGTCGATACTCAGGGTCCCGAAAAACTGCATGACCTACCTCACTGAGCATGAACTTAACAAATTGATGATTGCCCGAAATCCACCGCGGATACCGTCAGCAAAAAGTTCAACTTATGTGGTGCAATCCGGTGATTCGCTATGGACAATCGCACGCCGGCACGGTACGTCGCTGGCGACTCTTGAAAATATGAATCCTGCCCTTTCCAACACATCTGTAATGATGTTGATGCCAGGACAGGTTATCTCTGTACCTGCTGACGGGATGACACAACCGGAGAATACAAGATCAGGCGCTGAAGTCGTCCACACTGTTCGCAGCGGCGACACCCTCACAGGCCTTGCCCAGGTTTACGGAGTCAGCGCACGCTCAATCGCCCGATGGAATCGCATCTCATTTGGCAGCACACTCGCCCTTGGACAACTCCTCAAGATTTACATACGTTAGTTGATCGGCGAGCGTGATTCATCGCTCAGTCAATAATTTCAGCTTCATGGTCAGAGCATCTTCGCGTCCGTCACCGAGCGCATAGTAGTCTGGGCGAACCCCATATTCCTCGAATCCGTAGCTGCGATAGAACGCAATCGCGACAGAGTTTGAACGACGCACTTCCAGATATATGACATGTGCCAGACGTCTTTCAAGGGAAGCGAGAACTGAGTTCATCAGCTTGCTGCCGAGTCCTTGCCGTCGGTGCAGCGGATGTATCGCGATATTGAGAAGGTGACCTTCATTGACTGCATGATTTGCAATGGCAAAGCCAGCAAGTCCACGCCGATGTTCGACCACGGTGCAAAGATAATCCGGTCGCAGACAGCCGGCAATAATTGTTGCGTTCCAAGGCGCTGGCGAAGACAGTTGTTCAATGCATGCGGCAGCATCGACATCGGCCATCGCCATGGGCCTCAATCGCAGCGGCGCATTCGAATCGCTATTCGACGACATCGCTCATGATACGGCGGGCGAGTTTCAGGTCCTCCCAGGCTTTGCGTTTCTCAAGCGGACTGCGCAAAAGGTAGGCTGGGTGATAACTGACTACCAGCGGCGTATCAAATTCGCCATATCGATGAACACTACCACGCAGTCGGCTAATCGGCTGCTGGGTTTGCAGCAGTGCCTGGGCGGCGAAACGACCCAGTGCAAGAATGATCGCGGGTCGTATGAGCCGGATCTGGCGCACTAAATACGGCGAGCAACTCGCCACTTCATCACCCAAGGGATCACGGTTGTTCGGTGGGCGACATTTCAGCACGTTGGCGATATAGACGGCATCGCGGGACATGTCGAGAGATTCGATCATGGCGGTCAAGAGCTGCCCGGCACGACCCACAAAGGGCTTGCCCTGGGCATCCTCTGCCGCACCCGGCGCTTCACCGATAATCATCCACTGGGCTTTGGGATTGCCGCTACCGAAAACGGTGTGAATTCTGCCCGATGCCAGCGTGCACTTTTGGCACACGGATACTTCTGATTCAATAATCTCCAACGTCTCAGGCGTGATTACTTCATCGCTGGTTATGTCCTCGGATTGCGTATCTTCCTGTATCGATGGATGCATAGAGTCATCAGCAGTGGCTGTTTGGTGACTCTCACTGGATGCAGGCCTGTGCGATATGGAAGGTTCATTCGACGCTGCCAACTCAACTGATGTATCAGCATCGACGACCGATCGCCGGGTCTTCCAACGAACGATACCCATGGCCGCTAAACGCGCATCGTTTAAGCTCTGCACGGGGTCTGAGTCGCCAGGTTTCATCAACAGCGCGGGTGTAGGATCAAACAGCGGCACCCGACTGTGGATGCTGGCGGGTACCACTGGTCGCAAGCGCATTGAGGGCGTCGATATATGCCCTGGCAGAGGCAATGACAATATCGGTGTCCGCGCCGTGGCCATTGACGATCCCGCCGTTTTTCATCAAACGAACGCTGACTTCGCCCTGGGCATCGCTACCACTGGTAATGGCATTGACTGAATACAGTTGCAGCTCACTGCCAGAGGCAACCAGCGCTTCGATGGCGCGAAAAGTCGCATCAACCATACCGCTACCGGAAGATTCGGCTGTCACTTCATTACCGTCGACAAGCATGGTCACTCGGGCTTCTGGCGCTTCGCCACTTTGTGACGAGGCACGCATAGTCACCAGCCGGTAATGTTCGTGCCGCTTGTCGCTGTTGGCCTCGGTTACCAGCGCTTGCAGGTCGTCATCGAGGATTTCATGTTTCTTGTCTGCAAGATCCTTGAATCGGACAAAGGTACGGTTGAGTTCTTCCTCGGAATTGAATTCGATACCGAGCGCCTTGAGACGTTCGCGCACGGCGTTGCGACCGGAATGCTTGCCAAGCACCATTCGATTGGCATTCCAGCCGACATCCTGGGCACGCATGATCTCGTAGGTTTCGCGATTCTTGATGACGCCATCCTGATGGATTCCGGCTTCATGAGCAAATGCGTTCGCGCCAACGATAGCCTTGTTGGGCTGGACCAAAAATCCGGTGACATTGGAAACCAGTCTTGAGATGGGCACAATTTGCGTGCAGTCGATCCTGGTGTCGCAGTCGAACTGATCCTTACGGGTGCGAACTGCCATAACGATTTCTTCAAGCGAGGCATTGCCGGCCCGCTCGCCGAGGCCGTTGATGGTGCATTCCACCTGGCGGGCGCCGTTCTGCACAGCAGCTAGCGAGTTGGCAACAGCCACCCCCAGGTCATTGTGGCAATGGACCGACAGGACCACCTTGTCGACATTGGGCAAAGACTCCTTCAGGCGGCGGATAATCGTGCCGAATTCCTGCGGCAAGGTGTAACCAACCGTATCTGGAATGTTGATTGTAGTTGCGCCGGCATCGATAACCTGTTCGAGAATGCGCAACATGAATTCAAACTCGGTGCGACCTGCGTCCTCGGGAGAAAACTCGACATCATCCGTAAACTGACGAGCCAGTTTCACCGACTTCACAGCCTGCTCGATCACCTCATCCGGCTGCATCCGCAATTTCTCCCGCATGTGAATCGGCGAGGTAGCGATAAAGGTGTGAATTCGCGAAGCGCGAGCCGGTTTAACCGCCTCGGCAGCCCGGAGAATATCCGACTCGGAAGCACGCGCCAGGGCGCAAACCCGACTATCGGTGATCTCGCTGGCAATCAATCGGACAGATTCAAAGTCGCCGGGACTGGCTGCCGGGAATCCCGCTTCGATGACATCAACATTCATGCGTTCGAGCATACGTGCAATGCGAATTTTCTCATCCGCTGTCATCGACGCACCGGGACTTTGCTCGCCGTCTCTCAAGGTTGTATCGAATATGATCAGATGTTCTTTCATGTCGCGAGATCTCCAGTCGCGTTCTTCAATTCCCGGGCGGGAACCTGCAGTTCAAGATTGTAGCGCACGACATGCACTTAACTGACGGATTAGCGATGGTCGGTATTGTCGTTGGCGCTCGATGCAGTGTCATTTGCCGGGTCCTTTTTCGTGCCCTCCGTTGTACCCGGGGACGGTTCAAGCGATTCGCCACCCGACATAGCCGTGGACGAATCTTTATCTGTAGAATTTTTATCAGGCATGATCGATTTGAGCCGTGCCTTGACCCGACGACGGCGTGCCCACAGCAGCGGCCCGGACAAAAGGTAGACCAGAAATCCAAGAAATAACACCCGTGGCGGATCAAAGGCGATCAGTACAAAAGGAAACAGCACGAGTAGCAACGCCACGAAAGGAACACGATTCTTCGGATCAAAATCCTTGAAGCTCTTGTAGGGCAAGTTGCTGACCATCGCGAGGGCAGCACCCACCATGATGATGATACTCAATATACCAATGTCTCGTCCGCCGACATCGTAGTCGACCATTACCCACACCCATCCGGCTACAAAAGCGGCAGCAGCAGGACAGGGTATTCCCTGGAAGTAGCGCTTGTCCTTGACATCCACGGAGTTGAATCGCGCTAATCGAAGCGCGGTGCAGGCGACATATAAAAACGCCGTCAACCAGCCGAGCTTTCCATAGGTGGACAACGACCATTCGAACATCACCAGCGCCGGCGTCAGGCCGAAGGAAACCACATCCACAAGGCTGTCGTATTCTTTTCCGAAATCGCTGGCGGTGTTTGTCCATCGGGCGATCCGCCCATCGAAACCGTCCAGCACCATGGATATATAAATGGCGATGGCCGCCATCTCGAATCGACCAAGGGTCGCCTGGACAATTGCAAAAAAACCAACAAAAAGACTAGCTGTAGTAACAAGGCTCGGTAAAACGTAAATACCCTTGCGTGGGCGGTCTGTACCGTTATCAGTCATAGTCGTCAACTCCTGGTTGTTCGCCAATGTCATAGGCAACAACCTCGTTTACCACGGGCATTGGCTCGATGCGCGCAATAATATCAGTGCCGGCGCGCACCCATTGGCCCAGTTTGACTTCAAACGTTGCATCATCGGGCAGGTAGACATCCACTCGGGAACCGAAGCGTATAAAGCCATAACGCTCACCCACCATGACAGGATCACCTTTCTCCACATAGCACAGTATCCGTCGCGCAATCAGTCCGGCAATCTGAACAGCAACCACATCGAATCCACCTGCTGTGTGAATCCATAACGCATTGCGCTCGTTCTGCTCGGACGCCTTATCCAGTGCGGCGTTGAAAAACCGACCCGGATGATACCAGCGGCCGCGAACCACACCAGTCATGGGAATCCGGTTGGAATGTATCGAGAATACATTCATGAATATGCTGATACGACGCGCCCTTCGCTTCAGGTACGGATCGTCCGCCTCACCCAATGCGACCACCTTGCCGTGTGCCGGTGCAACCACGACGTCGATGTCACTGGGGATCAGGCGCGGCGGATCGCGAAAAAACTGAAGAACAAACGCGAACAGCAACCACGCAGGCACGGACCACCAGCCACCACCGGCCAGGGTCACCACCAGCGCGACCCCCAGGGTCACCAGAATATAGAACCAGCCCTCGCGGGCAACAAGCGAGTGTTTCATGCTTGTTGCTGCCGCAAATAGTCAGCTATGACCCGGTTCAATTGACCGATTTGTCGACGATCTTCGAGGCATCTATCCACGGCATCATCGAACGCAATCGCGTACCGACTTCTTCGATACCATGCTTGGCCGCGCCTTCACGAAGTTCGGGGAAACGTTTGCCGCCGGTGGCGTTCTCATCCATCCATTCACGGGCAAAATCACCGGACTGGATTTCCTTGAGAATCTTGCGCATCTCCGCCTTGGTCTGCTCGTTGACGATCCGTGGACCACGCGTTAAATCGCCAAACTCGGCGGTATTCGAGATTGAGTAACGCATATTGGCGATGCCGCCCTCGTACATCAGATCGACGATCAGCTTCAACTCGTGCAGACATTCGAAGTAGGCCATCTCGGGCGCATATCCGGCTTCGACCAGGGTTTCGTAACCCGCCATGACCAATGACGTGGCGCCACCGCACAGAACAGCCTGTTCGCCAAATAGATCGGTCTCGGTTTCTTCACGAAATGAAGTTTCGATAATTCCTGCGCGTCCACCACCGTTAGCACTGGCGTAGGACATCGCGATGTCGCGCGCATTACCGGTCGCATCCTGATGAACAGCAATTAGCGTCGGCACGCCACCACCTGCAACATAGGTTGAGCGAACCAGGTGACCCGGACCTTTCGGGGCTACCATGAATACATCCATATCTTCACGGGGCTTGATATAGCCGAAGTGAATATTGAAACCGTGGGCAAACGCCAATGCCGCACCTTGTTTCATATTCCCCTTGAGCTCGTCCTCATAGAGCTTTGCCTGTAACTCGTCAGGAACCAGCACCATTACAACGTCTGCTTCGGCGGCGGCTTCATTCACCGGCTTCACGGTCAGGCCGGATTTTTCTGCCTTGGCTACCGACGATGAGCTGTTACGCAGACCCACAATGACGTTGACGCCACTCTCCTTGAGGTTATTGGCGTGGGCATGCCCCTGGGATCCGTAACCGATTATGGCAACGGTCTTGCCACGAATGATGCTGAGATCAGCGTCTTTATCATAGAAAACTTGCATTTTGTATCCTTGGAATAATGAGGAATTTTGAAATATTAACTAGTTAACCAAACTAGAGTTTGAGGGCGCGGGAACCACGCGCAATACCGGAGATACCCGAGCGCACGACTTCAACGATATCGGTCACCGACAACGCATCGATGAATGCGTCGATCTTGTCGCCATTGCCGGTTAGCTCGATCGTATAAGTATCGTTTGTGACATCGATAATACGACCCCGGAATATATCCACCAGTCGTTTCACTTCTTCGCGCAAATCATCACGCGCCAGGACCTTGACCAGCATCAACTCACGCTCGATATGAGCGCCGTCGGTCAAATCCATCAGCTTCACCACATCCACCAGCTTGTTAAGCTGCTTGGTAATTTGCTCGATGACCTGATCAGAGCCCTTGGTAACCAGGGTTAGTCTTGACAGCGAATGGTCTTCTGTCGGTGCCACGGTCAACGACTCGATGTTGTATCCACGTGCCGAGAACAGACCGGCAACCCGTGAAAGCGCACCGGACTCGTTTTCCATTAACAGGGAAAGTATCCGTCTCATGATCAGGCGAGCTCCCTTTCGGTCACCGAGTCATCGACAAGACTGCCGGGTTGCAACGCCATCTCGTGATGACCCTTACCAGCAGCAATCATCGGATAGACGTTTTCCTTTTGATCGGTGATGAAGTCCATGAAGTACAAATTATCCTTATCGGCCAGTACTTCTTTCAAAGCACCTTCAACGTCGGCTGGATTATCGATCAACACTCCGCGGTGACCAAAACTTTCCGCCATCTTCACGAAATCAGGTAGCGCATCCATATACGAATGCGAATATCGTCTGTCGTAGAAAAACTCCTGCCACTGGCGCACCATGCCAAGATAACGATTGTTCAGGTTGATTATCTTGATGGGCAAATCATACTGCTTGCAGGTAGCGAGTTCCTGAATGCACATCAGGATACTGGCTTCACCAGTGACACAGGCGACGGTGGCGTCCGGCAGAGCCATCTTCACACCCATGGCAGCCGGCAGACCGAAGCCCATGGTGCCAAGACCGCCCGAGTTAATCCAGCGCATCGGCTCCGTGAACTTGTAGTACTGCGCCGCCCACATCTGGTGCTGGCCTACATCGGAGGTTACATAAGCATCGCCCCCGGTCAGCTCATAGAGTTTTTCGATCACGTATTGCGGTTTGATGACCTTGGTGTTTTTACGATCGTACTCAAGACTTTTAACAGCCCGCCAGTCATCTATCTGCTTCCACCATGTCTTCAGTGCCTCGCTATCGGGAGTGCGATCCGATCGCTTGATCGCGGCAAGCAGTTCCTTCAATACGGCACCAGCCTGACCCACGATCGGAATCTCCGCCGATACCACCTTGCCAATTGTGGCCGGATCGATATCGATGTGAATAATTCGCGCAAACGGCGAAAACTTTTTCACATCACCAGTAATACGGTCGTCGAAACGGGCACCGATACAAAGCATTACATCACACTCGTGCATGGACATGTTGGCTTCATAGGTACCGTGCATGCCGAGCATGCCGATAAACAGTGGATCATCACCCGGAAATCCGCCAAGCCCCATCAAGGTGTTGGTGCACGGATAGCCAAGATGCTTCACCAGTGCAGTCAGCTCCTGATGGGCCTTTCCCATCACGATGCCGCCACCGGTATAGATGATCGGTCGCTTGGCGGACAATAATAGTTCGGCAGCACGGGCAATCTGCTTGGGGTGACCGCGGCTCGACGGTGAATAGGATCGCATATCGATACGTTCGGGATATTCGTACTCGGTGATAGCCGCAGTGACGTCCTTGGGAACGTCGACGAGAACCGGACCGGGGCGGCCGGTGGTGGCGATATAAAAAGCCTTTTTGATAGTGACGGCCAGATCACGAACGTCTTTCACCAGGAAATTATGCTTGACGCATGGCCGGGTGATGCCGATAGCATCGACCTCCTGAAAGGCGTCATCTCCAATCACTGCGGTTGAAACCTGTGCGGAGAAAACCACCATGGGAATGGAGTCCATGTAGGCGGTGGCGATTCCGGTGACCGTGTTGGTCACACCGGGTCCGGATGTAACCAGGACCGTGCCGGGCTTGCCGGTCGCCCGCGCATAGCCGTCGGCTGCGTGGGTGGCGCCCTGCTCATGACGAACCAGTACGTGCTTTACGACGTCCTGCTTGTACAATGCATCGTAAATATGCAGCGCTGCGCCGCCCGGATAGCCGAAAATATGTTTAATACCTTCGTCCTGCAGGCAGCGTACCAGGATATCCGCACCAGTCAGTTCCACGGTCCACCTCAAATTAATCGTCTGGAAAAGGCCCTGCAAATCAGGGCGCAAATGAACTCGCTAGTATAAACGCGCCGCGTGGTGAAGGTAAATTACCCTATCGGGTAAGGTTTGCAATAAACAAGCATGGCAATTCGGTCGTAAAACCGATACTTTCAAACCCGATCTGAAACTCTGTCAGAATCGCCCGATGACATGAAAAATTCCGATGAAAACCGATTTGTCGACCATTCGATAACCTTGGATGGCACACAAGTAACGGCAAATCATTTTCCAAGCGCCCAATACATGACCACTGACACAACGGCACGCATACAACTCGGTGACACCCAAAGAGCCGAATTTATCTCCGATCTGCATCTCGGCGCTGAGCACCCCGACATCGCACAACGCTTTAAAGCCTGGCTCGGACATCATGGCAAAAACAATGAAAACAACCTTGACGTGTTATTTATCCTCGGCGATCTGTTCGAATTCTGGATAGGCGACGACGCTGCTGAGACTTGCGGCTATAGTGAAATGGTTGAGTTACTGGAGCGTTTTACCGACGCATCCGGCTGCACCGTCTATCTGATGCACGGCAATCGCGATTTCCTCATCGGCAATGATTTTTGCCAACAGACCGGCTGCACCCTGCTGCCAGACCCGTGCTACCTCGAAATTTCTGGCCACACCATCCTGTTAAGCCATGGTGACGCCTACTGTACAGACGATACCGAGCATCAGCAGTTTCGACAGATGGTTCACAATCCACAATGGCAGAGCGAGTTTCTGAGCAAGTCCATCAACGAAAGACTCGCCTATGCACACGAAGCCCGCCGTATCAGCGAGTCGGGCAAATCATCCAAATCCATGGATATCATGGACGTTAGTGCCGCAGCCATTGATGACGCCCTGCGTCAGCATGACTGCCGGATCATGATTCACGGCCACACCCATCGTCCGGCAATTCACTCACTTGATGTCGACGGCAAACCTGCATACCGGGTAGTGCTCGGTGCCTGGTTTGATGAATCGAACAGCCTCGAGGTAAACAGCTACGGCATCACCTATCTCCTCGATGGCCTGCAGAAGATCGAATTCAATACGTTGGGTAGTTGAGATAAATTAGTACGCATACTCGTTCCCTCAGGAAAAACTCAGGCGTCAATTCGTCGGTAATGTACGCGATGCGGGCGGTCGGCTTCATCACCCAGGCGTCGTCTACGGTCGACCTCGTATTCCTGGTAGTTGCCCTCGAACCACTCAACTCTGGAATCGCCTTCAAAGGCAAGGATATGTGTGGCGATTCGATCAAGAAACCAGCGATCATGACTGATGACGACAGCACAACCCGGAAAGACCAGCAATGCTTCTTCCAACGCGCGCAAAGTCTCGACGTCGAGATCGTTGGTTGGTTCGTCGAGAAGCAGGACGTTGCCACCAGACTTTAAGAGCTTGGCGAGATGAACTCTGTTTCGCTCACCGCCGGACAGGTCGCCAACCCGCTTCTGTTGATCTGAACCCTTAAAATTGAATCGTCCGACATAAGCCCTCGATGACATCTCGAACCGACCAACCATGATATTTTCGAGTTCATCGGAAATCTCTGCCCATACCGTCTTACTGTCATCAAGACTATCGCGACTTTGATCCACCGCAGCCAGTTGCACGGTCGATCCGATTTTAAGATTGCCTTCATCAGGCTGTTCAGCGCCGGTGAGGATCCTGAACAGGGTCGTTTTACCGGCACCATTGCCACCGATCACACCGACGATGCCACCACGAGGAAGGCTGAAGGACAAATCCTCAAACAATACCTTGTCGCCAAATCGCTTGGATAATCCGTTGGTTTCAATGACCTGTTCGCCAAGACGTTCACCGGGTGGAATGTAGATCTCGTTGGTTTCGTTGCGTTTTTGAAAATCGCTGTTCTGTAGTTCGTCGAAACGTTTCAAGCGCGCCTTCGCTTTCGCCTGCCGTCCTTTTGGATTGCTCCGCACCCATTCAAGTTCCTGCTTCATGACCTTGATGCGGGCCGACTCCTGCTTCTGTTCCTGTTCCAGTCGTGCTTCCTTTTGTTCCAGCCACGATGAGTAATTACCCTTCCAGGGAATACCGTATCCACGATCGAGTTCAAGGATCCAACCGGCAACGTTGTCGAGGAAATAACGGTCGTGGGTGACCGCTACCACCGTGCCGGTATAGTCGTGCAGGAATCGCTCCAGCCAAGCCACCGATTCGGCGTCGAGATGATTGGTCGGCTCATCCAGCAGTAACATGTCGGGCTTTGACAATAACAATCGACACAGTGCAACTCGTCGACGCTCACCACCCGACAGGCGCGAGACATCGGCATCCCAGGGGGGCAACCGCAGTGCGTCGGCGGCGACCTCGAGTTGACGCTCAAGATTGTGTCCATCACTCGCCTGGACGATGTCTTCGAGTTCGCTCTGGCGCTTGGCAAGGGCGTCGAAATCCGCATCGGGTTCTGCATATGCCGCATACACCTTCTCTAGTTCCGACAGGGCGTCGATGACGTTGGCGAGTGCCTGTTCGACATTGCCACGCACATCGCGGGTTTCGTCAAGCGCCGGTTCCTGCGGCAAAAATCCTACCGAAATTCCTGCCTGAGGGCGGGCCTCGCCTTCAATTTGTGTATCGATCCCGGCCATGATGCGCAGCAGGGTCGACTTTCCGCTGCCGTTCAATCCGAGAACACCGATCTTGGCACCGGGGAAAAACGACAGGGAAATATCGTGCAGGATCTGGCGCCGCGGCGGCACGGTCTTGCTGACGCCAATCATGGTGTAAATATACTGGGACATCGAAATACGATCCTTGAGATTAAAAGTTGGTTCGCGGTTTCACCGCATTATTTACAGACGAGACGGCTCGCGGTGCGGGGATAGTGCCATACACACTAAAGGATGCAACATGGTGGGAATAACCGGTGGTGTGTACAGCCTTTAACGCCGGATCTTAGGATGGGCGGTCGACGGATTTCGCGAGGCGTTGCTCGAGCTCGGCGACCCGGCTTTCCATCGCCTCGAGTTTGTGGCGAGTACGCTGCAATACCTGGCGCTGTACTTCCAGTTCCTCGCGCGACACAAGATCCATCTTCTCGATTGTTGAACGCACCGCTGCCCGGACATTCTTTTTAACGTCCTCACTGAGACGTTCCGGAAGTATTGCGTTTACCGCGCCTACAATATTTTTAACTACCACGATCAGTCACAGGTCCAGTCAAAGGCAGAGCTTAATAAAGTGAAATTATAACAGTACGTGTCACCTTTTGAGCCTCTATTGACAGTTGTAAAGACACTTCGTAATGTCTGGAATCCAACCCGCTTTAAGGAAAAACTCCGATGTACCAGCTTTACACCGCCACGAAATCCCGCGGTATTCGCGTCGTATGGACCCTTGAAGAGATCGGGGCAGAATATGACCTGAAAATTCACACGCCGCGCGATGCAGCCGTTAAGGAATTAAACCCCGGACGCAAGATTCCCATACTGAAGGACGACGATTTCGTAATCACTGAATCTGCTGCCATTTGTACTTACCTGGCTGATCAGCATCCACAGACTCGACTAGCGCCGACGCCTGGCACCCGTGACCGTGCCCGCTTTGATGAATGGAACTACTTCGTCATGACCGACATTGAACCACCCTTGTGGAACTATGCGAAGAACGCCTATCTGTATCCTGAAAAACTGCGTGTCGCCGAGATCCTGCCTGCCTGTCGTCGCGAGTTTTCGCGGTCGATCGATACCTTTGGACAAAAACTCGGTGAGCGTGAGTTCTTGATGGGCGATGAATTTACGATCGCTGACATCCTGTGTGGACATACCTTGTCATGGGCCCGAGGGGCAAAGTTCGAAATCAACGCCGATAATGTAAACGGTTATGCCGATCGGGTACTGGCTCGCGATGCCTTATCACGGGCTCGCGTCCGTGATACACAGGACAGTGACATGGTCGCGAGCCAATAGCCGTCATGAAAAGCACATTGCGTCTGATAGACGAACATACGGCGATCGGTCGGCATTTCGCTATCATCATCCAGATCCTGATCGTAGCCTCCATAGTCGCCTTCACCCTGGAGACGCTCCCCGATCTTTCGACGAAGTGGCAACATGCCTTCGACGTATTCGAACTCGTCGTCGTGGTAATTTTTACTGCCGAGTACCTGCTACGACTGATAGCGTCCAAATCGCGATTACGTTACATATTCAGCTTCTACGGACTCATCGACCTGGCCGCCATCGCGCCATTTTATCTGGCAACTGGACTGGATCTGCGATCGCTTCGGGTACTAAGAATATTTCGCCTGCTACGGATCGCCAAATTGTTCAGATATAGCCGTGCCGCACAACGCCTGGCAACGGCCTTTTTTGATGTTCGTCACGAACTCATATTATTCGGGTTCATGATAGTCGTTTTGCTCTACCTGGCTTCGGTTGGCATTTATTATTTTGAGAACGCCGCCCAACCGGATCAATTCAAGTCGATCCTGCACAGCATGTGGTGGGCGGTGACTACGTTGACCACTGTTGGCTACGGAGACATTTATCCGGTAACCCTGGGCGGGCGGATCTTTACTTTCGTCATACTCGTTCTGGGCCTTGGTGTCGTCGCCGTTCCAACCGGTCTGGTGGCATCGGCATTAACAGAAAAACG